>CANPXL010000057.1 GCA_947586055.1 uncultured Acetatifactor sp. | reverse complement strand
AAGTGATGAGCCAGACGCCGCCAGCGATTAAGCTGACGGCGCTAATGTTATGACTGGCTACTGTGTGAAAAGTAACTGAAAAAGCGGCGGAAAACCGAACCGTCCGGTCTCCGCCGCATTTTTACTCTCTGTGGGAAGATGCTTACATCATGCCGCCCATGCCTGCGCCTGCGGGCATTGCGGGAGTCTCTTCCTTGATGTTTGCCACAACGCTCTCGGTGGTGAGCAGTGTGCTTGCGACGCTGGTCGCGTTCTGCAGAGCGCTTCTCGTCACCTTCGCGGGATCCAGAATGCCTGCCTCCACCATGTTTACGTATTCCTCTTTCAGCACGTCAAAGCCAACGCCGATCTGGGACTCCTTCACTTTGTTGATGATGACGCTGCCCTCGAGGCCTGCGTTTGCGGCGATATGGAACAGCGGAGCTTCCAGCGCCTTCAGAACCAGCTTCGCGCCGGTCTTCTCGTCGCCTTCCAGCGTATCGGCCAGTTTTTCCACCTTCTTTGCCGCATGGATATAAGCGGAACCGCCGCCGCAGATAATGCCTTCCTCCACAGCCGCACGGGTAGCCGCAAGAGCGTCCTCCATGCGCAGCTTTGCTTCCTTCATCTCGGTCTCGGTAGCCGCGCCCACGCGGATCACAGCGACGCCGCCGGCAAGCTTGGCCAGTCTCTCCTGAAGCTTCTCTCTGTCGAAATCGGAAGTGGTATCCTCGATCTGCTTCTTAATCTGCGCGATGCGGGACTGGATCTCGGACTTGTCGCCCTCGCCGTCCACAATGACGGTGTTCTCTTTCTGAACCTTCACGGACTTTGCGCGGCCCAGCTGGCTCATCTCGGTATCCTTCAGCTCATAGCCAAGCTCGGAGCTGATCACGGTGCCGCCGGTCAGGATCGCGATATCCTGAAGCATATCCTTTCTTCTGTCGCCGTATCCGGGCGCCTTCACGGCAACTACGTTGAAGGTGCCGCGCAGCTTGTTGACGATCAGCGTGGTAAGCGCTTCGCCCTCCACATCCTCGGCAATGATCAGCAACTTTGCGCCGGACTGCACGATCTGCTCCAGCAGGGGCAGGATCTCCTGAATGTTGGAAATCTTCTTATCTGTAATAAGGATATAAGGATTCTCCAGAACGGCTTCCATCTTGTCCATGTCGGTAGCCATATATGCGGAAATATATCCTCTGTCAAACTGCATGCCTTCCACCAGATCCAGCTCGGTCTGCATGGTCTTTGACTCTTCAATGGTGATCACGCCGTCTCCGCTGACCTTCTCCATCGCGTCAGCCACAAGCTGGCCGACTTCCTCGTCTCCCGCGGAAATGGCAGCCACTCTTGCGATATGGTTCTTGCCGTTCACCTTCTGGCTCATCTCGGCGATCGCATCCACCGCACAATCGGTGGCCTTCTTCATGCCTTTTCTCAGGATAATGGGATTTGCGCCGGCAGCCAGGTTCTTCATGCCTGCGTTGACCATTGCCTGCGCGAGAACGGTTGCGGTTGTGGTGCCGTCGCCCGCCACGTCGTTGGTCTTGGTTGCGACTTCCTTTACCAGCTGCGCTCCCATGTTCTCAAAAGCGTCCGCCAGCTCAATCTCCTTTGCGATGGTCACGCCGTCGTTGGTGATGAGGGGTGCGCCGTAAGACTTATCCAGAACTACATTTCTTCCCTTGGGTCCAAGGGTCACTCTCACGGTGTCAGCCAGCTGGTTGACGCCGGACTCCAATGCTGCACGGGCTTCTGCTCCGTATTTGATTTCTTTTGCCATGATGATTTTGCCTCCATACTTAATAATTTTCTGTAGATCCCGTTTCTTACTGCTGGATCACTGCCAGGATATCGTTCTGCTTTACGATGATGTACTCCTCGTCCTCAAGCTTGATCTCGCTTCCCGCGTACTTGGAATAAACCACCTGATCTCCGACCTTGACTTCCATCTTGATCTCCTTGCCGTCCACAACGCCGCCGGGGCCTACCGCCACCACTTCGGCCTGCTGGGGCTTCTCCTTGTTCTGGCCGGGAAGAACGATGCCGGACTTCGTGGTTTCTTCCGCTGCCAACTGCTTTAATACAACTCTGTCGCCTAAAGGTACTAATTTCATCTTCATTGCCTCCTGTAATTCATTTTGTTAGCGCTCAATTTATTCGAGTGCTAATCACAAGACCTATATTAGTTTTATATGCAGGCCTTTGCAAATACATTTGCGCCCGCTTAAATATCCTGTTCTGGTTATATCTCTTTTTTTCTTTCGTTTTCTCCCGTTTTCTTATGTAAATCCCAAATGAGAGATTTAATATTTCCTTTATAATTTGCCGTCCGCCCCTGTTTTATCCGATTTTGATCATGCTCCGGCTTGCCTTCCTGTCCTTAAGCCTGCCCCATACGATAGGAACCGCTCCCACCAGCACAAAAAGGTACGTCAACGCCAGGGATCCCAGGTAGCTTGCCGTCTCACCGACTTCTCTCAGCAAGCCGGGCAGTTCCCGAAACCAGTCAATAAAGGTATAATCCGTAATCTCGGAAAGCTCCCGGACTGCTGTGAACGCCCAGTTTGCTCTGTTCCCCAGATAAGTCATGGCCAACATGATGACCACACAGATCACCACGCCCCTTACGGTCAGATTTTTTCCCAGAAGCTCATACCCCTTCAGGCACGCGTAAGCCATCACCACGCCGGAAACCGCCGCCACGTATCCCATCTGGCCGATGAGGATGATGATGGCCAACCCCAGCAGAGAGCCGACAAGCGCTCCCACAATCCCCGCCGGGACATTGTCCTTCACGCGCTGCTTCTCCGCCACGTTCGCCACGTTGTTCCTCATCTGGCCCTCACACTCCGGGCACAGATGCATATAGGAAAGGCCTGCCTTAAATCCCGACACCTCCACGTTCTGGCCGCAGACGCTGCAGCAGGGCGTATACCCCTTGCCCGTCAGGAATGCCGTAAGGGCGCTGATGCTCTCCCGCAGAGTTTCGATCAGGGCTTCCTGCTTTGCGCCGGCGCGCAGAAACATCTTCGCCTTTACCAGATTGCCGTCCGATTCAACGCCGGTCAGTCCCTTACAGCTTTTGACAAGTTCCTTGCTCTCTTCCTTGGTCAGCCCCCCCGAAACGCGCTTTGCCGATGTGTCGATGGTCATTACATAAGGATAGCTTTTGTCCTCCGCATAGATCAGCAGATCGTATCCGTCCTTCTGTCCGTATATCACCCTGTTCGTCTCGTCATACCGCAGGCCGTTCGCCGCAGCGGCAGCCGCATAGTTCTCCGTATATTTACTCATTTTTTCGTCCTCCTCATAAATTGTGGTAGTGTCAAATCTTACCTAGATTTTTTGTTACTAAACCTTATTTTTTCGGGAGATTGCAAATAAAAAGAGCATTG
>CANPXL010000056.1 GCA_947586055.1 uncultured Acetatifactor sp. | reverse complement strand
GGAAGTTTAGCTCAGCTGGGAGAGCATCTGCCTTACAAGCAGAGGGTCATAGGTTCGAGCCCTATAACTTCCACTCCGGCGAAGCCGGAACATACGGCGAGATAGCTCAGTTGGCTAGAGCACGCGGTTCATACCCGCGGTGTCGGGGGTTCAAATCCCTTTCTCGCTACGAAAAGCCTTTCATAGTTATATGGAGGGCTTTTTCGATTTTTTGCGCATTTTCCGCGGGCGATGAGGCGGGGCGGCAAGGCTGTCCCTGCGCCGATGTCCGCCGCGGGATATCTGACGACAGGGAAGGGCGGAAGCAGGATATTATGAGAATTGGAACGGGTTATGACGTACACAGGCTGGCGCCGGACAGGGAGCTGATCCTCGGGGGCGTTAAGATTCCCTGTGAAAGGGGGCTGCTGGGGCATTCGGACGCGGATGTGCTCCTGCACGCCATCATGGACGCCCTGCTGGGAGCGGCGGCGTTAGGGGATATCGGGAAGCATTTTCCGGACACGGACCCCGCTTATCGGGGGATTTCCTCGCTGGAGTTGTTAAGGCGGGTGGGCGCGCTGCTGGAGAAGAAGGGATTTCTCATCGAGAATATTGATTCCACCGTCATCGCGCAGGCACCCAGACTGCGGCCGTATATTGACGAAATGCGGGAAAATATTGCCGGGGCGCTTAAGATGGAGACGGAGTATGTGAGCGTAAAGGCCACCACGGAAGAAGGGCTCGGCTTTACGGGAGCGGGAGAAGGAATATCGGCTCAGGCGGTGTGTCTGCTGACCAGCCCCTTCGATCTGACGGCGAGCCAGGCCGGCGAAGGCTGCGCCCGGTGCCCGGGATGTGCGGGAGCGCAGAATGGGTGAGGGACCGCGTGGAGGAGCATTCTGATCATCGTTTTAAAACGAAATGCGGTTTATGCCCCTTCAATATGATGCTTTGCAAAGTCAACGGCGCAAACAAGAGGCGCAGACGAAAGGCCGCTGTTTTCCTGCCTGAAATCTCAGAAGGGATTTGTCGGGTTTTGTTCGGAGTATCTGCTGACGTCGATGATTCAGAGTATTTTGGAGGGGGGGACGGCGTCTAGTTACGAAAACAGCAGCAAAATCAAGAGGAATTTTATTAACCGCCTGATCAACAGAAAATAATAGTTGAATAGAATTAAATGAAGCGAGCTACAATGCAGTATTTCGCGGCTTTTAATGGGTGTTGTAGCAGTAGGGACACTTTTCTGAAAAGAGATTTAATATATAGAAAAATTTTTAATGTTGACAAAATGGAGCAGCAACAACGTAATGAAAAAACAATGCAAATGGAAGAGGAAATTGCTCGACATAGATATAATCTTGATATGCTGAAGGGGCAAAGAATAGAGAATGAAGAAATAAAGAAACTGGCAAATTCTGTTGTTGAGACAGTAAATTTGATGTCACAAGAAATGAAGCCGCAACTGATTAGATATTGTAAGTCATATATGGGTTGGAAAAGCAGACATAAAAGGGAACTGTTATCGGAGGGGCAGATACGATACATAAAATATCCAGATTGTAATGAAAGAATGGATTTGAAGAATTGATAATAACCGGAGGCGTCTCAGGTACATGGATGATTGACGTGTTTTGTGGCCTATGATAAAATGTAATAAGCAGTATATAATGGCTGTGTGTAAGTTAGAAAGGCTAAACATCGTTATGGCAAAACAGAATAAGAATTGTCAGGTTCCTACGCCGGCCAAATATGTGGAACAAATGCTTAACTATGTAGGATATGAGCAGGATTTATGGGGTAAAAAGGTTTTGGAGAATTCTTGTGGTGAAGGGAATATACTGATAGAAATTGTTAAGCGATATGTTCAAGATGCCTTAAGAAATGGATATACGGCTGAAAACGTCGTTCGAGGGTTGGAACGGGATATTGTGGCATACGAAATTGATCCAATCAAGATAGATATATGTATTGGCAATTTAAACATCTTGCTCACCCAATATGATCTGCCCAAAGTACATTGGAATATAAAAAATAAAGACTTTTTAAAAAGTAAAGAAGAAAATATAGATTTTATTGTAGGCAATCCCCCGTATATTACTTATCATGATCTGCAGGAGGAAGAAAGAGATTATCTGAAAAAGCATTTTACTGTCTGTAAAAAAGGACGGATAGATTATTGCTATGCTTTTATGGAGGCTAGCTGCAGGTCTTTGGCCAGAGGGGGAAGGATGATCTATTTGATTCCTTTCAGTATTTTCAGAAATAAATTTGCAGATGGATTAAGAGCATTTTTGAGGGATTATGTTGTAAAGATCTTCGATTATAGCAACATTGATGTGTTTCCTGGCATCACTTGCTCTACAGCTATGATAGTATGTGAAAATCAGAATGTTCCGGATCAGGTCGAGTATAAAAATGTCCGTTCAGAAATTACCCTTAGATTAGAGCGCTTTCATCTGGATAAAGATGGTAAAAAATGGATCTTTGAAAAAAACGAAGAGGGAAACAGGCGTTTTGGAGACTATTATTGCATCCATAACAGTATAGCAACCTTATATAACAAGGCATTTTTGTTTTCTGAAGATACGGAAGAGGATGATTACTATATTGTTAGCAATCAAAAGATAGAAAAACAGATTACTATGCCTGCTGTCAGCACAAAGAGTAATCGGGCAATGCAAAAAGGAAAGCCGGAGCAGAGAATTATTTTTCCATATAAGCGGATCAACGGAAAAGTTGCTCATTATACGGAAGCTGAATTTAAAAAACAATTTCCACAGGCACAAAAATATTTATGGCAATTTAAGGAAGGCTTATCCAATAGAAAAGCAGACAAGAAGGCGAAATGGTTTGAATATGGACGAAGTCAGGCACTGTCTCAAATTTTTTCGGAAAAATTAATCCTTCCTATGGTTTTGACCAGTTCTACCAAAACCTTTATTGCTGGAGCAGACACTATACCTTATGCAGGCTATTTTATTACGGTGAATCCAGATAAAAAATTACCACTGAGTGAGGCAAAAAAAGTGCTGGAAAGCAAGTTTTTCTTTCGATATGTGGAGGAAGTAGGAACGCCTACTACTATATCGTCTTATAGAATTTCTGTACACGATATCAGTGAATATAGGTTTTAGCGGAGAGCATGTATGGCAAAAGATCTTTTTTTTAAAACAAATTCAAGACATATTGGACAATTGGGAAGGGAGCTGGTGACAGATTTTGTCACTGCTTTAATTGAACTTGTCAAAAATTCTTATGATGCGGATGCGGGAAGCGTTCAGATCAGGATTGAAGGTGCCAATACGCCATACAGCAGGATCGTGGTGATTGATACCGGCAGTGGAATGACTCAGGAGGAATTTGAAAAGAAGTGGATGGTCATAGGGACCAACAATAAGGTGGGCGAACCTTATACGCCTAACGGTAGAAAACGGACAGGAAAAAAAGGAATTGGACGTTTTTCTGTGGAGAGACTTGCTGAGAAAGCCACGATTTACTCTTTTACAAAAAATGAAGACTTTAAAGTCTTTATTAACTGGAACAGATATGAGGAGATATCAATTGAAGCACTGCAGCAAAGAATTAGGATACTGCAGGCAGGCAGGGATGTTTCCGCAGCGAAATATATTGCGAACCAGCTGGAATATTATTTGCTGTTGCCTAATGTGGACGAACAGGACAGACAGACGGTAGAAGAATATGCAGATGTAACTGCCGATTATGAACTCTTGTTTCAACAGCATATATTGTCCGGAATCGAAAGAAATGTCTTACCTGTTCTGAAAAAAAAGGAAGGAATAGAATATAGCATTGATGAAATTGCAAATACCTTGGAGGAGATAACAGACAGGAACGATGAGACATCTTATAAAGAACTGGAAAAATTAAAAAAGAGGCAGGAGCATGATTCAGAGGGAAATACGAAAATCACAGGAATGGTGTTAGTGTTGGAGCGTCTGCGGGATGACTGGAGACAGAAGGATGTAGATAAACTCCAAAAGGAACTGAGACTTCTTGTAGCACCGGAGTTTATCGAGAAAGACCCTTTTCATATTGAACTGGTGGCGGATCAGTTTCAGATTCCGGAAGAAATGTCGGTCAACGATATTTTGCGTATGAGACATGCAAAATTAGATGCTGGGATCACAGATGAGGGAAAGCGATCTTTTATCAGGTATCAGGATAATGACGGAAACAGAAAGGAAATTACGGAAAATTATGATATGCCGTTGCTCTGCGGCGAAATATCCTTTGAACTATATTATTTTTTAAGGGATTCTGCCCATATGAGGAATGAAACCTTTGACTACAGATTTGCACTGCGCGTATTAGATACTTATTGTGGTATTAAGATATATAGGGATAATTTCAGGGTTAAGCCTTATGGGGACATTGGCAACGACTGGCTGGAATTGGATAACAGCAAGGTAAAAGACACTCATGCATACAGAGTTGGTAATAACCAAACCATCGGAGTAGTCAGGATTACAGATGACAAGAATCCATTGCTCATTGATGCTACAAATAGAGAAGGGATTATTGAAAATCAGGCGTATGAACAATTAAAAGAGTTTATCCTGAAATGTATTGCTGTGATTTCCAACGTGAGATTAGAGGCTGCAAAGAAGGCCAGGTCTGATCTGGAGAAAGCAAAAGATAATAAAAAGAAACAACAGCAAAAATCGGAAGCTGATATGAAAGAACAGGAGAGACGCTTTCGAAATACAATAAGTCTGGTGAGAAAAGGAGCATCTGCAAAGGTCATACAGAGTGCGTTTGAAAAATGGAAACAGGAGGAGGAACGTATCCAAAAAGAAAAAGAGGAGCAGTATGAGCAGACGGAGTCAGCTTATCAAAGTGTGCTGGAGTTTCAGGAAAGTACGTTGTCTATGTATAAGAATCTCGCTACGCTTGGTATATTGACAGGTAATTTTGGACATGAGACACAGGATATCATTTCCCGGATCGGGAGCAGCATTGCATATTTTGAGGATCTAATACCAACAATAGAAAACAGGTATTTTGCCGATGTTACAGATATCCTAAAGTCTGATTTCGCGCGTATAGAGGGCTATAGCTCTATGATCGTAGAATTCTTGCGAAAGCGTAAAAGAAAAACGGAAAGAAATTTGGAGTTTGGCAAGGTTTTGAATGATATATGTCAGCTGTATGTCGGTATGCTGAATGAATTTCAGATCACAATGACATGGAATTCTCAAGAAGACATAAGGCTTTCAATGCGCCAGATAGATTTGGAATCTATCATCATCAATATGATTACGAATGCTTTTGAACAATTAAAAAGAAATGTAGAACGTGTCATCCATATATGCTTCAGTCAGGATGAGGAACATATCTTTTTGGAATTTGAAGACAGTGGACCGGGAGTCCCTGCAGAAAAACGGGAAACGATATTTCAGGCTTTTGTTACCACAAAAGAAGATGGCGTGGGACTTGGCCTGAATATTGTAAAGGATATCGTGACAAGCTACAACGGGGAAATAAAGGTATTAGATTCAAAGACGTTAGGCGGCGCCAGATTTTTAATTGTGTTTAACAGAGAGGTGCAGCCGTAATGGGGTATATGGAATGAGGCGAAAGGAATAATATAAATTATGAGACAGCTTAAAGGTTTGTATATAGAAGACGATCCCAGCAATGTTACCGTACTTCAGGCCAGATTAGAGAAGTTTAACGATATCTGTATTGAGGGTCTGGAAGAATTTCCACAAAAACCGGGAGAATTTTATCAGATTATTGTGGAAAGACAAATTGATTTTTTGATTATTGACCATGAGTTGGATAAGCAAAAAGTGCTATATAAGGGAAGCGATGCGCTGAGGGAAATTCGCAAACAAGACAATACGATCTATGCTATCCTGCTTACAAATTATACATTGGAAGAATACAAAGATGAGTTGGGGGCATACGATTTTCAGTTGACCAAAAAGGAGATGAAGGATCCTGGAAAGGTCAATGAAATTGTTCAGAAAGTAAGAAGAGCGTGTGAGTTAAGGTGTGATAATAAGGTGTTGGCAGAGATGGAGCAGCGTAATAGGGAGAAAGAGGAATTGATAAAAGAGCTGAAGCAAATTACAGGCATGGATTGAGAGAGGAGAGCCATGGATCACATCAGAAAAAGACGCTGGGTGCGGTATGGACATTTAAAATGTAAAATGTATTTGCGCAATGATTTTCAATTTAAGTGTGCATATTGTGGGATGCGGGAGCAGGATACGGGTGTTCAGTTGGAAGATGCTTTTGAAAAGGATCATTTTGTGGCTGTCGCTTCAAAACAACCGCTGGACCATGATGCTTACGACAACATGGTTTATGCTTGCTCTAAGTGCAATGGTACTAAATCGAATATGTCCATCAGTCTACTGTTGGATCCCTGCAAGGATGATATATATTCCGGAAATAGGCCCCATGTGCAATGCCTTGGAGAAAATGGTTATTATCGCGTGATAGGCAATACACCTGAGGGCTGTCAATACATAAAAAGCTTAAAGTTGAATGCAAAATTTTACAGAGATATGCGTAAACAGCAGGAGCAATCTCGAAAAAATGAGGAAGAGATTAAAAAAATGGTCGATAGGCTTTCTCGAATTCCGGAATTCCCAGACAACCTAGGCAAGAGACTGCAGGCTCTTTTGCAGGATTGTTTTTCTCTATTGACGCCAGATCAGATGGATGATGCATACAGATGCGGCAAATCAAAAGCAGGCCAGGCGTTTCAAAAAGTATTGTTTATTTTGCAGGAATTGGCCATTCCTTATGAACTCTTATTTGATGAGGATGATCTGGATATTAAGATACAATATGGAGAAAAGGAGTATATTTGTGAAATTATTTTAAATGATGTGGCGGATTCACCTGTCAGGAAGCCGCGTATGAAAAGAGAACAACGGGAAAAATGGAAGGAAAAGTTGATAAATGGAGGCATTTTATATTTTTACCTGAGGATAGAAAGATTGGAATTGTACGATATGGATGATGAAAATGGACATGTTATTTGCCTGAAAGAGTAAAAACAGGTATAAGATAAGAACTGTTGAAAAGAAATTTCACATTCAAACTGGTCCGAGTGCTGGAGAAAAAGCAGGAGACCGATTCCAGCCACCACCTGAAGTAGTGGCTGGTGACTGGGCAGCAGGCTCTACCTTTTTCTGTTATAAACGATCACGCTGATTCCCATGGAAAGAATAAAGAGAACAATCGCCGCAATTCCTGCGAAAGCGACGCAGGAGAGCATGGAATCCGCCATGGCGGAAAATCCTCCGGCTCCGTCTTCAAAATATTTTATTATGTAGAACATGGGGAATACTGCGATAACGCCCATGACCTGCGCGGAACGATACCCAAACCAATAGGCCAGCGGCAGAGAAAGCCCCGTCCAAAACAGCGGAATAATCACAGACACGGCGGCGGAAATCCCCCAGAAAACGCCGCTGAAGCTTTGATGCGCAATGCTGGATATGAGGTTGAACAGCATGCTTCCCGTAAGGCTTACTATGAGTGTGCAGAGCACGGAAATGTACTTGCCTGTCACCACGGAAACGGCATTTACCGGAAGTGTCAGCTCATACTTTTTCCAATCCACTTTTTCGTCGCTCGTGAAGCCGGTTACGTTCTGAATGCCGATTGATACGGCGAACATAATGGATGCGAGCAGTCCTGCGTAAACGCCGGTCTTAACCATCAGCAAAACAATCGCACCGCCCGCAATCAGAAAAAGTCGTTTGTCTGTTCCCTTAAGAAAAATGGTAATTTCTTTATAAATTAATCCTTTCATGCGGCGCCTCCTTTGATGTAAAAAAGCATAATGTCTTCCAGAGATGCGTTGTCAACGACAACATCCCTGTATTTTCGCTTGATTGCCTCCTTATCGCGGACAAGGCATTCCACACTGACGTTTGTTGTCCTGTGGATGATATAATCCTCCGGGGAAAGGGAAGCAAATTTTTCCTTCCCGCATCTGAGGATCCCAAAATGATAAATAAGGTCGTCCTTTTGTTCTTCAAAGATAATCCGGCCCTGATGGATCAGGATTACATAGTCCGCGATCTTCTGGATATCCGACGTGATATGAGAGGAAAAGAAAATGGAACATTCCTCATCCTGTATAAATTCCAGAAACAAATCCAGTATTTCATCACGCACAACCGGGTCAAGCCCCGTAGTCGCCTCATCTAAAATCAGCAGCTTCGGTTTATGCGCCATGGCGCAGATAATGGACAGCTTGCTCTTCATTCCCTTTGAAAAGGAACCGATCTGCTTTTTTTCGGGAATTTTGAACTTTTTCAGGTACTGCCTGTAAAGGCTGCTGTCCCAGGAACGATATATGCCGGACAATATCTTTTCAATATCGTACGCATTCAATACGTCGTGAAAATTGCATTCGTCAAAGACGACGCCGATTTCTTCCCTGACAGAAAAATTTGTGTTTTCCTTACCTAAAATGCGTATCTGTCCGGCATCCCTTTTTAATTCATCCAGTATCAGGTGAATGGTTGTGCTCTTTCCCGCTCCGTTTTCGCCAATGAAGCCGACGATCCTGCCCTTCGGGACCTGAAATGAAACATGGTCCAGCAAAAAGCCGTCAAACTGTTTGCATAGATCCCGTACGAAAATGCTGTTTTCTTCCATACTGCTGCCTCCTGATTATTCTTCGTAAAACAATTTCAGAATATTTGTCATCTGTTCATAACTGATTCCGTGCGCTCTGCCGATTTCCGCAACCTTTTGTAACAATTCTTCCGCCACACGCAGTTGTTCCTCCTGGATAAACTCCCTGTTTGGGGCCGCGACAAAGCTTCCTTTTCCGGATACGGTTTCTATGAACCCGTCGCGGGTCAAATCTTCATAAGCTCTTTGGACTGTGATAACGCTGAGGTGCAGGTCTTTGGCCAACGCCCGCATGGACGGTAAAGCTTCACCGGCAGATAAGGTCCCGTTCATGATCAGATTTTTGATCTGCATACATATTTGCTCATAAATAGGCTTATCACTGCTGTTGCTTATGATGATCTCCATTGATTTACTCCCTGTTGCGTGCCATTTGTATTTAGCGTACTTATTCGATAAGTACAGTATATGCGCTTTTGATGCGTTTGTCAATATCTTTTTTTAAACAAGGTTTAGTTCCGGTCAACGTGATGTTGCTTTACTTCAAAAGCGAGGTGCGGTATGATTTCACTGGAAAACAGATTCGGGACAGACTCAAAATAGATTCAGGAGGTGCGATATGAATATTGGCGAAACGATCTGCAAATATCGGCAGATGCGCAAAATGACACAGGAGGAATTTGCGTTAAGAATAGGCGTAACCGCGCAGGCAGTCAGCAAATGGGAAAGAGGGAACGGGCTTCCGGATGTTTCTTTGCTGGCAGGGATTTGTAAAGTCTTAAGGATCTCCGCAAATCAGCTGATCGGCGTGGAAGAAAAGGTAGTTGAGAATGGAAATGCTGCCGCGGAGCAGGAAATCAGGAATAATATGATCGCGGAACCGCTGGTGCTGGAATTCGGTATGGGGCTCCTGCCCTATTTCGAGTCAGGACAGGTAACAGATTATGTGCATAAGAGAAGGATGCTCCTTGTGGGAAAGACAGGAAAGCTGATGCCGCTTCTGCGCATGAGAGATAACGTGGAACTGGACGAAAATGCTTACAGGATAATTTCTTACGATGATGTATTGCTTACATCTGTTCTGGACGGGGAGGAAACGCCCTTTAACAAAATGATAGACGATGTTGCGGAAATCTGCGATAAATATTACGCAAAAATTCTGAATAAAAATCTTGTGAAGATCATGATAGACAATCTGGCGGAAAAGTTTCCGGGAGTTGTGGATGACATTATTCCGTCAAAAATATCTTACCTTCAGGTCAAGCAGGAATTAAAGAGACTGGTGGAAGAGGGGAAATCCATTCGTAATCTTATGGGAATTGTCGAGGATATGGAATTGAATTTATTATAAGAGTTGGCGGGTCTTGACCTTATGATACAGTTGGCGGGTCTTGACCTTATGATACAGCCTTGACGCATCATGCGCTGACGGCTATAATTTATATCACATTATTCCAATTTAAAATATTGAAGAGGAAAAAATCACTATCTGGCCTTCCCGCCCATCGCAGAACGGCTGCCTGCAAAACTGCGAGACGGATGCTTTTATGTGCCTGAAGACGGCGGGATGAAATTACAGTTTTTTCATATAGAAGATTTATGCAGGTTCATTGATATTCTGTTGATGAAAAAGCCGCAATGCCATATTTTTAATGTCGGAAATCGGAACGCGGTATCGATCCTGCAGTGGGTGGAGATGTGCTACAGTGTAGTTGGGAAAGAGGCCAAAATAAACCATGTATATGCGGATATCGACCAACGAAAATATTTTAGCTTTTACGATTATGAATATTATCTTGATGTATCGAAACAGCACGAATTGATGCCGGATGAAAAAGATTTGTATAAAGGGTTAAAAGAATCGTTTATGTGGTATAAGGACAATGCGGATAAGGTCAATAAGAAGCCGTTTTTCGAGTTTATCGACAGTACATTATTGCATTGCTAAATATTGCAGATGAAGCAAGGTGCTAAAATGATCGGAGAGAAGTAAGGAAATACGGATAGATCCGGAAACTTGTAAATGATTGTTTATGGGGAAAAGTATAGTTGTATGAAAGATAAAAGAAAAATCTATTTGAGAGTCTGTTGTCAGATTATTTTTGTTATTTACGTTCTTTTTTTGATAAAAATTATTCTCTTTAAATACAGGGGATTCATATCTACATTCAACATGCTTATCGCAGGAGAATTGTCGGGGTTTCATTCTTATAACATCATACCGTTTCGATCAATTTCAGAGTTTACAAAATTGATGTTTAGTGGCTATTTTTCCAGAGGCTTTAACAATATTATCGGGAATATACTTGTGTTCGCGCCTTTTGGATATTTCCTCCCGTTATTGTATCAAAAATGCCGCAAATGGAAAATCGTCATACTATTAGCACTTTTCACAAGCTTTTTATTTGAAATTTTACAGTATTTTTTATATTTAGGAAGCGCAGACATAGATGATATCATATTAAATTTATCAGGGGTAACATTAGGATTTTTATTTTTTCAGGGAATAAAACGAATAACTTATAAAAAGCAGACGCAAAGATACATGGTGACTATTGTAATGTCAGCGGTTGGTTTTTTGGCAGCAGGATACCTGGCGGTTGATTACTTTGGCATTATGTTTGGAATTACCAACCGGGGAAATCAGAGCAATTTATCAGAAAACGATAATGCTCTATCAAAGAAATTGACTAACGATGATCGGGTCAATATTATTTTGGATGATGAGCAGAAGGACCTTGTTTCTGACAAGGAAGATAATAAAGCGGAATCTGGTGATGAACTTGATCTGTATGGGGTGATAACAGAATTGTCTGATTCGAGTATTATCATAAACAAAATGCAGGAAGAAGACTTTGGAAATGGAACAGGCATTGCAAGCATAAATGTTGAAGACCCTGATATTCAGACGGTATATATAACTGAAACGACAAAATATATGTGGAAGGACATATATGATGTGAACGGGGATAAAGTTAAAATCAGAGAGGCTGCCAAAGACGATATGGAGATAAATAAGAACATAAGTATTAAGGGGTATCAATTAGATAATAAAATTTATGCTGTTGAGATAGTGATTGAGAATTTCTTGTTTTGACAGACAGGAAATTTTGAAGTGGACAGTATGACAATGGAGTGATAAATATGAACAGAAAAAGCAGACAGGAAGCAATCGACGAGCTGGCGCTGGCCCTTCTTTACCTGACTTCCTTTCCGGATGGGGAGGGAAGGCGGTATGACGAGATTGCATGGAAGAATTATGACTTTGACGCGATAGACAGGCTGGACGAGCAGGGACTGATCATTAATGTGAAGCGGAGACGGGGCGGCGGATGTAAATACGCTTATATGACGGAGAAGGGCAGGCTTAAGGCGAGAGAAATCCTGAATGAAATCGGGATAGAGGATAAGCCGCTTTATGAGCGCTTTGAATTCAGGAGCATCCGGCCGGAGGAAGCAGAGGAAGCGGCGGACATTGAGGCGGTATGTTTTCCGCCGAATGAGGCCTGTCTTAAGGAGCATATGCTGGCACGTATCCAGGCAGCAGGAGATTTATTTCTTGTGGCGGTTGACCGAAAGAGCGGAAGGCTTGCAGGCTTTCTGAACGGCATTGCCACGAATGAAACGTCCTTCCGGGATGATTTTTTCACGGATGCGTCAACACATAACCCGGATGGAAAAACTATTATGCTGCTGGGGCTCGACGTGCTGCCGGAGTACAGGAGACAGGGACTGGGACGGGAACTTGTTTTTAATTATTGCCGCAGGGAAGAGGAAAAGGGAGTCCGGAGAATGGTTCTTACCTGTCACGCGGATAAGGTGAAGATGTACAAAAAGTTCGGATTTCGGGATCTTGGCGAATCCGCATCTCAATGGGGCGGCGAGCAATGGCATGAGATGGATATTATTTTGTAGGGATTGATAAAGATTGGTAAAGATAGGCCGAAAACAGTGTCAGACTGATGACAGAGAGGGAAAAATGATTGATGGACATATTCATATTGAACGTGGGGATTACTCGTTAGAATGGGTGGAACAATTCGTAAACAGGGCAGTTGAAAGGAAGCTTGATGAAATTCGCTTGCTGGAACATTGTTACATATTTGAAGAGTTTATGGCGATGTACGATCCGGTATGCGCACAAAGCAATTATGTGGCTGATTGGTTTCAAAGAAAGGCAGGAAAGCATAAGATTCCGGAGTACCTTGCACTCATTGAGAAGGTAAGAAAACAAAAGTATCCTGTCATGATAAAATTTGGACTTGAAATATGTTACTTCAAAGAGTATGAGACATTTATTGGAGAGATGACGAAAGACAAGGGGTTTGATTTTCTGCTGGGCAGCATTCATTTTGTTGATGGATTCGCCTTCGACCATAAGCCTGAACATTGGATTGGAATGGATGTGGATACGATATACCGCAGGTATTTTGAAGACTCTGTTTCACTGGCAAAAAGTAAACTGTTCGATGGGATCGGTCATCCGGATGCAATAAAACTATTTGGTCACAGGCCGTCTTTTTCGCTTTTAGGTTATTATGAAAGTTTGGCGGAGGCGCTTTCAAATAGTAATATGTATGCGGATCAGAACAGCGGTGCGGCTCGAAGATGCCCGGAAACCGCTTCTTTGGGAATGGATAAAGATTTACTTCATGTTCTGAAGAAGAAAAATGTAAAAATTATCACGTCATCCGACGCTCATTGTCCTGAAGATGTAGGCGACAAAATTCAAGAGCTGGAAATTTGCGTTGCAAATGCTTAAGATAGTCTGCCTTACTTGCCTATATCCGAATAAATTCGGTATAGGCAATTCTGCATACTATTAAAGAGGTTTCCATTGTAATTCTGAGGGAGGAAATGTATGCCAATCCACAAAATTGCGGTGATATCGGATACGCACGGGATCCTGCGGCCGGAGGCGGCGGAACTGCTCCGGTCGGCGGAGCTGATCCTGCACGGCGGCGACGTCGCGGATCAGAAAACACTGGACAGGCTGAAGGAATGTGCGCGCGTGATCGCGGTGCGGGGAAATTGCGACAGGGAATGGGCGGAAGGACTGCCGCAGGAGATCTGCCTTGAATTGTACGGCAAAAAAATCTACATGGTTCACAATAAGAAGCAGATGACCCCGGAAGCGGAGGACGCTGACATTATCATTTATGGACATTCTCATAAGTATGAGGAAAGGAAAGAGGACGGCAGGCTTTGGCTGAATCCGGGGAGCGGCGGGCCGCGGCGCTTCGGGAGGCCGGCGACCATGGCCATGCTGGAGATCGACGGGGAGAGCGGGAGTCTTGCAGTGAGACGGATCGGGCTGTCGGAAGGCGAAGCGCAGGACACGGATTCGGATTGTTTTTGCCCGGAGTTTGGCAGCGGGGAACTGCGGGGGATCGTCGAGACGGTTGTAAAGGATCTCGCCCGCGGGCGTTCGGTGGATCATATTGTGAGGACGCGCAGGGTCAGCCGCGTGCTGACGGAACAGATCTGCCAGATTTACTTTACGCATCCCGGTATCGACGCGCAGGGCGTGATGGACCGGATCGAGATTGCCGGACGGTGATTGTCAGGGAGAAAACTATGATTGCGACAGAAGATCTGTTTCTTGATAAGGCAAAGTATTCCGATTGGAAAGACATGTATCTCAATGTCTGGTCGCGGCTGGAGAGCGCGAAATATATGCTCTGGAAGGTGACGGTAAGCGAAGAGGAAGCCAGGAACAGGATCGAGCGGACGATCGCATTTCAGAAGGAGCATGATGCGTTTCTGGTTTATGAGAAGGTAAGCGGCAGGGCGATAGGATTCGGGGGAGTCCTGCAGACAGGCCCGCATACTTATGAGGATACGGGAATCTGCGTCGGGCCGGATTATGTGCGCAGGGGATATGGAAAACAGATCGTCCGGGGCTTGATGCAGTTTTGCAGAGATGAGCGCGGCGCAACGGAATTTGTCTATACGGCGCGGGAGGAAAACGCGGCGGCGAATGCGCTTGCAAGGTCGCTTGGCTTCTCGTTCGTCGGCGGCGAGGATAAAACGGACGCCAGAGACGGCCATATCTACCGGCTCCTGCGATGGAAACTTGATATGGAGAAAGGAAGTTACCGAGAAGAAGCGTAAAGGCTTCGCAGATGCGCCGGGGATGACGGCAAAAATAGAAGCCGTGAGTTGTAGCCTGCGTTTTGAAACTGGCCGGCAGGAACACGGGCTGCTTTCGGATATAGGCTCAAACATCCTATAGGACTTGGTAAGAGGAATTACTTTTTAACAGACGCTATTTGAGAAATGATAGCACATTGACAGGAAAGAAATTGACAGGAAGGAATAGGAAGGGACAGGAAGCATGGAGCATAATTGTGGTTTTACGGACGGGAACAGGTGGTTCAGGTATCGGGCGGCTGCAATCATTGTGGAGGACGGACACGTCCTGTTTGCCGGGAATGAAAAAGAGGATTATTTCTATTCCATCGGCGGGGCCGTTCATATAGGGGAAACGGCGGAAGAGGCTGTAAAGAGGGAGGTTTTGGAGGAAACCGGCGTGGCATACGAAATAGACCATCTTGCCGTGATCCACGAAAATTTCTTTAATGAGAACACCGGTTCACTGAAGGGAATGGACTGCCACGAAATAGCGATGTATTTTCTGATGAAGCCCAGAGGAACAAGAGAGCTCAACAGTGACAGCTATACGATGGGAGTAAAAGAGACCATGCACTGGATCCCTATACGGGAACTGGATCAATACAAGGCATTCCCCTCGTTTATGAAAGCTTATCTGCAATCAGAGCATAAAGGGATCGAGCATATCGTTACCGATGAAAGAGTGTGATATAACGTGAAATATCATCTGCGATATTATCTGTCCGGTAAATTGAATCTGAAGCTGGAGGGGAACGGCGAATGGAGTTACAGTGGAGTTTTAACGAAGATGCCGCAAATTATGATAAATACCGGCCGGGATATCCGCAGAAGCTGTTTGATGATGTGATCTCATATTCTCAAATTAAGGCAGGCAGCAAATTGCTTGAAATCGGCATAGGAACCGGGCAGGCTACCCTGCCGTTTCTTCAATTAGGATGCCGGGTAAAAGGAATTGAGCTTGGAGAAAATCTGAGTGCATTTGTCGCGGAGAAATACAAAGGATATGGCAACTTCCATGTCATCAATATGGATTTTATGAGTTGTCCCGTTGAAGAAAACAGCTGCGACTTAATATACTGCGCCACCGCGTTTCATTGGCTGCCAAGAGAAGAAGCATATTTAAAAATTATGAGTTCCCTAAAAAAGGGTGGCAGCGTCGCTTTGTTCTGGAATCATCCTTTCCCCAATCGTGACGACGATCCAAGCAATGCAGCGAGTAAAAAGATTTACAATAAGTTCAGGCCTTCCGGTAAAACACAAAAGGAGTTTGGCGAAGAGAATTGTATTATCATGGCGCAGGAGCTGGCACGGCATGGATTTGAAAATGTAACGTATCGGTTATATAAACGCATAAGAAAATTGAATACGGACGAATATATTCATTTATTGAATACCTATTCGGACCACCGCGCACTGGATCCGACGCTAAAAGAGACGTTTGAATCAGAAATGCGGCAAGCTGTCAATGAAGCAGGCGGCACTATCAATATTTACGATACCATAGATTTGTATCTTGCGCAAAAACCGTAACTGTAAGGCTGACCGTTGCCCGCAAGGGCTTTTCCTTTTGGTTTGTGAGATCATCGTGAAACATACCGATGGAAGCTATCTGCTGATGCTTCCGGTTTTATTGACTGAAATAGTGAAAAATAGTGAAAAAATAGTGAAAATTTTATGGCGGTTTTCAGAGGACTCTGATATAATATTATTGGGGTGAATAAAAGATGATAAAAGCGATTTTGACAAATGAAATACTGAAATATATAACAGAGATTGAAAGAAACAGATATAAGGTTTCCGATGTGAAACTTCCTAAATCTGTTGCAAGCAGGCTGCGTAAAAATTCAAAGAAAAAAAGTTCATTTGCTTCAAATAAAATTGAAGGAAATCCTCTGTCCGAAAAGCAGGTTGATGAAGTGATAGAGATGGATGAAAGAAAACACTTCCTGAAACCGGAACAGGAAGTACGTAATTATTTTCTTGCACTTCAGTTTTTGGAAGAGAAGGCAAAAAAGAAGGAGCAATTCTCTAAAAAACTGATATTGGATGTTCAAAAATATGTTGAAAAGGGAGCGTCTAAAGAAAAAATCGGATTAAGAGGGGCTATGCCTCCCGGCGTGTTGTTTGCGGTGTATGATTCACAGACCGGCAATCCTGATTACATCCCTCCGGAGTATTGTGATATACCTGAGTTGCTGGATGAGTTAGTTGAGTATGTAAATATCACAAATGATCATCCGCTGATTGTTGCCGCGGTTGTGCATTATCAACTGGTGACAATACATCCATTTGAAGACGGGAATGGCAGAACAGCGCGTCTGTTATCAGGATACATTTTGGATATCAACGGATACGGGTTTAATGGGATTGGTTCCCTGGAGGAATACTTTGCTTATGACGTTAACGAGTACTACGAATCAATACAG
The DNA here is from genome assembly GCA_947586055.1 of uncultured Acetatifactor sp. GTDB lineage: Bacteria > Bacillota > Clostridia > Lachnospirales > Lachnospiraceae > Acetatifactor. The sequence continues at coordinate 12,700 of CANPXL010000056.1, read as the reverse complement.
ATGGGGCTGCCGGCACTTTATTACTCGGGAAGAAATGCTCCGCCGCATCCGGAAGTGTGGATCAAATATTTCCTGCGGATGGTATTGCTGTATTCCAACAAGGTCTGTGAACTGTCAGAAAATTCCTGTGAAGATGAAATAAGGGATAGTTTATCGTATTTAAAAGGCAGGGAGAAGGAACTTCTTCTGTTCCTGATAAAGAAGTATAAAGGTGAATTTACCCCAATCGAAGTCAGCCGCGAAATTGGTGTGACGAATAGAACGGTAATAAACAGATTGTCTGTTCTGGCGAAAAACGGATTTGTAGAGCCGCTGATGGTGAATCAGCGGATCAGATCCTATGAATTAAGTGACTTTGCGAGAGATAATGAAAAGGTGATAAAGAAATTAATTCATAAAACATAATAAACATAATGCACAGGGATGAAATGAAAGATTTATCTGACAGCGGTTTTTCACGATTGTCAGAGGGAATAATGGAATAGATACCAAAGAAGAAGTCTGCGATGTAATAGCAAAACATTTTGGATTATACAAACCAAGATCCATAAACGGAGATATATGCTCGGTAAGGAAAGGAGACTGGCTATAAATAACGAAAATACAAATTGGGGACAAAGCGTTGCCGGCGTTGTGATTAGGGACAATCAGGTGCTGCTTGTGCGTCATACATACGGTAACGGAAAGGGTATGTTAATCATACCGGGCGGTTATGTGAATTATGGTGAAACACCTCAACAGGCATTAAAGCGCAAATATATGGAAGAAACGAACGTAGAGATAACCGCTTCATATTATAGGCATTCGCTTCAATATGCATGACTGGTATATTGTGTTTTGCGCAGATTACATTTCCGGTAAGCCGCGGTTGGACAATGATGAGAACAGCGAAGCGGTATGGTTGAATATAGAAGACGCATTATCAAGGGAGGATGTTCCCGAACTCACGAAAAAGCTGATTGAAAGTGCGGCATTCAAACAGTATGGGCTGCGCTATCGAGATTATGAGGGAAATGCGAAAGATGCGTCATATTCTCTATACCTGATCTCAGATCCCGATGTGTGCAAATGATCCAGAAGGCAATACATCGATGCTGTTCTTTGTATCAAGATCAGCAGAAACATAGATATGATCTTGTAGCTCGTCTCTATGAAAGAGAGTAAATTAGTAACCAAGCATATATGGAGGTTCATGGAAGAATTTTCCGGTTTTATTAACTGAAATAGTGAAAAATAGTGAAAAAATAGTGAAAATATTATGGCGGTCTTCAGAGGACTTTGAATGATCTTTCAAAGAAGTGTCAAACGCCTGGAAATTGGATTGTTGTAAAATGATAAATGCTTTATATGGGTTGCTCTATTTCGGGAATCCTGTTCTGGAAATGTCTTCATTATTTGGAATTTTCATATAGAGCTTGATAAGTAACGACAAAAGCGTTACAATAAGAAAAAGGAGATGATATGCAATGGAAAAGACTGCTACTTTAAATTTAAGAGTAAATCCAAATGTAAAACAGCGCGCAGAAGAGGTGTTGACTCGCTTGGGGATTCCAATGTCCACGGCTATAGATATGTATCTGAATCAAATATCTTTGACAGGAGGGATACCATTTGCTGTAACAATACCAAATGCGCCGGCGGTACTTAATGCAGATATGATGACATCAGAGGAAATTCATGCGAAATTACAAGAAGGGTATGATGATGTGCGAGAGGGCAGGCTACAGGATGCGGTTTCTGCATTTGCGAAATTCAGGGAGAATCATTAATAATGAAGCAATATAAGGTACAGATCACAGATAACGCATTAGCGGATATGGAAGAAATCTATAACTATATTGCGGTACAACTCCAGGCACCAGAAAATGCAATGGGACAATATAATCGGATTGCGAAAGCTATTGAAGAGCTAAATATGTTTCCGGAAAAATTTAGGATTGTGGAATCTGAGAAGGAACGGACAATGGGTATAAGGCAGTTGGTGGTAGATAATTATTCAGTTTTTTATGTAATTGAGAATGAGAGAGTTATCGTAATGAGAGTATTATATAGCGCATCTGATATTGGGGCGAGGTTGAATGATTCACAAGTGTAATTATGGCATATAAAGCAATTTCATATAAAAGTTATATGGTTAAAAGATTATATTACACAAAAGTGGGGAGATTGGGATGCATAGCATTGTTGGGGATTGAATTTGCGTGGTTGAAGGCCGGAGATATTTTTGATATTCTCAAAGGGAAATCAAAATCGGAGGGAATATTCATGATTGATAAATCAACAATAGGTGAACCTGCCTTTAAACTTGATCTTCGGGATACGGAGTGGCCATTTGAATACATAGATCATGATAGAGAGATAGCGAGAGCGATCGTTTTTGATATGGCGGGATATTACTATTTTGTAAGGGCTGTTCGCGATGATGAATTTGGAAAAGCGACTTTGATTGAGACGTCGGGAGGCGGTGTGGAAAGAGGGGAAGATCTCACCTGCGCCATCAGAAGGGAACTTAAAGAAGAACTGGGAGTACAAGTCGATATTATATGTAAAATCGGGGTCGTCAGCGACTATTACAATCTGATCCATCGGCATAATATCAACAATTATTTTTTGTGTAAAATATCTTCCTTTGGAGAGAAGAATTTGACGCAAGATGAAATTGAGAGCTATCATTTGTCAACGTTAAAACTGTCTTATAAAGAGGCGCTTAATGAATATGAAAGATGCTCGGAGACAAGGTTGGGAAAGCTTATTGCAAACAGAGAATTGCCTGTTTTACGAAAAGCAAGGGAAATCATGGATCTTTTCCATTTTTGTGTTATGCCCGAATAAGTATAAGAGCGGCAAACCGTGATTTTTCTGGAGACGATTATTGATGATAAAAGCATTGTTTTTTGATTTTTATGGAACAATTGTGCATGAAGATGGTGTTGTAATTGATGAAATCACTAACATTATCAGCAGCACCGGAGACGGAGCGGAAAAATCGATCATTGGCAGCTATTGGTGGAAGATTTTTCAGGAAGCATGTATGAGTTCTTTCGGAGATAGTTTCCAAACACAGAGAGAATTAGAAATAAAATCGCTTGAAATGACATTAAGGAAATTTGGCTCAAATGCCAGCGCTGAGAAATTGAGCAAAAGAATGTTTGAACATTGGAGAAAGCCGCCCATCTTTGAAGATGCTGCAAATTTTTTGGCTTTATGCGATATTCCATATTATATTGTGTCCAACATAGATACCGACGATATTATGGCTGCAATTCACTATCACAATCTGGCGCCTGTTATGGTATTTACAAGCGAAGATGCAAAATCGTACAAACCCCGGCCGGAGCTGTTTGAGACGGCTTTGAAAGAAACAAATATGAAACCACAAGAGATCGTGCATATTGGCGATTCCTTAAATAGTGATGTCAAAGGGGCGTCTAATCTGGGGATCAATACTATTTGGATCAATCGAAATCATAAAGAAATTCCAGATGGCGTGATAGCTGTGACAGGCTGCACGGACATTTTCAACACGCCTTTTTTCTCTTCTGTGAAAATGTGATTTTTATAAAAAGATATTGCAGTTTTTGTGTTAAATTGGAGGATAACACAGGCGGCGAAACGGGAGTTGAGGATTGTTACGCTTGGCATGAAGTGTTTTGCCGCAAAATGGAGCGGACGGAAACGGGGAACGGACTATAGAACAGGGATTGCTTTATGGCGGGTAGATGTGCTATACTTAAACCAACAAGATAATTGATAAAACGGCGTTTATCGGGGTATTGAAAAAACCACGGATTTGAAAGAAGAAAAACTTATGGAACTAAAATTTGAATGGGACGATGAAAAAGATCGTATCAACCGCCAAAAACACGGTATATCTCTTGAAACGGCTTCATACGTTTTTCGTGATGAGTATTACATAGAGATGTATGATTTTGAACATAGTATAGAAGAAGACCGCTATATTGCAATCGGTAAGGTCGGAGATGTGCTTTTTGTTGTATTTACCGAGCGAGGGGAAAGTATCCGGTTAATCTCTGCAAGATTGGCGACGGAAAGTGAAAGGAGGCTCTATTATGACCAGAACTTTTACGATTAAGGATGGCCAAACTCCTACACAGGAACAGCTGGAGGAAGTTAAGGCGGCGGCAGAACGGGAAATTCAATTTGATGAAGATTGTCCGGAACTGTCATCCGCAATGTACAAAGCGATCCGATGTTCCGTAGCGCAGCGAAACAGGAAAAAGAAGAATGCATAGAAATTGAGGCAGGGCGGCGGTGATAGGCATTGACTATCCCGCCGCTCTGTCTATCCCGTTTTCAATTTTCTTTATCCTGCCACTCTGCCTGGTGAATGATGAGAGTATGCTATTGCTGTACAGACAAGGCGGCAGAGTTGCAAATAATGTTTGGACAGGTTCTGCATTAAGACATTTTGAAGATGATAGAGACAAGAGGCGAATTTGTACAATTCCCTGTGTTTTTGTAAGGGCAATATATTTTTGCTTCTCAAAAAGAGCAAAGGACAAAAATTATGCAGTTGTTTTATGGTGAGCCGGAAGATATTGAAAACTGGATGGAGCTTGTAAGTCAAATGAGCTGGAATTTTCCGGGCCTGGAAACGCAGGAAAAACTGGATGAACACAAAGCCACCGTTCTTAAGTTTATGGGAAAAAGACAGGCTATCTGCGTAAAGGACGATGCAAAGATCGTGGGCGTTATGCTTTTCTCCAGAGGCCGGAATATGATTTGCTGCCTTGGCGTCTCTCCCGATCATCGGCGACGCGGCGTGGCGTCGATGTTGATGAATGAAGCACTGCGAAATTTAGACAGAACCAGGGAGATTTCGGTGTCTACATTTCGTGCCGATGATGAGAAAGGGCTTGCTCCAAGGGCGTTTTATCAAAAATATGGTTTCATCGAGGATGAACTGATTGAAGAAATGGGATATCCGAACCAAAAATATATTCTCCGGCCAATTGAAAATGCATTTGGCAACCTGCAGAAAGACGGGAGAGCGGTAAAATAATTGAGATCCGCGGAGCATATTTACGGAAGTATACGGCACTCACAGAATATTTCAGGATGATGAAAAGCGCGCCTTTGACATTGAAGCATCCAGCGTATCTCTGTCAGGTTATATTGTGGTGACGTTAGTTGCAATCTGCATGATGAAGAAAAAGAAAAATAGTCTTGCAGGCCGTGAATGAATCTGTTACAATAAAACAGAACAAATGTTCTTTTCGGGAAGACAGAGGACAATACAGGAAGGGCGAAAAGGAGAAAAACTGTGAGTAATATCATTAGAAAAGATGTTAATATGGACTTCGCGCACTCTGGAATCATCAAAGCGGGTGATTTATGCTTTTTGAACTATTGTGTTGGCAATGTAGGCGGAACCGTGGAGGAACAGATAAACGGGGCCTTTGACGAGATGGAGAAGAGATTGCGTCTGTTTGATCTTACGCTGGAAAATGTTGTACAAATGGACTGTCTTTTCCGGGATGTGTGGAATATTCCAGTAATGGAAAAGGTAATAAAGAAAAGATTTAACGGGAAGTATCCTGTCAGAAAGTCGATCCAGACCGAATTTGCTCATATTGGGGGCGAAACAGGATTGCAATTTCAGGTGGATGCTGTCGCATATTGCGGAGAATGAACTGTAAAATTTCAGTCTGCCGGAGAATGAGGGGAGACAGGGAGCAAAAGAGATGTTGTTGGTGGACGAAGTGGACGACAGAGAGTTTTTGACAGGGCTGTTCAACGCTATGTATAAAGAACTTCTGACACCAAAAACCCAAAAGAAGAAATAGGCAGATTCCTACTTGTCTGGAAATGGATTGGAGCGGAAAAAATTTTTCAAAACTGTCTCATTGCATGACTTACAAAAACAAGCTATGCTTGATGGCAGGAGGTGTGGCTATGGCGAATGAAGATAAAAAAGATTTTAACGCTATGTTGAATGACAGCAAGGATATGCCAAAATTTCAGACGATCACAGACAAAAAGAGCATAGAAAAATATGGCGGAAGCAGAATGTATTTTGCCCCGCCAATCGACTATGACAAAATGATGAAACGTATTCCCTTTGGAAGCGTGATTACAGTCGGGAAAATCCGTGAGTATTTTGCGAAATTGAGCGGGGCGGATTTTACAGAACCGATTACCGCCGGTATTTTTGTATCTATTGCAGCGTGGGCAAGTGATCAGCGTTCCGAGGATAAAACGCCCTATTGGAGAACGCTGAAAGCGAATGGGGAGTTAAACGAAAAGTATCCCGGAGGCATCGAAGCGCAAAAAGAAATGCTGGAAACGGAAGGGCATACGATCATTCAAAGAGGCCGCAAAAATATCAGGTACTATGTAAAAGACTATGAGAAGGTTTTTTTGAATTAAACTGAACAAATCAGCGCTTGAAAGGAGATTCCATGTGAAGCCTGTGAATTTGTTAAAATACGGAGATGTCATTGGCATCATATCACCGAGCTGGGTGGCAGATCGAAACGATTATGAAAAGTATGCAAAAGGCATTGAAAGCTTGGGATTCCGAGTGAAATTCGGCAGGAATATTTATAAGGATACCTATAGATATACTGCAAGCACAGAAGAGCGAGCGGATGATTTGAATGGGATGATATATGATGATAACATAAAAATGGTGTTCTTTGGCGGGGGATATGGAAGTGTTGATCTGCTTCCTTATATAGATTATAATAAAATAAAAGAGAATCCAAAGATTTTTCTGAGCTATAGTGATGGCACATCTATACTGAATGCTATCTATGCCCAGACCGGCATAATGACGTACTATGGGCAGACTCCGGGATTATTTGATAATATCAGTGAATATGATAGAAAACAATTTATTTCGCATTTGATTGATGGAAATGTGACTGACTTTATTAGCAATAGTGATTGGTATACTATCACAGAGGGATGCTGCGAAGGAGTCCTTGTTGGCGGATATTTACTTAATTTTGTTTTGACTTTAGGAAACAGTTATTTTCCCTATCAAACAGATAGGAAATATATATTGTTTATTGAAGAATCAGATCAATTCCAATCCCTTCAGGATGTCAATATGTTTCTGACTTGTATAGGACAAAGCCGGTTAATGGAACAAGTAACAGGCTTACTGTTTGGACATTATTCCGACGATCCTTCGCTGCTGTTTGAAATTCTGGAAAGATTTGGTGAAAAATACTGTATTCCTGTGGCTTATTGTGACGACTTCGGCCATGGTTCTAATCATGCGATATTCCCTGTTGGAAGAGGGGCTGTGTTAGATACAAAAAAGAAAAAATTACTCTTTCAATAAGATTTGAGAGTAAGAAAGATTGATTTTCTTAATCCTGAAAAGTATAATGTATCCATAGAAAGATATCTGAATGATATGTGCGTCAATGAGCGATAAAAAAATTTACAGGAAAGGAGTTATTTTATGAGACGAAAAGCACAGGCGTTGTATCAAAACGGAGTCAAGAACTCCTTTGCCCATGCAGAATAGCGGGCATATAGAATTCTGTATGGGCGAAAAACTATATGTTCTGCTGTTTCTGCACTTTATTTATCTAAAATAAATAAGGAGCGGTGAAGATGAAATATTCAAATGCAGCAGAAAGATTGCCGGAACACATATTGAAAGAACTGCAAATGTATGTCGATGGAGAAATCCTGTATATTCCAAAGACCTCTTCAAAAAAAGAATGGGGAGCCGTCAATGGTTCACGGATGTTCTATCAAGAGAGAAACAAAGAAATTCAAAGGCTTTTTCAATCGGGATCTTCCGTAGAAGCTTTGGCCAATCAATATGGTCTGGCATATAGTACAATCAAAAAAATAGTATATTGTTAATTGTAAGGCGCCTGTGTGATGCAACACGGGCGTCTTTTTGTAGTAAGTTTGATTATAGTCATTCTCTCTGCTTGCGGGCCTGCAATACGTTTCATACAATGGTATTGCAGCGTTAAACGGAAGGAGCGATGACGAATGAAAAATATTACAACCAGACAGTTTAGCGTATTGGGCGATTGTGGAAAAATTTATCAGTTTATGCTGAACATCTATGAGAGGGATTGGAGAAACGGTGTGGCGGCTCCTTTCTTTGAGTATGCCTTTTCATCGTTTTGCAGCTGGATGGACATATCATGTTCCTACAAAGATCGTATCTGGGAAGAGAATGGAGAGATTGTGGCATTTTGTTTTTATGAAAACCCTGTGACAGATATTTATTTCAGTCTAAAGCCGGGATATGAAGAACTTGCCCCGGAGATGATAACTTATGCAGACGAGTATATGCCCAAGAAAGATGGGAAAAACCAACTGATTCTTTTTAGTGAACAAACCGCATTAATAAATGCTGCAAAAGAGCTGGGGTACTGTCAGGTCTATGAGCGAACTGATATGCAATTTGATTTTGAGGATGTACTGGACTACCAGTTGCCGGAAGGCTTTCATTTTGTCAGGCCGGAAGAATATGACATGGATAAAATAAGCAAGTGCTGCCGGAAAGGCTTTCATCATGAAGAAGCTGAGGACGCATGGGATTATCAACATGAACAAAACAATTACCAGTTACAGGCAGCCCCTCATGCAACGATGGATCTTGGCGTCATAATCGCGGATGAACAGGGTGAGTATGTATGCTATGCAGGAATGTGGTGGACTCCGCAGAATAAACTGGCTTATATGGAACCTCTTTGTACGATTCCAGAGTATCGGAACAGAGGTCTGGCGGCTGCAGCATTATCGGAAATGTACCGCAAAACGAAAAAATTAGGTGCGACCCACATGACCGGCGGTGATAATGAGTTCTATAAAAAAATCGGCTATAAGTCTGGGGTGAAATGGACGTATTGGCAAAAAGAATAAGCTGAATCCTCCATCATAACATTGTGCTTTTGCACCAGCCACTCAAAAACTGTTTCCTGTTTTCCCATGGAGCGGTCTGTTAAACAGAACGGGGATAACGTCAATCCGCTCTTCATTTTCTGTTCCTATTGTGTTATACTATGTTACAGATTTTGCTTTCAAGGGGAAAGAGTAAGGGCAGGCTCAATTGTTATAAATTTAGCATTTACAGGGTTTGCGGATTTTATGTAAGGAGTTTGATACAGTGAACAAAGAATGGAAAAGGTTATATGAAGAAGCAATGAGCGTTTTGAATCCCCGTGATGTTTATCATAAAATGTGGGTAGGGAGTGTGGCATCTGCCGTACTCACGAAAAAAGGTAATATTTGAAATGCTGAAATTTTTTACAGTATCATAAAAGCGAAATGAGGTGATTTCATTGCAATATCCGCAAATGATTCTATTTGACTACGGACATACGCTTCTGTATGAACCCGGATGGGATACTGACAGAGGAAGTGCAGCACTTTTAAAGTATGCCACGAAAAATCCGGATCACTGTACGCTGGATGATGTGAGAAAAGCGGCAGATCTGATTTTCGGAGAGCATATCGAAAATGTTCGTAAAATCGGGTACGATATAGGCGGCCAAATCGGCGATAAAGTGTTATATGAGTATCTCGGAATTGAATTTTCTCTGACGCCGCCTGAAATGGAGAAGGTTTTTTGGAACGGCGCATCTATGGGCGCCATTATGCCGGAAGCGGATAGTATGCTTGATTTCATCAATAAGAACGGCATAAGAAGCGCGGTGATCAGTAATCTGCTATGGTCGGGCGATGCTTTGTCGGAGCGGCTGAACAGACTTTTGCCGATGAATGAATTTGAATTTGTTATGACTTCCAGCGATTATATTGTGCGGAAACCCAACCACATTTTGTTTGATATTGCTTTGCGGAAAGCCGGGCTGCGCGCCGACGAAGTGTGGTACTGCGGGGACAATCCGCAGGCGGATATAGAAGGTGCGGCGCAGGTCGGGATATATCCCGTCTGGTATGATAATGAGACGGAGAGGGAGTACAAAGACCGCTCCAAAGAATCTGTACCAAAGTGTGAACATCTGCATATCCACGAGTGGCGTGAGATGATGGATTTATTAGAAAAAATGCGCAAGAAATCTCATGCGGCGGAAAAGCCGTAATGGACAGAGAGGAAAAGAAATAGGGACATGGAAACGCAAAGGCTTGAAACGCCATATTCGGAAATAACGGCTTGCCTTCTGGGAAACCTGAAAACAGACGGCGCTGAAAAGATACTGGAAAATTATGCTGAAAACCGGAGCCTGGCGCAATCTGTGCGGATGAATGTGCCGGTCTGCGAGCTCGTTAAGGCTCAGGGAAACCCGGCCAGCCGGAGACTGTTCGGAAAGAGCGATTATATCCAATATCTTTTGAATACCTATTGCCGATCAAAAGGAAACAAATAAATGCGTTATTGGAAAAGCATGAGACGGAGGAAGCTATGACGGAAAAATTTTTAACTCTCATGGCAGAGCTGGACGACGCTTCGCAAAAGCGCCTGTCCGAATGGTATGGCGCACTGGAAAAGGCGGGATTCGTCGGCACACAGACGCCGGGACTGCCTTTGCGCCTTTTGGCCCACAAGGGAAATCGCATCCTTCGAGCTGAACGGAAAGTAAATCTCGTTTGTATCAAAAGAAAGAAGAGGTCGGAGGAAAGATCGAGATGAAAGAAGTCAGATTTTATGAAAGTATAGAGGATGAATTGCTTAAGTTCGCGGTCATAATATCCAAAACACAGGATCAATATGTTTTCTGCAGGCATAAAGACAGAGATACATGGGAAATCCCCGGAGGTCACAGGGAACCGGGAGAAACTATTATTGATACAGCGAAGCGGGAACTCTATGAAGAAACCGGCGCTATAAAATTTGAAATAAAACCTGTTTGTGTGTATTCCGTTACGGCACCTGACAATTTTGATGGCGAGGAATCCTTCGGTATGCTGTTTTTTGCCAATATCGAGTCTTTTGAAGCAGAGTTACATAGTGAAATTGAGGAAATCGCGCTGCTGGATGAACTGCCGGAAAGCTGGACGTATCCTGATATCCAGCCGCATTTAATAAATGAGGCAGAGAGACGGGAATTTGGAGTTTGATGCAACACCGAGGAAACCCCAAAGTGCGCCTTTGCGGTGCAGGCTGCCTTTGACGAGACGCTTTTAACGTGTACGTTTTTGACAAAAAAGCAAAAACGCACACGTTAAACTTGAAAACAGACTCAAGATCTGTCGTGGGCGCAGAGAGCGCCGGCGGACTAATTTGTGGCTCCGCGTTCAATTTAAGGATAGTATAGGGAGATAAAACGAGAGTAGAAGATTATGATGCTTGGCAGATTGCGAAATATGACTTCAATTTATTTGGTGAATGATGAAAATATGCTTTTGTTGTACAGACAAGGCGGCAGAGTCGTAAATAATGTCTGGACAGGTTCGGCAGGCGGGCATTTTGAAGAAAATGAATTGAATGATTCAAGAGCCTGCGTACTGCGGGAAATGCAGGAAGAACTCGGGATCACGGAAAACGATATCGAGGGTCTTTCCTTAAGGTATCTTACATTGAGGCGCACAAAGGAAGAAGTGCGGCAAAACTATTATTTTTTCGCGCGTCTGAAACAGAATTTGAACCTCGTATCAAACGAAGGAATTTTAAAGTGGTTTCCAATGAATAAGTTACGCGAATTGGAGATGCCTTATACTGCCAAATATGTTATAGAACATTACTTGAAGAAGGGGAGATATACAACAGAAATGTATGTTGGCGTTGCCGACGGAGACAAGGTTGAATTTATACAATTCCCGGCGTTTTAAGAAGTAAAATTCGATCCACCGCTTGAAAAGTAAATGCCGCTTGCGCGGCGCTTTCTTTTCTGCGCTTGTGGTATATTATAAAATGTTGAATGGAAGACTGTTCAACAAATCGGAGCAGTCGTTTGCTTTTTTTATTAAGAATAGGGGGCAAAATGATTTTATACCATATGAGCCAGACATTAAAGTGTGGCGATATATTTGTTCCTGATTTTCAGGAAACTGAAAGCCTATGTGAACCATTTATTCAGGCGCTGGAATACAGCGAGGACTGTTTTTATGGAATGTTACTGAATGGAAAATATTTCTGCGCGGTTCTCTGCAAATTTCATCTGAGAGAATGGTCCGACTATGCAAAATGGGCAACTGAAGGCTTATTTGAATTTGTTAGGAAAAACGAATATCCTGATTGTTATAGCCGTTTGAACAGTTTTTTCTTCTATGACGATTTAGATTACAGTAGAAAATTATTTTGGTATGACTGGGGTTCTGAATCAGACGAGGAACGCAGTAAAGTACATCTGTTTGAAGTAGAAGTAGATGACGCTATACCGCAGAGACGAGATATGTCCCTTTTTGATAAGGCATACAACGCGCTATCAGAAAAACAGGATACTGCATCTGCTTTTAACTGCGCCAGACAGTATTTCTCTGGGAAACAGAGCGATGAACCTGTATGGGAGATAATAAGCAATAAAAGGGCTATTGTACGCCGGGATATTTCGGATAAGTTATCGAATTCAACGTATAAGGCTGTTGGTGGATCATTAGATTGTTGATTTTTTCATTTTTCTGAATAATGATTTGAAAATTTCGCAAAAGATATCACTAACTGCCGCCGATCTGCACCGCCGCGTGGATGCCATTGAAGCATACAACCGACAGGTGCAGCTCAGCAAGTATTTTTTAATTTATTCCGCATTTTTCAGCGCTTCGTTCAGCGGTATTCTTTTAATTCGTCTGAAATCAA
>CANPXL010000055.1 GCA_947586055.1 uncultured Acetatifactor sp. | reverse complement strand
CCATTATACAGGAGTGAGTGCCAGACTTAAATCTGGTATGGGTATATGAACTGGAATTTACTTTGGCATTCTAGGCACGCACAGAAAAAATGAAAAAACTGTTGACGCGGAAACGGACCTGTGATATAGTAGTCAGGCGAGATGAGTTTCAGGTCTTTTTTTTATGCTTAAAATATCAGAGAAAAAGCAAAGCGCAAGAAACCAGTGGAGGTAGCAAGATGCGTACAAAAATCACTTTAGCATGTACCGAGTGCAAGCAGCGTAACTACAATACGACCAAGGAAAAGAAAAATCATCCCGACAGGATGGAGATCAAGAAGTACTGCAGATTCTGCAGGAGACATACACTGCATCGGGAAACCAAGTAAGACGGCGAGAGGATTGATCATGGGAAATTCCGCAGAAAAACAGGCGCGCCCAGGGTTTTTCAAGGCGCTGAAAGCCGAATTTAAGAAAATATCATGGCCGGACAGGCAGGCCACGCTGAAGCAGTCGATCGCCGTTGTGATAATTTCTGTCGTGGTGGGACTGATTATTGCTGTTTTGGACTATGTGGTGAAGTACGGCGTAAATTTCCTGACATCCATATAAAGCGGGGGACAATCGTATGGCAGAGGCAAAATGGTATGTAGTGCATACCTATTCCGGATATGAGAACAAGGTCAAAGCCAATATTGAGAAGACCATCGAGAATAACAAACATCTGGCGGAACAGATTCTGGAGGTCCGGGTTCCCATGCAGGATGTGGTGGAACTGAAAAACGGCGCCAGAAAAACGGTTCAGAAAAAAATGTTTCCGGGTTATGTGCTCCTCAATATGGAGATGAACGACGATACCTGGTATGTGGTCCGCAACACGAGGGGCGTGACGGGTTTTGTAGGACCCGGCAGCAAACCGGTGCCGCTGACCGAGGCTGAGATGAAACCGCTGGGCATCAAGACGGAAAACGTCTCCATCGACTTTGTAGAGGGAGACAGTATCGCCGTTGTGGCCGGCGTCTGGAAGGACACCGTAGGCGTCGTGCAGAAGCTGGATTTCGGCAAGCAGACGGCGACCATCAACGTGGAACTGTTCGGCAGGGAGACGCCTGTGGAAATCAGTTTCGCGGAAGTAAGAAAGCTCTGATCCCGGAGCCCAAAAAAGATATTTCCCGGCCCGTGCCGGTAAATATAGGCAAGTAAAGTGGGAGCAGGAATCCTGATCTTAAGGTGATATCCTGCGCCGAGATGCCGTTCACCGCGTTCGATGCAGGACGCGCGGGGTCGGCATACCACAAATTCAGGAGGTGCCAAAATGGCAAAGAAAGTAGAAGGCTACATCAAGTTACAGATCCCTGCCGGCAAGGCGACACCGGCTCCCCCTGTTGGTCCCGCACTGGGCCAGCACGGAGTGAACATCGTTGAGTTTACCAAGCAGTTCAATGCGAGGACGGCCGACAAGGGCGACCTGATCATTCCCGTAGTGATCACCGTTTACGCAGACAGAAGCTTCAGTTTCATTACGAAGACTCCTCCTGCGGCAGTATTGTTAAAGAAGGCCTGCAACCTGCAGTCAGGTTCCGCAGCGCCCAACAAGACGAAGGTGGCGAAGATCTCCAAAGCAAAGCTTCAGGAGATTGCCGAGACCAAGATGCCCGATCTGAACGCTGCAAGCCTGGAGGCTGCAATGAGCATGATCGCCGGTACTGCACGCAGCATGGGAATAACCGTAGAAGACTAAAATCAAGATTGGGAGACAACCTTGTGTTGTCGCTGGAACCTGGGAGGTAAGATAATGAAACATGGTAAGAAGTATAAAGAGGCCGCAAAGCTTGTAGACCGCACCGTGTTCTATGAGCCGAACGACGCGATCGCTCTGGTCAAGAAGACCGCGGTTGCAAAATTTGACGAGACCATTGAGGTGCATATCAGAACAGGCTGCGACGGACGTCATGCGGAGCAGCAGATCCGCGGAGCCGTCGTGCTGCCGAACGGAACCGGTAAGACGGTAAAGGTTCTTGTGTTTGCAAAGGGCGATAAGCTCAGCGAGGCGGAAGCAGCAGGCGCCGACTATGTCGGCGGCGAGGAACTGATTCCGAAGATTCAGAATGACGGATGGCTCGACTTTGACGTGGTAGTCGCAACCCCCGATATGATGGGCGTTGTGGGACGTCTCGGTAAAGTCCTTGGCCCAAAGGGCCTGATGCCCAACCCCAAGGCAGGCACGGTGACCATGGATGTCACCAAGGCCATCGCCGATATCAAAGCCGGTAAGATCGAATACCGTCTTGACAAGACCAATATCGTCCATGTGCCCGTAGGTAAGGCATCCTTCACCGAGGAGGCTCTGCAGGAGAACTTCAACGCCCTGATGGACGCAATCACAAAGGCGCGTCCCAGCGCTCTGAAGGGACAGTACCTGAAGAGCATTACGCTGACCAGCACCATGGGACCCGGCGTCAGGGTGAGCGTTGCAAAGTATTAAGCGGAGTGAGAAAGGCTTCCGCGCCTGCCCGGTTGCTGGCGAATTTTTGCAACAGTTCAGCCGCGCCATTCGCAAAGCCGCGCTCACGCGCTGTTCGGCGCTGCGCGCCTGCCTTTGCTCATGAAATGGCGCTCCCTCGGCAGTCGTATACATCGAAAAATTCATGCGAGCATGATTTTTCGATGTGTATGACTGCCGGCTGAACTGTTATGGGAAATGATAAAAATTCCGATTTAGGGGTTGACGGAAGCCTTTTTGTTATGGTATAGTACTAACGGTCGCAAGACCGGCCGAAGACAGCAGGTCCCGGTAAGAGGGCGGAGAACTGACGGCGGAGTGCCGTTCGTCGGGAGGATGCCGGAAGATCCGGGGTAAGCAGGGCGCCTGCCGAGGAAAGAGTTTCATGTAAGACTTTTTGCCTTCCTGTCTTCAGGAAGGCTTTTCTTATAAAAACTCCTTTCGGCTGGGAACGGTGAAAGCCGTATCCCCCAAAATACAATAAAGGAGGTTAAAAAATGGCAAAGGTCGAGTTGAAGAAACCCATCGTGGACGAGATTTCCGCCAGCATCAAGGACGCCCAGTCGGTGGTGCTTGTGGATTACCGCGGGCTCACTGTTGAGCAGGACACCCAGCTTCGCAGGACGCTGCGCGAAGCGGGCGTGGTTTACAAAGTGTACAAGAACACTTTCATGAATTTTGCGTTTAAGGGAACGGACTTTGAAGGCCTTACGCAGTATCTGGAAGGCCCCAGCGCAATGGCGATTTCCGCAGACGACGCGACGGCTCCCGCGAGAATCCTGTCGGAGTTTGCGAAGACGGCTGAAAAGCTGGAAATCAAGGCGGGCGTTGTGGAAGGCACTGTCTATGATGCCAAAGGAATCGCTTCCATCGCAAGCATTCCTTCCAGAGACGTGCTCATTTCCAGACTGCTTGGCAGCATGCAGAGTCCTATCACCAACTTTGCGCGCGTCATGAATCAGCTTGCCGAGAAAGGCGGCGCAGGAGCCGCTGCGGCAGAAACGACGGACGCTCCCGCCGAGACCCCGGCTGCGGAAGAAACCGCTGCAGAAGCGCCGGCGGCAGAGTAATATCGAAAACAAGGCAATTTGAAACCAAATGAAAATGAAATGGAGGATAATAAAATGGCAAAAATGACCGCTCAGGAATTGATTGACGCAATCAAAGAGCTGACTGTATTAGAGCTGAACGAGCTTGTAAAGGCTTGCGAGGAGGAGTTTGGCGTATCTGCGGCAGCAGGCGTTGTCGTTGCAGCGGCAGGCCCCGCGGCAGCTGCGGAAGAGGAGAAGACCGAGTTTGACGTAGAGCTGACCGAGGTTGGCGCAGAGAAAGTTAAGGTAATCAAGGTGGTCCGCGAAGTGACCGGCCTTGGCCTGAAGGAAGCCAAGGATGTCGTTGACGGCGCTCCCAAGGTTGTAAAGGAAGGCGCGTCCAAGGAAGACGCCGAGGAGATCAAGAAGAAGCTTGAGGAAGTCGGCGCAAAGGTTACCTTAAAGTAATGAATTGAGCGTGCGACTGCGCATTGTGGCAAAAAGACAGCTCCGTATCCAGACGGCAGGCTGTCTTTTTGTTCCTTCTTTCTTTCTGTTTTGCTCTGATTATTGCAACAGTTCAGCCCGCGCCATTCGCAAAGCCGCGCTGCCGCGCCATCCGGCTGCTGGCGAATTTTTGCAACGGTTCAGCCCGCGCCATTCGCAAAGCCGCGCTAACGCGCTATTCGGCGCTGCGCGCCTGCCTTTGCTCATGAAATGGCGCTCCCTCGGCAGTCATATACATCGAAAAATTCATGCGAGCATGATTTTTCGATGTGTACGACTGCCGGCTGAACTGTTACAAATTTTTTCATTTTCTGCTTGACCTCTTTCCCTGTTTGTGTTATCATGGACAGTGCACTATTGTGCTGTGCTATGCTCTTTTTATGCAATTTTTTGTCTGCGGGCATGAAGAAAGCACGAAATCAAAAAGAACGGGGTGAATTTTCAATGGAAAAGAACAGAATACGTCCCACTGCCAATTCCAAAGTGGTTCGCATGAGTTACGCGCGCCAGAAAGAGGTATTGGAGATGCCGAACCTGATCGAGGTCCAGAAGGATTCGTATCAGTGGTTTCTGGATGAAGGTCTGAGAGAAGTGTTTGACGATATTTCTCCCATTGCCGATTACAGCGGCTCCCTGAGCCTTGAGTTTGTGGATTTTGAACTCTGCAAGGAAGACGTGAAATATTCTATTGAGGAGTGCAAGGAACGGGACGCTACTTATGCCGCGCCTCTGACCGTCACGGTCCGTCTCTATAACAAGGAGAAGGAAGAGATCAGCGAGCATAAGATTTTTATGGGCGATCTGCCGCTGATGACCGAAACGGGAACTTTCGTGATAAACGGCGCGGAGCGTGTTATCGTCAGCCAGCTTGTGCGTTCTCCGGGCATTTATTATGCCATCGACCACGACAAGATCGGAAAAAGGCTGTTCTCCTGTACCGTGATTCCCAACCGGGGCGCATGGCTGGAATATGAGACGGATTCCAACGATGTGTTCTATGTCCGTGTGGATCGGACAAGGAAAGTTCCGGTAACCGTTCTGATCCGCGCTCTTGGCATCGGAACCAACGAGGAGATCCGGGAAGTTTTCGGCGAAAATGAGCCCAAAATAGAAGCAAGCTTTACAAAGGACACTGCTGAAAATTATCAGGAGGGTCTGTTGGAGCTGTATAAAAAGATCCGTCCCGGTGAGCCCTTGAGCGTTGAGAGCGCCGAGAGCCTGATCAACGCCATGTTTTTCGATCCCCGCAGATATGATCTGGCGAAAGTCGGCAGATATAAATTCAACAAAAAGCTGGCCTTCCGGAACAGGATCCGTCATCAGATCCTCGCGGCCGATGTGGTTGACCCCGCCACCGGCGAAGTTCTGGCATCCGCAGGCGACAAGGTGACGGCTGAGCTGGCCGACGAGATCCAGGATGCGGCGGTTCCCTTCGTATACATCCAGACGGAAGAGAGAAACGTGAAGGTTCTCTCCAACATGATGGTAAAGCTCACCGGCTTCGTGGACTGCGAGCCCAGAGACTTCGGTATCCGCGAGCGCGTCTACTATCCCGTGCTGTCAAAGATTCTGGAGGAATTCGGCGACGACCCCGAAAAGCTGGCGGAGGCGCTGAAAAAGAATGTGCATGAGCTGGTGCCCAAGCATATTACGAAGGAGGATATCATCGCCTCCATCAATTATAACATGCATCTGGAGTACGGCCTTGGAAACGACGACGATATCGACCATCTCGGGAACAGACGGATCCGCGCCGTGGGCGAGCTGCTTCAGAACCAGTACCGCATTGGACTTTCCAGAATGGAGAGGGTGGTGCGCGAGCGCATGACGACGCATGACGCGGAGGAGATTTCCCCCCAGTCGTTAATCAATATCAAGCCTGTGACGGCCGCAGTGAAAGAGTTCTTCGGATCCTCTCAGCTGTCTCAGTTCATGGATCAGAATAATCCTCTGGGCGAACTGACGCACAAGAGACGTCTCTCCGCTCTGGGCCCCGGCGGTCTGTCCAGAGACCGCGCCGGATTTGAGGTCCGTGACGTGCATTATTCCCATTACGGGAGAATGTGCCCCATCGAGACGCCCGAAGGTCCCAACATCGGCCTGATCAACTCTCTGGCAAGCTATGCCAGAATCAATGAGTACGGTTTCGTCGAGGCGCCTTACCGGAAGATTGATAAGTCCGATCCCCAGAATCCGGTGGTCACGGACGAGGTGGTCTATATGACCGCGGATGAAGAGGACAATTATCATGTGGCGCAGGCGAGCGAAGCGCTGGATGCGGAAGGGCATTTTGTCCGCACGACCGTTTCCGGCCGGTTCCGGGAGGAAACTTCCGAGTATCCCCGCTCCATGTTCGACTATATGGATGTGTCGCCCAGAATGGTATTTTCCGTCGCGACGGCGCTGATTCCTTTCCTGCAGAACGACGACGCAAACCGTGCCCTGATGGGTTCCAACATGCAGCGTCAGGCGGTGCCGCTGCTTACGACGGAGGCGCCCGTGGTGGGCACCGGCATGGAGACCAAGGCTGCCGTTGACTCCGGCGTCTGCGTGATAGCCAAAAAGGCCGGCACCGTGGACTATGTTTCCGCCGATACGATCCGGATAGCCTGCGACGACGGTGAGAAGACGGAGTATCATCTCACCAAGTTTTCCCGCAGCAATCAGTCCAACTGCTATAATCAGAAGCCCATTGTGTTCCAGGGCGACCATGTGGAGGCAGGCGAGGTCATTGCGGACGGACCTTCCACGTCCATGGGTGAGCTGGCGCTGGGCAAAAACCCTCTGATCGGCTTTATGACATGGGAGGGCTACAACTACGAGGACGCCGTCCTGCTCAGCGAAAGGCTGGTGCAGGAGGATGTATACACTTCCGTGCACATTGAAGAATACGAGGCGGAGGCGCGCGACACCAAGCTTGGCCCCGAGGAGATCACGAGAGATGTGCCGGGCGTTGGCGACGACGCCCTGAAGGATCTGGATGACAGAGGAATCATCCGCATCGGCGCGGAGGTCCGCGCAGGCGATATTCTGGTCGGGAAAGTCACTCCCAAGGGAGAGACCGAACTGACTGCGGAGGAAAGGCTTCTGCGCGCCATCTTTGGCGAGAAGGCAAGAGAAGTCCGCGACACCTCCCTGAAGGTGCCTCACGGCGAATATGGAATCGTGGTGGACGCAAAGGTGTTTACCAGAGAGAACAGCGACGAGCTTTCTCCCGGCGTAAACCAGGCTGTCCGTATCTATATCGCACAGAAGAGAAAAATTTCCGTAGGCGACAAAATGGCTGGCCGCCACGGAAACAAGGGCGTGGTTTCCAGAGTGCTTCCCGTGGAGGATATGCCTTATCTTCCCAACGGACGTCCTCTTGATATTGTGCTGAACCCGCTGGGCGTGCCCTCCCGTATGAATATCGGACAGGTGCTTGAGATCCATCTTTCCCTGGCGGCGAAGGCGCTCGGATTCAACGTGGCGACTCCTGTGTTTGACGGCGCTAACGAGCGCGACATTATGGATACGCTGGATCTTGCCAACGATTATGTGAATCTGGAATGGGAAGAGTTCGAGGCAAAGCATAAGGACGAACTGCTGCCCGAAGTCCTGCAGTATTTGTCGGACAACAGGGACCACAGGGAAGTATGGAAGGGAGTGCCTATATCCAGAGACGGAAAGGTACGCCTGCGGGACGGCCGCACCGGAGAGTATTTTGACAGTCCGGTTACCATCGGTCACATGCATTACCTGAAACTGCATCATCTGGTCGATGATAAGATCCATGCCCGTTCCACCGGCCCGTACTCCCTGGTTACCCAGCAGCCGCTGGGCGGCAAGGCCCAGTTCGGCGGACAGCGTTTCGGCGAGATGGAGGTGTGGGCTCTGGAAGCGTACGGCGCGTCCTACACGCTGCAGGAGATCCTGACTGTGAAGTCGGACGATGTGGTGGGCCGTGTGAAGACTTATGAGGCCATCATCAAGGGCGACAATATACCGGAGTCCGGCATTCCGGAGTCCTTCAAGGTGCTGCTGAAGGAGCTGCAGGCCCTTGGTCTGGATGTGCGAGTGCTCAGAGAGGACAACACAGAGGTAGAGATCATGGAGTCCATTGATTACGGCGATACCGACTACCGCTATGAGATGGAAGGAGACCGGAAGTACGACGAGTACGACAACGGTTCTCTGGGGCAGATGGGCTATCAGGCACAGGAATTTGACGATGACAGCGGCGAACTGGTCAATACCGACGAGGACGACTTCGACGAGGATGCTTATGAAGACGTCCCGGAGGATCTTGAGGACGGAGACGATTTTTGACCGGCAGCAAAACTGTGATCTTGCGAAGGGCACGGACCGTGCGTCGGCAGCCGTGCCGCTCATCGATAGGATAGATAGAAGGGAGTGCCATTCATGCCAGAAACAAGAAATGATTCAACTTACCAGCCCATGACGTTTGACGCCATCAAGATCGGGCTGGCTTCACCGGAAAAAATCCGCGAGTGGTCCCATGGAGAGGTTCTGAAGCCGGAGACCATCAATTACAGAACACTGAAGCCCGAGCGCGACGGCCTGTTCTGTGAGAGGATTTTCGGACCCAGCAAGGACTGGGAGTGTCATTGCGGGAAATATAAGAAAATAAGATACAAGGGCGTGGTCTGTGACCGCTGCGGCGTGGAAGTGACAAAGGCCAGCGTCCGCAGGGAGCGCATGGGGCATATTGAGCTGGCAGCCCCGGTGTCCCATATATGGTACTTTAAGGGTATCCCCAGCCGCATGGGGCTTGTGCTGGATCTGTCTCCCAGAGTGCTGGAAAAGGTGCTTTATTTTGCGTCTTATATCGTGCTGGATCCTGCGGATTCCCCTCTGGAATACAAGCAGATCCTGTCCGAAAAGGAATATCAGGATGCCAGGGAAACCTACGGCAATAAATTCCGGGTCGGCATGGGCGCGGAGTCCATCAAGGAACTTCTGCAGGCCATTGATCTGGATACGGAGACCGAGCAGCTGAAGGCGGAGTTAAGAGATTCCTCCGGCCAGAAGCGGGCGCGCATCATCAAGAGACTGGAGGTCGTGGAGGCATTCCGCGAATCCGGCAATAAGCCTGAGTGGATGGTCATGGATGTGATTCCTGTGATCCCGCCCGATATCCGCCCCATGGTACAGCTGGACGGCGGCCGCTTTGCCACTTCCGACCTGAACGACCTGTACAGAAGGATCATCAACAGAAACAACCGTCTGAAGAGACTGCTGGAGCTGGGCGCGCCCGATATCATCGTGCGGAACGAGAAGCGCATGCTTCAGGAAGCCGTGGACGCTCTGATCGACAACGGCCGCAGAGGCCGTCCTGTGACGGGCCCCGGAAACAGGGCGTTGAAGTCTCTGTCCGACATGCTCAAGGGTAAGTCCGGCCGTTTCCGTCAGAATCTGCTGGGCAAGCGCGTGGACTATTCCGGCCGTTCCGTTATCGTGGTAGGCCCGGAGCTTAAGATTTATCAGTGCGGCCTGCCCAAAGAGATGGCGATCGAGCTGTTCAAACCCTTTGTAATGAAGGAACTGGTGGCAAAGGGCATCAGCCAGAATATCAAGAACGCCAAGAAGCTGGTTGACAAGATGGATAATCAGGTCTGGGATGTGCTGGAGGAGGTCATCAAGGAACACCCTGTGATGCTGAACCGCGCTCCCACTCTGCACAGGCTGGGCATTCAGGCTTTTGAGCCTATCCTTGTGGAAGGAAAGGCCATTAAGCTGCATCCCCTGGTATGTACCGCGTTTAACGCGGACTTTGACGGCGACCAGATGGCTGTCCATCTGCCCCTGTCCGTGGAAGCGCAGGCGGAGTGCCGCTTCCTGCTGCTGTCTCCCAACAACCTGCTGAAGCCCTCGGACGGCGGCCCTGTGGCGGTTCCCTCTCAGGACATGGTGCTGGGAATCTACTATCTGACCCAGGAGAGACCCGGAGCGGCGGGAGAAGGAAAGTACTTTAAAAATGTAAACGAGGCTATTCTGGCTTATGAAAATAAGGCATGCACCCTGCACTCCAGAATCAAAGTGAGGGTGTCCAAGACAAATGCCGAAGGCAAGGTGGTAACCGGAACCGTGGAGTCTACGCTGGGCAGGTTTATCTTTAACGAGATCCTGCCGCAGGATCTGGGCTTTGTGGACAGAAGCGATCCCGAGAATTTCCTGAAGCTGGAGGTGGATTTCCATGTTGGCAGAGGCCAGCTGAAGAAGATCCTGGAGAAGGTTATCAATACCCACGGCGCTTCCAGAACGGCGGAGGTGCTGGATGACGTGAAGGCCATCGGATACAAGTATTCCACAAAGGCCGCGATGACCGTTTCCATCTCCGATATGACGGTGCCTGAGAAAAAGCCCGAGATGCTGGCGGCCGCACAGGCGACCGTGGACAGGATCTCCGCAAACTACCGCCGCGGACTGATCACGGAGGAAGAGAGATACCGCGCGGTGATCGAGACCTGGAACCAGACGGATAAGGAGCTGACGGACGTTCTTCTGAACGGCCTGGACGCTTACAACAACATCTTTATGATGGCGGACTCCGGCGCCCGTGGTTCCAACCAGCAGATCAAACAGCTTGCCGGCATGCGTGGTCTGATGGCGGATACCACCGGACGGACCATTGAACTGCCCATCAAGTCCAACTTCCGGGAAGGCCTTGACGTACTGGAGTATTTCATGTCCGCTCACGGCGCCCGCAAGGGTCTGTCCGATACGGCGCTGCGTACCGCGGACTCCGGATATCTGACAAGACGTATGGTGGATGTGTCTCAGGAGCTTATCATCCGCGAGGTAGACTGCAGCGAAGGACGGGAAGAGATCCCGGGAATGGTGGTCAAGGCGTTCATGGACGGCAAGGAGACCATCGAAAGCCTGAAGGACAGAATTACGGGAAGATATTCCTGCGAAGACATTTATGATAAGGACGGAGAAGTGATCGTAAAGCGGAATCACATGATCACCCCCAGCCGCGCCGCAAGGATTTTAAGCTCCGGCGTGGACGAAAAGGGCGAACCGGTGGAGAAGGTAAAGATCCGTACCATACTGACCTGCCGCTCTCATGTGGGGATCTGTGCAAAATGCTACGGCGCCAACATGGCCACCGGCGAGGCGGTTCAGGTGGGCGAAGCGGTGGGAATCATCGCCGCGCAGTCCATCGGTGAGCCCGGTACCCAGCTGACCATGAGAACCTTCCACACCGGCGGCGTTGCCGGAGACGACATCACCCAGGGTCTTCCCCGCGTGGAGGAACTGTTTGAAGCGAGAAAACCCAAGGGACTTGCCATTATCGCCGAATTCGGCGGCAAGGTGGAGATCCGCGATACCAAGAAAAAGAGAGAAGTCGTTGTCACCAACGACGAGACAGGCGAGTCGAAAGCGTACCTGATCCCTTACGGTTCCCGCATCAAGGTGACGGACGAACAGGTGCTCGAGGCCGGCGACGAGCTGACCGAGGGCAGCGTAAACCCCCACGATCTTCTGAAGATCAAGGGAATCCGCGCCGTACAGGACTATATGCTCCGCGAGGTGCAGAGAGTGTACCGTCTGCAGGGCGTTGACATTGCGGATAAGCATATTGAAGTGATCGTCCGCCAGATGCTGAAAAAAGTGCGCATCGAGAATAACGGCGACACGGAATTCCTGCCCGGCACGCTGGTTGACGTTCTGGATTATGAGGATATGAACGAAGCGCTGATCGCGGAAGGCAAAGAGCCTGCTGAGGGCAAACAGGTGCTGCTGGGAATTACCAAGGCGGCGCTGGCAACCGGCTCCTTCCTGTCGGCCGCATCCTTCCAGGAGACCACGAAGGTGCTGACGGAGGCCGCCATCAAGGGCAAGGTGGATAACCTGATCGGTCTGAAGGAAAATGTAATCATCGGTAAGCTGATTCCCGCCGGAACCGGTATGAAGCGCTACCGCAATACCAGACTGAGCACGGATGAGGTAGATACCATTTCCTTCGACGAGTTCGACGACGAGGATGACGATTTCCGTGAAGAGCCCGAGAATCTGTCGGAAGAGACGCAGGTGCCTGTGGAGGAACCGGAGGGAACGCTCGTGGAGTAATGCGCGGATCGCCGCGGATTCGGCTGATGGCTGATCATGTAAATTGTTTCGGGAGAGAAGTCTGTAACGTCCCGCCGGCATTTTTCTGCCGGCGGGATTTGTTGACATCCTGACAGGCATCCGTTAAGATAAAAGGGGGTACCTCCCGCGAAGAATGGATTTCAAATATAAAGCAGGGAAGGCGTTGCATCATGAAAATACTTGTGACAGGCGTGAAGGGACAGCTTGGCCATGACGTTGTAAAGGAACTGGAGCGAAGGGGAATCGAAGCCGTCGGGGTTGATATCGGGGAGATGGATATTACGGACGCCGGCAGCGTTGACCGGGTGATCCGGCGGACCGCTCCCGACGCCGTGATCCACTGTGCGGCGTACACGGCGGTGGATGCCGCGGAAGAAAACGAGGAAGTATGCCGTAAGGTGAACGGGGAAGGACCCGGAAACATCGCGAAAGTATGCAGAGAGCTGGACATTAAGATGGTGCAGATCAGCACGGACTATGTGTTCGACGGACAGGGAGAGAGGCCCTGGGAGCCGGAGGACGAATGCCGGCCTGTGAGCGTATACGGCCGCACAAAGTACGAAGGCGAACTGGCGGTGCGTAAATATCTGGACAAGTATTTTATCGTCAGGATTTCCTGGGCGTTTGGCATAAACGGCAAAAATTTTGTGAAGACCATGCTGAATCTGGCGAAGACCCATGACGAGATCCGGGTCGTGAATGACCAGTTTGGCTCGCCTACCTATACTTATGATCTGGCAAAGCTGCTGGCGGACATGGTGGTTACGGAAAAATATGGCGTCTATCATGCCACAAATGAGGGAATCTGTTCCTGGTATGAGTTTGCCTGCGCTATTTTTGAGGAAGCGGGCGTAAACGTCAGGGTGATTCCGGTGACGACAGAAGAATACGGCGCAAAGGCCAGCCGTCCCACAAACAGCAGGATGAGCAAGGAGAAGCTGACGGAAAACGGATTTGAAAGGCTGCCCCACTGGCGGGACGCGCTGCATCGGTATATAGCGGAGCTGAAGGCGGCTGACGGACGAACGTTGCACAGAAGAACCAGAAAAAATTAAAAAAGTGATTGACAGTGCATCCGCGAGCATGTATACTAATATGGCATGCGTGCGGATGCGTTTTTTTGCGTCGAAAAATTCATCCGCGCCGCATGGAAAAACATTACATTTCAGAAAGAGGTGAAACAGAATGCCAACATTTAACCAGTTAGTAAGAAAGGGACGTGAGACCTCTGTAAAGAAGTCCACTGCGCCTGCCCTGCAGAAAGGATACAACTCCCTTCACAAGAAGGCGACCGACGTGTCCGCTCCCCAGAAGCGCGGCGTATGTACTGCCGTTAAGACAGCTACGCCTAAAAAGCCTAACTCGGCTCTCAGAAAGATCGCCAGAGTGCGTCTCTCCAACGGGATCGAAGTGACGAGCTACATCCCCGGCGAGGGCCACAATCTGCAGGAGCACAGCGTAGTGCTGATCCGCGGCGGAAGAGTGAAGGACCTTCCCGGTACCAGATATCACATCATCCGCGGCACCCTGGATACCGCAGGCGTTGCCAACAGGAAGCAGGCTCGCTCCAAGTACGGCGCTAAAAGGCCAAAAGACGCAAAGAAAAAGTAATCCAAGCGTCAAAAAAGTAATCGGGAACTGTTAAACGAAGAAAGTGTTGGAATTCTGTTATACAGATATCACAGCGCGGACACCAGTAACAGGTGAGTACCGATGATTTATTAGACGACAGCGCATGCTGTCAGATTGATAAGGAGGGAAGAAACGTGCCACGTAAAGGACATATTCAAAAACGGGATGTATTGGCGGATCCTTTATACAACAGCAAGATCGTGACAAAACTCATCAATACCATTATGATAGATGGGAAGAAGGGGATTGCTCAGAAGATCGTATACGGCGCATTTGCAAGGGTAGAGGAGAAGGCCGGCAAGCCGGCTCTGGAAGTATTCGAGGAGGCGATGAACAACATCATGCCTGTTCTCGAGGTCAAGGCCAGACGGATCGGCGGTGCCACCTATCAGGTACCCATTGAGGTCAGGGCTGACAGACGCCAGGCTCTGGGCCTTCGCTGGCTGACCATGTTCTCGCGCAAGAGAAGCGAGAAGACCATGGAAGAGAGGCTGGCAAACGAGATCCTCGACGCAGCCAACAACACGGGCGCTGCAGTAAAGAGGAAAGAGGATATGCACAAGATGGCGGAGGCAAACAAGGCCTTCTCCCACTACAGATTCTGATATCTGTCCGCATATCGGATCACGCCGCGCAGCGTGACAAACAGTAAAATAGGAGGAAAAAATCTTGGCTGGAAGAGAATATCCGTTAGAAAGAACCAGGAATATAGGTATCATGGCTCATATTGATGCCGGTAAGACTACGTTGACCGAGCGTATCCTGTATTACACTGGTGTAAATTACAAGATCGGTGACACTCATGAAGGCACTGCCACCATGGACTGGATGGAGCAGGAACAGGAGAGAGGAATTACCATCACTTCTGCGGCTACCACCTGCCACTGGACTCTGGAAAAAGAGACCAAGCCCATGGAAGGCGCGCTTGAACACCGCATCAACATCATTGACACTCCTGGCCACGTTGATTTTACCGTAGAAGTAGAGCGTTCCCTTCGCGTGTTGGACGGCGCCGTCGGCGTGTTCTGCGCAAAGGGCGGCGTAGAGCCTCAGTCCGAAAATGTATGGCGTCAGGCTGACACCTACAATGTTCCCCGAATGGCGTTTATTAACAAGATGGACATTCTGGGTGCGAATTTCTACGGCGCTGTGGAGCAGATCAGAACAAGACTTGGCAAGAACGCCATTATTCTGCAGCTTCCCATCGGCAAGGAAGATGATTTCAAGGGCATCATTGATCTGTTTGAAATGAAAGCCTATATTTACAATGACGACAAGGGCGACGATATCACGGTGACCGACGATCTGGGCGACATGAAGGACGATGCGGAGTTGTACCGTTCCGAGCTGATCGAAAAGATCTGCGAACTGGATGACGACCTGATGATGCAGTACCTGGAGGGCGAAGAGCCTTCCGTGGAGGACATGAAGAAGGTACTGCGCAGGGCCACCTGCGAATGTACGGCGGTTCCCGTATGCTGCGGTTCCGCGTATCGAAACAAGGGCGTTCAGAAGCTTCTGGATGCGATCCTTGAGTATATGCCGGCGCCCACCGACATCCCCGCCATCAAAGGCGTGGATCTGGAGGGAAATGAGATCGAAAGACATTCTTCCGACGAAGAACCTTTCTCCGCGCTGGCGTTTAAGATCATGGCGGATCCTTTTGTAGGTAAGCTTGCATTTTTCCGCGTGTATTCCGGCACCATGAACGCCGGTTCCTATGTGCTCAATGCAACCAAGGACAAGAAGGAGCGTGTGGGCCGCATTCTGCAGATGCACGCAAACAAGCGTGCGGAGCTGGATAAGGTGTATTCCGGCGACATTGCCGCCGCAGTGGGATTTAAGTTTACCACGACCGGCGATACCATCTGCGACGAGCAGCATCCTGTGATTCTGGAGTCCATGGAATTCCCCGAGCCCGTGATCGAGCTTGCCATTGAGCCCAAGACCAAAGCCGGTCAGGGCAAGATGGGCGAAGCGCTGGCGAAGCTGGCGGAGGAGGATCCTACGTTCCGCGCGCACACCAATCCGGAGACCGGTCAGACCATTATCGCCGGCATGGGCGAGCTGCATCTCGAGATCATTGTCGACAGACTGCTGCGCGAGTTCAAGGTCGAGGCAAACGTGGGCGCACCGCAGGTTGCTTACAAGGAGACGTTTACAAAGGCTGTGGAAGTGGATTCCAAGTACGCAAAGCAGTCCGGCGGCCGCGGTCAGTACGGACATTGCAAAGTGCGTTTCGAGCCCATGGAAGCAAACTGCGAGAAATTTGAATTTGATCCCAAGGCCAATATTCTCATCAATGAGCCGCCTGTACTGCTCTTTGAGAGCACTGTTGTCGGCGGCGCGATTCCGAAGGAATATATTCCCGCCGTGGGAGAAGGCATTCAGGAAGCCGCGCAGGCAGGTATCCTCGGAGGATTCCCCGTGCTGGGCATCCATGCAAACGTGTACGACGGATCCTTCCATGAGGTTGACTCTTCCGAGATGGCATTCCATATCGCCGGTTCCATGGCGTTCAAGGATGCAATGCAGAAGGCAAGTCCTGTGCTGCTGGAGCCCATCATGAAAGTGGAAGTCACGATGCCCGAGGAATATATGGGCGACGTGATCGGCGATCTGAATTCCCGCCGCGGACGCGTGGAAGGAATGGAAGATATCGGAGGCGGCAAGATGGTGAAAGCGTTTGTGCCTCTTGCGGAGATGTTCGGCTATTCCACCGATCTGCGGTCCAGAACACAGGGACGCGGCAACTACTCCATGTTCTTTGAAAAGTACGAGCCCGTGCCCAAAAATGTGCAGGAAAAGGTACTGGCGGCGAAGGCAAAGTAAAAAAATTGCTAAAAAGTGCCTGTATTGCTAAAAATTACTTGAAAATCCTTTGTTTATTTAATATAATCAAAGGTAGCCGGTTATAAAGTTAAAGTGCCGGATACGCTGCGAGCGTTCCGGCGAGAGGAAGTAGCAAACAAAGATTCATAATTAAGGAGGTCATTTAAAATGGCTAAAGCTAAATTTGAAAGAACAAAGCCCCATTGCAACATTGGTACCATCGGTCACGTTGACCATGGTAAGACAACCCTTACCGCCGCTATCACCAAGGTTCTGAATGCAAGACTTGGCACCGGTGAGGCTGTCGCATTCGACATGATCGACAAGGCTCCCGAGGAGAGAGAGCGTGGTATTACCATTTCCACCGCACACGTCGAGTATGAAACCGAAAAGAGACACTATGCGCACGTTGACTGCCCCGGCCATGCTGACTATGTCAAGAACATGATCACCGGTGCTGCTCAGATGGACGGCGCGATCCTGGTGGTAGCCGCTACCGACGGCGTTATGGCACAGACCAAGGAGCACATCCTTCTGTCCCGTCAGGTAGGCGTTCCCTATATCGTAGTTTTCCTGAACAAGTGCGACATGGTTGACGATCCCGAGCTGATCGAGCTGGTTGAGATGGAAGTTACCGAGCAGCTGGAAGAGTACGGATTCAAGGATTGCCCTATCATCAAGGGTTCCGCATTGAAGGCTCTGGAAGATCCCAACGGCGAGTGGGGAGACAAGATCCTCGAGCTGATGAAGACGGTTGACGAATATATCCCTGATCCTCAGCGTGATACAGACAAGCCTTTCCTGATGCCTGTGGAGGACGTGTTCACCATTACCGGCCGCGGCACTGTTGCTACCGGTCGTGTAGAGCGCGGCGTCCTGAAGCTGAACGAGGAAGTTGAGATCGTCGGCATCAAGGAAGAGACCAAGAAGACCGTTGTTACCGGTATCGAAATGTTCCGTAAGCAGCTTGACTTTGCTCAGGCTGGTGATAATGTCGGCGCACTGCTCCGCGGTGTTCAGAGAACTGAGATCGAGAGAGGTCAGGTCCTGGCTAAACCCGGCACCGTTACCTGCCACAAGAAATTCACCGCGCAGGTTTACGTTCTGACCAAGGACGAGGGCGGCCGTCATACTCCTTTCTTCAACAACTATCGTCCTCAGTTCTATTTCAGAACGACCGACGTTACCGGCGTCTGCAATCTGCCTGCCGGCACCGAGATGTGCATGCCTGGCGACAACGTCGAGATGACCATTGAGCTGATCCATCCCATCGCTATGGAGCAGGGACTTACGTTCGCTATTCGTGAGGGTGGTAGAACGGTTGGTTCCGGTAGGGTTGCTACGATTATTGAGTAATCTTGATTTAGAGCCAAATATTAAAAATAAGTACCGCAATTCCTTGAGGAATCAAGGAATTGCGGTTTCTTATGCCTGAAAATAATGGCAAACAAACGGAAAAGTCACTTGCCGGAATTTTATTGAAAATGGCTTGTGGCTTTAAAATGGCGCCATTTTCATTCACCGTCAATCTGATTTTTCTTAAATCGCGCTTTAAGTGTTTGTATCTGTATATTATCATTATAACTTTATCAATATTTTTATGAATTTTTGTTTGAATTGATAATTCGATTCATTGATACACCTTTATAGAGAGATTGAACATTTGATAATTGCCTTTTTGTTTGCTATAGAATATAATGCTGAGCATAATATAAATATAAATTTTTTAAATAAGTATAGACATATAAAGATAGGCAGTATATAATGAAATGAGAAACAAAGTTCACATTTAAGGAGAAAATGCTATGATTAATATGGTTAAGGAATATAGAAAAGAAAGAAATATTACTCAAGAGCGATTAGCTTCTTTGGCGGGTATAAGCAGAAAATATTTGTCTATGATAGAGAGAAATAAAACAACGCCTTCGATCGATGTAGTGGTTCGTCTGTCTGAAGAATTGTCTGTGAATGTGGAACGCTTATTTTTTACAATACCTTCAGTTGATAAGAAAGAATTGCCATCAAACATAAAATTTATAGATTTGTTTTGTGGCATAGGTGGTTTTCGGTATGCTTCTGGACAAGCATTTGAACGATTGGGGATAAAAGGACAATGTATATTTAGTAGCGATATCGATAAGTTTGCAGCAGAGAGCTATGAGGCAAATTTTGGCGAAAAACCTGTGGGAGATATTACTAAGGTTGATGAAAAGGACATTCCGGATTTTGATCTGCTCTTTGCAGGATTTCCTTGTCAGGCGTTTTCAATTTGCGGCTTGCAGAAGGGATTTGCGGATAATACTAAGGGAACGCTTTTTTTTGACATTGCTCGTATCATAAAGGAAAAGCAGCCAAACGCTTTTGTATTAGAGAATGTGAAAAATCTTGTTAGCCATGATGGAGGAAGGACTTTTAAAACGATAATCCATGTTTTAAGGGAAGAATTGGGATATTATGTGGATTATAAAGTTTTAAATGCCCTTGATTTTGGTTTGCCACAAAAACGTGAGAGAATTATTATAGTCGGCGCAAAGAAGCCGTTTGATATGGATTGGAAGTTTGACATTGAGAATGTAAAGACTTTGAAAGATATATTGGAAGATGAAGTAGACAAGAAACACTATGCTTCAGAAGAAATAGTTAAAAAGCGTAAAGAGATGCATACGGCAGAAACAACGCCAGCTATTTGGCATGAAAATAAATCAGGAAATATATCTTCTTATCCATATAGCTGTGCATTACGGGCAGGAGCAAGCTATAATTATTTGCTTGTTGATGGAGAAAGGAGACTAACGCCTAGAGAAATGTTGCGGTTGCAAGGATTTCCAGATGAATTTAAAATAGTCGTGTCAGATGCTCAGACTAGGAAACAGGCTGGAAATGCAATTCCAGTCAGTATGGTTGCTAAAGTGATTGAAAAGTTTATTCCATTGGTTTTTTGATGATGTATTTTGGGGAAAAGTGTGCTATACTGTAAAAAACTGTGTGTTTGGAGGTATAGCACATGAATGGACCAAGATTAAGGACTGTCAACAAAGCAGTTGCACCTTTTGACTTGAATAAATTTCCAACAAAATTTGTAGATACGTTTGCAAAAGAAGTTGTATATATGATGGCAACGAAGCAGGCTATGGCTTTGGAGGGAAACGAATGGGAACAAATTTTTGCAACGTGTGTTGGTGCAGATTGGAAACCTTCTAATGTAGGGTTAGATGATGTTGTTTTAGACAATTGTTGTTGGGGTGCAAAAACAGTCTTTGTAGGTTCTAAAGACATTTCTAAGCAAAAAGCTGTCCGATTGGTAAGCGGAAGAAATTCACCTATATTTAGTTTCGGCGTAGATAGAATTACCAGTGAAAATCCAGATGTTATTGGTAAAATGGTTTTGGATATTTGGAATGAACGTGTATCAGCGGTAAGGCAAATATTTAAATTTGTAAGAACAGTTGTATTGGTAAAGGCAAAAGATTTTTCTGAGTATTTGATATTTGAGTTGGATACAGTGCGTTATGATTATGAACGGTATTACTTCAAATGGAATAAGAATAATAATTTGGAAGGCTATGACAAAGCAACAGATAGGCACAAATTTACATGGCAGCCGAGTGGAAGCCAATTTACTATTATAGAAGAAATACCGGCAGAAAAGCTACATATTAAGGTGAAAAAGCCGGAATTAATTGATAAGGAAACTCTATTGAAGACAGTAAAGTTTGATAGCAGTTGGTACACAGTTGTAAAGTAATGTGTTTTTAAGAATAGAGGTGTGGCAGAATGCCACGTGATAAAGAGATAGTTACTAAAACTATGAAGCGTGTTAAGAGCAAGGATACATCTATTGAAGTTACTTTAAGAAAAGCATTGTGGGGAAGGGGTTTCCGATATCGTAAAAATTGTGCTGAATTGCCTGGAAAACCAGACATTGTTATTCCTAAATACAAGATTGCTATATTCTGTGACAGTGAGTTTTTTCATGGAAAGGACTGGGACAAGCTCAAGTTGCAGTTGCAAAGAGGAAATAATGCGGACTATTGGATTAAGAAAATTGAGCGAAACAGACAGCGTGATAGAGAAAATGAGAAAAAACTCATATTTTTAGGGTGGAATGTCGTGAGGTTTTGGGGGAAAGATATTGCGAAAGATGTAAATGAATGTGTGCGAGTTATAGAGGAAATGGTTTTTGATGAATGCATTGATGATTTTCCTTAAAAATAGTCTTTTTTACATGGTTCTACACTATGCTTTGGATCATTTGGAAAGGAGTAAGGTGTGAAAATGGACGAGTTTTGTTTTATGATACAGCCGTTTGACGGGGGAAAATTCGATAAAAGGTATGAGGATGTATTTAAGCCAGCAATAGAAGCGGCAGGGTTAGAAGCATATAGGGTAGATAACGATGATTTGGCAACGGTGCCCATTGATATGATTGAAGAAAAGATTAAAGCCGCAGCGATATGTATTGCTGATATTACGTTGGATAATCCAAATGTTTGGTATGAAGTTGGTTATGCAATGGCAAGTAATAAGACAACTATATTAATTTGCTCTGATGAAAGAGTAGGAAATTATCCCTTTGATATAAGACAGAGAAATGTTTTACAATATAAAACAGAGTCAAAAAGTGATTTTGATGAACTAAGAAATAAATTATCAAAACGCATTACAAAACTAAAAAATAATGTATCTATCACACAAACAACTTCGATCAGCAAAGAATTTGATGATTTGGAGGGATTGTCATATCAGGAAGTAATTTTCTTGGCTGCTGTTTTGGCAGTGCAAGATACACCCGATGAATTTGTGTCAATATGGAATATTAAGGAACAAATGAAGAGAAATGGATTTAATGAAATTGCGTATAGTATATGTTGCAGAAAATTATTGACTAAAAAATTTATAAAAATGTCACTTTTAAATGACTATGAAGGGAATGAATATAATGGAATTGGGATAACAGATAAGGGGAATGATTGGATATTAAAAAATGAAAATAAATTTTCTTTTGAATGCAAAACAGATTCAGATTCTTTTTTGCAAGTGGATGATTCATTACCATTTAATTAGTTGGGTGGTAACTGTAGATAGGTGATATTAATGAAAAAATGTTATTTGGCATTTCAGGCAAAAATTTTCTATGAAACATTTGTGGTATTAGGACAGATGATCAGCGGTGAAAATGGACTTATTAGGTATTATGTACCGTATATAGTGAATGGCGCGTTTTCGGCTGAATTGGCACTAAAGTCAATATTAACTGAAAATGAAATTGTTTACCAAAAAGAGCATAATCTGTTAAAATTATTTTTTCTGCTACCCAAAGTGTATAGAGATGAGATAATTTCAAGATTTATATTATTATATCCAACTTATAATCAAGACAATCTTACGGTGGATTTGGTATTACTATCTGATGCATTTATTGATTGGCGTTATAGCTTTGAAGGAAATGTGGCTCCAATGGATACTAAGTTTGCAGATTCTTTTTTTACTGCAATTGCCAAGACATTGGAAGCTCATTATAATGTGGATTATGTGGAATGTGAAGATGGTGGATTATCTGAAGAAGAATTTGATAAGTTAGCAGCGGAAGAAAGGCAAGCACAATATGAAAAACATTTAAGGAGATTGGGAATTAATAATGATCATTGCTGATTAATGCAGAGAGGGCTTGTGGTTCTATTTTGATTCTAAAAAATTTGAAAGTTTCAAATAGTATAGCTAAAATAGGAGAATATGAACACAAAATCCAATAAAATATATGAAAAACATTATAATTTTATTCCCTACGAGGCGTGAGAGCGGCAGAACGGTTGGTTCTGGTAGGGGCACTACGATTATTGAGTCTTGGATTGCCAAGGTGTTATAGAGATATTTTACCAAAGGGAAGGAGAGTCACCTCGTATTGCATGGCGGCTTTTTCAGTGTTTGGGATGCTTGAACATATAGAGATAGATTTTGTTATATTTGTAAGAGTAATGGTGTAAATGAAAACCCTAATCCCCCAGCTATGCTGGGGAGAATAGAGTAAGTAAGGGCGTTAAGGACAACAATAAAGAGCCTCCTATGATAAAGGCAAATTTGTCTATGAGCAAAGTTTTGCAAGCCAAACTCAAAGAATAGGTGGCATCCACACGGACAAGAAAAGTTTATCACATACTGCGTGAAAATACTAGGTTAGCATAGCTAACCTTTACCATTATAGTTTTCATTCCCAAATATAGGAAAAAGAATTTATATGGTCAGGTAAGAGCCGATGTACGTAAAATCATTCAGACGTTGTGCAGATATAAAGGAGTTGAGATAATCGGAGGCGCTGTGTGCATAGATCATGTACATCTTTGTGTAAGCATACCGCCAAAGATGAGCAATCTCGACTTTCATGGGATATTTATTTAAAGGGAAAAAGTACTCTGATGGTATATGACAGGCACCCGAACTTGCAGAATAAGTGAAACAAAGCATTCTGGGAAAGGGGCTACTATGTCGAAACAATAGGTAATGTGACAGAAGAAGCCATTAAGAAATATATAACAGAGCAATCAGAAGAATCAAGAGAAGAAGATAGTGAGGGAGCCGCTTTTGCGGCGGTCAGCAACAAAGCTTGCAGCACCCGCCTTCCGGGCGTGCAAGTAATGAAGGCCCCTAGGGGGGCCAAATCCAACCACCACTTGAAGTGGTGGTTGGTGACTTTTAAGGGTGATTCAAAAACAAAATTAATTGCAAAAGCCGTAAAAGTCAGAAATAAGGTTGATCATGTCAATGCAAAAACAGTAAATGTAATGAGTGGAAAACAATGTGGATTTTA
>CANPXL010000054.1 GCA_947586055.1 uncultured Acetatifactor sp. | reverse complement strand
CGACTTCTCTCCATCAACATCAAGGACGGGAAAAAGCATGATTATATTTTCGGCGGTCTCGTCGTGTGTGACGACTGTGATCACATTATGAGCGGATGTCAACAGAGTTCTCGCGGACGTGTCCGGACGGACGGAACGCGCGCAGTTTATAAATATAGCTGTTACCGATGCAGACATGGCGTGAACCTTCACCGTTGCCCGAACAGAAAAATCGTCAGAGAATCCTCCCTTGAGACGTTGATGCTCGACCGCATCCGTCCGGAACTTGAAAAGTACATCGCGGAGTATGAGGTTGCGAATTTACCCGCCATACGAACAGACGCAAAACGCCGGAACATCGAGGGCAAGCTGCAAAAACTGAAAGACTTATATCTTAATGATCTCTTGACGATGGACGAGTTCAAACTTGACAGGGAAAAACTGTTGATTCAGTTTGAGAAAATCAATGCGGAGGAGGCTCACCCGATCAAAGACTTGTCATATTTGAGAGACTTTCTGAAAATGGACTTTGAAAGTGTTTATGATTCTTTTTCAATTCCGGAACGACGCGAGTTGTGGCGGTCTATCGTCAAGGAAATCCGCGTCGATCATGATAAAAATATCCATATTATTTTTTTGTGATTTTTATACTACTAACTTTAACCCTCCTACGGGAGCGCTGGATTCCCGTTCCAGCGACGAGCTGCTGCGGCTGTTTGCGGAAGTCAACCGGACGGGACAGACGATCCTCATGGTGACCCACTCTGTGAAAGCGGCCAGCGTTTCTGGCCGGGTTCTGTTCATCAGGGACGGCGAAGTGTATCATCAGATCTATCGCGGCGACGACACCGACGAACAGCTCTACCAGAAGATCAGCGACACGCTGACCCTGCTTGCCACAAACCCGTTATCCCGGGAGAAAGGAGACCTGTCATGAAGATCGGTTTTTATCCCCGCCTCGCCGCGGACGGCATACGGAAAAACAGACGGATGTACCTTCCGTTCTTTCTCACCTGCGCCGGCATGGTGATGATGTTCTATATCATCACGTATCTGGCGGCGGGCAATGTCCTGGATCCCATGCCGGGCGCGGCGACGCTGCGGCAGATGTTTGCGCTGGGAAGCTGGGTTATCGCAGTCTTTTCCGCCATTTTCCTGTTCTACACCAACTCCTTTCTGATCCGGCGCAGGAAAAAGGAATTTGGCCTTTACAACATTCTCGGCATGGGGAAACGCAACATCGCCCGGATCCTCTTCTGGGAGACGGGGATCGTGGCGGTCCTTTCCGTCACCCTGGGCCTTATCGCGGGCATCGCCTTTTCCAAGTTTGCCGAGCTGGGGCTCGTCAATATCATGCAGGGAGAAGTGACCTACGACTTTTCCGTTTCGCCGATCGCCGTTATCAGAATCGTACAGGTCTTCGGCGTGATCTTTCTTCTTCTGCTGCTCAACTCTGTCCGGCAGGTGCGCTTCGCCAGCGCCATTTCCCTTCTTCGCAGCGAAAATGCGGGGGAAAAGCCGCCCCGGGGGAACTGGCTGTTCGGCCTGCTCGGCGTCGCGCTCCTTGCCGGCGCCTATCTCCTTGCCGCGACGATTCAAAACCCCGTTGCCGCGCTTATGGTGTTCTTCCTTGCGGTGATCATGGTCATTGTGGGCACTTACCTTCTGATGATTTCCGGCTCCGTTCTGTTCTGCCGGCTGCTGCAGAAGAAAAAGAACTATTATTACAGGCCGAACCACTTTGTCTCCGTGTCCTCCCTGGTCTACCGCATGAAGCGCAACGGCGCGGGGCTGGCGTCCATCTGCGTCCTGGCCACCATGGTCCTGGTGATCATTTCTTCCACGGCCTGCCTTTATTTCGGCGAGGAAGACGCGATCCGTTCCCGTTACCCGCGGGATATCAATCTGGAATTTCAGTTTGACAAGCTGTCCGACTTTTCGGATGAGCATACGGCCCTGTTGCAAAACGGGATTTTGGAGGAACTGAACGGGCGGGGAATCACGCCGGAAAACGCCTGCTTCTACCGCTGCGCCAACCTGTATGGAGTCGTCAGGGGAAATACCGTAGAAATAGATGAAGCGCTGATCAGTGAAGCGGATGTGATCAATTCCTCCTATCTTTTCTATTTTGTCTCCCTCTCGGACTACAACGCGATGATGGGGACAGAGGAAACACTGAACGACGGTGAGGCGCTGCTTTGCTCCTATCGGACGGATTTTGACAGCGACGTCATTTCCTTTTCCAACGGGGAATCCTTCCGGATCAAAAAGAAGGTGGACGCCCTCACCGGCAGCAGCAATACGGCCATGGATATGCTGACCAGTCTCATGCTCGTAGTTCCGGATCTGGAGAACAGTCTGGAGGGGATTGAAAGAATTGCGGATTTCTACGGCGACAGGCTGCTCCGAATGCATTGGATCTGTATCTTCGATACGGGGCTTGATCCGGACGCGCAGATCGCATTGTATCAGGAGCTTTCCGGCGTGCTGACGGATCCCTCCTGCAAGGAAAGGCTGGGCTATACCGGCGTCTACATCAGCAGCCAGGAATTTGAGCGGGATGATTTTTACGGTATGTTCGGCTGCCTGTTCTACCTCGGCATTATCTTAAGCCTTGTGTTCCTTCTCGCCGCCGTGCTCATCATCTACTATAAGCAGATTTCCGAAGGGTATGAGGATCAGGCGCGGTTTGACATCATGCAGAAGGTGGGCATGACAAAGCGGGACATCCGGAAAAGCATCAATTCCCAGCTTCTGACCGTGTTTTTCCTGCCACTGGCCCTTGCGGCGGTGCATATATGTTTCGCCTTCCCCATCGTCCGCAAGCTGCTGCTGATGTTCAATCTGAGCAATGTACGGCTGTTCGCCGCCACAACGGGAATCAGT
Organism: uncultured Acetatifactor sp.; assembly: GCA_947586055.1. Classification (GTDB taxonomy): domain Bacteria; phylum Bacillota; class Clostridia; order Lachnospirales; family Lachnospiraceae; genus Acetatifactor. The sequence goes on along the minus strand of CANPXL010000054.1, from coordinate 2,352 downwards.
CTCGCGGTGTTCGCCCTGTTCTATACGATCGTTTACCGGCTCACGGGGAACGCCTATTATAAAATTGTCAGCGACGCAAGGGAGGGCCGATGATGAAAACCGGCTCCCGCGTCAGGGGAATTGTCTCCGGCTGTGTGTTCTGGGCCGGCATGGCTCTGGCCGGCGCCGTGGCGGCTCTGACCGGGATTCTGTTCGGTATCCTCTGCCTGATCGTTAGGGCCATGAATTTTCTGACAGGCAGGATAGAAAAGGACGTATAGCGCGCAATCCGTATCGAGATTTTGGACAAAAAACCACCCCAGACCGGTATCCGTCAGGCTTTGACCGGTGATGGGGTGGTTTTGACGATGCAAACACATAAATCAAAGATATTCTTATTTTTTACAGCTCAGGATGATCTGCTTGCCTTTTGCCATCGCATATCCCGTTTCATAATAGACGCCGCCCCTTCCGCCGGTTAAGTCGGCGATCACAAATGCGCTCTCCTCTTTTCTGTATTGTCTCAATTTCCAGGTTTCCGGCCATGGCAGAACCAAGCCGTCTTTCTTCATGTATATCCGGCGGCAAAACCGGAGGATTACTGATTTATGAGGATTGATTTGTATTCATATTCGCAATGTCCATAATTGACGTCTACTCCTTCAATAACCCCCGGTCCCTTCGTCATGTTCCCAAAGGCGTCATATTCCCATGAATAGCTGCCGCTCGTCTCTTTTTTGCCGTTAGAGTAATACCACGTCTCCTTCGTCTTGTTCCCGGATCCGTCATATTCATATTCGTTCCATCTTACGATGCCGTCTGGGTCATAATGCGTCTCCTTCGTCTTGTTACCGGAGCCGTCATATTCGGTCCATGAAGATACGCTGCCGTCAGGATAATAATACGTCTCCTTCGTCTTGTTACCGGAGCCGTCATATTCATATTCGATCCGTAAATATCCGCTGCCGTCAGAATAATAATGCATCTCCTTCGTCATGTTCCCAGAGCCATCATATTCCCATGAATAGCTGTCGTTCCAATCTACGCTGCCGTCATTATAATAATGCGTCTCCTTCGTTTTGTTACCGGAGCCGTTATATTCATATTCGGTCCAGTCATGAGGTACGTATTCGTCAGAGTAATGCGTCTCCTTCGTCTTGTTACCGGAGCCGTCATATTCCCATGAACAGCTGTCGTCCCAATCTACGCTTCCGTCAGAGCGATAATGCGTCTCCTTCGTCATGTTACCGGAGCCGTCATATTCCCATGAATAGCTGCCGCTCCAATCTACGCTGCCGTCAGAGCAATATCGCGTCTCCTTCGTCTTGTTTCCAAAAGAATCATATTCATATTCCCATGAATAGCTGCCGTCCCAATCTACGCTGCCGGTAGAGCGATAATACGTCTCCTTCGTCTTGTTCCCGGAATCGTCATATTCATATTCGTCCCTCGAGTACAACATGCCGCCATCCCCATAATACGTCTCCTTTGTCTTATTCCCGGAATCGTCATATTCATATTCGTACCATAACTCCACGCTGCCGTCAGAATAATAATGCGTCTCCTTCGTCATGTTCCCAGATCCGTCATATTCCCATGAATAGCTGTCGTGCCAATCTACGCTACCGTCATCCTCGTAAAACGTCTGCTTCGTGCAAACCCATATTTCCTCCGGCTTCGATTCTCCAAACAAGCCCTCCAGAATGGAACCTTCGCTCCCTTCTCCGGTCTCCTGGCTGCTCTCTCCGAAGGAAGTTTCCTCGCTCTCCCCGGAAGAAGTTTCCCCGCTTTCTTCCGAATTTTTCTTTGAGTCCTCCCGTGTACTTTCCTCTCTCTGTTCTTCCTTCGTCCTTGCGCGGCCCCCGGTCTCCCGGCTTTCTTCGCAGCCGCACAGCGCCGATACAACAAACGCCGCTGATAATAGTACCGTCAATAGCCTTTTTTTCATCGTCTTCTCCCTCTGTCCTTTTTTTCTTTTACCGCCGGCAGCCCTTTCTGCCGCTTCGTGCCTTCAGTATATACCCCCCCGAGACTCTGTCAACTGTTTTCCGTTTTCCCCTCTTTAACGTCCACCTGCTCCCTGTAAATGTTTCTTCGACAGCGCAAAACGGTTAAACTGCTCCCGAAAATTTTGATGCTCCTTAAGTAGTAAAGCAATCTCTTTTGATGTCCTCGCTTCATTACATCCGGACATTTATCTTTTCTTATTTTGGCACAAACATACCCTGCCTTTTAATCTGTTATAAAAATTTTTGTTGCATGTATGGGGGAAGGCAAGAACTTCTTAATTTTTATTAATAACTAAAACTTCCCACACCGAAAAGGTGTGTTGAACCTTGAAAATTCAATAATATAGGCAATAAAAAAGCATAG
>CANPXL010000053.1 GCA_947586055.1 uncultured Acetatifactor sp. | reverse complement strand
CTTCTACCGCTTTATCGGCAAAATCGAATGACACATCTTGAGATACCCAACAATATCTTTAACTAAGGGAAACGGGAGTTTCCGTGCCGGACATTTCCCTGATACCGCTTCTGTCAAAAACACTGTTTGTGACTGCGGACGAATTGCTTGAAGACGAAACTGAGCATGATCCGGGCGGCGAAGTCGTTTTTGACGCTTCGCACATGCGCTTTACCACGCTCAACGAACTGCAAAATTGCGCGGAAACCATTGAAGAACTGTATCATCTGAATGATATACAGGACTTGTTAAACCAGAATCAGATTGATCGTATTTTTGAAGATGTTGATCTTGTTTCCGACGGGACGCCCAAGCGGGTTCTGGTTGTGGATGACTCCGACTTTATGCGAATGATGCTGACGGATATTCTCACAAAGTCGGGGCATACCGTGCTGCAGGCGGAAAACGGAGAACTTGCGCTAAAGCTTCTGGAAAGCGATGATCCCGATATTTGTATTCTCGATATCATCATGCCCCAAATGCACGGGTTGGATGTGCTGAAGCAGATATGCTCCGACAAATGTGACAGAAAGGTAATTATGCTTTCGGCGCTGTGTAAGGAACCCATCGTCCGGATGGCGCATCATATTGGCGCAAGAGCGTTTGTTGCAAAACCGTTTCATCCGGAGAGTATTATAAAAAGAATCTGACAGGATATGTGCGAAAATGTCTGAGAAATTAAAACTTCAACCGTTTTTATGCCGGGCTGTTTTCCTTGCTCTGACCATTCCCCTGTTCCAGATGCTGGCTGGCTGGGCGCTGGGCGTGGGGCTGCGCAGGAGCAGCCTGCCGAGGGCTTTTCTGTTGAAGGGAAAAAGCGGCCAGAAGTAACTGAATCCTCCGAATGTGGGCGTTGTAGCGACGGATAAAAGAACCAGCGCCAGAGAGATACAGAATCCGGGCAGTCCCCAGAAGCCTGTGGCAAGGATCAAAAGGATCCGATAGACTCTGAGACCGTCCGAAAAATCGGTTCCGTTGATGGAGAGGGAGGCAAGGAGCGTTACCGCCGCATAGAACAGGACTTCCGCCGAAGCCCAGTGCAGGCTGACGGCGATGTCTCCGATGATAAGGCCGCTGATCAGGGAGAGAGAGCCGGAAAATTTCCCGGAGCTTAAGGCGGAGGAATATTTGAACAGATCCAGCAGAAATTCCACCGCCAGCACATAGAAGAATACCTGCCCGGCCGTTACCGGCGCGGATAGAAGGCCGATGCGCAGGGAAAGGTCCGTATAATATGCCGCGAAAAGCAGAAATACGGGCATTAACAGCAGGCTTACGGGGATGCAGAGAAACCGGACCAGCCGGAAGTAGGAGCCTACCGGAGGACTGTTGTAATAATCTTCCGGACTTTGTGTAAACTGAAAGATGGTGCCCGGCAGAACAAGGACGAGGGGAGAGTTGTCGACCAGAATCAGGATATGTCCCTCCGACAGATAACTGCAGGCCACGTCCGGGCGCTCCGTCATCTGGATGGAGGGAAGAGGATTCCACCAGCGTTTGGGCAGCAGCAGTTCCTCCAGACTTTTTGCGCCCATAGTCAGGGAAGTGACGTTCAGACTGTCAAGGGTTTCATGGATCTGCGCTAAAAGCTCTGTGTTTACGGAATCCTCCAGATAGGCGATGGCCACGTCCGTCCGGCTTTCCGTGCCTACGGAGTGAAGGGAAAAGCAGAGCTTCGGGGAGCGGATCCGCCTGCGGATCAGATTTGCGTTGAGCAGAAGCGTTTCCACAAAGCCGTCCCGCGCGCCTTTTGTGACCCTTTCCAGATCCGGTTCCGACATGCTTCGGGTGGGATAGGTCCGCGCGTCGATGAGAACCGCCTGCGGGAAACCGTCCACAAAAAGGGCAGAAGGGCCGCTGAGTACGTTTCGCAGGACCGTGTCCCAGGAGTCGGCGAGACTGACCTGAGCGTAACCGATCTTTGCGCTGACGTATTCGGCGATGTTCTCGATCCTGTCGTCTTTCATGTACAGAGGATTCTGAAGATCGGAAAAGATCTGCTGCAGGACTTCGGTTTTGCAAAATCCGTTTACGCCAAGAAAGCAGGCTTTTGTCTCTCCCAGCTTAAGTGTTCTGAGGATCAGATCGAAACTGCTTTCCAGGGGCAGCGTCTCTTTCAAAAATGCGATGTTTTCCTCCAGCGTCGGGGACAGATTCATAGGGAGCACCTGCTTTCGTCGGTATTATACTGCTCTTTATTTTTTACATGAAATGGGATTTTATGCGCGAAGGGCGTCTGAAGGCGTGCCGGGAGATTATGTAGCGCGAAACGGGTATCCGTTCCGCGGTTGTTCAGACAAAAAACTGGATCAGGCCAAGGCTGATGAGCAAGACGCCGGAAAGGGGCTCTGCAAGACCGCCGATCAGTCCCATCAGTCTGCTTCGGCCAAGGCGGTTTCCCAAATACAGAAAGAGGACGGAACAGATGCAGGTCGCAGTGGCCGCGGGAATCAGGGCAAGGCCGGCGATGCTGGCGCTGAGTCCGATTCCAAGGTTATTGGCGGACAGTGTGACGCTTAACAGAAGGATCTGGGCTGTCGTCAGGCTTTCGGACGGATGCTCCGCCGAGATCAGGGGAGCCGTTCCGGGATCCACTTCGGAGCAGGGCTGACGGCCCCGCAGGATTCCGGGAATCCCTTTTGCAAGGTAACAGACGCCCCAGAGAGTCAGGATCAGGCTGCCCGCAAAGCGGCTTATCTCCGGCGGAAACCGGGAAGTCAGAAGACTTCCGCATCCCACCGACAGGCAGGTGCCCAACAGGGCGACCAGGCTGATGAAAAGATTTTGCGGCAATCGGACGTGTATTCCCCGGAGCCCGAAACTGACGCCCGCCGGAAGGGCATCCAGACTGGCTGAGATGCCGAACAGGAGAGAAGGAACCAGCTGCATAACGTATCTCCGGTATTCGATTAAGATTCAATCTACTATATTCCGGTCCGGCCAAAAGAGTGTTGTTTTTTTGGCGTATTATGTTATGACCCGAGTTTGCCACTTGTAAATGCGAAATGGAGCCTTCTTTTGGCTCCATTTCCTTGTATGTATGCGGATTTCCCG
>CANPXL010000052.1 GCA_947586055.1 uncultured Acetatifactor sp. | reverse complement strand
TCTGTTGCCTGGATGATTTTGATACCGTCCTGGGTCTGTGGAATATCACACTCCAGCGCAATCACTACTTTTTCATAGTTGTCCCTGATTTTACGCAGAGGTGCAAGTTCGCGTTCTCTGGTTTCCGGTGCATTCATAGACTCTGTTACCTGGATATACTTTTTTTCGTCCGCTTTGGTGGCAATATAATCAACTTCCTGATTATCGATCTTCCCAATGGCAACATCATATCCGCGGCGCAGCAGTTCAAAGAAAATAATATTTTCCAGAATATGTCCACTGTCGCCATCACGGTATCCCAGCAGATAGTTACGCAGGCCAATATCAACGATATAATACTTTCCCAGTGTTCGCAGATACTCTTTGCCCTTAATGTCAAACCGTTTAATACCATAGAAAATATAAGCTTCTGTCAAAGCGTCAATGTAAGACAAAATCGTTTGGGTCGCAGGCTTTGTCTTTCGCGTCCTGTCGATAAGCAGTCCCTCATTTACCAGCGTATTCCCAATAGAGGTTGCGGAAGTATTGTTTCCAATATTATCTGCCAGAAACATGATGATTTTCCGGAGCAGAATTGGGTCCGTGATATTTTTGCGGCCCTTTCTTTTCTCCCGTTCCAGAATATCATTTACAACCGCAGCAGAATACACGCCATCCAGAGCCGCGGTTACCCGGTCAATTTCAAGACCCACATCGGCCAGCATTGGCATTCCGCCGAATTTTACATAAGTGTCAAAAAGCTCCCGAACCTCATAAATTTCGCCGTCAGCATCTGTAATCCGTTTCCGCATACCGCCCGCCGGAGATTTTCTCTCGGTGACAGAATATCCCTGGAAGTCAAGAAACTCCCTTAAGGAAAGGGGAAACACTTTGATTTCCACATACCGCCCGGAAAGATAGGTGGACAATTCAGAGGAAAGCAGGTAAGCATTTGAGCCGGTAATATAAATGTCGCAGTCAAAATCCACCCGGAAAGAATTGACGGCATTCTCCCAACCCGGAATCCGCTGCACTTCATCGAAAAACAGGTACATTCTTCGGCCCGGAAGGATTCTCTCCTTCACATATTCATAGAAACCCCTGGAATCCATGTCCGGCAACCCCATGGATTCAAAATTCATTTCAAGAATCTGGTCGTCGTTCACACCACAGTCTCTCAAATGATTTGCCATCAGTTTCATCAGGCTGGATTTCCCACAGCGCCTAATCCCGGTTATCACTTTAATCATTTCCGTATCCTGAAACGCAATCATCCGATTTAAGTAGAGATCCCTTTTTTTCAGGGTTGTTTTCAACATTTTTTCGGCACCACCTTTCACACGAATATCATATCACAAACTTCCGAAAAAATCAATTTTGTAAATTCAATTCTACAAAATATAAAAAATCATGATTTTATAAAATTAAAAAAACAAAATTCGACATTCCACAATACCTTAAAAGCGACGTATGTTCTTCCAGATGAACAAATCAAAGAACTTTGTACCCTGCTTTATCTGTGTTCTTCATACTTTCGGTCGTCCCCTTGAATGGAATCCTTTTCTCCATTGCTTAATTTCGGAAGGTGGTTTCTCTGACGATTAGTTTTGGCGTGTCGTTAAGCGCTTCAACTATCATAATATCTATTGCTCAGGTTTTCGCACATCTTTTCTGCAGCCATTCCGACCAGAATAATGTTCCTGCTCCAAAATCCACGCAGACATCCAAGCTTTACCTTTCAAATACTTTTTCTAAAGCGGCCTTTATCTGTCTATCTGGCAAAACAACTTTTCAGCCCGATGGAAGCCTGATACTCTCCGCCTTCCACATTCGGATCTCCCTGACCCCGAACCGCAATATAATTCATCTCCGTCAACCCTTTAACCTTTTTACTCTGTCAGACACCGTCTTCATAAATTCCTCTTCGGACAGATGCGGATCCCTCGTCCCTAGGATCAGCTCGCAGGGCAGCTTCCCGCACTCGCCGCAGGAAGAAAAGCCATTTTGAATCCTGCAGCAGGCATAAACAGGACATTCCTTTCCTTCCGGCGCATGGAACACCTTTCCGTATACGGCGCTGCATCCTTGACACATTTCCCCATAACAATAGCAGGCAGCGCAATCGGTACCGCAACAGCTGATGAGATCGTCCTTTTTTACTGTCTCCAGAATTTCTTTCTGCTTTTTCTTGCTCAGGCTTCCCAATACGATCCGATAGGACTTATCCAGCAGGTCTTTCAGGAGATCGTCCGGCACCTTGCCATCCGCTTTCACAGAATTCCAGTGCATTTTGTTCATGTAATAGCCGGGAATGATATCTTCATATTGTTTTCGCAGAAAATCGCCCTCCAGCGGCTCCAGTTTCAGCGTAATGTAATAGGGTTGGTTATTCCAGTCCATGCAGATTGCGGCAAACATTTTTCCGCCGATCTGGTACCGCATCCAGTTCCAGTCCTTTTGCAGATCTCTGGTCACTCCCGTTTTTTTCATCAGATACTCGTCCACCCATTCATACTTCATGTAGTTGCTCCCTCCTATAGGTTTTTCTCATAGCATCCGCTATATTGCAGATCCTCTCCCGCACTTCCATCGGTTCCAGCACCTCCGCCTTTTCCCCGAAGGTCAGGATCCATGTAAGAAGATTCTCCATATCCGTATAGTCCGCCTGAAAAAGCAGGCGCCCGTCATCCGTCTCGGTAAAGCAGTGCGGACCGAATTCTTCCACCAGGCGCCATTTCACATCCGGATCAAAAAGGGCTTTGACCCGAATGCCCCCCGGAAATATCTTTTCATTGGACAGATCCGGCATCGGAACTTCCCTGCACACGAAGGTTTTATCGGAAACAGACACCTGATCCATGCGGTTCAGCTTAAACAGGCGAAAATCTTTGCGCTTCCTGCACCATGCCCATACATACCAGCTCGCCCACTTGAATACCACGTAATATGGCTCGATGGTTCTGGCACTCTCCCCCGACGGAGCATAATACCTGAAATCAAGCAGACGCCTGTTCTCGATCGCATCCTGTATCATCTCTATTTTCGGAGCAAGCGTCCCTTTATACCAGGAGGACAAGTCGATCAGCATGAAATCCCTGCCGTTTACAAATTCCGAAGAACCGGTCTGCAGCTTTTCCATCAGCCGGCTGTAATATCTGCTTCCGCTCACGCTGTCAAGGCTCCGGAGTCCGGCGAGGATCCCCTGCATATCCTTTGATGTCAGGATCGTCCTGTCCATCCGGTATCCATCCATAATGCGGATACCGCCGCCGGTCCCCTGTATTGTTCTGACGGGAATCCCCGCTTTGCAGAGATCCTCGATATCACGGTTTATCGTTCTTCTGGAAACTTCAAATTTCTCCGCCAGTTCGGGCGCGGTTGTCTTCTCTTCCTGCAGTAAGACCGACAATATCCCGATCAGCCTGTCTATCTTCATATCTTTTTCCACTCCCTTCTCAGTATAGCAAACCAAACACGACATCTATATGTCATGTTTATTATACCACTTTTCTTTTTTTGTAACAGCCCCTCTTACTGCCTACTTGGTCACATAGAAGGAACATACCCATACCAGCGGTATAAATATTTCACTCCAAATTATACGGATGGTGTGTACAAAGGCTCGGATCGATGTGTTATACTTATATCAGACGAAAACGAGGAGGGATGAATGTGAATATAAATCTTTCGGAAAATATTCGCGCACATCGCCGGGCGCGCTCACTG
>CANPXL010000051.1 GCA_947586055.1 uncultured Acetatifactor sp. | reverse complement strand
CATAAAGAAAAACTGTGTGATTGGGAAGAGGTTTCGGCCTCTTCCTTTTATTTTGCCAACTATAATTTTACACTAACGTGAAAAAAATGTGAAAAATCTGTATCTTAATGTAAAACAGAAAAATATCATGCACAAAGAAAAAAACACTTGACAGTCTGTTTGTCAGATGATATAAGTGTATTAAGATCATTAGTACACTTAATTTGCCGGCGTACCATTTTGGAGGAAGAGAAAAAGTATGATTTTGTTGGACTATCGGGACAGGCGTCCCATTTATGAGCAGATGGTGGAAAAGCTGGAGCGCCTGATCGCAAGCGGGGCGCTGGAGCCGCTGACAAAGATGCCCAGCGTGCGGAGTCTGGCCATGGAACTGTCCGTGAATCCCAATACGGTCCAGCGGGCCTACGCCCAGCTGGAGCAGGACGGATATCTGTATACGGTAACGGGACGGGGCAGTTTTGTGACCGCGGAAAGTGAATGGAGGGACAGCCGCCGGAGCCAGGCGCTGGAGCAGTGGAAGGATGTCACCGGGCAGGCTCGGGACGCGGGCGTAAAAAAGGAGGAGCTGGAACGGCTGCTGCAGGATATTTTTGCGGAAACAGCGGCGTCCGGTTTTGGACAAAGCCGGGAAGCAGGCGGGAAGGAGACAGGAGATGATTGAATTTCAGAATATCACGAAGAACTTTGACCGGATCAGAGCCATAGACCATATCAGCGCAACGGTGGCGGAGGGGCATGTATTCGGCCTGATCGGCACCAACGGCGCGGGGAAATCCACCCTGATGCGCCTGGCCGCCGGTGTGTTCCGGCCGGACGAGGGGCAGGTTCTGGTGGACGGAGAGAGCGTCTGGGACAATCCGCGGGTCAAGGCAAAGATATTTTACATTTCGGACGAAGCTTACTTTTTTAAGAGCGGCACGCCCGCGGATATGAGAAAGCTTTATCAGACTTATTATCCCGGCTTTGACGGGGAAAAGTGGAAACTGTTGATGGAAAAGTTCGGACTGGACGCCGCAAGGAAGATCAATACGTTCTCCAAGGGGATGAAGAAGCAGCTTTCCGTGATCTGCGGCGTCTGCGCCAACACGAAATACCTGCTCTGCGACGAGACCTTTGACGGTCTGGATCCCGTTATGCGGCAGGCGGTGAAGTCGCTCTTTGTCAAAGAGATCGAGGAACGGGGTCTGACGCCTGTCATCGCCTCCCATAATCTGAGAGAGCTGGAGGATATCTGCGAAACGGTGGGACTCCTGCACAGGGGCGGGATCCTTTTTGAACGGGATCTGGACGATATGAAACTGAATCTCCACAAGGTGCAGTGTGTTATCAGGGAGGAAGAGGCGCTTTCCAGGATCCGTGCGGAAATGGATGTGATGACCACGGAACGCAGGGGAACGCTGTACACCTTTACAATACGCGGGAGGCGGGAGGACGTAGAAGACTACATGAAGCGGCTGGATCCTGTGTTTTATGAGCTGCTTCCCCTTTCTTTGGAAGAAATTTTTATCAGTGAGACGGAGGTAAAGGGCTATGATGTCAAAACACTTATTTTTTAAGGCGATGCGGGAGGACCTGAGGCATAAAATCTGGATGATCGTCCTGTCTTTCCTGGCGAATCTTCTTGCGCTGCCGGTGTTTCTCCTGATGTATATGGACGATACGACGTTTTGGGGGACGACGGCCGCATGCCGGGACATGATCGATACGGTTTTCTGCAAAATGCTGGGAGGCGCGGGCGGGATCGTCGCCGTGGTGGGCGCTCTGATCACGGGACTTTACGGCTTTCGTTTTGTCTTCCATAAAAATATGGTGGATACCTGGCACAGTATGCCCATCCGCCGAAACATGTTGTTTGCCGTCTGCTGGCTTGACGGGATTGCGGTCTGGCTGGTTCCTTTCCTGTGCAATCTCGCCCTTACGGCTGTGATAACGGCGGCGACTCTGGCGGCTCACGCGAGAACCGACATGCTGCCGGAGATGCTGTTTACGGCGGCTCGCTCCGTCCTGCTGCTGATCGTGGCCTTTCTGCTGGTGTATCATCTGGTGCTTGCGGTGGTCATGGTGAGCGGAAACATTCTGAACGTGTTGGTGAGCGCGGCCATAGCGGGCTTTGGCGTTATTGCGCTCTATGGCCTGCGGCTGGCCCTTTACTCTGTGCATTTGGATACCTTTTACTTTGGCCGTATCAATCCGGAGCCTGCGATTTATGCATCCCCTCTGTTTTCCGCGCTCAGGCTTATCGTGGATTGTTTTTCCGGTCTTTCCCTAAAGGAACTGGGAATCCCGCTGGGAATCAATGCGTTTGTGGCGGCAGCTCTGGGAGCGGCGGCGTTTCTGCTGTACCGCAGAAGGCCATCGGAGCTGGCAGAGCAGGGAATCCGCAGCAGGGCGCTCGGCGCGGTGCTTCGGACCGTGGCGGGTCTGACGGCGGGACTTGGGGGATGGCTGTTGTTTTATCTGATCATGGATTCCGCGGGCTGGGGAGTATTCGGCGCGGTTTTGGGAACCGTTCTGAGCTTCGGCGCCATGGATGTTGTCCTGCGTATGGAGTTTCGGGCGTTTTTCGCACACAAGCTGCATTTGGCGGCTGTCGCCGCGGTGTGTCTCGCGGTCTGCGGGTGCTTTTACGGCGACCTTATGGGATATGACACTTATCTGCCGGACAGAGAGGATATTGCGGAAATCGCGGTCTTTCAGACAGGCTTTACCAACGTGGGCTATATGGGAACCTACGGAAGCGTCATGGATGACAGGCTGGATCACATTCATTTTCAGGATGCGGACGCGGCGTATTCCTTTCTGGAACGAGTGACGAAGCGGGAGAAGGGAACAGCCCAAAACGGTGTTGGCTCAGACGCGGTTTACGGAGAAAATGTCATAATCTTTACGACCAAAGTTGCCTTAAAGAACGGAAAGGTCTATTACAGAAACTATTCTGTGGCAGGCAGCGATTATGATGTGATAGGCCCCATCCTGACGGATGAGACGTATCTGGAGAAAAATTATTTCATCGACGGGGAGGATGCGGCCGACAGATATGACATTCTGAATATTGCGCGGGGCGGAGGCCGGATGGCGGAGGCGGTTGTGCCCTCGGACCTTTCCCCGGAGGAACTGCGCGGGATCGTAGACGCTTACAACGCGGATATCAGGGAAGACCCCGACATCCTGTTTCAGGGCGGGGGAAGGCTGCTTGTGCAGCTGGATCTGGAAAGCAGCGAGGGGATTGTCTATGATCCGGACGTGAAAGAACTGCAGCCATTCAGGGTCCGGATGGAAGTATATGACTCCATGGAACATACGATTCATGCGCTGGCGGATGCCGGCCTGGCGGAATATACGCAGGAGGTGGATCCCGCAAGGATCGACGGGATAACGCTTGACACCGGCCTTACCTATGAGGATGTGATGAAATGGGAATCTGTGGAGGAACTGGTGGAGGAAGTTCGCGTCTGGTATGGCCTGCCGTCTGAGAAGCCGCTGGACGACACGGCTGTGTATGGGGATGGGTATTACGGAGAAGATGCGTATTACGAGGACTCCTATTACGGGGAGGATGCATATTATGAGGACTCCTATTATGGAGAGGATGGATCTTACAAATCTACAGGACAGAATTTGGGGGAGGCCGTGCGCCTGAACATTACGGATCCGCAAGAGATCCGGGAGCTGGCGGCGTATTTCAATTACGATTCTTACAATGGACCGGTATTGTTTCAGCCGGGTTTATGCGGGATCCGGGCCAGCCTTGACGGCGGCGCGCAGATCCGGACATACTGGATCAGGCGGGGGGACCTGCCGGAGAAATATATTGAGAAATTCCGCCAGTATTTCATTGCCCTGAAACAGCAGGATATTTGATCAGGGGTGTTGAAACCGCGGGGTAAATCTGTTACAATATAATTTGAGTTTTTATGACAGATGCGCCTATGGCCGCGGAAAGGTGTGGAAATACGTGAAAATCATTGATAAAATATTCGGAACGCACAGCGAACGGGAACTGAAACGCATTGAACCGCTTGTGGACAGGATCGAGGCGTTGAGACCGCAGATGCAGGCCCTCTCCGACGAGGAACTGCGCGCCAGGACGGATGTGTACAAGAAGCGGCTGGCCGACGGGGAGACGTTGGACGACATTCTGCCGGAGGCCTTTGCCACGGTGCGGGAAGCCGCAAGGCGTGTGCTGGACATGGAACCCTACCGGGTACAGCTGATCGGCGGCATCATCATGCACCAGGGCCGGATCGCGGAGATGCGCACCGGCGAAGGAAAGACACTGGTGGCGATCCTGCCGTCTTATCTGAACGCGCTGGAGGGAAAGGGCGTTCATGTGGTGACGGTGAACGATTATCTGGTCAAACGTGACTCCGAGTGGATGGGACAGGTTCACGAGTTTCTGGGCCTGAAGGTAGGAGCCGTCTTAAACAGCATGACCAGTGAGGAGCGCCAGAAGGCGTATGGCTGCGATATTACTTATGTGACCAACAACGAGCTGGGATTCGATTACCTGAGGGACAACATGGTGATCTATAAGGAACAGCTGGTGCTGAGGGATCTGCATTACGCCATCATCGACGAGGTGGACTCCGTGCTGATCGACGAGGCCAGAACCCCCCTGATCATTTCCGGACAGAGCGGAAAATCCACCGCGCTCTATGAAATGTGCGATCTGCTGGCCCGGCGCATGCAGCGCGGGGAAGATATGCATGAAATGACCAAGATGGACGCCATCATGGGCGTGATTCAGGAGGAGACGGGAGACTTTATCGTAAACGAGAAGGATAAGGTCATCAATCTGACGGAGGCCGGTGTAAAGAAAGTGGAGAATTTTTTCCATATTGAGAACTATGCCGATCCGGAAAATCTGGAAATACAGCATAATATCATGCTGGCGCTGCGCGCCCACAACCTGATGTTCCGGGATCAGGATTATGTGGTGAAGGACGATCAGGTGCTGATCGTGGATGAGTTTACCGGGCGCATTATGCCGGGGCGCCGTTATTCCGACGGTCTCCATCAGGCGATCGAGGCGAAGGAGCATGTGAAGGTAAAGCGGGAGAGCAAGACAATGGCTTCCATCACCTTCCAGAATTTCTTTAATCTGTTTGAGAAAAAATGCGGTATGACCGGTACGGCGCTGACCGAGGAAAAGGAGTTCCGCGAGATCTACGGCATGGACGTGGTGGAGATTCCCACGAACCGGCCTGTGATCCGAAAGGATCTGCAGGACGCCGTGTACAAGACCCGCAGGGAAAAGCTGAAGGCCATCGTGGACGCGGTGGAGGCGGCGCACGCAAAGGGACAGCCCGTGCTGGTGGGCACCATCAATATCGACGCCAGCGAGGAATTAAGCGGTCTGCTTACCAGGCGGGGGATTCCGCATAAGGTGTTGAATGCAAAGTTCCATGAGCTGGAGGCGGAGATCGTGGCGGATGCCGGACTTCACGGCGCGGTGACCATCGCGACCAACATGGCCGGCCGTGGTACGGATATCAAGCTGGACGAGGAAGCCAGAGCGGCGGGCGGATTAAAGATCATCGGCACCGAGCGGCATGAGTCCAGGCGTATCGACAACCAGCTGCGGGGCCGTTCCGGACGTCAGGGCGACCCGGGAGAATCCAAGTTTTATATTTCTCTGGAAGACGAGCTGATGCGGCTGTTCGGATCGGAACGTCTGATCGGTATGTTTAACGCGCTGGGCGTCCCCGAGGGTCAGGAGATCGAGCACAAGGCGCTGACCAGCGCCATCGAGTCGGCCCAGAAGAAGATTGAGAACAACAACTTTGGTATCCGCCGGAATCTGCTGGAATACGACCGCGTCATGAGCGAGCAGAGAGAGATTGTCTACGACGAGCGGCGCAGGGTATTAAACGGCGAGAGCATGAGAGACTTTATTTACAAGATGATAACCGATATCACGGAGAACTGCGTGGATATCAGCATCAACGATGACGCCGAGGTGGAGGACTGGAACTTTAACGAGCTGAACACGCTTCTGCTGCCTACGATTCCCCTGGAACCGGTAACGCCGGAGCGGGTAAGCCAGCCGAAGAAGAACAGCTTAAAGCAGCAGCTGAAGGAAGAAGCGGTGAAGCTTTACGAGAGCAAGGAGGCGGAGTTCCCCACCCCCGAAGCGATCCGGGAGCTGGAGCGTGTGATCCTGCTGAAGGTGATCGACAGAAAGTGGATGGACCATATCGACGATATGGAGCAGATGCGTCAGGGGATCGGTCTTCAGGCGTACGGCCAGAGAGATCCGCTGGTAGAATATAAGATGAACGGTTATAATATGTTCGACGAGATGACCCAAAACATCAAGGAAGAGACGGTGCGTCTCCTGTTCCATATCAAGGTGGAGCAGAAGGTGGAGAGAGAGCAGGTGGCAAAGGTTACCGGGACCAACAGGGACGACAGCACGCCGAAGACTCCGGTAAAGAAGGCAAACGCAAAGATCTATCCCAACGATCCCTGCCCCTGCGGAAGCGGCAAGAAGTACAAACAGTGCTGCGGCCGCAAAGCCTAAAACGGCAAGCTGCTGTCGGAGACAACGGAGACCGAAAATTTTGTACACAAAATACGGATCACCGGAGCAACAGAGAAGCCGGTCCCGGAGATCCCGGCCGGCACAGAACATAAACAGAAACATAAAGGAAAGAGGTGACGCAAAGTGGTAGAACTTGATCAGATGAAGTCAGAGCTTCTGGCTTACGAAACTCCATTAGCGGAAGTGAGG
>CANPXL010000050.1 GCA_947586055.1 uncultured Acetatifactor sp. | reverse complement strand
TACAAAAAAAGCAAGGAAAACCTTGCAAAATAAGGAAAAATTTTAATTGGGATCAACTGACAAGTGGCAAACTCGGGTGACGGGGAAGCAGGCGGAGAATAACGCAAAAAACGCTTGCATTCAGCGGATTCTGTGATAGAATAGTAAAGACAATTGCATAATGAGAGGTTAATAAAACGAAGAGGAGAAGAGCAACTATGAAAAAGAAACTCTGCAGTTTACTTTTGGCGGCCCTTCTGGCAATGGCTGTACTGAGCGGATGCTCAGACGGCACAGGAGAGTCTTCGGAGAATAATTTCTCAGCTGTTGTAGGAATACAACAGGATATCGACAGTCTTGACCCTCATCTGGCGACGGCGGCAGGAACCAAGGAAATCTTATTCAACATTTTTGAAGGACTGGTAAAGTCCGATGAAAACGGAAATCTGATCGATGCTGTGGCCGAAAGCCACACGGTCTCCCAGGACGGGCTGGTATACACCTTTACCCTGAGAGACAATGTGAAGTTCCATAACGGGAACGCTGTGACAGCCGAGGACGTGAAATACTCTCTGGAGAGGGTATCGGGACTGTTGGACGGCACGCCGTTAGTCTCCGCGCTGAGCACGATCAAATCCGTGGATATTCTTGACGAAAAGACGGTTCAGGTGACGGTGGAGAGTCCCAACACGGAGCTGATCTACAGCTTCACGGCGGCCATCATTCCCTCCGGCAGCGGAGAGGAGGAAGGGGCATCTCCTGTGGGCACGGGACCGTTTTCTTTTGATTCCTACACGCCTCAGGAGGGAATCGTACTGAAGAAGAACCCGGACTACTGGCAGGAGGGCCTGCCTTATCTGGATCAGGTCACCTTCCGGATCGTGGGCAGCGCGGAAACGGCTCTGATGGAGCTGCAGTCCGGAGCCATCGACATCTATCCGTATCTGACCGACTCCCAGGCCCAGACGCTGAAGGCGGGAGACACCCATCAGGTGGCGGTGTCCCCTTCCAACGTGGTACAGGCGCTGTTTCTGAACAACGCCGTGGCGCCTTTGGACAATGTGCTGGTGCGTCAGGCGATCCTGTACGCCATCGATAAGGAAGAGATCAACGAATATGTGGGCGGGGGCACCGGTTCCCTGATCGGTTCCGCCATGCTGCCTTCCCTGGCGGACAACTATGTTGACCTGAACGATGTCTACGGCGCCGGGGCGAATGTAGAGAAGGCGAAGGAACTTCTGGCCGAAGCCGGTTATGCGGACGGGTTCGATCTCGTGATCGACATTCCTTCCAACTATGAGTTTCATATGCAGACGGGGGAGGTCATCGTAGAGCAGCTGAAAGCGGTGGGGATCAACGCCACCATCAATCCGGTGGAATGGGATACCTGGCTGAGCGACATCTATAACGGCCGCAATTATACCGCTACCATCAGCGGCATCACCTGTGACCAGACGCCGGGCTATCTGCTGAACAGGTTCCAGACGCAGTCCTCCAAGAATTTCATCAATTACAGCAACGCGGAGTATGATGAGATCTATCTGAAGGCACAGGCGGAACAGGATCTTGCGAAGAAGGCCGACTATTACAAACAGTTGCAGCAGATCCTGACGGACGACGCGGCTACGGCGTTTCTTCAGGTGCCGGGCAATATGACGGCCATCAGCAACCGGCTGGAGGGCTATAAATTCTACCCGATCTATGTACAGGATATGAGTACGGTATCCGTGAAAAAACAGGACCGGTAATCATCATCCGGATTCATCCGTTACAGATCCGGAGGAAGGAGGCGGCAGCGTGGGCTATCTCGGTAAAAAACTGATCACTCTCATTATGACATTGTTTCTGGTCTCCGCGGCCGCTTTCCTCGCCTTTCAGATCATTCCCGGGGATGTTGTGACATCCATTCTGGGAACGGAGGCGACGCCCGAGAGGGAAGAACAGCTCCGGGAGGAACTGGGACTGAACGATCCGCCCGTAGTGAGATATTTTCACTGGCTGGGCGGACTTTTGCGGGGAGACCTTGGGATCAGCTACCGGTATTCCAAGAACATGAACGAGAGGATGCCCGTATCGGAGCTGATCGGCGACAAGCTTCCCGTGACCCTCTGGCTTGCGGCGCTGTCCATCGTACTGATCATTGTGATTTCCCTTCCGCTGGGCGTGCTCTGGGCAAAAAGCCGCAGCCGTGCGGTGGATGCGGCTTTAGGCGTTGCGACCCAGACGGCCATGGCGGTTCCGTCCTTTTTTCTGGGCATTCTTGTCACTTATTGTTTCGGCATAGTCCTGAAGCTGTTCACGCCCGGCAGATATGTGAGCTACAGGCAGAGTTTTTCCGGCTTCCTCGGTTATCTGATGTTTCCCGCGCTTTCCATCGCCATACCCAAGATCGCCATGACGGCCCGGTTTTTGCGGAATTCCATGCTCACGGAGCTTGGGGCCGACTATGTGAGGACAGCCTGCGGAAAGGGCTGCAGCGACCGGCGGATCATGTACGGCCATGTCCTGCGGAATGCGCTGATGCCCGTGGTGACCTTTCTCGGCATGATCGTTTCCGAGACCGTGGCGGGCAGCATCGTCATAGAGCAGGTGTTCGGTCTGCCCGGGATCGGACGTCTGCTGATCAGTTCTGTTTCCAGCCGGGATTTTCCCGTGGTGGAAATCCTCATCTTGTATATTACCTTTGCGGTGATTCTGGTGTATTTTCTGGTGGATATTCTTTACCGTGTGATCGATCCAAGGATCAGTGAAAAGTGAGTCGGAAAGGAGACGGTTGTTCCCATGACAGCACAGGCGACCGGAAAATGGAATAAATACGTTACGGCGGGGCTGATCATGACGGGCACCGCGGTACTGCTGGGGCTTCTGGCTTTCTTCTGGACGCCCTGCAGCACGACGGCCATGTCTCTGTCGGAAAAGTTTAAAGCGCCGTCGCTCAGCCATCTCTTTGGAACGGACAACTTCGGCCGGGATATCTTTTCCCGGGTGATGAAGGGGATGGGGACGACGATTACGATCAGCGTGCTGGTCGTTCTTCTGTCCGCCACCGTGGGAATTTTGCTGGGGGCGCTCACTGGCTATTTCGGGGGCGTTGTGGACGAGATTGTGATGCGGGTGACGGACGCGGTCAACGGGTTTCCCAGCATTCTTCTAGCGCTGGTGGCTGTAAGCGTTCTGGGAAGCGGCAGACAGAATCTGATCCTTTCTCTCGGCATCGTGTTTTCACCCAGCTACATCCGCATTGTGAGAAGCGAATATCTGCGCCTGAGGGACGCGGACTACATAAAGCGCGCCCGGCTGATGGGCGTGGGGAAATGCAGGATTCTTTTTGTACATATCCTGCCAAATATTTTACCGGTCTTCTGGGTATCCGTGATGATCGGTCTGAACAATGCCATTCTGGCCGAGTCCGGCATGAGCTACCTCGGGATCGGCGTTCAGCCGCCGAACGCCAGTCTCGGCAATATGCTCTCGGACGCTCAGGGGTACCTGCAGACGGCCCCCTGGTGTGCGCTGGCGCCGGGGCTTGCCATTGTCTGGATCGTACTGGGATTTTCCCTGTTCAGCGAGGGGATCAGGAGGCTGGGAGAATGATCAGGATAGAAAATCTCTCCGTGGCTTTTGACGGTCCGGAGGTTGTAAAAAACGTGTCGCTCGAGATAAAGGACGGCGAGATTCTGGGCGTTGTGGGGGAGTCCGGCAGCGGGAAGTCCGTGACGGCGCTGACGCTGATGGGGCTGTCGGCCCGGACGGCCCGGGTTACGTCCGGCCGTATCCTGTATGACGACGTGACGCTTCTGGAGGCGGGAAAGCCCCGGGATAAGGCGCTGTACCGCAGATATCAGGGAGCCCGGATGTCCATGGTGTTTCAGGAGCCCATGACTTCCCTCAATCCCACCCAGAGAGTGGGAAGACAGGTGGAGGAAACCCTGCGGCTTCACACAAAGCTCACGGCGCAGGAGCGAAGGGAAAAGGTGCTTGAGACCTTTCGGTCCGTGGGACTTAAGGATGAGGAAACCGTTTACCGCAGCTATCCCCATCAGCTCTCCGGCGGCATGCGCCAGAGGGTGATGATCGCCATGGCCGTGATCCTGCATCCCGGACTGCTTGTGGCGGACGAGCCCACAACCGCTCTCGACGTGACCGTACAGAGCCAGATCATCAGCCTGCTTGGGGAGATCAATAAAAAACAGAAGAATGCCATGCTCTTTATCACCCATGACCTGAATCTTGCCAGAAGGCTGTGCAGCCGGGTGGCTGTGATGAAGGACGGCTGTATTGTGGAGATCGGGGAGACGGAACAGATCTTTGAACATCCTGTTCAGGAATATACGAAACAGCTCATCGAGGCGGTGCCCTCCCGGTTAAAGGAGCGAAAGAGCGATGCCGAACCGCGGGAAAATGGGCGGGGCCGCACGGCGCCTGTGGTGGAGGTGCGCGACCTGTCCGTATATTATCAGGAGGGAAGCAACAGTCTTTTCGGACGCAGAAAGCGGCGCTGCGTGGTAAAAGGGGCGGATTTTGCACTCTACGCCGGCGAAAGCCTTGGGCTGGTAGGCGAGAGCGGATGCGGAAAGACAACGCTTTCCAGAGCCGTTCTGGGAATGATACGGGATATCGACGGCAGCGTGGTCCATAACACGCCGCGGCCCCAGATGATCTTTCAGGATCCGTACGGCAGCTTAAATCCGACGAAGACCGTGGGATGGCTGCTGCAGGAGCCCCTGCGGGCCCGGGGGGCCATTGACGCTTCGCTGGCTCTGTCGAAAGAGGAAATGGAGGAAGCGGCCTATAACATGCTCCGCCGGGTCGGCCTGGAGGATTTTTATTTCCACAGGAGACCGTCGCAGCTCTCCGGCGGCCAGAGACAGCGGGTGAGCATTGCGCAGGCGCTGATCACGAATCCCGGTTTCATCGTGGCGGACGAGCCGGTGTCAGCCCTTGACGTAACCGTTCAGGCCCAGATCATGGAACTGCTGCGGAATTTTCAGCAGGAGATGAAGCTGGCCTGTCTGTTTATCTCCCACGATATCCATGTGGTTTACAAAATGTGCGACAGGATCATGGTCATGAAGGACGGCAGGATCATCGAGTCCGGGGACACGCAGGAGATTTTTGCGTCTCCCCGGGAAGAATATACCCGACAGCTTCTGAACGGCTTTTGAAGAAACGGAAAACGTCAGGACATACTTTTTCTCCCGAAGGCATAAAATGCAATGCAGACAACCTTCGGGAGGTTTTTTTGTGTTTGAACAGTACAGCATACGGCAGACGGCCGTGGAACTGAAGACGGACAGCGAAAAAGGACTGGGCGCGGCGGAAGCGGCCGCGCGGCGGAAACGCGACGGGCCGAACGAAATGAAGGCCGCGAAAAAGAAAACGCCGGTGCAATCGTTTATGGAACAGCTGAACGATCCGCTGATCTATGTGCTGATGGTGGCCGCGGTGGTGTCGGTGCTTTTGGGAGAGATCAGCGATGCGGTGATTATCGGCGTGGTGGTCGTGCTGAACGCGGCGGTGGGCATGCTGCAGGAGGGAAAGGCCAGAAGGGCGCTGGAATCCCTGAAAAAGCTGACCAGTCCGAAGGCCATGGTAATCCGGGAGGGAAGGCGGGCGGAGATCCCGGCGTCGGAGCTGGTGAAGGGGGATCTTGTGTACCTGGAGGCGGGATGCCAGATCCCGGCGGATATGAGGCTGACCGTCTCGGCAAATCTGAAGATCGAAGAATCCGCGCTGACGGGAGAATCTGTTCCCATGGAGAAAGACGCAGACTTTATGGCCGGCCGGGGACAAAAGCTTCCTCTGGGGGACAGGCGAAACATGGCCTATATGTCCACCGTTGTCACATACGGCAGGGGAGAGGGCATTGTCACCGACACGGGGATGGACACGGAACTGGGACATATCGCCAGAATGATCACGGAGACGAAAGAGGAGATGACGCCCCTTCAGAAGCGGCTGGGGGAGCTGGGAAAGGTGCTGAGCCTTTTAAGCCTTCTTTTATGCGCGGCGCTGTTTGTGATCGCGGTGCTGCAGCACAGGAACATTCCCGAAATGCTGGTCACCGCGATCAGTCTGGCGGTCGCGGCGGTGCCGGAAGGACTGCCGGCGGTGGTGACGATCTGTCTGGCGCTGAGCGTGACGAGAATGGTGCGGGTGAATACCATTGTGCGCAGGCTGCCCTCGGTGGAGACGCTGGGAGCGGTCAGCGTGGTGTGCTCCGACAAGACGGGAACCCTGACACAGAACAGGATGACGGTGGAGACATGTTATCTGAACGGTGAGCTGCGGCCCGCGTCCGAACTGCGAATGGAGGAATGTCCCGATTTCTTTTACGGCATGACCGTCTGCAACGACGCCGAGATATTCATGGGAAGCCGGACCGGAGATCCCACGGAGCTTGCCCTCTTGGATCTGACGGCAGAAATGGGGCTGGAAAAGCGGCAGCTGGAGCAGATCCTTCCCAGAATCGGCGAGCTTTCCTTCGATTCGGAACGGAAGATGATGACGACGCTCCACAGACGGGAGCGCAGGCCAGGAGCGGAGTTGAGGGCCGCAAGTTCTGTGGCCGACCGGGTCAGCTATACCAAGGGCGCGCCGGACGAGGTGCTGAAGCGCTGTTGTGCGGTGCAGACCGCCGCCGGGCCGGCGCCGATGACGCCGGCCCTCGCCGGAAAAATCGGGCAGGCCGTGGAAAAAATGTCCGGAGAAGCTCTCCGCACGCTGGCGGTGGCCATGCGGCTGGGAACGGATGAACCCAGGGAAGAGCAGCTGACCTTTCTCGGCGTGGTTGGAATGCGGGATCCCGCCAGACCGGAGGCGGCGAAAGCGGTGGAGGACTTTAAGAAGGCGGGCGTCACCACGGTGATGATCACAGGGGACCACGTCGATACCGCCCTTGCCATCGGCAGGCAGCTTGGGATCGTGCAGCAGGCCGGACAGTGCCTGACCGGCGAACAGATGGAGCGGCTTTCGGACGGGGAACTGAGCGCGCGCATGGAGGACGTAAGGGTCTTTGCCAGAGTATCTCCGGCCCAGAAGGTGCGGATCGTGGACGGCTTCCGGGCGAGAGGGGAGATCGTGGCCATGACCGGGGACGGGGTAAATGACGCGCCGTCCCTGAAAAAGGCGGATATCGGCATCGCGATGGGAAGGTCCGGCACGGATGTGGCGAGACAGGCTTCGGACATGATCCTGACGGACGATAATTTTGCCACCATACGCCGCGCCATCGAAGAGGGAAGGGGCGTCTATGAAAATATCCGGAAGTCCGTGATTTTTCTGCTTTCCTCCAATCTCGGGGAGATCATTACCATGTTCCTCGCGGTGATCTGCGGTCTGGCTTCTCCGTTAAAGTCAAGCCATATCCTCTGGATCAACCTGATCACGGACTCCCTTCCGGCGCTGGCGCTGGGGGTGGATCAAAACGACGGCGCCGGTCTGATGCGGCAGAAGCCCAGAAAGGCGTCGGAGAGCCTGTTTGCCAGAGGGGGTCTGGCCTGCACCTGCTTTTACGGGGCGTTGATCGCTTCGGTGAGTCTGACGGCATTTCTGATGCTGCCGTGCACGGTGGTACGGATGCAGGGACTGCCGTTAAGCATCGGCCAGATATCTCATGTTCTGCAGAACGGGGATCTTTTGGCAAGGGCGCAGACTTATGCGTTTACGGTCCTGGGCATGTCCCAGCTCTTTCACGCGGTGGGAATGCGCGACGTACACAGATCGGTCTTTCGCATGAACCATCTGGAAAACAAACTGATGATCCTGGCCTGCGCGGTGGGATTTCTGCTGCAGTTTGCGGTGACGGAGGTGCCTTTTCTGATCGGGGCGTTCGGAACTTCGCCCCTGTCCGGGCAGGAGTGGCTGAGACTGATCGGACTTTCCGCCATGCCCCTGCTGGCGCATGAGTTCATGGCGCTGTTCCTTCGGACGGAAAGCTGAGGACGCCGCCGGGGACGGTTTCGGGTCCCGCAAAAAGGCGCAAAAACGGCGCGGGGGCGTTTGACAGTCGGGCGGAACCATGATATATCCCGAGTTTGCCACTTGTAAATGCGAAATGGAGCCTTCTTTTGGCTCCATTTCCTTGTATATATGCGGATTTCCCGG
>CANPXL010000049.1 GCA_947586055.1 uncultured Acetatifactor sp. | reverse complement strand
ATGGTAGTATTTATTGCACTAAAAACGAGAACTCATAAAGAAAACAGGAAAAGTGCCAACGAGTACTTGACACAAACTTTTTTCACAAATCCGTTGCGGTTCTCAAAAAAGTATGGTATACTTTTTCATTGTATAACAAACGGTATGGCAGCCGCCATTCCCATTTCAAACAAAACCACTGATCAAGGGAGGAAAAGATGAAAAAAAGAATTCTTGCAACTGTAACAGCCCTGACGCTTGTCTTTGCGATGCTGACTGGATGCGGCGGCACTTCCAAGGACGACTATCTTGACGATATCGAGGAAATCAGCAGCCTGAGCGATGCGGATATCTCCAGCGATCCCGAAGAGATGGCCGACGACCTGAACGACGTTCTCAAGAAGCTGAAACTCAAAACCCCCGAAGGAAAGGATATCAAAAAGGATCTGCAGGATATGGTCGATATTCTGGATAAGATGGTAAAGAATATGGACGATCTCGACGAGGATGATGCGGAAGAGATGTACAATGATATGATGGAGATTTATGATAAGCTGGAAGATCATGTGAACGATTTCATCGAAGCCGCAGAGGACGCAGGCGTTGATGACGACGACGTCGAAGATCTGGATATCGATTTTTAAGTCTCCGGGCGCGGTACCGCGCATCTTAAGCGACAGAAAAAGACTTTCAGACATTGGACAGGCACGGATAGAAATCTGTACCTGTCCATTCTTTTTCCTGATCTTTCATTTAAACAGCGTATTCAGGATCCCTCTCTTGAGGACCTGCGCCCCGGTGCTGATCAGGCTCCTTTCGATCTGATCCCTGCGGCGCTGCGCCGCTCTATCCTTCTTTTTCTGCGCGGCTTCGGCTTCCTTCTCTTTCCTTTTCTGCGCGGCCGCTTCGTCTTTCGCTTTCTGTTTTTCAAATTCCTCTTTTTCTTTTTCGAGCCGGGCTCTTTCTTCCGCAAGCGCCTTCTCCCGGCTTTCCAGTTCTCTCTGGTCTTCCAGCATCTCGAACGCGGACTCTCTGTCCACCGCCTGGTCGTATTTTGCCATACCGTCGCTTTGCATCAGGCTCCTGCGGACGCCGTCCTCCACAGGCCCCATCAGGCTCTGGGGACAGATGATCGCCGTCTGCCTTACCATGGACGGCACGCCGTTTTCGTCCAGGAAAGAAGTCAGCGCACATCCCACGCCAAGCTCCATGATCACATCCTCCGTCTTAAACGCGGGATTGGCCCGGAAGGACTGAGCCGCAACCCTGACGGCCTTCTGTTCCGCCGGCGTATAGGCCCGAAGGGCATGCTGCACCCGGTTGCTGAGCTGTGCCAGAACGCTGTCGGGAATATCTCCCGGACTCTGGGTTACAAAATAGATGCCGACGCCCTTGGAGCGGATCAGCTTTACCACCTGCTCGATCTTCTGCACCAGCACCTTGGGCGCATCCGCAAAAAGCATATGGGCTTCGTCAAAGAAAAACACCAGCTTTGGCTTGTCAAGATCCCCTGCCTCCGGCAATCGCTCAAAAAGCTCCGCCATCATCCAGAGAAGGAAGCTGGCGTATAGGGTGGGATTCTGCACCAGCTTCACGCTGTCCAGGATGTTGATAATCCCTCTGCCGTCCGCCCCGGTGCGCATCCAGTCCATGATGTCGAGGTCCGGCTCCCCGAAAAACAGATCGCCGCCCTGATTCTCCAGAGGAAGAAGCGCCCGCAGGATCCCGCCCACAGACTGAGCGGACAGGCTGCCGTAGGTTGTCGTGTACTCTTCCCTGTGTTCCGACACATAATTTAACAGGGCCCGCAGATCCTTCAGGTCAATAAGGAGAAGCCCCTTGTCGTCCGCGATGCGGAACACGATGTTCAGGACGCCCTCCTGCGCCGGCGTCAATCCAAGGATTCTGGAGAGCAGATCCGGCCCCATGTCGGACACGGTCGCCCTGACGGGATGCCCGTTCTCCTGATATATATCCCAGAAGCAGACCGGGTAGGCCTGATACCGAAAGCCGTCCCGGATCCCAAACCTGTCGATGCGTTTCTCCATCCCTTCGTCCGGGACGCCGGGGGACGCAAGCCCGGATACATCCCCTTTTACATCGCAGAGAAACACGGGAACGCCCGCGTCGGAAAAGGACTCTGCCATAACCTTCATGGTGATGGTTTTCCCTGTGCCGCTGGCTCCTGCGATCAGGCCGTGGCGGCTGCTCATATTCAGTTCCATGGTCACCTGCTGTCCGTCAGCCAGTCCCATGTAAATCCTGCCGTCTCTGTACATATTCTCCTCCGTGCGGCGCTGTTCGCCGCTTTTGTCCGCTTCTGTTTTTGTGTCCTGCTTACCCGGTTTCTGTCTCCCGGCCTGCGCATTCCGCTGTCTGTCTTCCGGCTTCTTGCGTTCCGATGTCCGTCTTTCGGCTTCTGCGCTCTGCTGTCTGTCTTCCGAATTCTTGCGTTCTGCTGTCTGTCTTCCGGCTTCTGCACTTCGCCGTCTGTCTTCCGCTTCTTACGTTCCGACGTGGATCGGGCGCCTATCTTATGAAGTTGGTGAAGGTTTTCGGCTCATACGCCGGCGGCTGCACGCCGTTCTCTCCCGCCGTCTTCATGCTCTTTGCCAGCCATGCGATATTCTTTCCCAGAGTCCGCATGGTCTGCATGCCCTCTATGTCCTGACGTACCTCTTCCGGAGAGTTCCCATGTACCTGATTCCAATACTGGGAGGACGCAACCACCATGTTGGAGATCTGGAAATACTTGTTCAGGCGGTCAAACGCCGAGCTTGCCCCGCCCCTGCGGCAGGACACCACCGCGGCGCCGATCTTTCCCTCCATCCGTCCGCCGTTACTGTAGAACAGGCGGTCCAGGAAGGCGCAGATCTGTCCGCTTGGGCCCGCATAATACACGGGAGAACCCACCACGATACCGTCATACTCATCCAGCCTTTCGGAGATCCGGTTCACCGCATCGTCGTTAAAGACGCACCGTCCCGTTTCCCTGCATCCGCCGCATGCGATGCATCCCGCCACAGGCCGTTTTCCGATCTCGATCAGTTCCGTTTCCACTCCGTTTCTCTCAAGTTCCGCCGCCACCTCGCTCAGCGCAGTATAAGTACATCCGCCGGAGCGGGGGCTTCCGTTGATCAATAAAATCTTACTCATGATTCATCCGTCCTTTCACGCTCAATTTTACTTCCCTCTCAAAATTTCGTCAATATGAAAGCCGAAAATAACAACGGTAACGGCCGAAAAGAATGGACTTGAAAAAGAGGGGCAGGTCGGCTATAATCAGTTTGTCGGCGGCCGGCTTTCCCCTTCGGAAAAAGAAGGCGGCGGGACCGCCCGACACAAACCCGCACCCCGCTTATGGTTTTGCGCGGCAGGACCGCGCTGAAAGGGAGAAACTATGAAAGCATTTATGGACAAGGACTTTCTGCTGGAAACGGATACCGCCAAAAAGCTGTTTCACGACTATGCGGAATCCACACCGGTACTGGATTACCACTGCCACATCAACCCCAGGGAAATTGCAGAAGACCGCCGCTTCGAGAACATGACGCAGGTCTGGCTCGGGGGCGATCACTATAAATGGCGCTTTATGCGCTCCTGCGGCGTGGAGGAAAAATATATCACGGGAGACGCCTCCGACTATGAAAAATTCTGCAAGTGGGCCGAATGTCTCGGAAAAGCCATCGGCAATCCCCTGTTCCACTGGAGCCATCTGGAACTGCAGCGCTATTTCGGCTACCACGGCGTGTTAAATAAAAATACTGCCGATGAAGTCTGGAAGCTGTGCAACGAGAAGCTTGCAGACCCTTCCATGAGCGTCCGCAATCTGATCCGGCGAAGCAACGTGACCCTGATCTGCACGACGGACGATCCCATCGACAGCCTGGAATGGCACAGCAAAATCGCGGCGGACAATACCTTTGACGTAAAAGTACTTCCCGCCTGGAGACCGGACAGAGCCATGAACATTGAAAAGCCTGATTATCTGGACTATCTGGATCAGCTCTGCGCCGTCACAGGTCTTGCCGAAATTCCCACCTTCGCCGTCCTGAAAAAGGCGCTGCTCTCCCGCATGGATTTCTTCGCTTCCATGGGCTGCACCGTGTCCGACCACGGACTGGAGTACGTGATGTACTGCCCCGCGGAAGAGGACGAGATCGAGGAAATCTTCCTGAAACGCCAGAACCGCATGATCCTGACCAAGGAAGACATCCTGAAATTCAAGACCGCCTTCATGCTCTTTATGGGCAGGGAATATCACCGAAGAGGCTGGGCGATGCAGCTCCACTACGGCTGCAAGCGCGACAACAACACAAAGATGTATGAAAAGATCGGACCCGACACCGGCTACGACTGCATCAACAACGACACGCCTTCCTCCCAGACGGCGGATTTTCTGAATGCCCTTTGCATGACGGATCAGCTTCCCAGAACCGTGCTGTACAGCTTAAATCCCAACGACAACCCGTCCATCGGCACGATCATCGGATGTTTCCAGGATTCCTCCGCCGTGGCAAAGATTCAGCAGGGCAGCGCATGGTGGTTCAACGATCACAAGACCGGCATGGAGGAACAGATGACCTCTCTGGCAAACACGGGCAGTCTCTCCGGCTTTATCGGCATGCTGACGGATTCCAGAAGCTTCCTCTCCTACACAAGGCATGAATATTTCCGCCGGATTCTCTGCAATCTTCTTGGCCGCTGGGTGGAAAACGGCGAGTTTCCCGACGACATGGAAACTCTCTCCGGGATCGTAAAGGACATTTCGTACTACAACGCAAAAAGGTATTTCGGATTTGACATCTGACAGGATCCAAAGAAAGCTCCAAAATCTACATAAAAGGGAGTGCGGCATACCTGCCTGCACTCCCTTCTTAACATCCTTCGCAACATCCGCATTGCGCGGGTTACTTTTTCCTTCTCTTCCTTTGCTGTTGCCTTCCTGTTATCTTGCTGTTGCCTTCCTGTTGTCTTTCTTTTTTCTTCCGGTCCTGATTCCCGCCGCTGTTTTCCATCTCGGCACCATCTCGGGCAGCTTCTCAATACGTCATGGGTTTCTCTTCCCCGTTCAGCACCCGCAGCGCTCCCTGCGCCAACGCCAGAAGTTCGTCCTCGCCGGGATAGACGGTAAACGGCGCGATCCATCCGGCCCGCTCCTTCAGAGACGCCACCACGTCGGCGCCATAGGCGATCCCTCCGGTGACGATGATCTGATCCACCTTGCCGTTCAGCACGCAGGCCATGGAACCGATATCCTTGGAAACCTGCAGCAGAAAGGCTTCCTTCGCCTCCGCCGCCTTCTCATCCCCGTCGTCGGCGCGCCTTGTGACCTCGCGCATGTCGTTGGTGCCAAGATAAGCGTTAAAGCCGCCTTTTCCCACTATCTTGCCGTAAACCTCTTTTTCCGTGTACTTGCCCGAAAAGCACATCCTGATCAACGCGCCGCTGGGAACCGCGCCTGCCCGCTCCGGCGAAAACGCGCCGTCGCCGTCCAGCGCATTGAACACATCCACCACTTTTCCGCCAATGTGCGCGCCCACAGAAACGCCCCCGCCCATGTGTACCACGATCAGGCGCAGGGATTCATAAGGCTTTCCGATTTCCTTCGCGTATCTCTTTGCCACAGCCTTCTGGTTCAGCGCATGGAAGACGCTGGTCCGGGGCAACTCCGGGACGCCGGAATACCTTGCGATGGGCATCAGTTCATCCACAACCACAGGATCTACGATGTAAGAGGGAACGCCGATGGAATCCCCGATCTCTCTGGCCAGGATTCCGCCCAGATTGGAGGCGTGCTGTCCCTGCACTCCGACCTTCAGATCGTTCAGCAGCTCGTCCGTGACCGCATAGGTGCCGCCGGGAATGGGCTTGAGCATACCGCCCCGTCCCACGACCACATCCAGACTCTTTAAGTCAAACTTCTTTTCCTCCAGCAGATCTGTGATAATCTTCTTCCGGAAATCCTTCTGGTCAACGATGGTGGCATACCGGCCGATCTCTTCGGTGGAATGCCTTAAGGTTTCCTCAAATAACAGGGTTTCATCCTCGAACACACCAATCTTGGTGGAAGTGGAACCCGGGTTGATAATAAGGCTTTTGATGGACATTGTCTTCTCTCCTTTTCTGATTTTGGCTGTTTTCGTTTCATCGGATCGCTTCTTTCCGGTTTTGCGCCGCTCCAGTTGCCGGCCAATGACTGATTCCGCCAGATCCGCAGCCCCGTTCAGGGCAAGGTCCAGCACTTCATCCACTATCCAGTCCATGACCTATTTCCCCTTCTTCAGTTCCTCCGCCACAACGGCCGCAAGGGCAATGGAGTTTACCTTGGTCTCAAAGGTATCCGAACGGCTGGTAAGAATTACGGGGACCTTGGTTCCGGTGAGAATGCATCCGTTCTTCACGCCGGGAATGGTATGTACCATCGCCTTGTAAACCAGATTTCCCGCATGGATATCCGGGAACAGCAGCACATCCGCGTCTCCCTGAATCTTGCGGTCCGTAGCTCCTTTGTGCTTTGCGGCCTCGGGATCGATGGCAAGATCCAGAGAAAGCGGTCCGTCCACGATACATCCCCTGATCCGGCCTTCCTCACACATCTTTGTAAGCTCCGCGGCTTCCACGGTGGCGGGCATCTTGGGATTTACCACCTCCACAGCCGCCAGCGGCGCTACCTTGGGCGTCTCCACCCCGCAGGCTCTGCATACCGGCACAGTATTGTTAATAATATGCTCTTTGTCCTCCAGCGTGGGGTACGTCATAAACGCCACATCGGTAAGGAACAGCAGTCTGTCGATTCCGGGCACCTCAAACACCGCCACATGGGACAATACGCCGCCGGTGCGCAGTCCTGCCTCCTTATCCAATACGCTCTTCAGGAAATTCTTGGTATCGATCAGACCCTTCATGTACATGTCAACCTTGCCGTCGTGAGCCAGCTTTACGGCTGTCAGAGACGCCTTGATATCGTCCGGCTCGTGAATGATCTGAAATCCGGCCAGATCCATGTGGATCCCGTCGGCGATCTGGCGGATTTTCGTCTCGTCTCCAACCAGAACGGCGTCCGCAATGCCCCGTTTTTTCGCTTCATAAACCGCCTCCAGCACAGCGGAATCCTGCGCAACGGATACGGCTACGGTCTTCTTGCCGCACTTCTTGACCTCTGCCACAATGTTCTCAAAACTCTGTTTCATGATACTGCTACTTCCTTTCTCCGTTTTCTCCAAGTTTGTCTTACCCGACCGAAAAGTTCCGCTTTCCGCGTAAACCTCCATATATCTCTGGCACAGCCGGTCTTTTTTCGTTAAAATAGTAACACAACGGGAAACAAATTGCAATAGCGGCCCGCGGCATGGATTCTCACAGATCGAAACGGTCCAGCCCGCGCCTGTGGCGGGACGCCGCCCCCCGACGCTTCGCCACAGTTACAGTAGCGCGATGATATCTCTCAGTGTGTCAACCCGGGCCCACAGATATTTTTTCAGTTCATCATCCGGTTCCGTCTGATCCGGCACCATGACCACCCTGCATCCCGCCCGATAAGCAGACAGAACGCCGTTCGGCGAATCTTCCACCGCAAGACACTGGTCCGGCCGCAGTCCCAGTTGTTCGCAGGCATAGAGATATATTGCCGGAGAAGGCTTTCCTTCCTCCACCATGACGGCACTGACCAGACTGTCAAAATATGGATAAAGTCCGACTTTTTTCAGATACCTTTCCGTCCGTTCCAGATCGGACGCCGTGGCAACGGCCGCTCTAATTCCTCTGTCATGAAGCGTCTCCAGCAGTTCCTTCCCGCCGGGCTTTCCCTCGACGCCGCCCTGTTGAATGCACTCTTCCACCAGTATCTTTCGTCGCTCCCGCACCGCATGATAGTCCAACTCTTCTCCGAACCATTCCCTCATCCGCCGTATGACAAAAGGCCGGCCCAGACTGCGGATAGCCAAAGCCTGTTCGTCCGTCATGTGAAATCCAAACTCCGCCAGCGCCCGCGGCCAGCAGGCGCGGTAATATTTTTCCGTATCGATCAGAGTTCCGTCCAGATCAAAGATCACAGCCTTTATCATACTCTCGTTTCCTTCCCGATCACCGGCAGATCTTTCCGGGGCGCCCGCGGATGTCTCCGGAATGCCTGCCGGCGTTTCGTCCCGATACTCCTGCCCGCGGCCCCGCCGCACAGCCGTCATCCTTTTGCTGCCCACCGTATTTTCTTTTCGTCCGTCACGTTTCACAGGCCGCTGCTTTCTCTCAGCTTTGCCAGCAGCGCTTCACAGCCTTCCAGCACGTCCCGGTAAGTATCGTCAAAGTTGTCGGTATACCAGGGATCGGCAATGTCACGATCGGAACCCGCAAAAGAAAGCAGTTTCCTGACTTTCCCTTCAGGATCACCGCCCAGGATCCGCAGCATGTTGCGGATATTAGCGGTTTCCATGCCGATCAGGTAATCATACGCGTCATAATCCGCCCGGGTCAGCTGCACCGCCCTTTTGCCCGCGCAGTCAATCCCGTGTTCCCTCAGCTTCGCCCTTGCAGGCGGATAGACCGGGTTCCCCACGCCGTTCCAGATTTCCTCGCTGCTCGTGGCGGCGGAGGAAATATAAAATTCTCCGGAAAGACCGGCGCTGGAAACAAGGTCTTTCATGACAAACTCGGCCATGGGGGAACGGCAGATGTTGCCGTGGCAGACAAATAATATTTTAATCATATCTTGGCATACCCTTTCATTTCCTTGTTTTTCCCGGTTTTTCCAACGTTTCTCAATGTTTCTTTCCATCCCTCAAAATTTCCTTATCCTTGCATATCATAGCATATCCCGGCATATCTTGGCCACCCGAGTTTGCCACTTGTAAATGCGAAATGGAGCCTTCTTTTGGCTCCATTTCCTTGTATGTATGCGGATTTCCC
>CANPXL010000048.1 GCA_947586055.1 uncultured Acetatifactor sp. | reverse complement strand
AAATACATAAAATACGCCAGATTTTAAAGGGCGGTGGAATTTACTTTTTCACTGGAATTTCGGATTGCAAGTCAGCTTTTATACTGTTTTTATGAAACACTTTAACGAAATGCTTTAAGAAGAAAAAAATCCGCTTTTCGACAGGACAATTTTTTAACAGGGCACAAGGGAGGAAACACGTTGTGAAAGCCGTTGCAAGAATGGAACTGACGCCGGGAATGACGCTGGGCGAGGATATCGTCTGGCAGAATAAGGTGCTGATTCCCGCCGGTACTGTGCTGACCGCGCAGCACATCGCAAATATGAAACATTATTCCATCATGCTTGCAACCGTCATGGAAGACGCCGACTTTGCCACCACTCATTACGAAAAGCTACGTTTCTCGGACGATTTCAGGTTGTTTGAGCAAAAACACGCCCAATGTCTTTCCGCCTATAAACAGGTCATTCTCACCTTCACAAGCGGCGGATGTCCGGCCCCCAATCAGGAACTTTTGAATATTTACAACGAAATGCGCGCCACTTATCCCAACGGCGTGAAGCTTTTGGACTATCTGTATAATCTGATGCCAAACGAAGATGAACTGACCTTCAACCACTGTCTGAATTCCGCGCTGATCGCGGGATTTATCGCGGAATGGTCGGACATGGATCAAAACGGAAAACTGGAACTCATCCTCTCCGGCTTCTATTACGATATCGGCAAGCTGCAGCTTCCCTACGATCTGCTGTGGAAGCCCTCAAAGCTGACAAAGGAAGAATTTAATCTCGTGATGACCCATCCCGTGATCGGCTGGAACATGCTGCGGAACACCGGGATCTCAGCCAACATTCTGGATACGGTCCTGAACCACCACGAGCGCATGGACGGCA
Source organism: uncultured Acetatifactor sp. (assembly GCA_947586055.1). Taxonomy (GTDB): domain Bacteria; phylum Bacillota; class Clostridia; order Lachnospirales; family Lachnospiraceae; genus Acetatifactor. The sequence continues at coordinate 9,557 of CANPXL010000048.1, read as the reverse complement.
GCGGATATCCCAGATACCTGAAAGGCAGCCAGATCGGTATCCTGTCGCGGTATATGGCCATCGCAGATACCTACACGGCCATGGCCTCGCCCAGACCGCACAGAGACGCTTTCACTCCGCTGCAGATCATCGAATCGCTGGAACGGGATATATCCAAATATGACGCGAATCTTCTGGTTCCCCTCATGAAACACATTGCGGAAGCCCAGATCGGCTCTACGGTAAAACTGAACGACGATTCGGTGTGGGATGTTTTTCTCCTTCATCCACACCGGTTTTCCCGTCCCATTCTCAAAAACACAAATCAGGAGGTTCTCGATCTCGCGGAGCACCCTGAACTTTCCATTACCAAAATGGTATGACTACCGTGAACCCGACGGGGTCTCATCCTGAAAATAACAGTCAAACAGACGTCTTGCCATAGGAACCGCATAGTCTCCCCCGCTTCCCGCGCCCTCCACAATGATGGTGACGCAGATCTCAGGATCATCCGCAGGCGCGAATCCGGTAAACCATGCGTGGCTGTCGCCTTTCACATTGTTGTATTCCGCGGAACCCGTCTTTCCGGCGGCGGTATAGGTCTGTCCGTCCAGCTTCGACGCCGTTCCTTCCGTCACGACGGCTTCCATCATCTCCCGCAGAATCCTCGCCTCTTCTTCCGTCATCAGTCTCTCGTATTTTTCCGGCCTGAAATTCTTTACCACATTCCCCTCGGCGCTTTCCACTCTGTCCAGCAGTTCCGGTTTCATAAGCATGCCGCCGTTTGCGACGGCACAGGTGATCATGTTCAGATGCATCGGCGTGATCAGAGTTTTTCCCTGACCGATGGAAGTCTGCATCATCTCGCTGTCGGAACTGTTCTCCGTGATCTGAACGCTGCTCTCCGAATACAGAAGATCCAGGGGCAGCTTACTGTCAAACAGAAGATCGTCCAGCGTCTTCCGAAGCCGGTCCCGGTCCAGAGACATGCCGATGTTGGCAAAGGATGCGTTGCAGGACCGGGCGAAAGATGTGGTAAAATCTACGGCGCCGTGGCTTATGCCGTGATAACAGCCAATCCTGCTGTCCCCCTGCGAAAAGTATCCCGGACAGGTAAAGGAATACCGGTCATAAGTGTCCGGATGTTCCCGAATATACTCCAGCGCGGTGACGATCTTAAAGGTGGAACCGGGCGGATACAGCCCCTGAAGCGCACGGTTCACCAAGACGGAACTGCTTTTATCCTGAAGCAGATCGTCCCAGATATCCGCGATCTCGTTCGGATCAAAGTTCGGATGAGACACCATGGCGAGAACTCTGCCCGTTTTCACCTCCGTCACGATCACAGCCCCGTTGTAGATTCCCAGCAGTTTATCGGCAGTCTCCTGCAGATCCACGTCCAGCGTCGTATATACATTGTCACCGGGATTCTTTACCCCCGCCATATCGTTTGCCACTTTGCTGCTCAGAGAGATATCGGTGTTGATGAGATAAAAATTTGCGAGCGCCTCCACGCCCATCCTTCCCTGAGTGGAATATCCGACCACATGGGAAAAAAGGGCGCCGTAGGGATACACTCTCGTCTCATTCTGATCGGAGTCCACCACCGTCCTGGCAAGCGCTTTTCCGTCCCCGGAATAGATGGTTCCCCGGAAGTTTCTGGAAAGCAGAAGCTCCTGTCTGGAATTGTAACTGTTATTGATCATCTCCTGCTGCTGTGTAGCGGTAAACCAGGCCAGATAAGCAATCAGCGCGGCAAACAGCAAGGTGAAGAAACAGCTGCTGAAAAGGATCGGTCTGCGGCCGTCCCGCATTGCGCCCGGGCCCGCCGGCGCAGTCCGCGTCCGGCGGCTAGGACTTTGCCTCTTCGGCTTTTGGGGCCGCTTTTTTCCTGCTTCCGCCACTTTCTTCTGCGTCTCTTTTTTCTGCGACTCTTCTTTTTGCAACGCGTCTGCCTCCTTCCTGCTTCATTCGGATGTAAATACCCTGGACAATAAAGAACATGATCGTTGACACCATAACGGAACTGCCGCCGTAGCTGAGGAACGGCAGCGTCACGCCTGTCAGAGGGATAAACTTCACCCCGCCGCCCACGGTGAGAAAGATCTGAAAAAGATACATGATCCCCACTCCGTAGACGATCAGGCGATAAAATCTGTCTCCGATCCGGACCGCAATGCGCATCATGGCAAGGAACATCCCCACCGACACAAGAATCACACAAATCCCGAACAGCACGCCAAGCTCTTCGCACACGGAGGAAAAGATAAAGTCCTCCATCACATAGGGAATATCGTCCGGATTTCCCTGCATCAGCCCCATTCCGAGCCAGCTGCCGCTTCCGATGGCAAACAGAGACTGGGTGATCGCGTAGCCCTGCGCGTCAATATAGGACCAGGGATCCCTCCATGCCAGCACCCTTGTCCTGACGTGGGCAAAGCCGCGATATGCGAGAAAGGACGCGGCGCAGCCGCCCAGCGCGCCTGCCGGCAGGCAGAGATAATTTCCCGTGGCGACAAACGCCACAAACACATAAGCCACAAAAAAGATCAGCGCGCTTCCCAGATCCCGCGAAAGCACAAGAATCACCACATGCAGTCCCGCAAACAGCGCGCTGACCGCCAGCCTCGCGAAAGACACGTTGTCCCAGAGGATTCCGGCCAGGAAAAAGAGATACAGGATCTTCACAAATTCCGACGGCTGAAAGGTGAGCTGCGCGATCTCAAAGGAAAAGGTAAAAGACAGCTTCGAGCCGTAGGTCAGCTCCCCGAGGATCAGCACCACGGCAAGCATGGCGAGCCCAACGCCTCCGTAGACCCATTTCAGTTTCTTGAGAAATCGGACTCTGGAGAACAGATAAGGGATGACAAGAGCGATCATCAGGGAGATCAGCGCGATGATGTACTGTCTTACGGCCTTGCCGAAACCAAGTCTGGATATCATACAGAGTCCCATTCCCGTCAGCATGCTCATGCCGCTTAACAGCATCCGGTTCACCTCTTCATAGATCAGAGGGACTATCACCGAAACCACAACAAGAAAGATCTGCACAAAGACGTAAAAAACCACATACTCCACCTGCCCGGAGACAATCGCAAGGTCCGCGAAACACATTCCCTGAATCAAAAACATCAGCAGGCACTGCCATATATACAACCGGCGCTGCTTCCGGTCGTCAAGCCAGATACCGACAAGAATGCCAAGCGTATAAACCGCCATGGCGCCGGCAATCGCATATTTGGACAATTCCGTGATATATTGCTGCATCGGCTCTTCCTTTCTATTCCACACCGCGCTTCTCGTGCCCGGTGGTATGGGGCAATGCAGGACGAACGTCCCGCAGACAGGCGCGAAGGATCTCCCCAAGTTCCCTTCCCGTCTCCAGCGTAAAATCCAGTCTCCGATCCGTCCTCTCCCGGAAACGGTCAGTGCCGCCGATCAGAGAAAGGGGCAGGCTGTTATAGATAACATTGTAACAGTGATCGCAGTTTCTCAGCACGGGAAATTCCGCGCGAAGGCGGTCTTCCAGCACGAGGATTCCCTCCCCGTTTCCGATACAGCGGTCCGTGTTCTTTTGGATGCAATTTGCAGTGACCATCAGGGGAATCCTGCCGTAGACCACCTTCTCCCATAGGGATTCCCGGGCCGGCCCCGACGTTTTTTCAAGAAGTTCATCCTGCTGTGCGGCGTTCAGCTCATAAGGCAGACAGAGTCCGTCCGTCAGCTCGGAAAGCAGCGCCGCAGCCGCCGAATTCCACACAGAAATCCCCGCGTCGGCGCGCAGACACACGCGTTTCCCGCTCTCCCGTTCCATGGCCAGCAGAAATCCGAGTCCGTCCAGAGAACGGACAAGAAAACCGTCCGTCATCCCGCGCAGTGCAAGCTCCCAGAGACGATTCAGGCGCTCTTCGTCCCTCCGTCTCGCCACATAGGGCAGCGATGCCAGCAGGAGCGGTCTTTCCTCCCGGCATCCGCCCGCCGCAGATTCCGTAAGTTTTTCAAACAGTGAAAGACATTCCGAGGTATTCTCGAGAAGAAGGTCTCCGTCCGCATACAGCCGTCTCAGCCGGAACGGGTTCTCTCCGTCCGGCTTTTCCAGCGCTTCCGTCAATGCGGAAAGCTGCTCCAGAGTGCGCACGGAAACCGCCCATCCCGGTGACACCCGCGTCAGAAAAGGACTGCCTGGCCTTTGGAAACTACCCGGCCTGCGGACTGACCCCGTTAAGCCTTCCTCTCCGCCGCCTTTGCACAACGCGTCCTCCAGGTCCTGCAATGCCTGTCGTCGCAGGCGGTTGATCTCCTTCAGGGGATAAAAGGCGTTATCGCTTACCCGGATCTGTATTTCCGAAGCCGCAAAGGGAGTTTCCCCAAGCCTGTCCAGCTGATCCCGCAGGGCTTCCTCCGTCAGAGGCCTGTTCTGCGCGCGCCCTACAGGTTCGCCCAAAGCCTGTACAACGGTCTCTTTTCTCCGCAGCGTAATCTTCGCGGGCATCCCGGTCAAAAATTCCGCGGCCATCTCCACCTGCAGTCTGGGCCGCTTTTCCAGATACGCTTTTCGGATATGATCCGACAGTTCCCCATCGGCGCCGCTGTAGGCGGGACTGTCCGGCGTCACCATCCCGCGGCCGTTCTTTCTGAAATAATACCCGTCCTGAAGACTGCTTCTCACATAGAGAGACTCCAGAATTTTTTCATCCTCGCGTGACACCTGAAACGCCTTCGCCGCTTCCTCCGGCCCCAGCGTTTCCCGCAGGCTGTAATATCCGTCAATGTATTTCCGGTAGACTGCCGTAACACCGGCGGCATATTCCGGCTTTTTCATTCTGCCCTCAATCTTGAAAGAATCGATCCCAGCATCAATCAACGCCGGTATATGCCGGACGGTGCAAAGATCCTTCAGACTTAAGGGATAACGCAGATTCCCCTCCGCCCCGCCTTTTACCCTGTAAGGCAGTCTGCACGGCTGGGCGCACCTTCCGCGGTTTCCGCTTCGTCCTCCCAGTATGCTGCTGAACAGGCACTGGCCGGAATAACAGTAGCACATCGCGCCGTGGATAAAAGTCTCGATCTCAAGGCCGGACCGCCGCTTCAGTTCCTTCAGCTCCGAAAGGCTCAGTTCCCGGGCCGGTATTATCCGGCTTACGCCCCTTTCTTTTAACAGCGCGGCTCCCCAGTCGGCGCACAGACTCATCTGCGTGCTGGCATGCAGTTTCAGAGACGGGAAACGCTCCCGGATCCGGATAAGCGCTCCCAGATCCTGAACGATGACCCCGGAGAGCCCCGCTTCGCACAGCGGCCCGAGAAAATCCAGAAGCTCATCCAGTTCCCGCTCCCGGAACAGAGTATTTGCCGTCAGGTAGACCTTTACGCCAAACAGACGGCCATACCGGATACACTCCGCAAGACTTTCCTCTGTAAAATTTTCGGCATAAGCCCGGGCTCCGAATTTTTTGCCGCCCAGATACACCGCGTCCGCCCCTGCCCCGACGGCTCCGTAAAAAGCCTGAGGACATCCGGCCGGCGCAAGAAGCTCCACCTTTTTCTGCGTTTCCATAAGTATTCCGTTTCCTGAAACTAGAAAAGCTGTCCGAACGCGCGGACAGCCATCCCCATCAATGTAACCGTCTATTTCTTTTTCAGTTCCGTTTCCAGCTGCACGATCTTTTTCGCATTCTCATCCAGCTCCTTCTGAAGGCTTTTCACCTGTTCGCCGGCGCTTTCCAGCCTGATCTGAGTGGAGATCAGTTCATGCTTGATATCATACAGTTCCTTGTCCTTTGCCTGAAGTTCTTCCTCCAGAACGGAAATCTGCTTTCTTGCCTTGAAATAGTCGTCCGCAATGTTAAGCTGCAGCAGCACGCCCTGCGTGTCCATGGGCTGGCGTCGGAAACTGTCCACTTTCGTGTATTCATTGAGTTTGTTGTTGATATAAGAAGCAACCTTCTGAAGGTATTCCTCGCTCTCATATCCGCTCAGCGTAAACACTTTTCCGCCGATGATCACCTCAGTATCTGTTTTGGAAGACATATCCGCACCCCTTTTGTATGAGAGAGCCTTCCGGCCCGTTTCTGATTTCTGCCGCTCCGATCCTTCCTGTACAGTATAGCGCAAATCGCCCGGACAGGCAAGCGTTTTCTGTACGGCCGCCGCTTCCGCACGGCCGCGCCCCCGCCGGCGCGACGGCTCCTGCGGTCAGACAATTTCCCGCGGTTTAAAGTCCAAGTCCCAGATGGCGGTAAGCCAACTCCGTCACCACTCTTCCCCTTGGCGTCCGGTTCAGGAAACCGTTTTTGATCAGGTAAGGTTCATACACGTCCTCTATGGTTCCCGCGTCTTCTCCGATGGCCGCCGCGAGGGTGTCAAGACCCACCGGACCACCGGCAAATTTTTCGATCATGGTGGTCAGCATGTTTCTGTCGATGTGGTCCAGCCCAAGCCTGTCCACATCCATCAGATCCAGCGCGGTCCTCGCCACATCCTCCGTGATCACGCCGTCGTATTTCACCTGCGCAAAGTCGCGGACCCGCTTCAGGATCCGGTTCGCCAGTCTCGGCGTGCCCCGGCTGCGGCGCGCCATCTCCAGCGCCCCGCCCGGCTCCACTTCCACATTCAGGATTTTCGCGGAATGAAGGATGATGGTCTGGAGTTCCTCCACCGTGTAAAATTCCATGTGATAGATCATGCCGAAACGATCCCGCAGGGGAGCCGTCAGAAGCCCTGCCCTTGTGGTTGCGCCAACCAGCGTGAACTTCGGAAGCTCCAGGCGGACCGAACGGGCTGTGGATCCCTTCCCGATCATGATGTCGATGCAGTAATCCTCCATGGCGGGGTAAAGGACCTCTTCCACCTGACGGTTCAGACGGTGGATCTCATCCACGAACAACAGATCGCCTTCCTCCAGACCGTTTAAAATGGCAGCCATCTCCCCCGGCTTTTCGATGGCGGGTCCACTGGTGACCTTCAGGTGTACGCCCATCTCATTTGCGATTATTCCGGCGAGCGTGGTCTTTCCCAGTCCGGGCGGCCCGTAAAAAAGAACATGGTCGAGAGCGTCCCCTCTCTGCTTCGCGGCCTGGATATAGACCTTCAGATTCTCCTTGACCTTCGCCTGACCGATATAGTCGTCAAGGGTCTGCGGACGCAGGGAGCCTTCGATCCGCATATCTTCTTCCGTTATGTTGGTTTCAATCATCCTCTTGGGCATGGCCGGTCCTTTCTGCCGTGTTTCGGAAGCGGTGAAAACCGCAGGATTTATGTGGTCTTAAAACAGGTGCTTTAAAGCGGCCTTCAGAATCGCGCCGGAATCCATTGCGTCGGCGTTCTCAATGGCATTTACCGCCTTCAGGGCCTCCGCCTGGCCGTATCCCAGAGATACCAGCGCCGCCACAGCCTCCTGCTTCTGGGGCGTATCGGCGGCCGCATGGGCTGTGCCGTAAACGGCCGCCTCGCGGCTGATCATGGCATCGTCGATCTCCAGTTTCCCCTTCAACTCCAGGATCAGACGTTCCGCCGTCTTCGTCCCCACGCCGGGAGCCTTCGCAATGGCTTTGGCGTCTCCGGAAACAATGGCAAACCGCAGGGAATCCGCATCCAGCACGGAAAGAATGGACAACGCGCCCTTGGGGCCGATTCCGCTTACGGTAATACATTTTTTAAAAATCTCAAGATCGTTTCTGGACAGAAAGCCGTACAGCCAGAAAGCGTCCTCCCGGACGCTGGTGTAAGTGTAGAGCTTGACAGGCTGGCCAACGCCCGGCAATCTGGCGGCCGTGTCCGCGGAAATCTTCACGTTCATGCCAACGCCGCCCACATCGACCACCACGTTGTCTTCGGCAATATCATCAATGATTCCCTTTACATAAGCTATCATACCGTCTCCCGTCCCGGAACAGGCGGCGTCCGCGCCTGTCTGCTGTGTGGCATTTCCTTTTTTCAGTTTATCATATCCAAACATACGTTTCAAGTGCTGTGTGCCTTGTTTTGCTCTTTAATATTCCTTTAATATTCTGTAAAGGTTCTATTAATCGCCTTTACGGACTTGTATAAGTATGCTATATTTCCCGTAAATTCTGTTGAAACGGAGGTTAAGAGACATGAAAACGTTTAGAACGCTGCTTTCCCTGTTCCTGATCTGCTCCCTTTTTCTGGCATCCTGCGCAAACGGGGACGGACAGACAGAACATCCGGAAGTGGTTCTGGCCATGATCGCCAGCGAAGCCGACGACGATATGGAGGAAGCCGTGCGGTTCTTTAACGAAAGTCAGCAGGAGTATACGGCCCGGCTGGAGTATATCCTGATCGAAACGGAAAATCACGGATACACAAACGAGCAGTTTGACGCGGCTGTGGAACGGCTGAAGATCAGTCTTGTCACAGGAAAGAGCGATTATGACGCCCTCTGGCTGGATGATTCCCTCCTGTGGAGTCTGGATGTTCAGGATCTGGCCGATCTTGGGATTTTTGAAGATCTCGGACGCTGGCTTGACCGGGAGGGCGGTCTGGAGCGGGGGGATTTCTTCGATATGGTCCTCACAGCCTTCACCCTGAACGATACGCTGTTTTCCCTTCCTGCAAAATTCAGTGTGAAATGCCTTTACGGGGATCCCGATCTGCTCGGCAGCAGGACGGAATGGACGCTCCGGGAGTTTCTGGATTTTGCACGGGAGCATCCCGACATGCGTCTTCTGAACTGTGTCTATCCAGGCCTTGCGATCTTTGACCTGTATCGCGCCAGCCAGATCCGCTTTGCGGATACAGCCCAAAACGGCGAGCTGGTTTTTCAGGAAAAGCTGCTTGGCGACTTTCTGGACTTTTGTAAAAACTGCCCTTCCCGACAGGGGGAACAGGGATTATTTTACGCGGACATCGATCTGGATTCCGCACAGCAATACCGCTATATTGACACACAGCCAAAATGCTTCCTCGGATATCCCAGCCAGAACGCGCAAAACGGCTGTATGATCATAGACGACGGTTCCGTCTCCATCCTGAGCGACGCAGACTGTAAAGAGGGCGCCTGGGCCTTTCTGGAATTTCTGCTTCTTTACAGGGCCGATGAAAGAAATACCGAAAAACACTTTACCTCAGTGCGGTCAGCCTACCCTGCCATAAAAGATCTCTTCGAGAAGAGAATGGCCGAGGAACTGTATTATCAGTGGGCCCGTGATGAAAACGGTGAAATCCTCAAAGACGAATCAGGCGAACCCCTGTTGAAGTTTTTGTCCGTCCATGACGACTTTACGTATCCGCCCCTGACGGAGGAAGACGTAGCCTTCGTGAGAGACTTTTTGCTCTCCGCTCGCGGCGCGCACCTTCAGATATACGCAGAAAATGAGGAAGCAAGAATCCTGATGGAGGAAATCGTTCCCTACTTTGAAGGCGAAAAAACACTGGAAGATACTGTGGAAACCATCAAGCGGAGAATGATGATCCTGTATCAGGAGCAATCCTGAACCCGGGAAGGGATGGCTGTTTCCTTTATCCCTGCCCTTTTGTCCGCATGCCGTTCCCGGAAACCAACAGCTTCCGGTAGACCACCGCAAAGCACAGAAGATGCACCAGAAACGTCAGGCCCCAGC
>CANPXL010000047.1 GCA_947586055.1 uncultured Acetatifactor sp. | reverse complement strand
AAAAGCGGGTGATGGGAATCGAACCCACGTGTCCAGCTTGGAAGGCTGGTGTTCTACCATTGAACTACACCCGCATGCAATAAAATATGAAATTCGGTCTGAAAAGTGCCCAGAACCGGAATCGAACCAGTGACACGAGGATTTTCAGTCCTCTGCTCTACCAACTGAGCTATCTGGGCCTGCAACGTATCTCCTGCGTCACAACATGGATTATTTTACATGGAAAACGCTCTGTTGTCAAGACCTTCTGCAAATTTTTATGCGACAGTTTGTAGGACAGTTCTGCAAATTTTTATGCGACAGTTATCGCAGCTGAAGTCCGATCCGTACCTAAAACCGCGCTGTCGCGCCTGTTTTTGCTCACGGACCGGCTAATCTGCCGTCATTCTATAATACGCCAGCATCAGATCTACCACTCTGCTGTAACTCACATCTCCGTCAGAAATTCCGTTTGCCTTTAAATTCGTATTGATAAATGCATCCGCCGCTTTATCCACAGTCTCCGTATCAATCCATGCCTTTTCGTTGATCCGCTCCCATTCCTCATCCGTTACAAATACGGCGTCCGCCCAGACCTGTTTCGTCAGAGCCACAGGCCGCGCTGCCTCCACCACCCGGGCGTAAGCCTCCGGTGCAGTTCGTTGCGCCTCGTAAAGGTTATTGTAAAGATACGGCAGCACGCTGAGGAAGCCCGCATACTGAAAAAACACATCATCCGACTGTACACAGGCCAGATAAGCGATGAAATTTGCTTCATCCTCATAGATAAAGCCCCGCAGATGAGCAAGCTCATGACACATAGTGGCAGGGAGATTCAGCACAAACATCACGTCATTGTAATTTGCTTCCATGGAAAAGGGAAAATAATACCCGCACATATACTGCTGACACATAAAGTCCGAAAACAACAGGGACTTGGGGCGCGGATAATAGCCGTCAAGCTGCTCGTACGTCTTTCCCAGCTGCGCCATCAGCTGCCGGGCCTTGTCAGCCATGTCAAGCCTTTCTCCGTCCGCACCGATACTGCCCTTATAGACCGCCCGGCCGTTTTCATCCCGTTCAACCTCTTCCGAGAGAATAAGACAGTTTTGCGCGACCATATTATATACCCTGACGAGTTCCTCCAGAGAAGCTTCCAGCTCCGGGACTGCGGCGCCGTCCCCGCCCGCAAGATAATGCTCCGCAAAAGTTCCTGCGTGGTACAGAAGAAAGCAGTTCAGCGTCATAATCAAACTCACAGCCAGAAGCGTCCACACGAAAAATCTGTAAAATCCCCTCGCAAATTTCCGGAACCGGCCCGCCGTTCTGCTCTTTTTCTCTGTATGGGTCTTTTCCGTACGCCCGCTATGCACTGCCGCCATAATTTCCGCAACAGCCCAGAACGGCAACAGAAACAGGGCCGACGCTGCAAGCGCCAGCCCTGCCAAAATCAGCAGTTCGCCAACGGAAAAAGGAAACAGACCGGTCAGACGCCCGTATGTATTTACCCATATCGGAAAAACATAAGCTATATACCAGTCGCAGAATGCGGAACTGTTCCACGCAATTACATGGAGCAGCAGAATAAAAGCCGCAATAATCCAAAATATGACCGTTCCCTTTTTTACCGTTTTTTCAGTCGTTGTTTTTACTTCCACTCAATATAATCCTCGTATTCGTCCCAGATACAGCAGAGCCATGTCTTTCCCTGATTAAATACGATCTCTTTTCCGTCGGCGTCATAAAAGATATTGGGTTCATAATCGCCGTCGCGTCTCCATGTTCCCTCTATTACCTTTCCGTTGGTAAAGATGTAAGCCTTTCCCGTTCCATGGACACGAAATGCCAGATAGTCATGATCATCTCTGATTTCGCCGTGACAGACCTTAAAGATAACATTCGAGACCGCAAGCTGTTCGTTGTTATCCACATCCACCTGAGGCGCGCCATACTGATAGCGGTAATACAGGCGGTCGTCCTCGTTATACTCGAACCGGATCGCGCTGTCGCCGGATCTGTGGCCGTAGCCGCTGCTGTTGGAAGTCGTTCCGCCAGGATACGCCACCGTTGCATCCGGGTAATTATCATAAGTAGCGATATATCCGTCGTCCGCAAAGGTAAAGGCCTGTTTAAAACGGCCGTGTTCCTCATACGTTTTGGCATAGCCCAGCTTTTCCACGCCCTTTTCGTATCCGGCGATATTCATGCTGCTGGTAAATTCCGTGGAGTATCCCGGGTTCAGCCCCCGCCCGAAGGGATCGCCGGCTCCGCTTCCAAAGCCCACGTCAATGCCTTCCAGCTTTACGCTGATATTGTCGATCCTGTCCGTATTGATAAGAGGAGCCACATAGGGAACAGCCAATCCCCAGTTACAGTAAATGGAATCGTAAGCCATCGCTTCGTAAATATAATAGTCACGGCTGCTGCGGACCGGTCCGATCTTGTCCAGATCATCATAGTCCTCGAAAATTCCCATCAGACGCGTGATACGCCCTTCCACGGGAGCCTCGTAGATAATGCTGGCCTTCGACAGTCCGTGCTGAGGTACGGTGGAAGAAGAGTCTGTCCCCGGCACCTTGAGAAGATTGTTCGGGATCATAACCGCAAAGTTTCTTCTCAGCACGACGTCGGCGTCCTTCCATTCCCCGGTGAGATAGCTCTGCATCTGGCCGTTTACTTCCGTTCTCTCAGTGATGGGGTGCTGCTCGCCGTTTGCCTTCAGGCCGTCTCCCAGATCAGGCTCCGGTGTTGCGTTCTCTTCCGACGGAGTCTGTACATCCTCCCCCGACGGAGTCTCTGTCGCATCAATCACGGGCTCAACAGGACTGTAGACCGGGGCGTCGCCTCCGCATCCCACAAGAAGCCCTGCAGTGACCATAATTGCCGCCAAAAATTTCTTTTTCATAAGCGTTCCTTTCCTTCTGAAATATATTCTCCTGTTTCTATTTTAGCTCTGACAACAGGGATTTGTCCATTTTTATAAAAAAATATTAAGAAAATTTTCCATGACGTCTCAAGCTGTATTTTTTACCACAAGCTGCCACAAGCGCCAAAAAGGAAGCGCCGCGCCAACAAAATTATTTTACCACAAAACAGGACGAATTGTACAGAACAAAGCGTCTTTTCTTTTGCCAAATAATATGATAAAATAAATAAAGAAAAAAACACTGCCAATGCCGCAGACAGCAGGAGGTGGAAATCGTGAAACTGAAAACAAATGTGGATTTTAAAAAATTATGGAAAACTGCCGGGAACTGTTCCGGGGACGTTTTTCTGCAGACTTCCGATGGCAGCATCCTGAACCTGAAGTCACTGCTTTCCCAGTACGCGCTGATGTCCATTATGGGAAAGAATCATGTACTGGTGGGCGCTCAGCTCGTCTGTGTCCAGGAGGACGATTACCAAAAACTGGCGGAGTTTATCGAAGAGGAAACCTGACCGTCATTGACAATCCCGTACGAAAAGCCGGCGCATCTGCGCCGGCTTCTTTTTTCTGTCTCCCATCGCATATCGTCTGTGGCAGAAACCCCGTTCCTGTCTGTCAAACCTTCTTGAAACGGTTTACCTCCGCGTTCAGCTTCTGGGATATCTGCTGGTTGTTTTCCGTTTCTTTCTGGATCTCCGCCATCGCTTCCACCAGCGTCACGGCGCTGTCGGCCACGTTTGTGATTCCTTTTGCATTTTCTTCCACGGCGGTGGAGATATCGTTGATACCGGTATTCATTCCGTCCATGGTCTGACTAATATCCGAAGTGTTTTCCGCCACGCCGCTGAGAATTTCATGGACGCTCTCCGCATCCTGTTTATACTGCTCGACCACGCCCACAAAATTGTCGTAATCCTTCATGATCTCCTGATCAACAAACTGCAGCATTTCCTCCGCATTTCTCGCAAGCTTCTCCACCGCATCCGTTACCAGGGTGCTGATAACCTGAATATTGTTGGCGGTCTCCGCGCTGCTGTCCGCCAGCCCTCTGATCTCGCCTGCCACCACCGCAAACCCTCTGCCGGCTTCTCCCGCTCTCGCGGCCTCGATGGAAGCGTTCAGGGAAAGCAGATTCGTCTGGCTGGTAATGCTCAGGATCTCCTGCGTCATTTCGTTGATCTTCTGGACACTCCGGCTCTCCTCCAGAGCCGTCTGGAGCGTCTCTCTGATCTGCAGGATCGTTCTGCCGGTCTTTTCCTTGCTCTGCACGGTGCTCTGATGCATCTCCGCGGCCCGATCCTTAATATCCTCAACCAGCCTTACGCCGTTCTGCACGCTCTCATCCATGGACTGGATCTCGCTGAGTATATTGGTGCTGCCGGTGGAAAGCTGTCCCAAAGTCGCCGAAATCTCCTGCATGCTGGCCGCCATCTCTTCCGTCGCGGCGGACACGTTGCTGGCGCTCTCGTTGGATTCTATGATCTGATTTGTGATGACTTCGGCCGACTGCCCCATATCTGAAGATTTTGCCTTCAGATCCTGCATGATGGTCTGCAGACGGGAAATAAAGTTGTTGATCCCCTCCGCCATCTGTCCGACTTCATCCTTGGTTGTCACGGGAACGCGCTCGGTAAGATCGCCCTGATTTGCATCAACCTTGCTGATAATATCGCGCAGCGACTTACCGGAACTTCTGGCCGGTTTCACAACGGTAGAAGCCACAATAATGATCGTGACGCCTGCCAGAATGATGTAAAGGCCCACGGCCACATAGTTAAAAATCTTGGTCCCGCTGATCTGGGCGGAGCTGCGCTTTACGGCCGTGTCAACTCTGTCGTTCAGCCCTTCCTTGCTTGCCGTCAGGGCTTCCTTGTAGGCGGCTCTCGACTCTTCCACCGGCCCCGTCACCTTGCTGATCATCTCCAGCTGTCCTCTCACCCGTACATATTCGCCGGCCTCCAGAGTGGTCTGCATGTTCGTGACATATTCCAGAAAAGCGTTCATACTGGTTTTATAATTTTCAAACGCAGTCGTGAGATCTTCCTCTCCCGCCTGCAGGCACAGTTCCTCTTCTTTTGCAATGTTGTCTGTGGCGGCGGCAAGGGCATCCTTCAGAAGACGCTGCTGTTCCGCACCGGTCTCCGCATAAAACTGACTGTACGCCAGATTGACATACAGCAGGACCTGCTGATATGCAACCGCCGTCTCTCCCTGCATTTCCTGAATTTCCACATACACGTCCGCCAGATCGTTGCTGACTTCTCCCAGACCGGCATTATAATCACCGATCGTCCCCAGCCCGGATACATTCAGAAATACAATCAGAATGAACAATACCCCCAGAATGCCAAGAGCTATGTAGACTTTTGTACCTATACTCTTCATACGCACCTCCCTGAACTCCCTCAATTATTGCGGGACAACCGCATCCCTTCCGTTTATTATACAACAAAACGTGAAGGAGAGCCATACATTTTACAGTTAATTTTCAAATTTTATTTTCCCGCCGCGGAGGCGTCTGTTTCTGTCGCACAGAATCCATTCGTCCAGCGACAGGGGTTCATAATCGGAATACATACAGAAGCAGTTGATCATGTTGCAGGGAATGGTACGCCGGTTTCCCTGAGCGTCCACAGTCACGGTCTGCTCCGTGATCTCCTGAAACCGCTCGATCAGCCGCTGGTCCCTGGAGTCATGGACATGACCGTAGAGCATATACGCCCGGGGATTCCCCTCTTCGTCCAGCAGGTACTGTCCGTTGTAGCACAGAATGGGGTAATGGCACAGAACCACCCTGCGCCGGTTGTCGGACAGTTCCTCATAAGATTTTACCCACTGGAACCGGCTCAGGTCCATGGCCTGCTTTTTCAGAAAACGGTCGTGGTTCCCCTGAATCAGGCAAAGCTTTCCCTTCAGGCGTTTTAACAGCGCGCTCGTCTCTTCCGCGTTTCCCCATGACAGGTCTCCGAGAATGACAACCTCGTCGTTTTTCTCCACCTTTTGGTTCCACTTCCGGATCATATATTCGTTCATCTCCAGCATGTCCGCAAACCCTCTGCAGTCCATGCGGTCGTTCATGGCTCCGTGAAAAAAATGCAGATCCGCGATGTAATATCTCAAAACAGCACACCTCATTAAGCCCATAGGCCGGGCCGGACAGTGACAGGTCAAAAGGTCTCCTTCAGGAACTTTTCCGAAACCGGATCAGATTCCAGGAAAGCGGTTTCAGATCCGTGCGCAGGATGCCGTCCTGGCAGCGCGCTCCCTTATTTTCCCGCGGCGTTACCGCATCCGGCGTCTCATAGCTGTTCTTCGCCTCAAAATCCTCGCTGTACAGCTCCGTATGCGTTTCAAAGGCGTACCCCGGAAACGCCGATACGTCGAGTTCCAGCGCGCAGGAGGCATCCGGGTTTTTATTGAGGACGAACAGATTCAGGGTCCCGTCCGCCCCGTCCCAGGCTCCGGCGGAATCCACCCAGTTCACGCCCTCTCTGTCAGGATACTGGGAGGTATCGTTTATGGCGTAGCCAGGGATGTCAAAGGTTTCGCTCTCCACGGCCGTCCGCAGGGAAACGCCCTTCGCATACCGCATCAGCTGGGTCATTACATAATAGGAAGCCGACCGCCAGACGTGGTCGTGGTCCGAGGCGCAAAGCGCGCCGAGGCCGCCGGTCATGCAGCCGATCTTTACCCGGTCCGCATGGTGCAGGAACGCAAGCTGGGTGGAGCCCAGGGTCAGCGCATGGAGCATGTCTCCCCCGGGAAATTCCCTGTGATCCATTTTGTCGGGATCGTGGCGGACATATTTCCGCGCGGGATCGAACCGATAATGGGTCTCCGCCATGTTATGGGGCCCCCGGCCGGGATGCAGCTTCTCGTTGGGCCGGGCCATGGTTCCGTACTCGTCGAAAGAAATCATGATCTTTTTCGGCGAGCGCATCTTCGCCTGCACAAGATCGCACATTGCGATCTCCGTGTTGATAAAATCCTCATAAAAGACGGAGCCGCCCAGCAGCGCCCTGAAATCTCCGGGCGGCGCAATGTGATAATGGTGCAGGGAAATATAGTCCACCGTCTCGTAACACTGGGTGAGAACTTCCTCTTCCCACTGGGGATAATGGTCCATAAAGGGAGCGGAGGAAGCGCAGACGACGGTCTCAATGGATTCGTCCACCCACTTCATGGCTTTCGACACTTCGTTGCAGGTAACGCCGTACCCTCTCGGATCCTTATCCCAGGAGCCGAGCTGCCATGGGCCGTCCATCTCGTTCCCAAGATACCATGTCTTTACCCCGTAGGGCTTCTCATGGCCGTACCGCCGCCTGAGGTCCGACCAGTAGGTTCCCCCTTCATGGTTAGTATATTCCACAAGGTCGATGGCGTCCCTGATGCCGCCCGTCCCAAGGTTAATGGTGTACATGGGTTCGGCGCCCGTCTTCTCCGCCCATTGAAGGTACTCGTCATGCCCCACCTCATTGGTCACATACTGGTGCCACGCCATATCGAGATGCGCCTTCCTATTTTCCAGCGGTCCGATGGAGTCCTTCCAGTCCCAGCAGGACACGAAATTGCCTCCGGGCAGCCGGACCGCCCGCATCCCCGCATCCTTCAGGCCTTTGATAAAATCCTGCCGGAATCCCTGTTCGTCCGCGGTGGGATGCTTCGGGTTGTACATGGTGCCGTTTACCATGGTGCCAATGGGCTCCAGAAACGTGCTGAAGAGTCTCGGCGAGATCTCTCCAACGGTAAACAGGGGATGCACTGTGATCTTGGCTTTCTGCGCCATACTGCTACCTCCAGTCTGTTTCGCTCAAACATTTTTCAGGAAAGCCTGCGCGGCTTTCCTGAAAAAATCATACCATACTATACCCGCAGAGACAAGGAGAGAATCTCTTGCGCCCTGCAGACCTACAGATCCAGTTCCGGCGGCACATCGATCTGATCGGAGACATATTTCCCGTTTTTCTTTCTCTGTCTTACACATTCGGTCAGCAAATACTCTATCTGGCCGTTGACCGAACGAAAATCGTCTTCCGCCCACGCTGCAATGGCATTATAAAGGCTTTCGGAAAGCCTCAGGGGAATCTGCTTCTTCTCTGCCATATCAATACAGACTTCCCGAGTTTACCACGGGCTGGGCGTCGTGATTGCCGCAGAGAACCACAAGCAGATTGGACACCATTGCAGCCTTTCTCTCATCGTCCAGATCCACTATTTTGTTTTCGTTGAGCCTTTCCAGAGCCATTTCCACCATTCCAACAGCGCCGTCCACGATCATCTTTCTCGCGTCGATGATAGCGGAAGCCTGCTGCCGCTGCAGCATCACTGCCGCAATTTCCGTGGCATAGGCCAGATAGGTGATTCTTGCTTCTTCTATTTTGATTCCGGCGTCCGCCACCCTTTTCTGGATCTCGTCCCTTATCCTGTCGGCAACAATCTCGCTGGAGCCGCGCAGGCTGCCCTCGTCCGCGACGCCGTCCCCCGTGGTGTCCACGTTCTGGGAAACGTCATAGGGATAGATCCGCACGATATCCCGCAGGGCACTGTCGCATTGAAGGGAAAGATATTCCTTGTAATTGTCCACCGCGAAGACGGCCTTTGCGGTATCCACGATCCGCCATGTGACCGCGATGGCGATCTCAATGGGATTGCCCAGACAGTCGTTGATCTTCTGCCGGCTGTTGCTCAAGGTCATCAGCTTCAGGGAGATCTTTTTCGACAGGGCCTCCGGATTCGCCGCTCCCTGACCCTGCGCGGCGCCGAAGCCCGTTCTCGTCTGCACGTCGCCGCTCTGGTTCAGTCTGGTCCTGGATGCTGGATTGATGCCTTCGCAGAACGGATTGACCCAGTAAAAGCCCTCGTCCTTTATGCTTCCCTTATAGTTGCCGAACAGGGTGAGCACCAGCGCTTCCTGAGGCCTTATCACTTTAAGTCCGCAGAAGAAGATCCAGCCCGTCAGCGCCCACGCCGCACAGACCACCATCAGCGCCACCGCTCCCGGAGTAACCTTTTTTTCCAGCGAGATCCCTGAAACGATGAACCCTCCTATGGCGGCCAGATATAAAAGCAGAACCGACACCATTACCCGCATACCGTTCTTTTTCCCTTTGTAAATTTTTTCCTGCATGATAATTCTCCTTCCCGTATCCGAAACTGATTTTGATATCAATATGATATCACTCCGATTTCAACCTGTCAACCCTTTCAAAACAAATTGTTTTCCGGCTCCCGAATTGACAGATTTTTGTATGAAACAGGAGCAAAATAACGAAAAGAAGATCGGGATAACTGCATTTAATCCTTGTGTTCTGAAAATATTGTGGTACAATGATTGTGTAGTCTCTTTCATCGTAATGTAAGATGGAAGAGTTTATCCCGGAACAGGTTTACCGCGTCAGGGAGCTGATCCGAAGGGATCGGAAACGGAGAATAATCAGATGAAAAAAAGGATCGCTGTTTTTGCGAACGGATGGGGAAACGATTACCTGCAGGAAGTAACTGCCGGCGCGCATGAGGCTGCCGGACCCGCCGGCGCCGACCTGTTTGTTTTTGTAAACTTTTCCATTTTCAGCAGTAAGGAAATCAATATCAACGGCAGCGAGTCCAATATCTTCCGGCTTCCCAACCTGAAGGATTTCGACGGCACGATTCTGATGGCGAATTCTTTTAATCTGCAGGAGGAGACCGATTACGTCTACCAAAAAGTAAAGGCGGCCGGGATTCCCGCCGTCAGTCTGGAATATAATTACGAAGGCATCACCACGATCAATACCGACAATTACACCGGAATGTACGAGCTTACCCGGCATGTGGTAAAGGGACACGGCGCAAAACACATCGTCTTTATCGGCGGTCCCGCGGAACACTGGGAGAGCAACGTGCGCCTGCAGGCTGTCAGGGACGTGCTGCAGGAAAACGGCCTGGAGCTGAGAAATGAGGACATTCTGTACGGAGACTGGGCCAAGGAACTGTGCAAGGACCTGGTCCGTCAATGGCTGAACTCCCATGACGCTCTGCCGGATGCCTTTGTCTGCGCAAACGATGTGACCGCCATAGGCGCCTGCGAGCTGCTTGGCGATCTCGGTTACCGGATCCCCGAAGACGTGATCGTCACGGGATACGACTGCATCAAACAGGGGCAGATCTGTTCTCCCAGAATCGCGTCGGTAAGCCACGAATGGCGGGATATGGGCGCAAAGGCGGTCCAGATCCTGCTGGATCAGATCGAGGGCAGGGCGTGTGAAGATTCCGTGGTTATGAAGACCCGCTTTGTACCCGCCGAAAGCTGCGGCTGCCGCTTCTCCGAGACAATCGCCGGCAAAAGGATCGGCTACCTTTCCCGGGAGATCGACAGTCTCGCCTGCGACCAGCATTTCCGGCATTTTTATCTCGCGACGAAAAAGGCGGAAAATGCGGAGGATCTTCACAACAGCCTGAATCGCCTCTTCTCCGGCGAGTGCTGGATGGAGGGAAATAATTTTATGCTCTGTCTCGATCCGGAATTTTATGTCATCGAAGACAACGACGCAAACCTGCGGACCGAGGGATACAGCGAAAAAATGGATGTGGCGTGCTCTATCCGAAAGGGCGTTCCCACCCCGCGGCGGAACGTAAAGTATTCGGACGCTCTCTTCCTCGTCTCCGACGATGAGCCGGAACCCGGCATTTACATTTTTACTCCGGTCTATAACGAAGAAAAAAGCTACGGCTTTGCCATGCTCGTCAGAGACATGAATATTATTGCGGACAATTATCTCTATATCTGGACCAGGCACATGAACCAGTGTCTGGAGCAGATACGACGTAACATCACCATTGCGGATCTGACCCGGAAGCTGACGGAACTCTCCGTCACCGATGTGCTCACCGGCGTCTACAACAGAGCCGGCTGCGAAAAGATAGCCTATCCCATACTGAAAGAATGGCATCAGTCCGGCGGAACGGGCGCCGTCATGATCGCCGATATCGACAGGATGAAGACGATCAACGACCAATTCGGCCATGCAAGCGGGGATCTGGCGCTGCGGACGGTGGCGGCGGTATTGAAGCAGGAGCTTCCTCAGGACTGGATCGTATCCCGGTTCGGCGGAGACGAATTTTTTGCCGGCGGAAAACTGACGGACGGCACGGATTTTTCGTCCCTGCAGGAATCCGTCATGCGGGCGCTGGCGTTGGAAATCCGGAGGAGAAACATCTCCTTTCATCTGAGCATCAGCATCGGATTTGCAAAACTTTCACCGGAAAGCGCGTTTGATCTTGAGTCCGCCCTGTGTAGCGCGGACAAAACCATGTACACGGTAAAAAAAGGACACCACGAAGAGATGGGGGCCTGACGGGAAATCTGTCCAGACCTTGCCCGTGACTTATCCTGGGACTGGCTTGGGGATGCCCCGGAACACTTCCATGTGGGAGACCAGATTCTTGTACGCATCTTAAGTGTGAAGATCCGCTCCCTGGAGGACATTTCCGTAAAGGCAGATGTCAAGAGCGTAAACGGCAACACCAGCAAAGACAATCTTCAGAAGTGCAAGATCCAGGGCAAATATGCCGGAACGGTCACGGACATCCACAAAGGAACCGTATTCGTCCGGCTCCACATCGGCGTCAACGCTATTGCCCACAGCTGCTATGACAACAGGATGCCCGGAAAGAAGGATGAGGTCAGCTTCGTCATTACCCGGATTGATGAGGACCGGAATGTGGCGGTAGGGCTGATCTCAAGGATTATCAAGCAGAATATCTAAGTTTAGCAAGAAGGCCAGTTCTACACAGATGTGACGAACTGGTCTTCCTTTGTTTGAACTATTGACTTTACCGATGAATCGTAGAGTTCCCTGAAACCCGCATAAATACGCCATTCTTCTTTGTATTCTATTTCTTAACTTATTATATCAGGACAGCCTATTCTAAAATAGACCATATTTTTTCTCTGGCACCACATTGACACTAAACTTTCCCAAATTGGCAGTGTTTTGCAATTTACACGGTAAATTCCCTATGTTAAAATGGGTATCGTCAAAAATCATACGCAGGCAAAAGGACACTGTAGACCAGACCTTTTGCCAGAAAACGCAGGTTTTAGGAATACCCCGTCTTATTTCCTGTGTTTTTCTATCAGCATTTTTGTATATGTCCTGATCGTTGCCATCCTGCTTGCCTTTATCCTCAACGTGTTCCACATCATCTCCTCCAAACAGGAGATGGATCACATGGCTGATCAGCTGGTCAAGCAGATCCAGCTTAGCGGCGGGACGAACAGCGATACTGATTCCCTGTTCACTTTTCTGGCGGGGGAAATAAAGAAACTCCTGCCTGAAAGACATCTGTATAAAAAATTGCTTTTCATACATAATATATTTGAAAGAATATGAAAGAATTTTATGTATAATTATTGCAATTTTCCATCTATTTCATTATACTATTAACAGGAGGTGATGACTATGACAACTGTGAGCCTGCGTCTTGACGACGAAATGAAGAAACAGCTGGACGAAATGTGTGACGAAATGGGAATGAACCTTACCACCTTTTTTACGATCTATGCGAAAAAAGCCCTGCGGGACCGCAGGATCCCTTTTGAGATCGCTGCTCCCATCGAACCGTTCTACTCCACATCCAATATGGAGCAGCTGCAAAAAGCAGACCAGCAGATAAAGAATGGCCAGACTGTTACAAAAACGATGGAGGAACTGGAGGCATTGGCTGGTGAGTAAGATTACGTTTGCGGAAGATGCCTGAGAGGAATACTTGTACTGGCAATTTCAGGATAAAAACAGACCCTAAGAAAGATCAATGCCCTGTTAAAAGCGATCCAGCGGGAACCTTTTGCCGGAGAGGGCAAGCCGGAACCCCTGCGTGGCAATATGAGCGGCAAATGGAGCCGAAGGATCAACGACAAGGATCGCCTTGTATATGAGATCCAAAAGGATTCCATTACCATACTCCAGTGCCGAGGTCACTATGATGATAAATAGCAGCGGCATTTATGCACAATATATTGTATTTCTTGCATTTTCGTATCATGCGTGACAAGTACGATTTTAAACATATCCGCTTCCATGACTTGAGACGCAGCTGTGCCACTCTGCTTTATGAAAACGGCGTTGATATGAAGGCGATTCAGGAATGGTTAGGTCATAATACCATTTCAACCACTATGAACATTTACGCACACTTAAACTACAAAAACAAAGTTACGGCTGCAAACGCTATCATCGGATTACTGCCGGACACAAAAAAAGAACCCGCTCCAGCAACCAACTAAAAGCGAGTTCCCAATCGGTACATGCGGGTAGCCGGACTTGAACCGGCACGGAGTCGCCCCCGAGGGATTTTAAGTCCCTTGCGTCTGCCTATTCCGCCATACCCGCATTTTTCGCGCCGCAAACGGCCGGCACGGAATGGGTGGAGGTGGATTCGAACCACCGAAGCAATCTGCAGCAGATTTACAGTCTGTCCCCTTTGGCCACTCGGGAATCCACCCATGCAAAGACATTGCTCTGACAATGTGAAATTGTAACATAGATGAAGAAAAAAAGCAAGGATTATTCCTCGGGCGCTCCCCCATTCTGTAACGGTTCAGCCCGCGCCATTCGCAAAGCCGCGCTGACGCGCTGTCCGGCGCCGTGCGCCTGCCTTTGCTCATGAAATGGCGCTCCCTCGGCGAAACTGTTACCCCATTATCTGGAAATTTTCAGAAACAGTTCGTTGATCCCCCCGAGTTTGCCACTTGTTAGTTAATCCCAATTAAATTTTTTCCTTATTTTGCAAGGTTTTACTTGCTTTTTTTGT
>CANPXL010000046.1 GCA_947586055.1 uncultured Acetatifactor sp. | reverse complement strand
TCAAAATCATCCAGAAGCTGCACTTCATCCAACAATATATAGTAAATATCGTCATCTTTGATCTGTTCTTTCAAATACGGATACAGGACACCCGGATCGCGAAAATGTTTATTCTCGAAGGAATCAAACGCGATCTCAATGATATGCCGTTCATCCGTTCCTTCCTCCAGCAAATGATCCTTAAACAGATGAAAAAGCAGATAGGACTTTCCGCAGCGCCGTATGCCGGTCACTATCTTGATAAGTCCATTCTGCTTCTTACGGATCAGCTTATCCAAATACATGTCTCTCTTAACTATCATCTTGCATGCCTTCTTATTGAAAATTTTTGCGAGTAATCGCAAATTTTTAATAAGATTATACCTAAAATTGATTGATTTTACAATATGTTATTAGATTTTTTACTTATATCCTCTCTTTCGCAGGCTTCTTTGCACCCCCCGCTGACGTAAACAATGAAACGTCCTTTTTACACCATCCTCCCTGCCAGTATCACGCTCGCCACCGTGCCGGCCAGCGTGGCCAGCAGCGCGCCCGTCAGCGTATACCGTGTCTTTGTGACTTTGGCCGCCAAAAAATACACGGACATCGTGTAAAACACCGTCTCCGTACAGCTCATCAGGATCGAGGTCAGCAGACCCGCATAGGAATCCGGACCGGAAGTGCGGAATACGTCCAATACAAGCCCCGTGGCCGCGGAAGACGAAAACAGCTTTACGATCAGAAGCGGCATCAGCTGCGCCGGCAGTCCTACCGCCTCCGTCGCAGGCGCCAGTAGATTTCCAAGCATATCAAAAAAGCCGGACGAGCGCAGCATACCCACCGCCACCAGTAGACCGATCAGCGTCGGGACGATATCCACAACGATCTTCAGCCCGTCCCTTGCCCCTTTCAGAAAGGCTTCGTAAACTTTTACCCTGGAAGTAATCCCGTATCCCACAATGAAAAAGATCAGAACGGGAATGATAATGTCGGAAAGATTTGCCAGCGCCTTCATACTATCTCCCCTTCCGTCTTCTGCTGCCGCTTTGGATAATCACGCTGCCGTGATCCTTTATTTTGCAGTATACGATGGCGGTCAGGGTACTGACCAACGTGGCCGCGATAGCCGGCGCTATAATGGCCGTGGGATTGCTGCTTCCGTACTGATTCCGATAAGCGATCATGTTTACGGGAATCAGCTGCAGGGAAGAAATATTCAGGATTAAAAATGTACACATTTCGCTGCTGGCGCGCCGGTTTCTGCCGAAGGGAAGATCCCTCCCGGGCCCATCTGTTCGTTTCGGAGCCCTCTCCGGAAGGACAGACGATGAATCGGGAAGATAATCCGGATTCCCCCGCTCCGCTTCCAGATCCGCAAGCGCTTCCATGGCCTTCAGCCCCGCCGGAGTGCAGGCCCAGCCCAACCCCAGCACATTTGCAATAATATTGGTGGCTATGTACTGTCCCGCCGGATGATCCTTCGGAAGCTTCGGAAACATGAACCGCAGAAACGGCGCGATCCCTCTTGTCAGCTTCGCCACCAGTCCGGCTCTTGTGGCAATCTCCATCAGCCCCATCCAAAGCGCCACCACACCCGCCATGGTAATACAAAGCGAGATCGCCTCTCCCGCGCTGTCCAGCGCCGCGTTGGTCACATCGCTCATTCGTCCTGTGAGCGCTCCGTAAAACACGGCGATCAGTATCATGACTGCCCAGATTGCGTTTAACATCTCATCACGTCCGATCAGCATAAGTTATGTTGTATTTTATGCTGACAGGAGACAAAAAAGCACCGCGGCCTTGCTCAGACCTCCTGCGGACGCCGTCAAACCCGGCGCCGTCATGATGTCCGCCGGACCGGGCCTTACATCTGATGCCGGACCACGCCGTATTCGTCATCCAGACGAAAATAGGGACATTCGTTCTGACGCCCCGTCAGGAACCGGTACATCTCGTCCTCGTCCAGATTCACAAGACAGACATAACAGTCCTCTTCCTCTTCATACACATAATTGACACATAAGTCACAATTTGACGCCATTCTTTCTCCCCCTGTCCGCGGTTTTCTCACGCCGCATTGCCGCGCTCCTGCTGTTCACGATATTCCCGCCGTTCTTTCGTCCGCTCTCTTATCCCCGGTCCTCATTCCCGTCTCTGTGAAGACAGGCGTATATTTCCCGCTTCCCCACGCCTCTGTCCTTTGCCACCTGTTTCATGGCTTCTTTTCCGTCCATCCCAAGACTCTGATAATACGCTGTGTGTTCCTCCACGGTCATCTCTTCCCAGCTTTGGATCTCCACCCGACGCTTTTCCTCCCGGCTTTTTCCCCGGAGAACCAAAACATATTCCCCCTTCGGCTCCCGGTCTTTATAGTATTCCAGCGCACCGTCCAGCGTCGTGGGCGTCACGGATTCAAACTTTTTCGTCAGTTCCCGGCAAATTGTGACATCTCTGTCACCCAGCCTCTCCCGCAGTTCCTCCAGCGTGCGTACCAGACGATGGGGCGCCTCATAGAGAATGATCGTCCGGCTCTCTTGTGCCAGTTCCTCCAGAACTTCCCGTTTCTCTTTTTTGTCCGCAGGAAGGAATCCCTCAAAACAAAAACGTCTGGTGGGAAGGCCGGAGAGCGTCAGCGCCGTGATACAGGCGGCTGCGCCCGGCAGGGAAGTCACCGGTATGCCGTTTTCCCGACAGATCCGGACCAGCACCTCTCCCGGGTCTGAGATGGCTGGCGTACCCGCGTCGGTGATCAGCGCAACATTCTGTCCCGCCAGCAGCTGCTGTGCCAGTTTTTCCGCCTTTTCCACCTTATTATGCTCGTGATAGCTGGTCATAGGCGTATGAATGTCGAATCGGTTCAGCAGCCGGATACTGTTTCTGGTATCCTCCGCGGCGATCAGGTCCACGAACCGCAAGGTCTCCACTGCTCTCGGCGTCATATCGCCCAGATTTCCGATAGGTGTCGCGCATAAATATAAGGTTCCCGGCATAACAATCCTTTCCTCCGTCAATATCCGTATATTTCGTAAATCTCCGGCATATAAACGCCCTTTTCCCGGTACACGATCAGCGGCTTTTCCACCGTCATCCGGGATCTTCCGCCCCGGACCGCCTCCAGCAGAACCATGTTGGGCTCCCTGTCTGCATAAGGATACACAAGCCGCATCCGCTTCGGTTCCAGTTTATGGTTCGCCAGCGTCACCATAATCTCCGCAAGGCGAAAGGGGCGATGCACCAGAAAAAAATGTCCTCCCGGCTTCAAAAGCTTTGCGGTCTGCCTCACCACATCCTCCAGCGTGCATAAAAGCTCATGTCTCGCAACAGCCTTTGGCGCATTGGGATTCTTAATGCCGTGATTTCCGATCATATAGGGCGGATTACAGGTAATGCAATCAAAAGAAGCAGACGCAAAGAGAGAGTCTGCTTCTTTGATATCACCTGTCACAATATGAATCCTGTCCGATAATCCGTTTAAAGCCACGCTTCTTGCCGCCATGTCCGCACTTTCCGGCTGGATTTCAAGGCCTGTCAGCTGTGCGCAGTGATACCTTGCCTCCATCAGCAGAGGAATGATCCCCGTGCCCGTCCCGAGATCCAGAACACAGTCCGACGCCTCCGCTTTTGCAAATCCCGCCAGCAGCACGGCGTCCATTCCGAAACAGAATTTCCCGGGGTCCTGAATGATCCGATAGCCGCAGCGCTGCAGATCGTCTATCCGTTCGTTCCCCTTAAGGCTGTACGTCATGCTGCTGTGCCTGTCCTTCCTGTCTGGGGCCCCCGCCGTTTCTCCTGTGCCGGTTGCGGTGACTGCGCGGCTGATGATGCTCTTCCGTGCGGTTTTGACCGTTTTCCTGCGTCTTTGCGCCGTCCTGTCTCTGTTCCCGCTGGCCGCCGCGGTTTTCCTGCCGTCTCTCGCCCGCCTGACCGTTCTGGCGGTTCCTGACATTCTCGCCCGCCTGGCCGTTCTGACGATTTCTGGCGTTTTCACCCGGCTGACCGCTCTGACGGTTCCTGACGCTCTTTTTCTGTCCGGATTCCCTCTTTGCAGAAGCGGCTTCCTCTGTGCATTCGCCGTCCTCCTGCTCTTCCTCTTCCAGCCGTTCCAGCTCCTGCATTTCCTCTCTGGAGAGATCCACCTTTTCTTTTTTGCCGTGTCTGCGGCGGAACTGGATCTGTTCCACAGGGTACTCCTTGATCTCTTTTTCGTCTCCCACGTCCACCACGACCTTTACCAGCTGGCGAAGGACGTTGACGCTGTGTACCTCCCCCCGCAGACCGTCCTGAGTCGTGACGGAATCTCCGATATTGGGAAGGCGGCGGTTTAACTCTTCGTATGTCTCCTCTTCGTTTTTGAGACAGCACATCAGTCTGCCGCAGACGCCGGAGATCTTCGTGGGATTTAGGGAAAGATTCTGCTCCTTTGCCATCTTGATGGACACCGGCACAAAATCCGACAGATAGCTGTGGCAGCAAAGCGCTCTGCCGCAGATTCCGATACCGCCCACGATTTTCGTCTCATCCCTGACGCCGATCTGGCGCAGTTCGATCCTGGTGCGGAACACGCCCGCCAGGTCCTTTACCAGTTCCCTGAAATCGATGCGGCCGTCGGCCGTGAAATAAAAGAGAACCTTATTATTGTCGAACGTATACTCCGCGTCGATCAGCTTCATCTCCAGTCCGTGCTTTCGGATTTTTTCCTGACAGATCCGGAACGCTTCCTTTTCTTTCTTTTTGTTTTCCGCCTCCTGCTCCAGATCGCGCTGGCCGGCAATTCGCAGCACAGGTTTCAGCGGCTGCACCACCTTGCTGTCCTCCACCTCGCAGACGCCGGACACCACGGTCCCAAACTCGATCCCCCGCGCCGTCTCCACGATCACATGGTCTCCTCTCTTTATCTCGTAAGCCAGAGGATCAAAAAAATATATCTTGCCCGCAGTGCGGAACCGAACTCCTATTACCTTTGTCATCTATCCACCTCACTCTTTGCGAAGAAGGCCGCATGCCCTCCCGCGCACTGTCCTTTTCGGCCGCGTCCGATATCGGCCGCTTATGTATTTTAGCACATATCCGCCTAAAAAACCACTGTTTTGTGGCAAAAACGCCTGGCAAAAAGTAACAGCTTCGCGGCAAATTATTTTGCGGCGGCGTCCGCCCGTTTTGCAGCCAAAACAGCGGGCTTCACCGTGCGGGTCAGCCTTGCGCCGAGACTTGTAAAAATTTCGTTTGTAATTGTGCCGGCCGCGTCCGCCATATCATAAGCTGTCAGCGTCTCGCCGCCGGAACGCCCGATGAACACTGCGATGTCGCCCTGCTGAACATCCGGAATTCCCGTCACGTCCACCAGCGTCTGATCCATACAGACCCTGCCCGCAATGGGCGCCCTGCGGCCCCGGATCAGCACATGTCCTTTCCCCCCGGAGAGAAGCCTTGAAAGTCCGTCCGCATACCCGATGGTCACGGTAGCGAGCTTCGTGGGACGCTTTGCCACAAAAGCAAGGCCGTATCCCGCGCCCTCGCCAGGCTCCAGCTCTCTTACAGAAGCAACGCGGGCTTTCAGAGACAGCACCGGCTTTAAGACCACGTCCGCGCGCATCATATCTTTTTTCGCGCTCTGCACGCCGTAGAGCGCAATCCCCACTCTCGCGTAATCTCCGGCAAACTCCGGATAGTTCAGCACGCCGTTGCTGGCCACAAGGTGCTTTTTCAGATTTTCGTGTCCCCGCTGCTTCAGTTCTTCCACCAGCGCGAAAAACGCCTCGCCCTGCGCCTTTGTAAAGGCAGTCTTTCTTTCCTCTTCGCTGTCGGACACGCACAGATGGGTAAACAGCCCCTCCACCTTAAGGTTCTTCCAAGTAAAGATCCGGCAGATCTCATCCACCTTGCCGCATTCCACTCCGATCCGGTGCATACCGGTGTCCACCGCGATGTGTACACGAAGCTTTTTCCCATATTTATGCAGTTCTTCCGCAAAATTCATATCCACCACGGCCTGTATCAGCCGGAAGCGGCGCAGCAGGTCAAACTGTCGGGGATGGGTGTAACCCAGCACCAGAATCTCTCCCTTTATTCCTGCTTTTCTCAGCTGAACGCCCTCCTGAGCGGTGGCAACGCAGAACGCCTTCACGCCCAGCCGGTTTAATTCCCTTGCGATCAGCACGGCTCCGTGCCCGTATCCCTCCGCCTTTACGGCGGGCATCAGCCGGCAGTTTTCCGGCAGAAGTCCCTGCAGAGTCCTGACATTATGCTCCAGCGCCGCCATGTCAAGCTCGATCCAGGCCCGGTCCCTCTCAAAGGACGTCCGGCGCAGCCGGGTCAGCGCCACCGCCACGGCCACAGCAGCGGCCAGAGCGCACACGCTGACCGCCAGATAATGGATCAGGCTGTTGTCCACCAGCAGAGCCGCCGCTTTCCCCGGCAGCGCCTTTGCGGCTCCCCTCACCACGACGATCATGGCGGGGTGCAGAATATAAATCCACGTGGAAATGGTCCGCAGCGCCCCCACAGACTTCCGGTTCCAGCAAAGCAGCAGCCTGTACAGGAAGAACATACACACCGGCAGCAGGAAATACATGCTGTCATGGCGCTGCAGATCGAAATACCGTAAAACAAATCCTTCCAGCGTCATCAGCGCGAAGGAAACCGCAAACCCCACCCCGCAGAACAAAGGGTCTCCTTTGCCTCCTTTTCGCTTCATCCAGGCGCCCATGGCAAGAAACAGCGGCGCAAGGAACAATCCGTTTCGCGTATAGGAAAACAGCACAAACCCCATCTCGTAAGCCCTGGAGATTCCGGGCACATCCGCAATCAGACCAAAGTAGCTGTCTCCGAACAGGCCGATCACATACAGAACCGCCGACACCGCCAGTCCGGCTTTCAGGCCGCAGAAGCGCGCCAGCAGACAGAGAATCAGGATTCCCAGAATCAGCGCGGGAAAATACCAGAGATGATAAAAGGTTCCGTCAAACAAAAGCATCCTTACGGCGCGAAAAAGCGTCAGATTCTTATAATGCCCGGCATAGATCCCGATGGGAAGATACAGTATGATGGCAATTGCGTAAAGAAGAACTGTTTTTCTCAGGTAACGCCAGACGGGGCGAAAATCCCGTTCCTCCCCGAAAAGCCTGTCGGAAAGGACAAAATATCCCGTCACCATAAAGAAAAAAGGCACTGCCAGCCTTGCCAGTTCCCGCGTGAGAAAGAAATCCGCCGCCGCGCTGAAGGACGCAAGCGGCGAAGTATGGATCGCCACCACCAGAAACGCCGCGATCATCTTAAAAAAATCCAGTCCGCCGTAATTTTTTCCTGTCTCCATTTTCGTTCCTCCGAAGCCGGTCTCTGTCCCTATTTCCGCAATCCCCCTGTCATTCAAACGCCAGCGCGATCACACGGTCAAGAATTTCGCCAAAAGAAATACCGGCCGCCTTCATCATACCCGGATACCGGCTGTGTTCCGTAAATCCCGGTATCGTATTGATTTCATTGAACACGATCTCCTTCTGCGGCGTCAGGAACATATCGACCCTTGCGAACCCGGAACAGCCCAGTATCCGGTACAGTTTCTTCGCCGTCTCCTTCAGCCTTTCCGACGTTTCCCCATCGACTCTGGCGGGCACATGGATCGCCGATGTCTTCAGCGTATATTTCTCCGTAAAGTCGAAAAACCCTCCGGCCAGTTCGATCTCATCCACCTCGCCCGTAATAAGATCATCGTTGCCCAAAACGGCGCAGCCCACCTCGAATCCGGGAATCGCTTCCTCCACGATCACCTCGTTGTCGTACTGAAAGGCAAAGCGAATGGCCTCCATGAGATTTTCCTTATCCGAAACCTTTGTAATGCCGTAAGACGAGCCTGCCTTCACGGGCTTGACAAACAGGGGATATCCCGTTCTGTCGGCAAATTTCAGCACTTCATGCAGATCGTACACCCTGCCGAACGCCATCGCCTTCGGAACCCTGATCCCGGCAAACTCCGCAAGTCTGTGGGCCCGGTCCTTATCCATACAGAGGGCGGAGGCCAGCACGTTGCATCCGACCAGCGGGATCCCCGCCAGCTGGATCAGTCCCTGGATCGTGCCGTCTTCTCCGTTTCTTCCGTGCATCACAGGGAAGGCGGCGTCTATCTTTATTTCCCGTCTGCCGCCGTTCTCAAACAAAAGAAGCTTTCCCTCGCCTCTCTCAGGAGACAGCAGTGCGGGGACACAGGAAGCGTCCTGCTGCCAGCTGTCATGGCGGATCCCATCCGGATCCCCGCCGTAATAAAACCATTTCCCCTGCTCCGTGATCCCCACGGGTACAGGCTCATATTTTTCCCTGTCCAGATTACAGATCACGGAGTATGCAGATTCCAGAGATACACTGTACTCTGAAGAATATCCGCCAAAAAATACCGCTATCTTCAACCGATCCATTTGATATCCTTTCCGCGCGCCGCACGCTTTGGCCGCCGCTTCCTCCATTTGCTCCCGCTCTCTGGGAACCGCTATTTTGCATTATATCACAGATACAGGGAAAAAACCACAGAAATACGCTGTGAACAGCACCACTTTGGCCAACAGAAAATGCCTGAGGGGACGGATATGCCCCCTCGACTGTTTCTTTGATTGATTTCTTAACTGTTTTCCTGAATAGTCAGCATCAAAAGCTCCATGGTCAGTTCAAAACTCACGTTGGCCTCCAGACGGCGCTTTGCCGTATCCAGCGCCCTGAGGATGGTCTCGATCCCTTCATAGCTGCTGTGCTGGGCGGTGCGGCGCAGAGCCTGCAGTTCCTCCCGAAAGACCAGATGGTTCACGTCATGAGTCGCCTTGAACAACAGGGCGTCCCGATACCAGATCGCGCATATATCAAGATAATCGCCGATTTCAAGCTTGTATTCCGTGATTTTTTTGACAGCGGCAATCACTTCATTCAGATCCATATCCTGGATATATTTTAACAGCGACAGGGCCTCGGCCTTTACATTCTCAAAATCCTCGCTGGAAGCCAGAGCTTTTGCCCTTCCCACATTTCCTCTGGCAAAGGCAACACAGACCTCCGCCTTGTAATCCGGCACCTGCAGCTGTTCCATCAGATATTTTCTCACCAGACTGTCCGGCACGGGTTTCATGTTCAATACCACACAGCGGCTTATAATCGTGGGAAGCAGCGCGTTTATGTTGGATGTCAGCAACAATATCACCGCGTAGGCAGGCGGCTCCTCAAGCGTTTTTAAAATGGCGTTCTGGGCCTGGGGCGTCATTTTCTCCGCCTCGTTGATAATATAGATCTTATAGGGGCTGCTGTAAGGCTTGATCCCCACATCGTTATTGACCTGCGTTCTGATATCATCCACGCTGACGGTGTTCGGTTTTTCATGGGTGACTCTGATGATGTCGGGCTGATTATCCGACAGCGCCTGCTTGCAGGAATGGCACTCCTGACAGGGTTCTTCCCCGCCCTTTTCACACTGCAGCGCCATGGAAAACACTCTGGCGATAAACTCTTTTCCGGAAGATTTTTCTCCGTTTAGGATATAGGCGTGAGAAACCTTTCCCGTCTGAAGCACATTGTGAAGATATTCTTTGATCTGATCCTGTCCGATAATATCGCTGAATCGTGCCATACCTTTTGTTCCTTTCCGTCAGGGACCGTCCGCGTACACCTTTTCCGGCCCTTTTCCCCTGAGATCATGTATTGTTTTTATTAGGTAAAGATATCCAGAAGAAGCCCCTGTATCTCTCCGATCTTGCTTAAAATTGCCAGATTGTCCTTCTCATCCTTCATCAGTTCCTGAGCCAGCTGATCCAGATTTTCATCGATCAGCCGGATAATGCCGTATACCCTGTGCCTTCCCTTCCGGTCCAGAAAATTTTCTCTGGAAAAGGAATGGGAATGGGTCACGACTTCATTCAGAAATTCCTTCACCAGCCCCCGATAATGCTTCATGTCCCTGACATCCCGCCGCTTTGAGAGCTTTTGTCCCTGCATCGTGATCTCTTCCATCAGGTTCTGAAGTCTGGTCTGCAGCTCCGATTCCTCTATGTGGCTGGCAAGCATGAATTTAAAGCTTCCGTCCGTCGGCTGATTCGCCTGCGTCTGTTCCACAGGCGCCGGCTGGTTTACCTGTCCGACCTTGATCTCCATGACGCGGCTCTCCTTCCTTCCGGATCATTTCCGGCCAATGTCTGTATTTTCGGCTATGTATCTTCTGATCTGACCCAGACACCGCTGCAGATCGTCATTCTCAAACCGTACTTTTATACCGGCTTCAAGGATCTTTTCCTCTGCAAAATCCTCGCTGTCCGCCAGAAACCTGCGGCACATCTCCTCGTATCTTGGAGCCTCCTGCGCCTGTTCCCGTTCCAGGGCGCGCCTGAGACGAATACCGTCGTCTAATTCTATCATAACCGGGAGCATCCTGTCCGCTCCAAAATAATCCTTTACCTTCCTGTAAGATTCCAGCGTTCCGATCGTCAGGTAATTCCTGTCTCTCTCCTTCGTCTGACCGTCATCCGCAGTGAAATACCTCCAGATTCCGTGAAAGGTATGATAGGCTCTGTCCTCAATAATCTTTCCCTGTTCCTTCATCGCAAGAAAACCCGATTCATCCGTGAAAAAATACTCGTCGCCGTTCTTTTCTCCATCTCTGACAGGTCTCGTGGTATAGGGCACAATCCGCTTAAGCCCAAGGCTGCCGTCCTCCAGAAGCCTCTTATAAATCGTATCCTTCCCCGTGGAACTTTTCCCCATCAGATAAACAATCTTCCCCATTTTCCCTCGCATCCCGTCTCAGGCCGAAACTGCACGGCGTCAGCATGCATCCGCTATTATGACACTTTTGTCATGTTATGACCCGGATATAGATATTTCCTGCTTTTCTTTCCACTCCCTGCACCGTAAGGCCGCTGTCCAGCCAGCTCCTGATCCTGATGTACATGTTTTCCGTGATCCGCTCTCCCGGAACCAGAACGGGCACCCCCGGAGGATATAAGTTTACGAATTCCCCCGCATCCCGCCCGACGCTTCGGGAAAGCTCCACAAGCTCCCCAGCCATGTCCCAGGCTTTCGCCAACGGGATCCGGCTTGTCGGCTTTTCGGAAAAGTCAAGGATCTCTTTGCGCCCCGCATATTCCCTGCCCATTGTTTCCAGCTGCGGATCTTTGTCGATCTCAAGCAGTGCTTGTGTCATTCGCCGATACCCTTCCGGGCTGTCGTTTACGGTAAACATGGCAAGCACATAACTTTCTCCGGCCATCTCAGGCTGAAGGGCGTATTGCTGCAGCAGAAGATCGTACAGCTTTCTGCCGGTCCATCCCGTCTCTTTTACGGATATCAACAGCTTCCCAATATCCTGTCTGCTTCCGGCCGACCCGTTTCCCCGCTCCCATGGAAGGATTTTCAGATGCCCGCAACCCTTGAGCCTGTCCATCATTTCCGCATATAACTGCGTAAAAATACCGAACGCTCTTTCGCCATCTGTCTCCAGAAACCGAAGCACATTTCCGATGCTGGCCATCAAAAGATACGACGGGCTGCTGGTCTGATAAATCCGGAGAAAACGTCTCAGTTTTTCTCTGTCCGTTCTCTCCCCGTTTACATGGAGCAAAGCCGTCTGCGTCAGTGACGGAAGCGTTTTGTGCACACTGTGAATCACAAGATCCGCTCCCGCCGCACAGCTATTGCCCGGCAGACCGCTGCCAAAGCCCAGATGCGCCCCGTGGGCCTCATCCACAATCAGTGGAATGCCCTTCGCATGTACGATCTCAGCAATAGACGCGACGTCGGAAATCCTTCCCTCATAGGTGGGCGAGACCAGAAGGACCGCGCCGATTTCAGGGTCCTGTTCCAGCGCTTCCTCTACCTGCCTGGGCGTTACCGCATCGAAAATGTCAAATTCAGAAAGCATGGCAGGATACAGATACGTAATGTCCAATCCTCTCAGATATGCGGCATGATACGCGGATCTGTGACAGTTTCGCGCCATCAGGATCCGCCGCCCCCTCTCCAGAGAAGCGCTGACCGCCGCCAAAATACCCGCGGTGCTTCCGTTCACAAGAAAAAAACTTTCCTCTGCACCGTAAAGTCTGGCCGCCTCCTGCTGCAGCGAAAGCAGGATCTCCTGCGGCTGATGCAGATTATCAAAACCATCCGTTTCCGTAATGTCAAGACCGCACAGTTCCTCCGTCAAATCGCCGCAGGCGCGGCGCTTATGCCCCGGCATGTGGCAGGGATATCTGCCGCTGTCTCGGTTTTCTTTTAACTTTCGGAACAGATTTTCCAATTGATCTTTCTCCAGTTTATATGGCCTCTTCGCTTTCTTCTTTTCGCGGATCTTCCAAAGTGGCGCCGTGCCCTTTCCGCAGATGAACCGTTTCCCGGAGAGAACACAGCTTATCCGCCGCCGTCACTATCCACGCCTCTTTATATTTCGGCGGAATAACCGTAAGCGGCCACATATGTTTCTTAATAATATCTTTTTCACATTCCGTGAGATCATACTCCGCCGCGGCGTTGCGCAGCGCCTTCCCGGGGTGAAAGAACCCGTGCAGCCTGTGGGGATTTTCCCGGTCGAGCTGGTGCCAGTCATAAAGAAAGTAATCGTGAAGAAGCGCTCCCCGGATCAGCGCCTTCCGATTGCAGCGAATATGCAGCTTTTCACTGATCGCAAGGCTGAATCTTGCCACGTCCAACACATGATCATTCACCGTTACGTTTCCATGCTGAATATACTGTTTTGTACTGCGGAAATTTTGGGAAACCAGTATATCCGGCGCCGCTTTTCTGATCTTTTTCCAGCTGACGCGATAACTGTTCAGTTCCCGTCTCCAGCGTCTGGATTGTCTTGCATTCCTCCGAGATACTTCTCTCATGCTGCCCCGCTTTCCACGACTTTTCCTGATCTACTGCTCCGGTGCCGGCTGTACGTCTACGGGATTCCCGGCCTGCGCTGCAATTTCCGGATCCGGCAGTTCCTCCGCCCCATCCGGGACTACCGGCTGTTCATAATAATAGCACACTACCGGAAAACCGGTGTATACATACTGATAAATCTGCTCCGCCATGGACGGCGGAAGATTAATGCAGCCGTGGGAGCCGTTATTGATGTAAATATCTCCGCCAAAATCCCTCCGCCAGTTGGCGTCATGCATACCGTAATTGCCGTAAAAAGGCATCCAGTATTTTACGGGCGTTTCATAGTTCTGCCCTCTCAGCACCGCGTCCGTCGTCTTATAGGTAATGCCGAAAATTCCTTCCGGCGTGCCGTTCCCGTTACTGATCTTTCCGGATACAAAATCCGTCTCGAGGACCACTTCCCCATCCTTGTAAAGATACAGGTGCTGTGCGGTAAGATTCGCCTCCACATAGGTGTCACCGACATCGTTGACGCTGTCCGTCACCTTGATCATTCCTTTGTGAGAATACACAGGCTCTCTGGACCCGCTGTTTCCCTGCCGGATCAGCTCAAGCAGTTCTCTGCTTTCCGTTTCCGTGTCCGTCCGCCAGCCGTAGGAAGCGCTGGTCAGCTTCAGCGTTGCCCCCTGCGTCGTCACAAAGCTTTTCTTTTTGCCATAAGTATCATACTTTCGCGCACAGGACTTTACAAATGCGCTTACCGCATCTTCGTCAAGCGACGCCTCGCCGTTCTCAATAGTAACCCAGTCGCAGATCGTCTCCGCGTCCAGCACGACCTCATTACCGTTCCAATCATAGTCGATCCTTGTGCCAAGCCAACGATTTGCCGTCTCCACAGGCGCCGTCAGACTGACATCATCCCGGCGAACGGCAGGTTCTGCATATAATCCGGCCTCTTCCAGGTCCAGCGTTGTTTCCACGTTGCGGAGAGATTCGCTCAGAAGGGACAGCAGCTGTTCCACGTCCAGCTGAGTTCCTTCCGTCTCGGGAACAATCTCATAAACAAGACTTTCCCGGGAGAACTCATCAATGTATGCGTCTTTTGCGGGTACCATATTTTCAGGCTGACACGCAGCCCAGCCGTTTACCGTATCCCGCAGCAGCTGGCTGTCAAAGACGGCTGAGCCGCGCTCCATCGTGACAAGATTTTGTTTTTTCGACAGACACGGTCCAATCCACAGCAACCATTTCTGATCTTTGACCAATTGCGCCAGTTCGCCCTCGGAATCTGTGTAGGCCAGTTTAACGGCGTCGGAAGTAACTGTTCCCAATACCGCCCCGCTTCTCGCCGTTCCAGGCTCCCGTCCCGTAACCTCCAGAGAATACCCCTGAATGACAGCATCCAGCAGTTCGGCCGCCCGCGACACATCCAAGCCGCTTACATCCACGTTGTTTACGATAGTGCCGGGGAAAAAATGAGTCTGATAAAAAACCCCTATTCCAATATACACAACTACGGCCGCCACTGTGACAAAGGCAAGTACGCCAATGCAAATCCCTTTTTTCCGGCTTTTTCTGCCCTTTCTCTCCCGGGACATTTCCGCAGGCTCCGGATTCGGGCCCTCGGGCCTTGTCATTCTTATCGTTTCCGATTCGTCCTCTCCCGGTTCATTCTCTTTTAAAATTCTTTTTCCGGGTTCTCTTTTCTCTGAATCTCTTTTTACCGGTTCTCTTTTCTGCGGCTCTTTGATCTCCGCTTCTCTATTCTTCGGTTCTTTTGTCCCGGCTTCTCTCTTTTCCAGTTTCCTTTTTTCCGGTTCTCTTTCCAGCGATTCTTTGATTCTGGATTCTCTCTTTTCCGGTTCTCTATTCTTCGGTTCCTTTGTTCCGAATTCTCTCTCTCCGGGTTCTTTCGTTTCCGGTTCTTTTATTCCCGGTTGTTCTTCACCCAATGCCTTTTTTACATGATCCTTTTCCCTGTCTTTTTCCATAATTCCTCTCACTCTTCCGGCTTGTTTCACGCGTATTTTCATTATAGCATGGAATGAAATAAAAAAATAGCACCAAAAGACCAAATTTCTGCCTTTCAGTACCATATAAAAAGACAAATCATACAAAAATGCCCAGAACCGGAATCGAACCAGTGACACGAGGATTTTCAGTCCTCTGCTCTACCAACTGAGCTATCTGGG
>CANPXL010000045.1 GCA_947586055.1 uncultured Acetatifactor sp. | reverse complement strand
CTGTTTCACCTGTATGAAATTTTAGGGTTAACACCTGCCTGGTTAGACTTGAAAATGGCTTAATCAGCACACACTAAATAACCTGTGGAACAGATTCAGCATTTCCGCCGAACAGCAGACAAAAGAGAAGATCCTTGCAGATCAAAGGAACTGGATAGACATGAAAGAAGAAGCGATCCTGGAGACCATAGGGTCCAGCGAAGAAAACGGCAGCATGTATCCAATGCTGGTAAACGCTTTTCTGGAAGAGATTACCAGGAACAGGGCCTACGTTCTTGCCAATGAACTGGCGAAAATAAAAGGCGAGTCCTTTGTCATGCCTGAAAAATCAAAGTATGGCCTGTTTGTAGACAATCAGGGGACGGGCAGTATCTACAGTACTCTGATCACCCGGCAGAGCGAGTCGGGAGACGATGAAGCCTATATCGGCATTTACAGGCTGGGGGTAGTAGAGGGAACCTTTGTCGATAATGGAAATGGAGAACTGTCTTTTACATCGAATGATTCTGATTCCAGAATTGTAAAGGGAGTCATAAAAATCAACGGATGGGACGGCGCAAGTTTTACGGTGACAGAGGCGCCGGAAGGGGACATCTTCTCTGTAGGGAGAGAATTTGATTTTTCTTTTGCATTTTGACTTTAAACTTATGTTTTGGAAGCACAGACGAAGGGATGATTTGATAAAGTGAACAGAGACGAAGTGTTGAAAACAAAATGATAGGACATATAACGTTTTATTACTGCAACATGGAACGTAATGATTTCCTTGTGACGGGAGATGTTGTTGATACAGAGGATTATACTGCGGACGGCCTGCATGAGGCTAACCACGATATGCAGAAATTTTATGCGGCGCTGCATATTGCGGAAGAGCTTTGGTAAAAGGAAACGTTCCTAAAATCGTGTTTATGGAAGTGTTGTTCTGTGGAGGTACAGAATGATTCGATATGCTGATATTCAGGATCTTGTTGTTTTAAAGGAACATGACAGACATATTTCTGAATCCGAGTTGGAAAATATCGTCCCTGCGAAGAGAGTTTTGGTCATGCATCAAGGGGATGACTTTATGGGGTGGCTGAGGTTTGGATTATTTTGGGACAATATCCCGTTTATGAACATGTTATATGTTTTGGATGGTTACAGAGGAAAAGGGAACGGGGCCGAGCTCGTCTCTTTTTGGGAAAAAGAAATGGCAAAAGAGGGGTATAGACAGGTTCTGACATCCACACAGTCGAATGAACAGGCGCAATTCTTTTACCGGAAAATCGGTTATACCGAATGCGGCGCACTTTTGCTTCCGAAAGAACCTTTGGAGATGTTCTTTCTCAAAGATTTGACACGATAAATTAGTAAGCGCTGTGAACGGCTCCAATGGAAAACAAATGGAATAGAAATATAGGCTGTTATCCTAAATAAAAGTTATATTACTAGGAGGAATATCATGGCAAAGGTAATTTGGAGAGCCAATCAGGTAATCAGCATAGAAACAAAATGTAAAGATGAGAACAGAAAAGAAAATATTTATGTATTGGCGCAAATGATTAATAAGGCCCAATTATTAGTTTTTAATTTATTTAATAAGGATAATAATTGGGAAGGCATTGATTTAAGTAAGGCACCTATTTTATTCTGTACCTATGTAACAAAACAATTTATTGCTAACAGTAATATCTTCAAACAAAAATAGCACCGCTTAAAGATTATCAGCCGTCTCGGCGACTAATAAATGCTCTGAGTTTGGGAGTCAGGTATGTAGATTTATGGAAAGGAACGCCCGATGAGAGAAGGATAATGGTACTGGGAGAAGGTGGAGGGCGGTTAATAGAAAGCGATTTTATAGGGGACTGTATTGAGATTATACATCGGATACCTTTCACAGATGATGAAACCATTGATAAATATGAATTAACTCATGTTCGCATATATCCGGAATTTAACGAGCGATTATACCTTTGTTATAAAATGGGTAAAAATGTTGATCCCATGAAAGATTTGATCTTTAATAGACCAATTCCTTTGGAATATAAAGATTACATCGACATTATATCTCCGAAAAAATCACAAGAAGGCGGTCATGACATTATACCTCCAAAAGATTCGCGAGAAGGCAGTCATATGGATTTGACATTAAAACTGAATGCACGATTTCAGCCAAAACACAGATTTGAATTGGAAGATGTTTTGCAGGAAGTACTGGAGAAAGAGCGG
Organism: uncultured Acetatifactor sp.; assembly: GCA_947586055.1. Lineage (GTDB taxonomy): Bacteria > Bacillota > Clostridia > Lachnospirales > Lachnospiraceae > Acetatifactor. Next base: position 13,283 of record CANPXL010000045.1, on the reverse strand, counting down.
TTCGGGGAGATAACCGGAGGCGAGACGGCTCAAAATTCAGATGGTGAAATTATGTACTGTGATATAGAAATTCATCTGACAAATAATAAGCCTGACAGCGTTAAATGGCTGGTGGGTCTGCTCAATAGTATAGGCATTCCGAAAGGGTCGGTTCTACAGGGTATCCAGCCGGAGATTGAAGTGGGATCATTAGAGGGATTGGCATACTATTCTAACGGAGTTGATTTGCCGGAGGAGGTTTATAAAACCTGCGACATAAATTATGTGATAGAACAAATGGAACTGGCTATGGAAGGGATTGGACGAATGTATAGTTATTGGGAGGGAGCTACGCATACTGCTCTGTATTTTTATGGCAGCTCCTTTAGCGAAATGAAAAAGAGAATTGAACCTTTTATTGCAACATATCCATTGTGCAGAAAAAGCCGCATAGAACAAATTGCATAGTTCTGCGCGGGAAGCGGGGGAAGAAAATTTTATTCCGTCCCGGTTCCAGGGGCAGTACGAGGATGAAGAGACGGGGCTGTATTACAATCGCTTCCGGTATTATTCGCCTGAAGATGGGTGCTATACGCAGCAGGATCCAATAGGTTTAGCGGGCGGAAATCCGACATTGTATGGATATGTTGGTGATTCTAATTGGAGGATTGATCCATTTGGTTTGAATATTGTAGAGCACTTTCCTGACTTTGATGCTGCACTAAGAAGGGCATTTGAATTAGCGACAGGCGGAGATACTAGGGTAACCTTTACTCCTAAAAAAATTGATCCTTTGACAGGAACTGAGGTTGAATTTTTAGGATCCAATGGTTCAAAAATAGTTTTTGACGCACCTCATATTGATATGGATGTCACATCGGGACATGACTTACCGCACATTGGGGTTATGGAAGCTGGAAAACGAAGTGCTGGCGCTGAAAAGTATAATTTAACCTATGATGGTGCTCAGCATCCATATAGGTCACCAAACAAAGGAGAAGGAGTGATTAATTGCAATGGATGAACTTGAAAAAGAAGTAATGGAATCAATTTCAAATTTAAAAATCAGAGAAAAAGTTAAAGTAATTACAGGTGAAGAAAAGAAAAATATTCTTCTAGAGCTACAAGAAACCTTTGTCAATGGAAACCCACGAGTTTGGTGGCTGTCATTAAAATATGAGCCTACATTTTTGGTGTTTAAGCAAGAACAACCTTACAAAGAAATAATTAATCTTTTTGATAAAGAAGAAGATGTTTGGTTTGTTATAGAAAATGATGATCAAATTTTACTAAAAACTAAAATATCGCATGTAATCGATATTATTGGAGATTGTACACATTTTGAATACAATATAATATCAAAAAGCTTTGATAGATTTTTGTGTGAAACTGATCATGGTGACTTTTTATTTATTGATATACACAAAAATAAGTCAAAAAAGTTTACAAATGATGAGAAAATCGATTCTTCCCAAAGTTAGTTGGTTTGGCAGAAGAACTGAAAAGACTGTAACTGTGGCATGCAGAGACAAGCCATTTCAAGAGAAACAGGAAAAAGTCGTCAGATTCCTGTGGGATGGAAATACGCTGTTTCATGAATGGGAGGAGAACATTGCGGCAGATTCCCAAGTCCCGGCAGCAAAGGTGGATTATAAGGCAGATTATGTCCTAAAACTGGAGAGAAAGGAGGAAGAAAAAGAAAAGAAGGAGGCAGAAAAAGGGGAGAGGCCTCCGGAGAGCTTGATTACCTGGGTATTTCAGGATGACTTTATCCCCAGAGGGAAAATCACAAAAGAGGGAAACTACAGTATCGTCAGTGATTATCTGGGAACACCTGTAGAAGCCTATGATGGGATTGGGGAGAAGGTCTGGGAGAGAGAATTGGATATCTACGGGCGTGTGAAACAGGGAAGAAAAGGTATCCATGGAAAAACGGAGAAGGAGGTAGGTAAAAAGAATTTTATTCCGTTCCGGTTCCAGGGGCAGTACGAGGATGAAGAGACGGGGCTGTATTACAATCGCTTCCGGTATTATTCGCCTGAAGATGGGTGCTATACGCAGCAGGATCCAATAGGGTTGGCTGGTGGGCTGAATCTTTATTCTTATGTTAAGAATCCTAATTTACAAATTGATGTTTGGGGTTGGGAGGATATTGTATATCGTTGTTTAAGTGCAACAGATATTCAAAATATAAGGGAAGGATTAGGAATTATTCCCAAAGATGTGTCTGCGCATGCGAGTGTAATTGAACATGTGCTAGGTGGATCGGAAAAAACATATGCAGATCAGTATCTTTCATTTACAAGGGTTGAAAGGTTTGCTACACGTTGGGCGACTAGAAATGGAACAGGTGTTGCTAGTATTGATTTAGATACAATTCAAAATAGAATAATTGATTTATCAACTTCTGAAGGAAGAATTGCTTACTTGGGTGATGCGAGTAGAGTAAGTCTGGATAGTGATATACATGTTGCAAACAGCATGGCAAGAGGAGCAAAAGAAGTATTAGTAGAAGGACCGGTATCTAATAATAAATTACAAAGAGTTGAAATAATATGTCCGGGTTAATTCAATGCGAAGCCTTAAGGCAGAACTTGGAGTATAGTAAAACAAGTGTTAAAGAACTGCTACTTCTAAAGAACAAACTTATATGTGAAAACGGCAGGAGGTATTATTGTCAATTCTTTTGTTCAATATGTTGACTTGTTGGGTATACTGCTCCTTATTTTTGGGGAGAAGCTGTTCTGAGAGTTCTTCATAGTGGATGTTAGATGGCCGGATGTAAAGGTTACTTCTGCAGAAATATGTGTTAAGAGCATGCAATTATTCGTTTATCTGGATATAAGTTGTCATACAGTTAAAAAGGAGATTAGTTATGAAAGACAGTTTGAAAAAATTTTATGAATATGTAGGGTCTGAAGAGAATTTGATGTACTATGTTCGGATAAATGTGAGGTGGAACGAGGAAGTATTTCTCAAAATGAAAAAAGTGATCAGAGAGGTAATGAATGATTATGAGAATGAAGATCACTATCCGAAACGCTTTGTTATGTATTTTATACTGGAAATACCTTCAGTTATTAATATGCTTTCTCATTGGAAGACAGGCAGTCAAGAGGATATGTTGCCTGGGGAGACATACACCGAAGAAAAATTTCTTAGCATGATCGCAGAAAGAATAAAGCAGTTAGAGGAGCTTCGCAAGGAATTTATTCAATCATTATGGCATTATGGGAATCCTAATGAGTAAGGGATTATTCCGGTCTTGTCACAAAGATCAATCGCCCCGGCGGCAGGTCACAAGATATAGCCATGATAAGCTGGAACGCAGAAAGATGGTGGATTTCCGATTGAAAACAACTATTAATAATCAGGAGGTGACCGTTATGGACAAGATTTTGAGTACCAGAAGCTATGGGATATGTGTATTTTCATTGGAGACCTTACAGGACTTTTTAAAAGGGAAAAAAATTCGGAGCAAAAAGCTTCTGGAGAGATTTCAAAAGGATAAGAAATTGTATTTAGATGCGCAGAAAGAAGGTGTTTGGATTCCGTTTGTACAGATCAATTCCATAGACTATATCATTAAGCTGGACGGTCATGATGTGCCCTTTGACGACGGGTGGGAGCAGAAGATGGAGTACGACGGATTCAACATTGAAATCAAAGATGGCTTGTGGATTTCCGATATTGGCTCTTTTTACACATTTGAAAAAAGCGAACTTAGTGGAGGCGAAGGTACTTATAAAATGCCATATGGTGTAACAAGGGGCTTTTCTGAAAAAGAAAGGTTTTTTCAGTCATCAGATGGACACAGATTATATTCGGATTTTAAATATGATGTTCCTGCCGGGAAGTACCTTTTGTCCATAAAGGGATATGCGCGAAAGCAGGCGCTGGAGCGGCCGAATTCCAACTATGGCTTTTTCTTTTCCCTTAAAGAGGTGGATGAGTTTCATGGGTTTAAGAATCCGAGGGAAGAAATTTATAATTTTAATGTGGCTCATATGTAATTGCGTTGACGGAAAGGAAAAAGAGTATTTCAACAAAGGATATCAGATCCCACTTGAATCTGCTTGACAAACCTGTCTTTTCAATGGTATAGTAGTCGAGACGAGTCAGTGAGACGCATAATGTATATGGTGAGGAAATGATCAACAGATAATTTGATTTAAGTGAAGCAGATACCGAGAAGGATTCGTATGGACAGGATCCTTGTTGTTATGCGGCCCCGGGAGTTATGGGGGAGGCATACAGGCTGTATGCGCTTAAATTGGATGATCGCGTGGATGATTTCTTTTTTTGTCTCCGGATAAAAGAAAAAGGTCTCCTTTTGCGGGTCTGCTTTGCGTATGCAGAGTGGACTTTTTCTGTCCGATGAAGGGAGGAGATCATGATACAGATAAACGGACTTACCATCACCCACAAAAAGGATCTGCGTGTGATACTGGAAGATTTCAGCCTGGTGCTGAACGACGGGGACAAGGCGGTGATCATCGGAGAAGAGGGAAACGGCAAGTCAACCCTGATGAAATGGCTGTACGACCCGTCGTTGACGGAAGGGTACGCCGAGACAAAGGGAACGCGTGTGATCGGGAACGAAAAGCTGGGCTATCTTCCCCAGGAGCTACCGGAAAAGGACAAGGGGAAAACATTATACGAATTCTTCACGGAAGAAGAGCGTTTCTGGAACCGGACGCCGAAGGAGCTGGCAAGGCTGGCCGGGAAGTTCGGCGTCGATCCGGAATTTTTCTACCGGGAGCAGATGCTGGGCAGCCTTTCCGGCGGGGAAAAGGTAAAGGCTCAGCTGATGAAGCTGTTGATACAGGAACCCACGGCGCTGCTTCTGGACGAGCCTTCTAATGATATTGACATTGCCACGATGGAACTGCTGGAGACGGTGATCAACGACTGGAAAAAGATCGTGCTTTTTATTTCACACGACGAGACGCTGATTGAAAATACCGCCAATATGGTGGTGCATCTCGAGCAGATCAGACGGAAAACGAAAAGCAGGTACACGGTTGCAAAAATGCCGTACCGTGATTATGTGCAAAGGCGGCTTCACAGCTTCGAGAGGCAGGAACAGCAGGCGCTGAATGAGCGCAGGGAAAAGAAACTGCGGGATGAAAAATTCCGGAAAATATATCAGAGTGTAGACTATGCTCAGGAGACGGTCTCGAGACAGAACCCCGGCGCAGCCAAAAATCTGAAGGACAAGATGCATACCGTCAAGGCGATGGGAAGGCGGTTTGCGCGGCAGGATGAAGAGATGACCGAATTGCCGGAGCAGGAGGAAGCTATCTTTTTTAAACTGGGCGGTCAGGAGTCGTACATGCCGTCCGGCAAGACGGTCCTTGAATATTCCCTGGATGAGCTGTGGACGCCGGGCGACGGGCAGAGCGCAAGACTTTTGGCGAGAAATATTTTTCTCCGGATCCGGGGGCCGGAGAAGATCTGCATTGTCGGGCCGAACGGCGCCGGGAAGACAACCCTGCTGAAAAAGATCGCCGATGAACTCATGAAGCGGACGGACGTCCGGGTGGAATACATGCCGCAAAGCTATGAGGAACTTTTAGACCCGGCCATGACGCCGGTGGATTTTCTTGACAGATCCGGCAGCAAGGAAGAGCGCACGAGGATCAGAACCTACCTCGGCTCGCTGAAATTCACGGCGGATGAGATGGAGCGTCCCATCCGTGAGATGTCCGGAGGACAGAAAGCGAAGGCGCTTCTTTTGAAAATGAGCATGTCCGGTGTGAATATCCTGCTTCTGGACGAGCCCACAAGAAATTTTTCGCCGCTGTCCGGACCGGTGATCCGAAAGATGATACGGGAATTTCCCGGAGCGGTGATCAGTATATCGCACGACAGGAAATACATTGCGGAGGTCTGCGATGCGGTATACCGGCTCACCCCGGAGGGGCTTGTGCGCGGCTTGGAAAGATGACGGGGACAGACTTTTCGAGGGAATCATTTTCAGGGTTGACTGCGGGGGGTGATATACTGAAAAGAGAAAACGAGGATAGGGCAAAAGATAGGAGGTGCAAAATGAAGGATTACAGCAGACAGAATAAAGAAGCGTGGGAATTTGAAGCGTATGAATTTTGGGTGAAAACGTCCGGCCCGCCTTCAGACAGGGCGCGCAAGGATGTCGCGGATCCTGTGAGGATGCTCAAATGGCATGCGGACTATTTCGACAGATACGAGGGAGTACGAATCGCGAATATCTGCGGCTCCTGCGGGAAGAAGGCGATCCCGCTCGCATTGCTTGGCGCGGAAGTGACGATATTTGACATATCCGAGGCCAATAAGCGGTACGCCTGCGAGACGGCGGAGGCGGCAGGTGTCCACATCGATTTTGAAGTCTGTGATATTTTGGAGATTGACCTGAACAGGTACCAAAATTACTTTGACGTTGTATTTATGGAGGGAGGCGTGCTGCACTATTTTCATGATATTGATGCGTTCATGAAGATGATGCATGCTCTGCTGAAACCGGGCGGGAAAATGATATGCAGCGATTTCCATCCGTTTACCAAGATCGTGGACAGCCTGAAGATGGAGCAGCCCGCAATGAGTTATTTTTCCACGGAAATATTCGAGGGGGAAATGGCACATGCCCGGTTCTATGAGGAAGAGATCCGCAGACAGATGCCCCGGTGTATGTATCGGAAGTATACCATAAGTGAAATCCTCAACTCGATCCTGAGAAACGGTTTCTGTCTGAAACAGTTTGACGAGCACCCTTCCTGGGAAAATGAAAAACTGCCGGGCGAATTTACCGCGGTAGCGGTAAAACTTTAATACAGGGCGGTTATTCTTGATTTTCTATGTCAGATGTGGTTTAATGAGAATGTATTGTTAAAAAAATGTCATTCTGAAAGATGAGGCGGAAGAAAATGAGCGGCATGAGAGGCATCGACACCCCGGTAAGGCAGCGTAGGAGAAGGGTATTCAGGGAAGTGGCAAATCTGGCGTACAATTCCACGAATCTCAAAGACGATATGGAGGCGCTTCCCTATAAGATCGTGGATTATGAACATTCTCAGTACTGGGAGAGCGTGTACCGGGACAGGGCTATCATCAGGGAGCGGCTGAGGCTTGCCATGGGCATGAGTCTGCGGCCGGAGAACAGAGATCATCCGGGGCACCTGACGGAGGGCCTGGAAGAGAGCAACATTGACGAGAAATATTATGAACCGCCGCTGATGCAGGTGATTCCTTCCGCCTGCAACGCCTGCCCGGAGAACCGCTACGAGGTGACAAATGCCTGCATGGGCTGCCTTGCCCATCCTTGCCACAGCGTATGCCCTAAAGGGGCGATCTCCATGGTGGACGGGAAGTCCGTCATCGATCAGGAAAAGTGTATCCGCTGCGGGAAATGCCGGGAGATCTGTCCCTATGACGCCATCTGTCACAGGGAGAGACCCTGTAAGGCGGCCTGCGGGGTGGACGCCATCGTCTCGGACAGATTCGGGCGGGCCTGCATTGACAGCGACAGGTGTGTTTCCTGCGGACAGTGCATGGTCAGCTGCCCCTTCGGCGCCATTGCGGACAAATCTCAGATTTTCCAGCTGATCAGGGCCATGCAGTCCGGCCGGAAGATTATTGCGCAGGTGGCGCCGGCTTTTGCGGGACAGTTCGGGCCTGATGTCACGCCGGATATGTTCAAGGAGGCGCTGAAGGAGCTGGGATTTGCGGATGTGTACGAGACTGCGCTGGGCGCGGATCTGGGCTGTATGGCGGAGGCGGAGCATTATGTAAAGGAAGTCGCAACGGGAAATCAGGCTTTTGCGTTGACCTCCTGCTGTCCGTCCTGGTCCGTCATGGCAAAGCACCTGTTTCCAGAGACCATCGATAAGATCAGCAACGAACTGACGCCCATGGTGGCCACGGCCCGGATCATCAAAAAGGAGCATCCGGACGCTTCCGTGGTGTTCATCGGCCCCTGCGCTTCCAAAAAGCTGGAGGCCAGCAGGCGGACGGTGCGGTCGGATGTGGATTTTGTGATCACCTTTGAAGAACTGACGGGAATGTTTGAGGCAAAGGGGATCTTTCTGAAAGAAATTCAGGCCATGGACGCCATGGAGGACGCCACGGGCGCGGGCAGAGGATACGGCGTGGCCGGGGGAGTGGCGAGCGCCATCGAAGACTGTATCAAGGCTTATTATCCCGGAACGGAGGTAAAGATCGAACATGCGGAGAGTCTGGCGGAGTGCCGGAAGGTTCTTTTGCTTGCAAAGGCCGGGAAGAAGAACGGCTGTCTGATCGAGGGCATGGCGTGTCCCGGCGGCTGTGTGGCCGGGGCGGGAACCAACATTTCCATTTCCCAGGCGCAAAAGGCTGTCCAGAGCTTTAAGGCCGCGGCGGCAAGGCCTGTGCCGGAAAAGACCGAGACGGCAAAGCCCCTGCCCTCAGGGCACACGGAATGATCCGTGCCGGCAGAGAACGCTGTCGCAAGGGACACGGATACTTCCCAACGGCTCCGGGATCGGATGAAGCGGCTTGTTTTTAAAAGGGCTTGCGGTTTTGGATAAAAGGGGATACAATAAATCCTTAAGACAGATCAACAGGGCCTTCCCAAGGGCCCGAAACGGAGGAAACTATGACGAAAATCAGGACAAGATATGCGCCGAGCCCCACGGGAAAGATGCATGTGGGAAATCTGCGCACGGCATTATATGAATTTTTGATCGCAAAGCATGAGGGCGGAGACTTCATGCTCCGCATCGAGGACACGGATCAGAACCGGTATGTGGAAGGCGCGACGGAGATCATTTACCGGACGCTGGAAATGGCGGGCATTACCCATGACGAGGGACCGGACAGGGACGGCGGCTACGGCCCTTATGTCCAAAGCGAGCGGGTAAAGACGGGCATTTACATGAAGTACGCCAAAGAGCTGATCGACAAGGGGGAGGCTTATTACTGCTTCTGCGACAAGGAACGTCTGGCGTCCCTGAAGACGGAGGTTGTGGAGGGGAAAGAGATCACCGTTTACGATAAGCACTGCCTTGGCCTTTCAAAGGAGGAGATCGCAGCCAATCTGGCGGCGGGAAAGCCCTTTGTCATCCGCCAGAACAATCCCGCCGAGGGAACCACCACATACCATGACGAACTGTACGGCGACATTACGGTGGAAAACGCCGAGCTGGACGATATGATCCTTATTAAGTCCGACGGCTATCCGACCTACAATTTTGCCAATGTGGTGGATGATCATACGATGAACATTACCCATGTGGTGAGAGGAAACGAGTACATTTCCTCTTCTCCGAAATATACAAGGCTGTACGAGGCGTTCGGCTGGAAGTCGCCGGTGTATATACATCTGCCGCTGATCACGGATGAAAACCACAAGAAGCTGGCCAAGAGAGGCGGCGCCTCCTCCTTTGAGGATCTGCTGGAGGGCGGATTCGTCGCGGAAGCCATTGTGAATTTTATCGCGCTTCTGGGCTGGAGCCCGGAGGATAACAGGGAGATTTTTTCGCTGGAAGAGCTGATAAAGGAGTTTGACTATCACAGGATCAGCAGGTCTCCGGCAGTGTTCGATATCGTGAAGCTTCGGTGGATGAACGGCGAGTATCTGAAGGCCATGGATTTTGATGCGTTTTATGAAATGGCAAAGCCGTATCTGAAAAAGGCGATCACAAAGGATCTGGATCTTGTAAAGATTGCGGGTATGGTGAAGACAAGGATCGAGGTGTTCCCGGATATTCTTCAGATGGTGGACTTCTTTGAGGAACTTCCGGAGTATGATCCCGCCATGTATGTCCATAAAAAAATGAAGACGGATCTGGCGTCCTCGCGGAAAGTGCTGGGGGAGCTTTTACCGCTTCTGGAAGACTGGGAGGATTATTCCAACGACAGTCTCTACCGGATGCTGTCGGAATATGCGGAGCAGAACGGTTATAAGACCGGCTATGTCATGTGGCCGCTTCGGACGGCTGTTTCCGGAAAGCAGATGACGCCCGCAGGCGCAACGGAGATTCTGGAGGTGCTGGGAAAAGAGGAATCCCTAAAGAGAATCCGAAAGGGAATCGAACTGCTTGACGCGGCCGCTGCCGGAGAAAGCGGGGAACATGATTGATCTTGAAAATATGAATCACGCACAGCGCAGAGCTGTGACCTGGACGGGGGGACCGCTGCTGGTGCTGGCGGGCCCCGGCTCCGGGAAAACCTTCACCATCACAAACCGGATCCTTTTTCTCATGGAGCAGGGAACGCCGCCGGAACAGATTCTGGTCATCACCTTTACCAGAGAGGCGGCAATGTCCATGCAGCGCCGGTTCCGGGAGTTGTCCGGGGGCTTTCGCCCCGTCTGCTTCGGCACTTTTCACTCCGTCTTTTATCAGATTCTAAAAAATTCAGGCGTTCTGAACAATCACAAAATTCTCAATGGTTCCGAAAGAAAAAAGATCCTGCTTCCCATTTTAAAACGGTTTTGTACGGATTCCGAGAAGAGGACAGGGGAGGCGCTGGGAGAGGACGCGATGATGCTTCTTTCCGCCTTCAGCTATTATAAGAATACCCTGCGCATGGAGGAAGCGGCGGAAATGGCGCCGGAAGAGTGGAGGCCGCAGTTTGGAACGATCCTGCAGCGCTATGAAAAAGCGGTGCGGGACGACTGCGGTCTGGATTTTGACGATATGCTCTGCCGCTGCAGGGAGCTTCTGGCGGGAAATGAAAAACTTTTAAGGTCATGGCAGGCGCGTTTCCGCCATATTCTCATCGACGAGTTTCAGGATATCAATCCCGTTCAGTATGAAGTGGTAAAGCTTCTGTCCGGCGGCTGCGGGAATGTTTTTGCGGTGGGAGACGACGATCAGGCCATTTATGGCTTCCGGGGGTCCGAGCCGGAATGTCTCAGGAGATTTGAGAGGGAGTACGGGGCGGAAAAGGTACTGCTGGATATCAATTACCGGAGCCATCCGCAGATCATAAGGGCATCTCTGGCGGTTGTGGCGGAAAACGGCGACCGGTTTTCCAAACAGCTCAGGCCGTCTCCGGAGAGAGAAGCAGAAGAACAGAAAGAGCAGATGGAACAGGGAAAGGGGCGAAAAGGAACGGCTTCGGCACGTGAAGAGAGCGGGAACCGGGACGATTTCGGAGAAGGGGACAAAAAGCGGGTCAAACTGGCCGCTTTCTCCGAGAAAGGGGAGCAGTATGACTATCTGGCCGAACGGCTGCGCAGGTTTCTGGCTGTGGGAAAGGATGGGGAAAAATGCGCCGTCCTGTTCCGCACGAACGCCCGGATGCAGGAGCTTGCGGTGCGGCTGCGGACAGAAGGGATTCCTTTTGTCATGAAAGAAAAGGTCCCGAATGTGTATGAACATTTTATTGTCAGAGACATCATGGCATATCTTCTTCTGGCATCCGGACAATGGGACAGGGGACTGCTGCTCCGGGTCGTCAACCGGCCGTCAAGGTATGTCAGCCGGGAAGCAATAGGAAGAAGCAGCGGCGGTTCTCTGAAGGAGCTGATTTCCTTTTATGAGACGTGGGGACGTACCGACACGGGCGCAAGAGAAGCGGCGGAAAAGCTGCGCGGCTTTGACAGGCAGTTAAAGGCGCTGGGAAAGCTTCCGCCGGGACTGGCGGTATCGTATATCCGAAGGGCGGTGGGATACGAAGCTTATCTGAGACAGACGGCGGGGAACGCGCTGCGGTTTGCGGAGTGGCTGGAAGTTCTGGAATGGCTCAGAGAAGACGCGGGGCGGTTTCCGGATATTGAAAAGTGGCAGGAAGCGCAGGAAGCATACGGCAGAGAACTGAAACAGAACGGAGACGCCAAAAGGGCGGAAGTCGCGGGAAGAAGCAGTGGCGTAGGCGGGACGGAAGTCGCGGGAAGAAGCAGTGGCGTAGGCGGGACGGAAGTCGCGGGAAGAAGCAGTGGCGCAGGCGGGACGGAAAGCGCCGGAAGAAACGTCGGAACCGGGGAGCCGGGGAGCGCCGCGGCGGGTATCAGTCTGATGACAGTACATGGTTCCAAGGGGCTGGAATTTGACACTGTGATCGTAGCCGACTGCAATGAGTCCGTCTTTCCCCACGGCAGCCTGCAGACAAAAGAACAGGTGGAAGAAGAGCGCAGGATATTCTACGTAGCCATGACCAGGGCAAAAGAAAACCTGGAGTTTCTCTACCTCACAGGTACCAAAGAACGCCCCAGGCTGCCATCCAGATTCCTGAACCCTCTGCTAAAAGAGATCTGAATCATTTTCCTCTATCACTTCATCAAATTCGCAGTTGTCAAGATATTCGTCAAAGGCATCCGCCACTTTTTCGTATTCCGCATCGTCGTCAATGTAGTCCAGTTCAGGTTCCTCATTGGGATCGTCCGGATTTTCGCTGTATCTGTAGAACCAGACCTCGCCCTCTTCGTTGTCCCCGTTTTCGTCCAGGGGGAGAAGGGCAATATAATCTTTTTCCTCTACGGTCAGAATGGTGACCACGGCGCAGGTTACATTTGTGCCGTCGTCAAGTTCCAGTTCCACCGTCATTTCTTCCGCGTCGTAATCGTTTTTCCTGCTCATTATGATCCTCCCTTGCAGTCTGCTTTTCACAGCCGGAAGCCATCTTAACTGCCGGCATGTCCATTATATTCCATTTTTATCCATAGCGCAACAGAAAGGCGCCGGGCTAACGCGCTATCCGGCGCCGTGCGCCTGCCTTTGCTCATAAAATGGCACTCTCCTGGAAGCCGTATCCCGTGAAAAATTCGTACGAGCATGATTTTGCCATTGAATACAGCTGCTGGCTGAACTGCTGCAAACTCTATATACTGGTATCTGTACTCTGTTTGATCTTTTTGCGGCATATCGGGCCGATCGGCGTATCGGAACCTGTATCGGCGCCCGCGGGAGATGTGACTTTTAAAAGGAAAGATACGGAGGGATAACAATGAGTCAGATATACGGTTATGTGAGGGTCAGTTCAAAGGATCAAAATGAGGACAGACAGATGATCGCAATGAACGAGATGCATGCGCCAGAGGGAAACATTATTTAAAGTTCCGGATTTTCGTCCAGAAGTTTTTTCATTTCCTGAATTTGGTTCTGTAATTCAGCAATCAGATTTTCCTGCTGGCTGAGTTGGGTATACTGCTGACTAAGTTGAGCATCTTTCTGGGTTAGCTTTGTGGCTTGATCTCGGAGTTTTTTATCTTTTTGGTTGAGTTGAGTGTCTTTCTGGCTGAGCAGGACATCCTTCTGGCTGAGCTGCGCGTCCTTCCTGTTGAGGTCCTCCTGCATTTGGTCGATCATGTACTGTACCGTGTTGCTGTCTAATTCCCTCAGTTCTTT
>CANPXL010000044.1 GCA_947586055.1 uncultured Acetatifactor sp. | reverse complement strand
ACAAAAAAAGCAAGTAAAACCTTGCAAAATAAGGAAAAAATTTAATTGGGATTAACTAACAAGTGGCAAACTCGGGGTATAACATATCTGTCAAGCGGTCGTATATTCCGCCGGGCATATTTATAAACAAACTGTAAAATTTCTGTACAAACCGGAATTATTTTCAATTTACATCTTGAATTATAGCGGGAAATTATGTAAAATATCCTTGCTGATAAAATTTTGACAATCTGACAGGTTCTGTCAGCATTGCCGGAATCCATAAAAATATATTTTTAGGAGGAAACTAAAATGGCAGTAAGAGTAGCAATCAACGGTTTCGGCCGTATCGGCCGTCTGGCATTCAGACAGATGTTCGACGCAGAAGGGTATGAGGTCGTTGCGATCAACGATCTGACCAGCCCCACCATGCTGGCGCATCTGCTGAAGTATGACTCCTCTCAGGGTAAGTACAAGTATGCAGACTCCGTAGTTGCGGGAGAGGACAACATCACCGTAAACGGCAAGACCATCACCATCTATAAAGAAGCGGATGCTTCCAAGCTTCCCTGGGGTGAGCTGAAGGTAGACGTTGTTCTGGAGTGCACCGGTTTCTACACCTCCAAGGAAAAGGCAAGCGCACATATTACCGCCGGCGCACGCAAGGTTGTGATCTCCGCTCCTGCGGGAAATGACCTTCCTACCATCGTATACAATGTAAACCACAAGACTCTGAAGCCCGAAGATACCGTTATCTCCGCAGCTTCCTGCACCACGAACTGCCTGGCTCCCATGGCTAAGGCTCTGAACGACTGCAGACCTATCATGAGCGGTATCATGACCACCGTTCACGCTTACACCGGCGACCAGATGATCCTTGACGGACCTCAGAGAAAGGGCGATCTGAGAAGAAGCCGCGCAGGCGCATGCAACATCGTTCCCAACTCCACCGGCGCAGCAAAGGCAATCGGCCTTGTTATCCCTGAGCTGAACGGCAAGCTGATCGGTTCCGCACAGCGCGTTCCTACCCCTACCGGTTCCACCACGATTCTGGTAGCGGTTGTCAAGGGTGCCGTGACCAAGGACGAGATCAATGCGGCAATGAAGGCAGCGGCAACCGAGTCCTTCGCATACAATACCGATGAGATCGTATCTTCCGATATTGTGGGAAGCACCTACGGCTCCATCTTCGACGCAACCCAGACCATGGTCGCTCCCATGGAGGACGGCAATACGCAGGTACAGGTTGTTTCCTGGTATGACAATGAGAACAGCTATACTTCTCAGATGGTTCGTACCATCAAGTACTTCAGCGAGCTTCGCTGAGGCGTCTGAGACGAAGACCTATAGAGGGTCCGGTCAATTGGACCGGGCCCTTTTTTCGTAAGGCGGCCTGTCTGCGCCGCCGGATGCGGCAAAACAGGGAAAAGGTTTTGCCGGGAACAGTTATGGAACGGAAAACCCGGCGCAAAACGCGCTTAACGCATAAGGAGGTATAAAATGGGCTTAAACAAAAAATCCGTAGACGACATCAACGCAAAGGGCAAGAGAGTTCTGGTGAGATGCGACTTCAACGTTCCCTTAAAGAACGGCGAGATCACAGACGAGACCCGTATCGTGGCGGCGCTTCCCACCATCAAAAAGCTGATCAACGACGGCGGCAAGGTGATCCTCTGCTCCCATCTGGGCAAGGTGAAGAACGGCCCCAACGAGGGCGAATCTCTGGCGCCCGTGGCAAAGAGACTGTCCGAGAAGCTGGGTAAGGAAGTGGTTTTTGTAGGCGATTACAACGTGACCGGCGAGGCTGCGACAAAGGCTGTGGAAGCAATGAAGGACGGCGATGTGGTCCTGCTCCAGAATACCCGTTTCCGCGGCTCGGAAGAGACGAAGAACGGCGAACAGTTCAGCAAGGAGCTGGCGGATCTGGCAGACCTGTATGTGTGCGACGCATTCGGCTCGTCCCACAGGGCGCACGCGTCTGTGGAAGGCGTTACGAAATTCATTACTGCAAAGGGCGGCCAGAATGTGGTCGGATATCTGATGCAGAAGGAGATCAATTTCCTGGGCAACGCCGTGGAGAACCCCGTAAGGCCTTTCGTGGCAATCCTGGGCGGCGCGAAGGTGGCCGACAAGCTGAACGTCATCTCCAACCTGCTTGAGAAGTGCGATACCCTGATCATCGGCGGCGGTATGGCGTACACCTTTTTAAAGGCACAGGGAATGGAAGTCGGCAATTCGCTTGTGGACGACGAGAAGATCGACTACTGTAAGGAAATGATGGAAAAGGCAAAGAAGCTGGGGAAGAAGATGCTGCTTCCCATCGATACCACCATCGCAAAGAGCTTCCCCGATCCCATCGACGGACCGGTAGAGATCTCCTATGTGGATGCAGATAAGATTCCTTCCGATATGGAAGGCCTTGACATCGGCCCCAAGACCCAGCAGCTGTTTGCAGACGCTGTAAAGAGCGCGAAAACCGTTGTCTGGAACGGCCCTATGGGCGTGTTTGAGAATCCTACGCTGGCGGCGGGAACCATCGCTGTGGCGAAGGCTCTTGCGGACACGGATGCGACGACCATCATCGGCGGCGGCGATTCCGCGGCGGCCGTAAACCAGCTTGGCTTCGGCGACAAGATGAGCCATATTTCCACCGGCGGCGGCGCGTCTCTTGAATTCCTGGAGGGCAAGACGCTTCCCGGCGTTGCGGCGGCTGACGACAAGTAAGACGGCGGAAAGGGTAAAGACCCTGTCCGGGAACATGATATCGTTCGGAGTTTTCATCCGGAAAGAACGATAGGAATAAAATGAAACGAGGAAAAAATCATGGCAAGAAAGAAAATCATAGCCGGCAACTGGAAAATGAACATGACACCCAGCAAGGCCGTGGAACTGATCAATACGTTAAAGCCTCTTGTGAAAAACGATGACGTGGACGTGGTCTTCTGCGTTCCCGCGATCGACATCATTCCCGCGGTAGAGGCTGCGAAGGGAACCAACATTCAGATCGGTGCGGAGAATATGTATTTTGAGGAGAAGGGTGCTTACACCGGCGAGATCGCGCCCGACATGCTCACCGACGCGGGCGTAAAGTACGTCATCATCGGCCACTCCGAGCGCAGAGAGTATTTTGCGGAGACCAATGAGACCGTGAATAAGAAAGTCCTCAAGGCGTTTGAGCACGGCCTGACCCCGATCATCTGCTGCGGCGAGACCCTGACCCAGAGAGAGCAGGGCGTTACCATCGACTTTATCCGCCAGCAGATCAAGGTGGCTTTCCTGAACGTGACCGCAGAGCAGGCGGCCGGAGCTGTCATTGCCTACGAGCCTATCTGGGCTATCGGCACCGGCAAGGTGGCTACCACGGAACAGGCCCAGGAGGTCTGCAAGGCCATCCGCGACTGCATCGCGGAGATTTATGACGATGCTACAGCGGCTGCGATCCGCATTCAGTACGGCGGCAGCGTGTCCGCTTCCAGCGCTCCCGAGCTGTTCGCTCAGCCCGATATCGACGGAGGTCTGGTAGGCGGCGCTTCCCTGAAGCCCGATTTCGGCCAGATCGTAAACTATCGGAAATAAGATCATTTAAACGCTCTATTACGACCGACGGAAAACCTCCTTCCCGTTTGCCTGATTCAGGCCGCGGAAGGGAGGTTTTTTGTTTTCGGGAAGTGTGGGATCGCCGTGGGGCCGGATGCGGGAACCGCGCGGATCAGGCCAGTAATTCGCATGGATGGGAACAGAAAACCCACGTAGATGGGAACAGGAACCTGCGCAGATGGCAACAGGAATCCTGTTGCAGAAGTGACGGAAACGTGATATGCTGTTTTTGAAAAATTTTGTATTTAAAATGCGTATCTATTATGATAGAAACGTGTGTATGCCATGAGAAGCGGGAGGGAAGAGACATGGGAAAAGCAGTGTGGATCAGCCTGTTTGCCCTGATCTTTGATGGATTGTTTTTTGTGCCCAATCTGATCTGCTATCTGATAAGGCCCAGGGAAAGGTACCGGTCCCACAATGTCGTCGTCTGGATCCTGAATCTGGTGGGGTGTGCGGCGGCCGTGTTTATGGGGATTTTCTGGCTGGAAAGCCGGATCCGCGGGTTTTATTCCATTGCGGAATTTCTCTTTTTTTTCCTGGGAAGCATAGGGTTGATTCTTGCAAACTGGGCAGTGTGGATCGCATACATTATCGTATTTCGACCCTCGCGCTCCGGGGAGCCGGAGAGAGACAAGCCCGAAAGGTCCGGCAGGGGAAGAGCGGTCTTCTGGGTCGTAATGGCGGCGCTTCCGGTCTGCCTGTTCCTGCTGCAGGGGATTTCTCAGCGCTACCCCGCGCTGATTGTATGTGGCGTCGTGTTTGCCGCAGGGCATCTTCTGACGGTCTGTGAAAGAATAAGAAACGGAAAGCATGCTGCCGTTTGACGGAGGGAGGAAAGTCCTGTGATATTTAAATGCAGAAACTGCGGTGGAAATACGGTGTACAGTCCGGAAAAGCATGGAATGTACTGCCCGTTCTGTGACAGCGAAGGAAGCGAAGAGAGAACCGACGAACATTCGGAATCGATTACGGTTTGCCCCAGCTGCGGCGGCGAGTTAAAGGTAGAAGAACATACTTCCGCCATGAGATGCCCCAGCTGTGACTGTTATCTGATCTTTAACGAAAGGGTGGAGGGAGAATATGCGCCCGGTTTCATTCTCCCGTTTCAGCTGGGCAGGGAAACCTGTAAGCTTTCCCTGAGGAAAAAGTTCGGAAAGTATCGTTTTGCGCCTTCGGATTTCCTGAGTGAGGCGAAACTGGATAAAATAGAGGGAATCTATGTTCCCTTCTGGCTTTTCGATTACGATACCCGCTGGGATTTTCACGCGGAGGGCACGAAGCTGAGAAGCTGGACCAGCGGTAATACGGCCTACACGGAAGCATCGATTTACGATGTGGAGCGGGATATGGACATTGCGTTCCGCAAAATTCCCGTGGATGCTTCCATAAAGATGCCTGACAGCGTGATGGATCAGATGGAACCCTATGATTATCAGCAGCTGGAGAAGTTTGACCCGCGGTACCTGTCCGGGTTCTATGCGGAAAAATACAATATGCCCGCGCAGCAGGTGGAAGAACGCGCGAAGAAAAAGATGACGGAAGACGCCGAAAGAATTCTTTCGGACACTTATTCCGGTCAATACAGTTCCGTGAGGGTGATAAAAAAAGAGCTTCATCTGGACAACAGTTCGTCCGACTGCGGCATGCTTCCCGTGTGGAGGTATCTGTATCAGTATGGAGGGCAGTCATATCCGTTTTACATAAACGGCCAGACAGGCAGGATCGTGGGAGAAGCGCCGATCTCAAAAAAGAAGGTGCTGGCATATTCGGGGACGCTTTGGGCGTGCCTGACTCTGATTCTGATAATGATCCAGATGGTCGGGAAAATGTTTTAGAACATATCACAGGCAAGCGTTTCCGGACGGCGGATAGGAAAGAGCATGGAGAAGGAAGTAAAAAAAGAAGCTCTGAGACAGTATGTAAAATTTTTCTGGGTGTGGTTTCTGGCGGCAGGTATTTCGGCGGTGATCATTGGCCTTGTTCTGATTGGAAAATTTTCCTCCAGGGGAAACGACAATGCGCCCGAAGAGCGGGTTTATGATTACGCCGATGTGCTGACGGATGACGAGGAGGAAAAGCTCAGAAGCCAGATTGAAAAGGCACAGAAACGGCTGAGAATGGATATTGTGATCGTGACAGTGCGGGAGCCGATGGAAGGCGGGGATGCGTCGGGACGCTATGTTCTGGAGGATTACCAGCTTCGGTATACGGACTGGGAATACAATATGCAGTCGCTTGCGGATGATTTCTGGGATCAGAATCAATACGGCTATAATCAGGGCTGGGAGGGCGACGGGATTCTTTTGCTTCACAACTGGTATCCCGGACAGAACGGCGAACATTTAAGCACCAGCGGAAAGGCGATCAGAAAGCTCGGGTCCGGCCGGATCGACCAGATCCTGAACAAGGTGGACGAGTTTTATGAAACCGATCCTTACCGGGCTTATTCCGCGTTTATCGAGGAAGCGGAAAGACAGCTTGGCAGGGCGCCGCTTCCCTGGTTTATTGTGATCGCCGCGCCCATCCTGATCGCGGGAATTTTTGCGGCCGGCAATATGAGCCGGAATCCGGAGAGGAACGCTGTTCCCGCCAGGGCTTATGTGGCGAACAACGACAAGCCTGTGGTAAACGGACAGCAGGATGTGTTTTTGCGGAAATCTGTGTCCACGCGTCATATTGAGAGCAGCAGCTCCGGCGGCAGCCGCAGTTCCGGAAGCAGCGGCGGCAGCCATCACAGCAGCAGCGGGGCGAGACACGGAGGCGGGAGCCACAGACACTGAAGGCTAAAAGTCAAAAACTAAAGCCCGAAAGATCGGATTCAGAAATCCGGGAGCGAAAAAGAACGGGACACAAAAAAAGCGCCTGAAGACGGTACAGGCGCTTTTTTGGGTTTTATGTTTCGGAAATTAAGCCATCTGGTTGACTGCCCGGCTGATGCGGGAAACCTTGCGGGCTGCGTTATTCTTATGGTAAACGCCCTTGCTGCAGGCCATCTCGATCGTCTTGGTAGCGGACACAAGCTGTGCGTTTGCGGCAGCCTTATCACCGGACTCGATAGCAGCGTATACCTTCTTGATCGCAGTCTTTACACCGGATCTGACGGCTTTATTTCTGTCAGCCTTCGTGCGGTTTACCAGAATTCTTTTCTTCGCAGATTTAATGTTAGCCAAGTTGTACACCTCCATCTCGTATAAACTGAAATTTTCCTGATTGCTTTACCTCAGTCAGACACGGGAACCAAGGCAAACACACGATAGTAGTTTATTAAATATTTGAAGGTTTGTCAATACATAATCCTTCTTTTTTTGAGAAAACTGTGTTATAAAAGCAACCAGTCAACCTTGCGAGGAAAACAGCGATGGGAAATTTTCAGGTGAGGACCGATCTGGCGCTGGAAGCCAGAGAAAGCATCGGCGAAGCGGCCGGGGAACTTCGGGGCGTCAGGGTGGAAGAGTATTATAAAGATGAGGAGGACGTCCGGGTCACAAAGGTTATGATCGATACCAGAAACGCCGCGAAGGCGATGGGAAAACCGGTGGGAATCTATGTGACGATGGAAGCGCCCGCCATGGTGGAACCGGATGAAGATTATCACAGGGAGATATCGGAGTGTCTGGCAAAAGAACTTCTGGAGCTGCTGCCGGGCTCCGGGGACGAGCAGTCCGTTCTGGTGGTGGGGCTGGGAAACCGGGAGGTGACGGCGGATTCGCTGGGCCCGCAGGCGGTGGACAATCTGTTTATCACGCGGCACATTGTCAGGGAATACGGAAAGGCCGCCTACAACTGCGAGAAAATGAATCTGGTCAGCGCGCTGGAGCCTGGCGTCATGGCAAAAACGGGCATGGAGACGGCGGAGATCGTAAAGGGCGTGGTCAGCGAGACGGCGCCGGATGTGCTGATCGTGATCGACGCGCTGGCCGCCCGCAGCATCCGGCGTTTGAACCGTACCATTCAGATTACAAATACCGGCATACAGCCGGGGTCCGGCGTGGGCAACCACAGAAACGCCCTGACAAAGGAAAGCCTTGGGGTGCCTGTGATCGCCATCGGCATTCCCACGGTGGTGGATGCGGCGACCATTGTGGCGGACGCCATGGAAAAGCTTCTGGAAGAGGAAAAGGAGGTGGACGCCGTAAAGCTGGTCAGCAAGCAGCAGATCAGTTTTCCGGAACTGAACAATATGTACATGACGGGAAAGGATATCGACGCGGTGATAAAGCGGGTGAGCTACACGGTCTCCGAGGGAATTAATATCGCGTTGGAAATGTGAATGGAATCAGGCGGAAGGACATATATTGAAAGGAGTCTGTAACCGAGATATCGGGAAAGGAAGTGTTCGCCGTAGACAAGGAGAGCAGGAGCCGCCGCATGACGGCCGGAAAGCTTGCAGCAGCCATCTTTCTGCTGCTGGGATTTCAGGTGTTTACGGCAGGCGCCGCCGAGCGGACAGAGGATCAGACGCCATCGTCCGGTTTTTTTTTGACGGCAATGCGGAGGGAACTGGCCGATACGACGGAAAAAGCATTGTACGGGACATATCTGTCCGGCCTGTCATATTCTCTGGAGACGGAGTATGAATCCCTGTGGATCCTGAGGGAACAGATTGACAGCGTGCTGCCTTTTTACGGCTTTCTCGCGCAGGAGCGGAATGCGGCGGCGTCTGTCGTCGGCATGGAGGAACTGCTGGCGGAAGGGGAGAAAGAGGAAGGCCAGGCGGACGCTGTCGCGGGCCCGGATGACTTCGGCCTGACGGAGACGCCGGACGAAACGACGGCCGAAGACGAGCCGGACAGCGAGCAGGGGGAACTTCCGAAGGAGGGCGGCGGGATCGAGATACCGGCGTACCCGGCAGCGCAGAATGACTGGGCGGCCGGATTTGTGCCGCATACGAGACAGGCGCAGGTGGATCTGAGCGCGCTGGAAAAGTATGAAACTCTGGTAAAGGAATTTTATACCATTGACGCCAATACCATGGCAGGCAGCGATCAGCTGAATGTGAACAGTCTGACGGGCAGGGACATGACAATATCAAAAGACGGGGAGGGCCCGCAGATCCTCATTTACCATACCCATTCCCAGGAGGGGTTCGCAGACTCCGTGCCCGGGGATGACACAACCAACATACAGGCAGTGGGGGAATATCTGGCACGGATACTGGAAGACACTTACGGTTATAAGGTGCTGCATCACACAGGCGAGTATGACGTCGAGGGAAGAGACGACGCCTATGCGAAGGCGCTGCCGGGAGTGGAACAGGTTCTTGCGGAAAATCCCTCGATTCAGGTGATTATCGATCTTCACAGGGATCAGATGCCGGAACAGACCAGACTGGTCACGGATCTGGACGGCAGGCCTACCGCCAGATTCATGTTTTTCAACGGTCTCAGCCGGACCAAGACCACGGGGGACATATCCTATCTCTACAATGAAAATCTGTCGGATAATCTCGCCTTTTCCTTTCAGATGCAGCTGAAGGCCGCAGAATATTACCCGGGCCTGACCCGGAAGATCTATCTCAAGGGATATCGTTATAACATGCATCTGAGGCCGAGGTCGCTGCTGATAGAGCTTGGAGCGCAGAACAACACGCTGGAAGAAGCCATGAACGCCTGCGCCCCGCTGGCGCATATTCTGGATATGGTTCTGTCGGGAGAGCAGACGCACAGCGCCGAATAGCGCGGCAGCGCGGCTTTGCGAATGGCGCGAGCCGAAACTGTCACTGTGTGGCTTGCGCCCGGCGATTTGTGCGTCTGGACAATCCGGAAAAATTCTGATACAATAACCGTATTGTGTATCAGAGCGCAGAGCGGATTTCGGAAGACAAAATCCGTCCGTTTTTGCGGGAAGCGAGGAATTTTCAATGGCAGCAGACCAGACCAGGATCCGGAACTTTTGTATCATTGCCCATATCGACCACGGCAAATCCACGCTGGCGGACCGTATCATCGAGAAGACCGGTCTGCTCACCAGCAGAGAAATGCAGGATCAGGTGCTGGACAATATGGAACTGGAGCGGGAGAGGGGAATCACCATCAAGGCGCAGGCGGTTCGCACGGTCTACAAGGCAAGGGACGGGGAAGAGTATATTTTTAACCTGATCGACACCCCCGGCCATGTGGACTTTAATTATGAAGTGAGTCGCTCCCTGGCGGCCTGCGACGGCGCGATCCTGGTGGTGGACGCGGCTCAGGGCATCGAGGCCCAGACGCTGGCGAACGTATACCTTGCGCTGGACCACGATCTGGACGTGTTCCCTGTCATCAATAAAATCGATCTTCCCAGCGCCGATCCCCAGCGTGTCATCGAGGAGATCGAGGACGTCATCGGTATCGAAGCTCAGGACGCCCCGCTGATCTCCGCAAAGAACGGGATCGGCATTGAAGAGGTTCTGGAGCAGATCGTGGCGAAAATCCCGGCGCCCGGAGGGGATCCGTCCAATCCTCTTAAGGCGCTGATCTTTGACAGCGTCTATGACTCCTACAAGGGCGTCATCGTCTTCTGCAGGATCATGGAAGGCACTGTAAAAAAAGGAACCGTGATCCGCATGATGGCCACCGGAGCGAAAGAGGAAGTGGTGGAGGTGGGCTATTTCGGCGCGGGACAGCTGATTCCCTGCGAGGAACTGTCCGCGGGAATGGTGGGTTATATTACGGCCTCCATCAAAAACCTGAAGGACACTGCCGTTGGCGATACGGTGACGGATGCGGACAACCCCTGCGCGGAGCCGCTGCCCGGTTATAAGAAAGTTCAGTCCATGGTTTACTGCGGCATGTATCCCGCCGACGGAGCAAGATACCCGGATCTGCGGGACGCGCTGGAGAAACTGAAGTTGAACGACGCTTCTCTGTATTACGAGCCCGAGACTTCCGCGGCGCTGGGCTTCGGATTCCGGTGCGGGTTTTTGGGACTGCTTCATCTCGAGATCATCCAGGAACGGCTGGAGCGGGAGTATAATCTGGATCTGGTGACTACGGCCCCCGGCGTGGTGTACAGGGTCTATAAGACCGACGGGGAAATGACGGAACTGACCAATCCCTCCAATCTGCCGGATCCTTCGTCCATTGAACATATAGAGGAACCCATTGTGAGCGCCGAAATCATGGTGACCAGCGAATATGTGGGCTCCATCATGGAACTGTGTCAGGAGCGGAGGGGAAGGTATCTGGGGATGGAATATATAGAAGGGACAAGAGCGCTTCTGAAATATGAACTGCCTCTGAACGAGATCATATATGATTTCTTTGACGCTCTGAAATCCCGTTCCAGGGGATATGCGTCCTTTGACTATGACATCAGGGGATATGAGCCCGCAAATCTGGTGAAGCTTGATATCCTGATCAACCGGGAGGAGGTGGACGCCCTGTCCTTTATCGTCCACGCCGACTCCGCCTACGAGAGAGGGAGAAAGATGTGCGAAAAGCTGAAGGACGAGATCCCGAGACATCTGTTTGAAATCCCCATCCAGGCGGCGGTGGGAGGAAAGATCATTGCCAGAGAGACGGTAAAGGCCATGCGCAAGGACGTTTTGGCCAAGTGCTACGGCGGAGATATTACCCGGAAGAAGAAATTGTTGGAGAAGCAGAAGGAGGGAAAAAAGCGCATGCGCCAGATCGGCAGCGTGGAGATCCCCCAGAAAGCCTTTATGAGCGTGTTGAAGCTGGATGACAGAAAATAGAGAACTGGAATTATATTTTCATATTCCCTTCTGTGTCCGGAAATGCCTGTATTGTGACTTCCTGTCTGCCCCCGCGCATCCGGCGGTGAGAAGACGGTACATGGAGGCTCTGATCTGGGAGACGAAGGAACGGGCGAAGACGTGTGGGGATTATGTGGTTTCATCCGTTTTCCTGGGCGGAGGAACGCCGTCCCTTGCGGACACGGACCAGACGGAGGAACTGTTGGAAGAGGTGCGGCGCTGCTACCGGCTCTCCGGGGACGCGGAGCTAACCATAGAGGTCAACCCGGGCACAGCGGACGGAGAAAAGCTGGCCCGGCTTCGGAGGGCGGGGCTGAACCGTATCAGCATCGGGCTTCAGTCCGCGGACGACAGGAAGCTGAAGGCTCTCGGCAGGATCCATACCTGGGAGCAGTTTCTGGAGTGCTACGCAAGGGCCAGAGAAGCGGGTTTTTCCAACGTCAATGTGGATGTGATGAGCGCGCTGCCGGGCCAGAGTCTTTCGGACTGCCGCAGGACGCTGGAGAAGGTGCTTCGGCTGGATCCGCCGCCGGAGCATATTTCCGCCTACAGTCTGATCCTGGAGGAAGGGACGCCCCTTTTTGTACAGGAAAAGGAAAAGAATGCTCAGGGGAAAAGCCTGCTTCCCGACGAGGAAACGGACCGGGCCATGTACCATGAGACCGGACGGATCCTTGAGAAGGCCGGGTACCGGCGATACGAGATCTCGAACTATGCCAGAGAGGGATATGCCTGCCGGCATAACTGCGGTTACTGGAGAAGAAAGGAATACCTGGGCCTCGGTCTGGGGGCGTCTTCTCTGAGGGAGAATGTGCGCTTTAAAAACGGAGACGATCTGGAACGTTATCTGGAAGATCCGTCCGGGTGCCGGACGGAAGTGCAGGCCCTCTCGGAAAAGGAACAGATGGAGGAATTCATGTTCCTGGGACTGCGGCTGACGGAGGGCGTGAGCGAAGAGGAATTTCGGCGCTGCTTCGGACAGGAGATGGAAGACGTTTACGGGGATGTGATCGAAAAGTATCTTGACCTGAAGCTTCTGTACCGATACGGCCGTCCCGGCGAAAGGGGCGGAACAGACCGATGGCTTGCGCTGACGCAGCCGGGACTTGACGTGAGCAATTATGTGATGCAGGGATTTCTGTTTTAGACGGCGCGCCGGAAGGCGCGGGGAAAGAAGACCTTGCTTTTACCGCGGTGACAGGCACCGGGGAGAAAAAAATCTCATAGACTATTGTTGAGAGTAATCCCCCGGAGGAACCTTTGAAGACCTTTCTAAAACCGTTGACCTCAGCGGAAGAAGCCGAACAGTGCCGTCTGCTGCGGGAGGGATCCCCTGCGGAAGCCAGACGGGCAAAGGAGATTCTGATTGAACGCAATCTGCGGCTGGTGGCGCATATAGCTAAAAAGTATCAGAATGCGGAAGAAGATATGGAGGATCTGATCTCCATCGGGTGTATCGGCCTTATCAAGGCCATTGATACCTTCGATGACAAAAAAGGGAGACTTGCCACTTATGCCTGCCGGTGTATTGACAACGAACTTCTGATGCTGCTGCGCGGCAAGAAAAAAACCTCGCGGGAAGTGTCTCTGTTTGAACCCATCGGTCAGGATAAAGAGGGAAACGAGATTCATCTGGTTGACGTGATCGAACAGCAGCAGCCCGACATTATCGAGGGGATGGAACTGTCCGGAAATATCAGGAAACTGTTTCTGCTTCTGGACGAGGCGCTGACGGAGAGGGAGAAGGAAATTCTGATCCTGCGCTATGGCTTAAACGGCGCGCCGGAAGCCACGCAGAGCCAGATCGGCGCAAAGCTCGGCATTTCGCGCAGCTATGTTTCCCGCATTGAAAAGAAGGCGCTGCAGAAGCTCAGAGACAGATTTGTCTGAAAAACATTAATTTGTAATTGTGTTTTTCCCATGGTACGTATATAATAAAAATGTCGGAGGATGTACGGAGGAAAAGAGAAATCATGAAATTTGTGGAAACGGCAGATCTGAAAACGGGAATGCGTCTGGCGAGACCTATTTATAACAAGCAAAGCGTTCTGCTTTTCGAGCGTGATTCCCGGCTGACGCCGCTCGCCATAGAAAGCGTAAAAAACTTCGGACTGCTCGGCGTGTATATTCTGGAACCCGCGGAGCCGCTTCCTCCCATGTCGGAGGAGGATCTGGAATTTGAGCGGTTTCAGATCGCAACCGTTTTTTCGATTCAGGACGAACTGGAAAAAATCCTGGAAACCGGACATAAGAGCCGGCTGGACAGTATCGTGGCCACGATCCTGAAAAACTACGGTCATCTGGAAAATAAGATCAGTTTCTATCAAAATCTCAGAGGTCAGGACGATTTTATCTGCAGACATTCCCTGAACACCGCAATTTTCTGCGCCATGATCACACATGCCATGAATGTCATGGTGGACGAACAGCTTCAGACCGTGCAGGCAGCCGTGCTGCATGACATCGGGAAACTGAGGATCCCGAAGGAGGAGCTGTTCGACCGGAACGGGGAGGAACAGCAGCGCAAGGACCGCGTTTACCGGGAACAGCTCGCCGGCCTGGATGTGCTGGAAAATCTTTCCGTGGACGGGTTGAACCTGAAGCGGATCTGCAATCAGGCGCTGCGGGCTCAGCAGGAGTTTGACGCCGCCGGAGACCTGGAGTCAAAAATGAAACTGTCTCTGAAGGCAAAGATTCTTCTGGTGGCGAACCGTTATGACGAAATTACAGCCGTGGACCTGCAGGGCCGCGCGGAATCCGAGGTCAGAGCGCTGAAGGAATTTTACGACAACCCGGACGTATATGACCGGGAGGTGGTGGACGCTCTGGTCCGCTGCGTCAATATTCTGTTCCCCGGCGTCAGCGTGGAGCTGAACACGGGGGAGAAGGCTCTGGTAGTGGGAGAAAACCCGGGAGATATCTTAAGGCCGAGAGTGCTTACTTTCGGGGATAATTCCATCCTGGATCTGGCTGCGCCGGAGAATGGGGAGATTTATGTGGTGGACGTTATGAAAACGTTGGACAACCGTTATATTATGAATCGTATGCCGGGAGAACAGGAGGACGGGGCCTGACAGGGGGTGTCTTTTCGCCTGCCTGACGGGGATTTCTCCGTTCCCGGATGTCCGGAAATGTTCTGACGCCGCTTGCGTCGGTTTTCCGGAAGGGTTTTCTTTGTTTCATTTGTTTTCTTACATTCTTTTTTATCAGTTTTATTTTCGTGTCGGTATTCCGAATGCTATCACCCATTTTAAAAGGAGGTATTTTGATGTTCAGTACCATTTATTCGGGTGCGCTTTGCGGCGTGCGCGCCTATCTGGTGTCCGTGGAGGTTGACATTGCGAAAGGGCTCCCCTCCTTTTCCATGGTAGGGTCCCTGAGCTGCGAGACGAGGGAATCCAGGGAACGGGTCTGCGTTGCCCTGAAAAACGCCGGATTTGCGCTGCCGCCGAACCGGGTTACGGTGAATCTTTCTCCGGCGGACAGGCGCAAGGAGGGAACCGCTTTTGATCTTGCCATCGGAATCGGCATGCTGGCTTCCCTCTCCCTTTTTCCGCCGGATGCGGCCCAGGACACGCTGTTTTTGGGGGAACTGGGATTAAACGGGGAGGTAAAGCAGGTGCGGGGCGTTTTGCCTATTGTGCGGGAAGCCGCGGCGAGAGGGATCCGCCAGTGCATCGTCCCGATTCAAAATGCCGGAGAGGGCGCCGTGATTCCCGGAATCATCGTGCGGGGCGCGTCTCATGTCTGTCAGGTTGTCGAGTTCCTGCGCGCGGAGAAAGAAAGGAGGGAGGCGATCCTTCCTCTGTGCAGGCAGGATCTGCAGAGCCTTCTGGACGGGGAGACGGAGAGGAACGGGCCGGATTTTGAACAGGTGATCGGACAGGAGAGCGCCAGACGGGCGGCGGAGATTGCGGCGGCAGGTTTCCACAATCTGCTGATGACGGGACCGCCCGGCGCCGGGAAGTCCATGATCGCAAAACGGATTCCGGGGATTCTGCCGCGCCTGACGGCGGAAGAATGTCTGGAGGTGACCTCCGTCGCGAGTGTGGCGGGGCTGACCGGAGAGGGAGCTGCGCTGGTAACAAAGAGACCGTTCCAGAGTCCCCATCATACCATTCCTCAGGCGGCGCTGGTGGGCGGAAGCAGCGTCCCGCGACCCGGGGTGATTTCTCTGGCCCACAGGGGCGTTCTGTTTCTGGACGAGTTGCCGGAGTTCCGCAGGGAGGTGCTGGACAGCCTGCGTCAGCCGCTGGAGGAGCGCAGGGTGACGATCTCAAGGGTCAGCGGCAGTGTGACGTATCCCAGCGATTTCATGCTGGTCTGCGCCATGAACATCGCAACAACGAAATTGATACAATAAAAAACCGCTAAAATGCGTGGAAATAAGCCTTTTCACGGATTTTG
>CANPXL010000043.1 GCA_947586055.1 uncultured Acetatifactor sp. | reverse complement strand
CGACTTCTCTCCATCAACATCAAGGACGGGAAAAAGCATGATTATATTTTCGGCGGTCTCGTCGTGTGTGACGACTGCGATCACATTATGAGCGGATGTCAGCAGAGTACATCCGGACGCATCCGGACGGACGGGACGCGGGCAAAATACAAATATAGCTGCTACCGATGCAGACAAGGCGTGAACCTGCACCGCTGCCCGAACCGGAAAATCGTCAGAGAATCCACCCTTGAGGCGTTGATGCTCGACCGCATCCGTCCGGAACTCGAAAAGTACATCGCGGAGTATGAGGTCGCGAACCTGCCCGCCATCCGGACGGACGCAAAACGCCGGAACATCGAGGGCAAGCTGCAAAAACTGAAAGACTTATATCTCAATGACCTCATAACGATGGACGAGTTCAAACTTGACAGGGAAAAACTGTTGATGCAGCTTGAGAAAATCAATGCGGAGGAGACCCGCCCGATCAAAGACTTGTCATATTTGAGAGACTTTCTGAAAATGGACTTTGAAAGTGTTTATGATTCTTTTTCAATTCCGGAACGGCGCGAGTTGTGGCGATCTATCGTCAAGGAAATCCGCGTCGATCATGATAAAAATATCCACATTATTTTTTTGTGATGTTTATGCTACTAACTTTACCCCTCCGGTTGGCTCATCCGCTAAAATAATATCGGGATTGTTGACAATGGCGCGGGCGATCGCCACACGCTGCATCTGCCCGCCTGACATTTCGGCCGGTCGTTTATTAAGCTGCGTACCGAGTCCGACCCGTTCAAGAGCTTCCTTTGCGCGTCTTTTGCGCTCCGATTTCGAGACACCCGATAGCGTCAGTGCCAGCTCCACATTGCGGAGTACGGTCTGATGCGGAATCAGGTTATAGCTCTGGAATACAAAGCCGATGGAGTGATTGCGGTAAGCATCCCAATCCCTGTCCTTAAAATCCTTTGTGGAGCGGCCGTTGATGATCAGATCGCCCTCCGTATATTGATCTAAGCCCCCGATGATATTGAGCATCGTGGTTTTTCCACACCCGGAAGGGCCGAGAATCGATACAAAATCGTTATCCCGGAATTTCAGTGAAACCCCCTTTAATGCGTGTACCGTACCGTCGCCCGCCGGATAGTCTTTTTTGATATTTTTCAATTCCAACATAGAACCTTTACTTCCTTTCTGCGTTTTTATTACCTATAACTTATCACGGAAATCTAAACTGAAACGAAACAAAGACGGATCCGTCAAAAAAAGAATCCGTCGGTCTGTTTTTTGCCGTTGAAAGAATGTCTGAAGATAAAAGGAATTTCAGGAATCTGCCATTAAATTAAGATTGCTTTGCAATGAATAAACAATAGATTTCTTATGTTGTCTTCCGCTTTTGTATTCCTCAATGACTTTTCTCTAATATTTTTTTCGCAATTTTTGACAATATTGTGTGCAGAGCTTATCGGTGCATTCCGAGCATTTAAGTGCTTGATTTGTTTGTTCCCAAAAACGTTCTGGGTACATCATTACACACAATTCCCATACCACCCATACAGCAAAAGCTATAATCAGCAAGGATACGGAATAAAAACTGTTGATAAAAAGCAAGGGAGAAAACATCATTAGATGATCCCAATTATATATCCGACAAGTCGTACAGCACCTATTTTTCATAATCAGCCTAAAAGGGCACCATACAAGTACACATATCAATTCACAAACATAAAAAGCAACGCTGATAAGGAAAAGATGCGGTGCGGAAAAGATGGTATATTGATATAAAATACCGAGAATAAGTATGAGGACAGACCAAATAATAAACACCTTATAGGCAGCTTTGGTGGTGGATACCACATACTTTTTGAGTTCCTGATAATTAATTTTTCCTCTGATTGGCTTAAATCTCTGCCTGAATAATTTTTGGGAGCCGAGCGGAATACGTTCCTTTACTGGAATGAACTGATAAATCATATCGATAACCCAAATCATCCATAGAATATGCAACGGAGAAAATTTCTTGAAGAAGTTATCTCCATATAAAACATTCATCCATTCTGGGTATACTATAAAAATGACAATAGATAATACAAAAACAAAACACCGTCCGACAAGTCTTACAAAATAAGACTTACGGATTTTTGACATTGGATTCTTTTTGTAAGTATAATCTTTCTTATCTGACATAGACCGAAGTCCCTTTACGCTCTCTTCATAGATTTATCGTTGTATTTCGGACAGGTTATTTTATCCTATCTCTTTGAAAGCATTAACGGAAAGAATCGCCACGCCTAAAACCGTCAGCACCACGCCCACGGCCCTGTTAAGCGTTTTGGCACTGGCCCTGTTTGCGAACAATGCGGCGATCCTTGCCCACAGCAGGGTAAATGCCACGCAGAGAACAAGACACCATAAGTCGGGCATACCGCCGATGGCAAAATGACTGACAGCGCCGGTCAGCGCGGTAAAGGTCATAATAAAGACACTGGTACCCACAGCGGTTTTCAATTCATATCCCAAAATGCTGGTCAACAGAAGCAACATCATCATTCCACCGCCTGCGCCCACAAAACCACAAATGAAACCGACGACTGTGCCGCAGACAATCGACTGAATCACCCGCTTTTTGGCGCTTACGCCCGCCATTGTCTCCTTTGTGGTCATGACGGGCTTTACGATGAATTTGATGCCCAAAAGCATCGTCATAAAGACGGAAAAGCTGCCCATGGTGGTATTGGGGACGAAACTTGCAACCCAGCTTCCAACCAGCGTAAACAACAAAACCGTCGCCATCATAACAAGTCCGTTGCGAATGTCGAGATTTTTGTTTTTTCCATAGGTATAGGCACTGACAGCGCTTGCCAACACATCGCTTGCCAAAGCGATGCCTACCGCTTCATAAGCCGGTAGTCCCAAAAATGTGATCAGCATGGGACTGATGACTGCGGCGGCACTCATTCCGGCGAAACCGGTTCCCAAACCCGCTCCAATGCCGGCTGTAAAACAAACTAAAACTTTTACCCACAGATTCATTTTGCGTGTTCTCCTGGATATTTTTATATTTTTCCTACCACGTCATGTTGGACTGAAACTGCCGCTGCTTCTCTCCGTCAAGACTGTCTGTGATGATGTCTGCAAAAGCGGAAGCGCTCTAATGATCAGTTTCACTAACTTCCTTCTTCTGTGTTTGGCTGCGATTTCGGCAGCGTTACCGTAAACATATTAAGATTATTTTCGCTTTGAACCGAAACCGTTCCGTTGTGTAATTCCACCACTTTTTTGACGATTGCAAGCCCGATCCCATTTCCCTCACCGGAGTGCGAACTGTCAGCCTGATAAAATTTCTGAAAGATTCTTGATATACTTGCCGCTGGAATTTCCTCTCCCGAATTGATGATATGCACGGACAGGGAGTCCGATTGATTCTTGATATTGACTTCAATGACTCCGCCGGTGGGAGAAAACTTGATTGCATTATCCAGCAGATTGATCCATACCTGTTTTAAAAGTTCCTCGTTGGCAGAAACTCTGTATTCACCGAAGTCTACATTGAAATCCAATTGCTTTTTTTCCCATTTGTCAGCAAGCAGCAGGATAGACGACCGAATCTGTTCTGAAAGGTTAAACTTTTCAACATCCGTTAAAATCGCTTGATTTTCTACCCGCGTTAAATTCAATACATTTGTCGCCATATCAGAAAGCCGTAGAGATTCTTCTTCAATAACTGTCAAATATTCCTCTTTTTGTTCTTCTGTCAGGTTGCCGCGGCGAAGCAGTTTCGCAAAGCCGGCAATAGATACGATAGGCGTTTTGAATTCATGAGAAAAATTATTGATAAAATCCCCTCGAAGCATCTCTGTGTTTTTTAGTTCGGAGGCCATTCGATTGAAGCTGCGGGAGAACTGCGAAAAAGCAGGATGTTTGGAGAGGGGCCATCCAAAATCCAACCGGGCACTGAAATCACCGGACGCTAACCGGTCGATTTGATCAATCACATTCTGTATGGGACGGGCGGATATTTTACTGGATATAAAAGTGATAACGGCGCCGACAAAATTACTGATAATAAACATGTTGAGAATAACCATGCCAATGTTCAGTTGACTATTCGTGTCAAGTGTGATCATCTGCATGTTCACTGAAAAAATAATAACAGCACTTATTGCAGTAATAATAAATTGAACGATAAAAAAGAGTATCGATATTAAAGCTATTAGTGCAAAATAATGTTTATGCTTTTGCTTATTCATACTTTTTTCACCACCTTATATCCAAGCCCTCGCACGGATTCAATATCAAATTCTTCCCAACCCTCGAAACGTTTGCGTAGCCGTCCGATGTGAACCGTCACAGTTTCCCAACCGGTATCGCTCTCAGCACCCCAGATTTCATCCATCAGTTGGATCCGTGTAAAAATCTTTCCGGGGTATGACAGCAGCTTATAAAGCAGCAAAAATTCCTTTTGCGGGAGTTCCTGTGTCTCGCCGTTTTTGGTCACGGTAAAGGAATCGTAATCCAGAACCACATCTCCGACTACTATTTTATGTTCGTTAGCAATCTGCGCACGCCGCAGGAGAGCATTGATTCTCCAGAGCATTTCTTCTTCATCAATCGGTTTTGTCATGTAATCATCGATTCCTAATGAAAAACCCTTATGTTTATCTTCGGAAAGCTGTTTTGCCGAAACCATAAGAATGGGAAGATTATTCTTACTTTCACGGAGAACCTTTGTAAACTCATATCCGTCCATTTTCGGCATCATGATATCAAGAATCACAAGATCAATATACTCTTTATTCATCACATCGAGGGCTTCTTCACCGTTTGCAGCGGTAAATACGGAATAATGTTCCGTTTCAAGCACGGCTTTTAGCAATCGGCGTGTATTTTTATCGTCGTCTACAACAAGAATTTGGAACATTGTTTCCACCTCCTACTTGTTATGATACTATCCAATATTATATACAGTATATCGATTGCAGGCAAGCTTATAAAATCTTTTCCAATACCTCTGTTTGTAAAGATTTTCCCTTGTTGCCTGCCCATAAGGGATGAAAATTTATCATACACTTTGCCGTCAGATATTGATTTTGTTTCTTAAATGGAATATCATACTGTCAGGCTTTCAAGCCGTACCAATGACGGATGCCTGTCCTATGCGATTATGCGTATCAATAAATCGAGATTGTGAGATAAAAAGAAATGAGAAAAGTAATCGGCATTATACCGCTTTATGACGATGAAAAGGAAAGCTACTGGATGCTGCCGGGATATATGAAAATGCTGGAGGCGGCAAACGCGATACCTTTGATGCTCCCTCTTACGTCTAAAACAGATGAGTTAGAGTATTTTCTTGAGATATGCGGCGGATTTCTGCTGACCGGCGGACATGACGTATCTCCGTCCGTTTATCATGACGAAAGAAAACCCTGGTGCGGTCCATGTTGTGCATTGCGAGATGAAATGGAGCAATATGTCTTAAAAAATGCCGTAGAGAGGGGTAAATCTGTTTTGGGTATCTGCCGGGGCATTCAGTTTATGAATGCCTGCTATGACGGAACTTTATACCAGGATCTTGCAACAGAGTATAACAGTGGTATCGACCATCACATGAAACCGCCGTATGACAGAGCGGCACATCAGGTCGCGATACAAAAGGACACGCCGCTCTATACTGTTCTGGGCAAGGAACAAATGGGCGTAAACAGTTATCACCACCAGGCAATCAAAAAGCTGTCACCCCTGTTTCAAGCGATGGCATATTCTGAAGATGGCTTAATTGAAGGTATCTATATGCCGTCACATCAGTTCATAGTGGGCGTTCAATGGCATCCTGAATTTTCCTATAATGTTGATGAAAACAGCAGAAAGCTGATAAATGCTTTCGTAAATTCGGTCTGACAGTTTTCGTTCTCAGGGGCCTTCTCAAAATCGCTCAACAGAGATATAATATTCTCTGGATCCAGCGCAGTTTATCCCCGGTCTGGACATCCGGCAGATGGAACGGGACTTTACCGGTCTCATCGCGTTTTGCAAAAGGATCTGTCTGCGAAAGGAGAAAACGCCATGAACGCCATTCAAATAGACGACCTGACAAAATATTACGGTAAAACGCGCGGCATTGAACATATCGATCTGACCGTCCCGCAGGGCGATTTCTTCGGTTTCATCGGTCCCAACGGCGCGGGCAAATCCACCACGATCCGCACGCTGCTGGGTCTGATCAGGCAAAACGAAGGCAGGGCCCAGATATTCGGGATGGACACGATAAAGGATCGGGAGAAGATTTTGGCCCGGGTTGGGTACCTGCCCTCGGAGGTTTCTTTTTATCCGGGTATGCGGGTAAGAGAACTTCTGAAGCTGTCCGCCAGTCTGCGCAGACGGGATTGCAGGAAAATAAGCGGTCTGCTGTGTGAGAGACTGCAGCTGGACACGACAAGAAAGGTGGAGGAACTTTCTTTCGGAAACCGCAGGAAAACCGCCATCATCTGTGCCCTGCAGCATGAACCTGATCTGCTCATTCTTGACGAACCTACCAGCGGGCTTGATCCATTGATGCAAAGAGAGTTCTTTGAGATACTCAAAGAGAGAAACAAAGAAGGAACAACCATCTTTTTATCAAGCCACATTCTGTCCGAAATACAGCATAACTGCACTCAGGCTGCCATGATCAGAAATGGAACGATCATCGCCAGGGGCAGTATGGCTGAGCTTTCGGGAACGGGGGCCAAACGAATAAACGTTCGCGGATCCGTTGATCTCGGTGCTCTGATCGGTGTGAGAGATCTGCACAGCACGCCGGAGAACGTCGATTTCCTTTATACCGGCGATATGAATGACCTGCTGCAGACGCTTTCGGCGGGAGACATTCAGGACATCACCGTCACGGAACCGGATCTGGACGAGGTCTTTTTACACTATTACGGGCAAGGGAGCGGCAGGATATGACGATTGTAAAACATGAGCTGCGGCATGGGAAAACGACATTTCTGATCTGGACGGCGACAATTGCGTTTTTGCTCATGATCTGTATTTTCCTATTCCCCGAGATACAGGGAGATATGGATGCGATGGGGGAATTGTTCGGCTCTATGGGCAGCTTTACGGCCGCCTTCGGTATGGACCGGCTGAATTTTGGAACGCTGATCGGTTTTTATGCCGTCGAGTGCGGCAATATTCTCGGGCTTGGCGGCGCATTCTTTGCCTCGCTTGCAGGTGTTTCCATGCTTTCAAAAGAGGAAAAAGACAAGACCGCGGAGTTCCTTCTGACCCATCCCGTCTCAAGGACGCGCGTTGCCGGCGAAAAACTGGCTGCCCTGCTGATACAGATCGCGGCGATGAATCTGATAATCCTCGCGTTCTCCCTATTGTCGATTGGGATGATCGGGGAGGACGTTCCCTGGAAAGAAATCATACTGCTGCACGGAGCTTATTTTCTGCTCCAGCTTGAATTGGCGGGCGTCTGCTTTGGGATATCTGCGTTTCTGCGCCGCGGCAGCGCCGGTGTCGGGATCGGGCTGGGGGCAATGATGTACTTTCTGAATCTGATCGCCAATATGACGGATCACGCGAAATTCCTGAAGTACATCACCCCGTTCGGATATTGCGAAGGTGCGGATATTCTGGCAGAAGGCAGATTGCACACCGGATATATCGCAGTCGGGATCATGTATGCCTGCATCGGTATTGCGGCGGCATATTGGCGATACACGAAAAAAGAGATTCATTAATCTGCTCCGCGATGAAAAAGCCCTTACTGGGACTGAAAATCCCAATACCGCAGCCTTTCACATCAACTCGACAGCCTCCCGCCCTTTCTTAAGCGAAACTATGGTAAGGCCGGCTTCCGTATTTCCCGACAAACCGCCTTGTTCTTTACCGGCGTCCAAACTCCCTCAAAAACAGCATATTATCCATGGTGATGATGGCCTTGCACCAGTTTTCAGCGACATACCATTCCTTGTAGTCGTTCCCCCACGTCCAGGGAACAGAAAAGGAGCCGTCGGGAAGCTGCGTGTTTTCGATATATTCGCACTCGGCGCGGATTTGGAAAATCTCATTTTCTTCACTCCATCTCAAGCCACACCGGACAGTGGTCCGATCCCATGACCTGCGTACAGATCCCTGCGTCCTTAAGCCTTCCCTGCAGCGCTTTTGAGACCACAAAATAGTCGATTCTCCACCCTGCGTTCCTCGTCCGGGCCTGATACAGATAGGACCACCATGAATACATCCCCGTGGCGGACGGATAAAAATACCGGAAGGTATCCACAAACCCGCTTTCCAGTAGTTTCCCAAAGCACCCGCGCTCTTCATCGGTAAATCCTGCGCTCTCCCGATTGGCTCCCGGGTTCTTAAGGTCGATCTCCTGATGGGCCACATTCAGATCGCCGCAGAAGACCACTGGCTTTTTCTCCTCCAGCCCTTTCAGGTATTTCAGGAAATCCTTCTCCCACCGCATGCGGTACTCCAGTCTGGTCAGCCCCTTCTGAGAGTTGGGCGTATAGACCGTCACAACAAAATAATCCGCAAACTCCGCCGTAATCACTCTCCCCTCATGGTCGTGTTCCTCCGTTCCGATGCCGTATGCGACGGAAAGCGGCTCCTTTCTGGTAAACAGCGCGGTTCCGGAATAGCCCTTCTTCTCCGCGTAATTCCAGTACTGATAATAACCGGGCAGCTCCAGAACGATCTGTCCCCCCTGAAGCTTCGTCTCCTGCAGGCAGAAAATATCCGCATCCGCCTGATGGAAAAAATCAGAAAAGCCCTTCTGCATGCAGGCTCTCAGCCCGTTTACATTCCATGAGATCAGTTTCATATTTCCTCTTTTCCGGCGCCCCTTTACTTTCTTCCGCCGCCTGTGCTATACTGAAAACTACGGTAAAAGAAAGGATCCTGTCATGGGAAAACCTGTTGAAAATCTGAAAAAAAAGAAATTATTTCTTTTCGATATCGACGGCACGCTGGCCGTCGGCGACACACTTTATCCGGGCAGCGCCGAACTGCTGCGCCACATCGACCGCATCGGCGGCAGGGCCTGTTTTATCACCAACAATTCCACCCGCAGCGGTCAGGATTATGTAACGCGGTTCCGAAAGGCCTTTCATCTTGAGACATGCGAAGATCAGTTTGTGACCTCCGGCCTTATGACCGTCCGGTTTTTAAGAGAACGCTACCGGGATGCCAAAATTTTTGTCATGGGAACCGCTTCCTTTGTGGAGGAACTCCGCCGAAACGGCCTGCATGTGACCGAGCAGGCGGAAAACGGGATCGAATGTGTCGTCGCGGCTTACGACAGCGAACTGACCTACGGTAAACTGACCCGGATCTGTCAGGTATTATTTACCTCGGACGCGCCGTTTTACGCTACCAACCCCGACCTGCGCTGCCCTGTCGGTTTCGGCTTTGTCCCCGACTGCGGCGCCATCTGTCAGACGATTGCCCTGACCACCGGCAAAACGCCCGTATATCTCGGAAAACCCAGCGCCCAAGTGGTAGAGTTTTGTCTGGAACAGTCCGGGTTTACAAGGGAAGAAACTCTTGTCG
Organism: uncultured Acetatifactor sp.; assembly: GCA_947586055.1. Taxonomy (GTDB): domain Bacteria; phylum Bacillota; class Clostridia; order Lachnospirales; family Lachnospiraceae; genus Acetatifactor. The sequence goes on along the minus strand of CANPXL010000043.1, from coordinate 6,598 downwards.
TGGGAGACAGACTCTACACCGACATTGCCTGCGGCATAAACGGAGGCGTGGATACCTGCGTGGTCTTTACCGGCGAAGCCGCCCCGGAGGACCTGAAAAACACCCCCTACCCCGCCGACTATGCTTTTTCTAACATAAAAGAGCTTCTCGCGCACTGCACCGAAGCTCTTTAAGTCTTTCTTCCTCAGTCATGCATGGCCTTTTCAATGATCCCAAGACCCAGAGGATACGGGCCGGTATGCACGCCGATCCCGGCTCCGATCTGATAGATCGGGAACTCCTCCACCGCAAATCCGTTTTTATGCAGCGTCTCCAGCACATGCGCCCTGTATTCCACCGCCTCCTGATAATCGTAACCGAACCCAAGAGCCAGACTGTAACAGTCCGCGCTCAGCTTGCTTGCCTTCAGGTAGTCAACCAGCAGTTCCAGAGATTTTTCCGTCGTCTTTCTGCGGCTCCTTCCGATCCCGGAAGGGAAGATCTCTCCCTGCTTCAGGGTGATCACGGGACGAATCCCAAGCACGCTGCCCGCCACGGCCGCAACCTTGCCGATGCGCCCGCCGTGTTTTAAGTATTCCATATCCCCCACCGTAAAGAAAATCCTGCCCGTACTCCGGATCTCTTCCAGCCGGCGCACGGCGTCCTCATAGGGAACGCCGCTGTCCCGCAGTTTCACCGCCTCCAGCACATAGAGCCCCTGGAGAACCGTATTGACCGTTGCGTCAATGACCGTGATCTTCGCTTCCGGGTACGTCTCCAGAACCATTTCTCTGGCATTCAGCGCTGTCTGCATGGAGCCGCTGAATTTGGTCGTGATACAGATACAGATCACGGGAAGCCCCTCTTTCGCATAGGGCAGAAATACTTCTTCATAGTCCCTGATGCCCGGCATACAGGATTTCGGATAGACGCCCTTTCGGTCAACCATCTGCTGGTAAAAATCCCTGACGCCGATATCGACGCCTTCCTTCAGGTATTTTTTGTCATCGAAAGATACATAAAACGGCACCACCGTAATGTTTTTTTCCTGAACCAGCTCCGGAGGAAGATCACAGGATCCATCGCTGATGATATGGTATTCTTCTCTCATAGGCCCCTCTATTCCGCTGTCTGACAGCCCGTCCCTGCTTTTTTCTGCGGAGCGCGGGCCGATACGGACAGCCGCCGGCCGATCTCTGCAGTCCTGATTTAGAATACCACCTTTTTCATTAAATAGCAACATCATTTGTGTTTTTGAATCATATTTTATAGTTTTTTAATCTTTCTTTAGTGGTTTTAAAAACTACCTCTTGAGCGTATCTCTGTAAACCCGCATGACATTTCTCCAAAAAACGTCGTCCAGCTGGCGTTCCGTGAAGCCCTCCGCCTTCATTGCCTCCCACAGTCGGCCCATACTCTGCGCCCCGGGAAGCTCCCTGTTCGTGTCGATACCGTCAAAATCGCTTCCCAAGCCCAGAACGCCGATCCCGCCCGTATCCGCAATATGTCTGGCATGGCGCGCCACCGCCGCCACGGTTCCGGGATTCTCCGTTCCTTCCCGCGCGCTTTCCAGAAAGTCGGCAAAGAAGTTTAATCCCATAACGCCGCCCCGCTCCGCCAGCTTCCGGATCATGTTATCCGTCAGATTCCTCACATTGGGACAGATCTCTCTTGCGTTGGAATGGCTGGCCACAAAGGGCTTTTTCGCCGTCTCCAGCACGTCGTAAAATCCTTTGTCGGAAAGATGGGAGACATCCGGGATCATTCCCATCTCTTCCATCAGAGCCACAAACATCCTGCCCCGCTCCGTCAGCCCCTTTTCGGTTTCAGGCTCCCTGCCGGTCCCGCCCTTCCTGAAATTAGGCCATCCCAGTTCGTTGGGAAAATTCCAGGTCAGCGTCATCATCCGGACGCCCCGGTCATACAGCTCGCGCAGTTTTTCCGGTTCACCCTTGCAGACTCCGCCCTCTTCCACCGTAAGAAGGGCGGACATTCTGCCCGCCCTTTCATTTTCCTCAATATCGGAAAACCGGTACACCCCGGCGATCATGTCCCTGTTTTCCTCCAGCTGTCTCTCATAAAATCCGCAAAGGCCGCATACCTGTTCCCACGGGTCTCTGTCCTGCCGCATCCGTACAAACAGCGCAAAATTCTGGAGCATGTAGCCGCTTTCCTTCATCCGTGTCAGATCCACATGGAGTCCGTTTTTCCGAAGTGTTCCGCCCCGCTCTCCGTCTTTTGACGAAAACAGTTCTCCGATCGTGTCACAGTGCATATCGATGATTTTCATATCTGCCTCACGATATCCGCATCACTTTACTATATGACGCCCGCCCTGTCATCATTCCCGCGTCATTCCTCTGAAAGAGCAATGGCGTGCGCTTTCAGATACTCTTTCCAGAGCCCGATATACTGCGCTTTGAGATGTACGCCGTCGAACGTATAGGAAGGCTCCATGCCCCCGGTCTCATCGCAGACTGCCGGATTCGCGTCCAGGTAAAAAACCCTTTTATTATCTGCCAGCTGCGAGATTGCCTCGTTGCGGGCTTCGATCCCCTCATTGTTGATATAATCCCCCTGAGCGGAACGCTCCGTGGTCACTTTCAGAATCGCCTGAATATACAGGATGGCGTCCGGCTGCAGCTCCAGAAGCCGGTTCACCGCTTCCCCGTACTTTGCTGCAAATGTTTCCACCGTTCCCGTTCCCATCTCGTTAATTCCCACCATCAGATAGATCTTCCGGAAGCGGTTGTTCGAAAGAGCCTCCTCTATCGTCTGTTTCTGAAGCTGCCCCGGAACATCCACGATCCGGGAGTCAAACAGCTTATATATGGTCAGTCCCTTCGACGCATAAAAAGTGGTGATCTGTTCCAGCCCTCCGTACTCAAACATCCCTACGGTTCTGGAATCTCCGATAAAAACGGCGTCGCTGAAATAGTCGTCCTCCACCGTCATATACGCCGGCTCGCTCCCGTCCCAGAATCCCTCTTCCGTCACATGGCTGTTTCCGGTCTGCTCCTGCCCGTCCGGCGCATCCCCGGGCGTCTGTCCCTCCGGTTCCCCTTCTCCGGCCCCCGCCGTCTGCATCCCGCCCGGCGCATCCCCCCCGAAAGACGCGGACGGCTCCCCGGGATGCGCTTCTTCTGCCAGGAACAGACTCCGGCAGAACTGCTTTACACGCCCGTAAGTTTCCGTATAAAACCCCCAGTGGTCCACCCAGGACAGATAGATGAGTCCAAATCCCATCAGCAAGATCAGAAAAGACCATTTTTTTATCCGTTTCACCGTTATCCCATACCTTTCCTGAGCGGCCGGCGCCATTTCCGTCCCGTTTCTCAGAAACCAGAATACAGGAACAGATTCTGCCCCTGCACCTGCAGTCTCCAGACGCAGACCCAGAACAGGACGGCAAGAACCAGGGTTCCCGCAAAACTGTCCTTCCATCTGCGGAAAATTCGTTTGATCAGCGGCGTACATGCCAGAAATCCCACCGCAAACAGATACCAATAAGTCTCAAGCGCCCTGATCCAGTCTCCCGCGCTGACGCAGAGTCCCGGCACCGCGCCGAACATTCTTCCAAGATAAACGAAAAGCTCGGCCGTATCCGGAATGGCAAAACACATCCACGTCACCATGACCGCCGCCCACAGATAAAGGTGAGGCGCCGCTCTCAGGATACCGCGCCGAAACAGCCTGTCTGCCCCTGCCGCCTCCATCAGTCTCTCAAAGACGATCAGCAGACAGATCAGCATGCCCCAGATCAGGAAATTCACCGTGGTACCATGCCAGACAGACGTTAAAATCCATACCGCAAACAAATTTACAACCGTCCGCAAAAACCCTTTCCGGCTGCCGCCCAAGGGGATGTACACATACTTGCAGAACCATCTTCCCAGCGTGATATGCCATCTGCGGTAAAAATCCCGCAGCGAGACCGCCATATACGGTTCCCGGAAGTTTTCAGGCAGCTTAAATCCCAACATTCTGCCAAGCCCCACCGCCATCAGGGAATACCCGTAAAAGTCAAAATAAATCTTCAGGGAGTAGGCCGCCGCGGCCATCCAGGCCAGAGGGGTTGAAATGCTCTCGAATCCCGTCACCTGCACATCGTTCCATAGGATTCCGATCTGATCCGCCAGCAGCGCCTTGGCCGCAAGTCCCATGGTGAATACCTTTAATCCCTGCTGCAGGCCGTCGGCCGTAAATTGCCGGTTCCTCAGCTCCTGTCTTACTTCTCCGTAGGCCACAACAGGGCCGGAAATCAGCCGTGGGAACATACAGATATAGACTGCAAACCGCATCAGGGAATTTTCTCTTCGCTGTTCTCCCCGGTAGACGTCAAAATGATAACCGAGAATCTGAAAGGTATAAAAGCTGATGCCCAGCGGAAGTCCCTCTCCGCCGAGCCCTGCCTTGAAAAACGCAAACACCCCCAGGTTAAGAGCCACCGCCGTTCCCAGCAGAATTTTGTTTTTCCTTGCAATGACGCTGTCCCTGATCCGGCCGTTTCCGTCGCGCGCGGACGCGCGCGCAAATCCCTGTCCCAGCAGAAAGTTTACCAGCACCGACCCCAGAAGCAGGGGCAGAAATTTCAGATCGCCGGCGGCATAAAAAAGCAGACTTCCTGCCAGAAGCGTCACATTTTTATACCGTCCTGGGGTGATGCCGTACAGAAACAGGAACGCCGGAAGGAAACAGAGCAGGAAACCAATACTGTTAAATAACAAATCTCATCACATCTTTCGCCGTTTCATCCGGAATTTCTTCCATACCAATATAGTATCTTCTCTTTTTTTCTATTACAACTTAAAAAATCTTAATTTTAAATAACAGATTCCTCACAATTTTTACAAAAATATGTCTTCTTTTTGTCTTTTCCGAAATCCCCGCCCTTGCCACATTTTCTCCGCCATGTTATACTGAAAACGAAAAATCCTGCCCTTGGGAATGCAGGAGAAAAGAGAAAGGATACGGAGCATGAAAGAACAGTTATATACCATCCCCCTGAACGACGCGGTGAACGCAGGAGACGAATGTCCTTTCTGTTACATTGAGCGCAGCATCGAACAGGATCTTCTGGATTTTGTTCTGGGAAGCAGCGCTTCCTACATGGAAGCCGATATCCGCGACATGACGGACCGGGCCGGCTTCTGCCGCGCCCATTTTCAGAAAATGTTCGACTACGGGAATACGCTGGGAAACGCCTGGATCCTGAAAACCCATTACCGCAGAATGATCGGCGAAATGCAGAAAACCTTCGCCGCTTTCCGGCCCGGGAAATCCTCTCTGAAAGAAAAACTGAAAAAAGCGCAGGGCAGCGGAAACGCCATTGGAATGTGGGTCCGCGAGAAAAACGCTTCCTGCTATATATGCAGCCAGTTCAGGGAAACCTACGACCGATACATGGATACCTTTTTCTATCTCTGGAAACAGGATTCTGATTTTCGGGATAAAATCCGCAGCAGCAAGGGATTCTGCCTCAGCCACTTCGGAGAACTGTGCGAAGCGTCGGATTCCAGGCTCTCAGACCGGGAAAAGACGGAATTTTACGAGATTCTCCTGCCGCTGATGGAACAAAACATGCAGCGGGTCGCAGGAGACGTCGCATGGATGGTGGAGAAGTTTGATTACAGGAATCAGAACGCCGACTGGAAAAATTCCAGAGACGCCATCCAGCGGGGCATGCAGAAACTAAAAGGAGGATATCCCGCGGATCCTCCCTTTAAGATGAGCAAGTAGACTGGCAGACGATCTGTTTCATCATATCCAGATAGCCGCAGATCTCGTCGTAGAGCATTTCGGGCTGAAACGAAGCGTCCTGAAACCGTTCCGAGAGCAGCCCCTTAACGGTAAAATCCATCATTTTCCGCAGCTTTTCCCCGTCAATCCGGGGCGGCAGCCGGGTGTAATCCACCTGTTCGTAAACAGCGTCCGCCGCCGCCTCCAGCGCCCCTCTTTTCTCTTCGATGGCAAGCAGCGCTTCGCTGACATCCTCCGCCATGGAACGATTCAGAAACTGCTGCATGTAGGGATATCCCCGCATGGCTCTCATCCTGGCCAGCTCCACCTGCTTTGTCACCTCAAAAAGGTCTTTCTCATCGGGATCCACAGCGGTATGCATCTCCAGGATCATGTAACGGACGCTGTAATCGTAGATAAAGCTGTACACGCCAAGCTTGCTCTGAAAATAGTGAAACAGCAGCCCCTTGCTGATCGCCGCTTCCCGGACAATATCGTCCGTGCTGGCATGGCGGTAGCCATGCAGCGCGAAAACCTTCAGAGCCGCGTTGATCATTCTGTCCTGTTTTTCCTTCTTCAGATCAAAGAACTTACCGTTCATCTGCTTTCCTCCCCCGGTTCACCCACAGCGTCGGACCGCCGGTTCGCATTGCAAAAAATTCTTTCCTCTTACGCCTCCGGCACAATCCGTCTTTTTTCACGGCAGCCGCGCCTTACCCTTACTACTTTCACACATCAGCGAACTCTTGTCAATACTTTTATCCCCGTGATTCCTCCGCGTCCTCCATGACCGCCGCTTTAAATTGTTACTTTTCACACCGTAGCCAGTTCAAAGTAAAGACATATCTACAAAATTGAGTCTGATTACTCCCTGAAAGTA
>CANPXL010000042.1 GCA_947586055.1 uncultured Acetatifactor sp. | reverse complement strand
ACAAAAAAAGCAAGTAAAACCTTGCAAAATAAGGAAAAAATTTAATTGGGATTAACTAACAAGTGGCAAACTCGGGCAGGCGCGCGTGGACCTGGGAGGAACTGAAGGACCAGATCAAGCATATCTGGGTTTTGAGCGGTTGACGCTGCATGGCGGGATCCGGAAGAGGGCTTAAAAAATGAGAATGTATGATATTATCATGAAAAAACGGAACGGAGCGGAACTGACGGCGGAAGAGATCGGTTTTTTCGTGGAGGGGTATACAAGGGGAGAAATACCGGATTATCAGGCGTCCGCCCTGATGATGGCGATTTATTTCCGGAAGATGACGAGACGCGAGACAGCCGCCCTCACCATGGCGATGGCGCACAGCGGCGATACGCTGGATCTGTCCGCCGTCCGGGGAATCAAGGTGGATAAGCACAGCACGGGGGGCGTCGGAGACAAGACGTCCCTTGCGCTTGCGCCCATGGCGGCCGCCTGCGGCATACCGGTGGCAAAGATGAGCGGACGAGGTCTGGGACATACCGGCGGCACAATCGATAAACTGGAGAGCTTTCCGGGGTTTACCACGGCGCTTACTACGGAACGGTTTATCGAAAACGTAAACAAAATCGGAATCGCCATCATGGGGCAGACGGCGGAGCTCGCGCCCGCGGACAAGAAGCTGTACGCCCTGCGGGACGTGACAGCCACGGTGGATAATATGTCCCTGATCGCAAGCTCTATCATGAGCAAGAAGCTGGCGGCGGGGGCGGACGCCATCGTCCTTGACGTGAAGACGGGAAGCGGCGCCTTTATGAAGGAAGAGGCGGACGCGGAGGCGCTGGCGGAAGAGATGGTGCGGATCGGCACGGACGCGGGCAGAAAGACGTCGGCGGTGATCTCCGACATGGATCAGCCGCTGGGATACGCCGTGGGGAACGCCCTTGAGGTAAAGGAAGCCATCGACGCTTTGAAGGGAGAGGGACCGGCGGATTTTATGGAGCTGTGTTATACGCTGGGAAGCCAGATGCTCCTGGCCAGCGGAAGGGCCGGAAGCTGTAAGGAGGCCCGCGGGATGCTGGAGGAAGCCGTCCGCACCGGCCGCGCGTTAAAGAAGCTGGAGGAATTTGTGGCGGCGCAGGGCGGAAATCCGGCGGCGGTGTACGATACGGACCTGCTCCCGAAGGCGCGCCTGGTACAGCCCGTCCCTGCGCCAAAGAGCGGATATGTGAGCCGGATCGTCTGCGACGAGGTGGGAATCTGTTCCCTGATCCTGGGGGGCGGCAGGGAGACAAAGGACAGCGGGATCGATCTCTCCGTCGGACTCATCCTGCGCAGGAAGGTGGGCGACCGGGTGGAAGAGGGAGAAACCCTTGCCGTGCTTCACGCAAACGATCCCGAAAAGGCGGAAGCGGCCCGAAAAAGGCTTCTCATGGCCTGTGAAATTTCGGAGACGGAGCCCGCGAAAAGGCCTTTGATTCGGAAGATCCTGTCCTGACGAATCATGCCGCGGCGCAAATCCGGGGCATAGTTTTCCGGCTAGGGTAATATAAATGAAACATGAGAAGAAAGAAAGAATGCAGCCGGCAAACGGAATCACAGCGGGAATCCATGATAGAGACTCTGAAGCTCCCCAAGGACATTCTCATGGGGGCTATCAAGGTCACGCTGACAGGCTCCTGCGAAGCGTGGATCGAAAATTACCGGGGGATTCTGGAGTACACGGAAAACCAGATTCTCCTGCAGGGAAAGACGTGTCAGGTCTGCTTTGAGGGCGCCGGGCTTTCCATCGACTATTATACCAACGAGGATATGAAGATCAGCGGCTGTATCGCCTGCGTGAGATATCTGTAAGCGCGTTGGAGACGGATGGAAAGAGGATAGGACATGATAAAGCTTCTGAAATATCTGAGGGGATACCTGCGCATCCGCGTGTGGGGTTTCTCCCCGGAACGGTTCATGAACCTGTGCAGCAATAAGGGAATCCTGCTCTGGGACATCGAAAAAAAGGGCGACGCGTACGAAATGTGCATTCACCTGAAGGGATTCCGGGCGCTGCGCCCCATTGTGAAGAAAACGGGAACGAGGGCAGCCATATTGGAACGGTATGGACTGCCTTTTCTTCTGCCGCGGCTGCTGAAGCGGAAGGTTTTTGCGGCGGGGCTTGTACTGGCCGTGGCGTTCTGGATTTTCTCCGCCCGGTATGTGTGGAGCATCGAACTGAGCGGCAACTACCAGATCACCCGCGACGTGTTCGACGATTTTCTGGAATCCCACGGCATTGCGATCGGGATGCAAAAAGATTCGCTGGATATCGAGGAACTGGAGAAGGAGATCCGGCGGCAGTTTCCCCAGGTCACATGGGCGTCGGCAAAGCTGGAGGGGACAAAACTTGTGGTGGACATCAAGGAGAACGACGCGCCTGCCGTTACGGAGAAACCGCAGACGGAGGGCGGAACGGATCTTCTGTCGGAGCACGGCGGCGTGATTGTATCCATGATCGTCCGAAGCGGCGTCCCGGCCGTCTCCATCGGCGACACGGTGGAGGAAGGGACGGTTCTGGTTGAGGGAACGGTTCCCATCCCGAACGACGACGGGACGGTGCGGGAGTATCACTATGTGGACGCGGACGCCGATGTGATTCTGGAATATACCGTAACCTGCGAGGAACATCTGGCGGCCGACTATGTGAAGAAGGTTTATACGGGCAGAGAAAAAAAGAGCCGTTATCTGAGACTGGGGAGCCGCAGGCTGCAGCTTCCCGTGGAGAAGCCTTATCTGGTGTACGACAGTCTGGTCAGAGAGAGCACGCCGGTTTTGTTTGAGAAGCTTTCCGTCCCGGCAGCCATCGGAAACTGTACCTACCGGGAATACCAGAATGTTGAGTTCCGATATACAAAAGAAGAGGCCGCGCAGATCCTGAACGAAAAAATAATTGCTTTTCTTACAAGTTTAGAGGAAAAAGGGGTACAAATTATTGAAAAAAATGTTACAATAAATACAGAAAGCGGCGGATGGGTTCTGAACGGGTCGTTTCTTGTACGCGGTCCCGTGGGAAAAAGCGCCGCCATTGTGAAGAAGGAGAGCGGAGACCCCCAACAAGATGAGCAGTGACAGGGAATATTCACGAAAGCTGGAGATGCCGAGCGAGCACATGCGCAAGATATTCGGCGCGCAGGATGTCTATGTAAAGAAGCTGGAGCATGATTTCGGCGTCTCGGTTGTGGATCGAAACGGCAGCGTAACCGTCTCCGGGGAAGAGGAAATGGTCCGGAAAGCCGTGGGCGTGCTGAAGCAGCTTGTCATCCTTTCCGAGAGGGGAAACGAGATTGAGGAACAGAGCGTGGATTACGCTATTACGATGGGAATGGAAGAACGGGAGAATGTCGTCTCGGAGATAGACGAGGACTGTATCTGCCACACGGTGAACGGGAAGCCGATCAAGCCAAAAACCCTGGGGCAGAAAACTTATGTGGATGCCATCAGAAAGAACATGATCGTGTTCGGACTGGGACCTGCGGGTACGGGCAAGACCTACCTTGCCATGGCCATGGCGGTCACGGCGTTTAAGAATGAAGAAGTGGGGAGGATCATCCTCACAAGGCCTGCCATAGAAGCGGGGGAAAAACTGGGCTTTCTGCCCGGAGACCTGCAGAGCAAGGTGGATCCTTATCTGCGGCCGCTGTATGACGCGCTGTATCAGATCATGGGGGCGGAAAACTTTGCCAGAAATATGGAAAAGGGCCTGATAGAAGTGGCGCCCCTTGCCTATATGCGCGGCCGGACTCTGGACAACGCCTTCATCATTCTGGACGAGGCGCAGAATACCACGCCGGCCCAGATGAAGATGTTTCTGACCCGGATCGGGTTCGGCTCCAAGGTGGTTGTCACGGGGGACGCTTCCCAGAAGGATCTGCCGGCGGGGACGCGGTCCGGTCTCGATGTGGCTGCAAAGGTACTGGGAAAGATCGACGATATTGCGTTCTGTACCCTGACGGACAGGGATGTGGTGCGGCATCCCCTCGTGCAGCGTATCGTGAAGGCTTACGACGATTACGAGGCAAAAGAAAAAAACAGAAACCGGGAAAAGTATGGAAGAAAATAGACGGGCGCTTGGCTGGAAGCTGTTTCCCGCCGAGCTGGCAATTTTAATACTGGGCAGCGCCGGTATGTGGTTTTTCGGCAGGATCCGGCAGATACCGGAGGACAGGCTTCTCGGCGGCTGTGTGACGGTGCTTCTGGGACTCGCCGTGACGGGCTTTCATTTCCGCAGAGAGTACCTGCGGGGCGAGCTGGATTACAATAACGGAGAGCATGTGTTCCGCTTCTGGATCTGTATGGGGGCCTGTCTTGCCGTGGCCTTTGTCTGCGGCTTTCTGCCGGTGGCGGGATGGCCGTTTCTGCTGGTGTATGTGCTTCTTGCGCTGTTCGGCAATATGAGCACGGGACTGCTGGGCGCGTCGGTGCTGCTGGTGATTCCCGTCACGCTGGGCGGCGGCTCCGTGAACGGATACGCGCTGTACCTGATCAGCGGCGCTTTTGCCCTGACGCTGTTCCGGCATCTGGAAAAGGACTTTCATATCGGGATTCCCCTGACGCTGTCCATTTTGTGCCTGCTTGTCTGCGAGACGGCCTGCACGGTGCTGCCTGAGAACGCCCGGCCGGATGCGGAAATGTTTCTGGTCCCGGGGGTCAACATGATTATCACAAGCATCCTGCTTCTGGGGTGTCTGAAGCTGTTTTCCTCCATGGTGGTGTACCAGCACAGAAATATTTATCTGGAAGTGAACGACACGGAAGCGGCGGCGCTGGCCGATCTGCGGGAAAAAGACCGGCAGGAATACATGCGCGCGGTTCACACGGCTTATTTCTGCGAGCGGATCGGAATGCGGCTGGGGCTTGACGTGGACGCGCTGAAATGCGCGGGGTATTATCACCGTCTCAAGGAACGAAAAGAAGATTCTTTTCCGCCCGCGGCCGCCGGGATTCTGGAGGATTACCGGAACAACAGGAACAGGGTACGGCGAAAGGAGACGGCAGTTTTGGTCTGCGCCGACACGGTGGTGGCTTCCGTCAGCGAAATGCTGAGACGGGAACCGGAGAACGGGGTTGACTACGACAGGGTGATCGACGGAATATTTGACACGTTCCTGAAAGAGGGAAGTTTTGATCTCTGCAGCGTTACCATGCGGGAATTCCGCATGATGCAGCGGATCTTCAAGGAGGAAAAGCTTTATTATGACTTTCTGCGTTGAGAACGAAACGGGAGAGGAATTTGCCTTTTCTGTGGAGGATACGGCCCGGCAGGTGTGTGAAAGCGTGCTGGAGGCGGAAGGATGCCCGTACCCGGTCTCGGTATCCCTCCTGCTTACGGACGGGGAAGAGATCCGCAGGCTGAACAGGCAGTACCGGCAGACGGACCGGGTGACGGACGTCCTTTCCTTTCCCAATCTGGATTTTTCCGAGCCCGGGCGCTTTGAGATACCGAAGGAGAGGGAAGCGGATTATTTTGATCCGGATACGGGAGAGCTCGTGCTGGGGGATATCTGTATCTGTGTGGACAGGATGCGGGAGCAGGCGGAGAGCTACGGCCACAGTCTGCGGCGGGAATTTGCCTTTCTGGTGGCGCACAGCATGTTTCATCTGTGCGGCTATGACCACGTGGAGGAGGCGGACGCCGGGCTGATGGAGAAAAAACAGGAAGAGATACTGGAAAAACTGGGAATTACCAGAGATGATTGAGGGACAGCGGATGAATCAGGTGGAGGTAAAAAGCAGGCAGCTGCAGGCCGTTTCAATGATTCTTACATTGCTTACGTTTGCGGTGGCGGCAAAACTGACGGGATACAACGGCGCTGCGTATCTTGCGGCGGCGCTGGAGGCGGTGACGGCGGTATGGATTGTTGTGGGCGGAAATCTCGGGGATTCGCTGGGAAGGCTTTTGCGGGTCAGAAATTCCAGGGGACAGCATAAAAATGCGGACAGACTCCGCAGGAACGCCATGATATTTCAGATGGCCTTTGGGCTTGCGGGAAGCCTGCTGCTTCTGGCGGGCGCCGGATGGATCACAGAGTCGGTTTTCCGGCTGCGGTACAGTACGTTTGTCCTCATGGTGCTTTCGCCTGTGATCTTTCTGCGTTCCGTGTCGGCCGTACTGCTGGGATATTTTCAGGGAGAAGGAACGCAGCTGCCCACGGCCGTATCGGGGATTCTGCGTCAGGTGTTCATTCTCGGATTCAGCCTGCTGTTCGGCCGCCTGCTGGGGAATTACGGCGAGAAGGTGAGCAGGCTGCTGGTGCAGGAAAATTTCACTTCCATGTACGGCGGCGTTGGCGTGGGGATCGCAGTCAGCGTGTCGGAGCTTTTTGTCGTCATCTTTCTTTATCTGATTTATCGCGGCAGCAGACGGGACAGGGAGAAATATCAGCAGGAGGGAATGCGCGTCGCGGCGGTTTCCTTTGCGGACAGCATCCGGCTTCTCTGGAGCGGCAGAGGGCTGCACTGGCTGACGGAGTTTCTGCTTTTTCTGCCGATTCCGCTGGGCTTTGTCTTTTTCCAGAAGAGAGGGCAGGGCGACGCGGCGGTCAGCGAATATGGAATCTATGCGGCAATGTACTGGGTGCTGTGCGGCGTATGCGCGTCGCTGGTGATCATGCTGCTGCTTCCGGTGAGCGCCAGAACGGCGGCCTGTCTCAGAAAGGACGAGCAGCGCTTCGCACGGACTGCTTTTCAGAGCGGCATCCATTTGGGACTGGTCCACGCGCTGTTTGCTTCCGTGTTCCTGACGGTGATGGCGCCGCAGCTTGCAGGTCTCTTTAGTCCGGGCATGCCGGATCCGGCCAGACGCCTGCTTCAGGGGGGAAGCTTTACGGTAGTGCTGCTTGTGATGATTTTCTACATCGGACGTCTTCTGATTATGACAGGAGGAAAACTTCTGGTTCTGGGAGCTGTGGGAATATCGGATGTGGTGTATGTGATCGCCGTGACGGTGCTTTTAAACACGGAAAAGACGGGGATCCTTTCGCTGGTCTATGCGGGGATCGCGGGGCAGGCGATTCTTCTGATCCTGCTGGGGGCTTTCTGTTTCCGGCAGCTTCGGATACAGCCCGACTGGCTGCAGCTGATCTTAAAGCCGGCGGGAGCGGCGGCCGGGGCCGGACTTCTCTGCGCGCTGATCGCAAAACTGTTTACGCCCCATCTGGGAAACGGAGTGACGCTTCTTGCGGCGCTTTTCGTGGGCGGGGCCCTGTACTGGATCGTTCTGCTTCTCATCCGGGATTTTCGGGAACAGGAGCTGGATATCATTCCCGGCGGAAGGCTGATCCGCTCTCTTGGACAGCTGCTTCACGTCTGTTAATGTATGTCTTAATGTATAAGAAACGGAAAATCGGCTGATACTGATTACAAAGATCAGGAGAACAGTATGAAATTTGTAAAAGGTATCGGCTTGTATTTTGTATATCCGCTGACGCTGCTTGCCATTGGATTTTTTGCGGGAATCGAAGTAACCCGGTATTATGATCCGGGGACAGGGGAACCGCTGCGCGCCCGGGAGATCGAGATTGTGGAGGACGGGGCGGGAGGGGCTGCCGGAGAAGACACGGCGGGGGATCCTGTTCTGACCGGGACAGGCGGGGCGGACGCCGCGGGAGAACGCCTGTCGGACGAGACGGCGGATGCGGAGAAGGTTTCCGCCGCGTCGGAAACCCTTTATGTGGGGACGGCCTATGTGCTGGAGGAGACGGATGTTCTCCGCCATACGGTGGTGGAGACGACATGGAGCCTGCCGGACAAATATGTGGGAATGAACCGGGAACAGTTTCTGACCGCCATGAACACTTACGCCGCTTCACCGCCTTTAAAAGAGCTGGAGCGGGGCTTTGTGGGGCTGGAGGTGCTTTCCTTTGCCAGAGAGCGGGTGGTGGTCCGGATGGATTACAGATATGTCCAGCCGAGTTCCAGCTTTTTCCTGGCGGCCTACGACGGCAAGGTGCGGGTATATCTGGAGGATCAGTCCACAGTCTATATCGATACGGAGATTCCGATGGATTCTCTTCCCTATGAGCTGCAGCAGGAGATTCTCCGGATGATGCGGGTCGAGGACGAGGAGACGCTCTATCATTTTCTGGAGACATATTCGTCCTAGCGGGGATTTGTTTTCGGCGTGCGTTGCGCCGGAAGCGGGGCAGGTATTGCGCCGCGGTCTCTCTTTTGTGTTTGGGACGGATGGAACGCCGGGCAGCGGCGCGCGGAAAGCGGGGCGCGGGAAGCGAGAAGCGAAGAACGAGAAGTGAAGAACGAGAAGCGAGAAGCGAAGAACGAAACGCGAAGTGCGAAGAGCGGAACGCGAAGAACCAGAAACGAAACGCGAGAAGCGGCGCGCGATGAGCGGGGAGTGAAAAGCGAAGAGCGGGATCATAAAACGGGCCGTGTCCGACATGGCCGCAGGGAGGAAACGGGAATGTCCGGAATCAAAATCGGAGTCATAGGGGGAGGCGCGGCCGGAATGACGGCTGCCATCACAGCGGCCAGACAGGGAGCGGATGTGACGGTTCTGGAGGGAACGGACCGCCTTGGGAAAAAGCTTCTTTCCACGGGAAACGGAAAATGCAATCTTGGGAACCGGAATCTGGATGTAACGGCGTATTACAGCAGGGAGCCGGAAAAGCTTGCGGGCTTTCTAAAACGGTTCGGCACGGAGGACGCCGTCTCGTTCTTTCAGGGAATCGGCGTGATGCTGAAGGAGAAGAACGGCCTGCTTTACCCCGCCTGCGAACAGGCGTCGGCGGTGCAGGATGCCCTGCGGTATGAGCTCACGGCGCTGGGCGTGCGTCAGGTGACGGAATGCAAAGTAAGCGATGTGGAGCGGGACGTGTCGGGCAAAATCCGGGTGTCCGGCGGCGGAGAAAGCTTTTTGTTTGACAGGGTGATTCTTGCCTGCGGAGGGAAAGCGGCGCCGAAGACCGGTTCCGACGGCAGCGGCTTTGCGCTGGCGAAGCGGCTTGGCCACAGCCTGACGCCCACGGTTCCCGCACTGGTTCAACTAAAATGCAGGGAAACGTTCCTGAAAAGTGTGGCCGGCGTGAGGGCCGACGCGCAGATATCGGTGCTCTCCGGCGGGGAGTGCGCCGCGGCGGAGCGGGGAGAGCTGCAGATCACGGATTACGGTCTTTCCGGCATCCCGGTATTTCAGGTAAGCCGTCTGGTCAATTACCTGTTGGCGGACGGCAAGGAAGTCCGGATCAATGTGGATTTTCTGCCGGATTACGGGAGTGAAGAATATGAGCGGCTGTTTACGTCAAGGGAACTCCTGCTGCGGGACGGAAGGACCGTGGAAGCATATTTTACCGGAATGTTACATAAAAAACTGATGATGCTGTTTCTCAGGTCGGCCGGGCTGAAACCCGGGGACGCGGTTCGGGATGCGGACAGGAAGGCGCTGGGAGAAGTCTTCCGGCTCTGCAGACAGTGGACGCTGCATGTGACGGGGAGCAATTCTTATGACAGCGCTCAGGTCTGCGCGGGGGGCGTACCGCTTTCGGAGGTGACGGACCGGCTGGAATCCGTCAGGACGCCCGGCGTGTACTTTGCCGGCGAAATCCTTGATGTGGACGGAAAATGCGGCGGATACAATCTCCACTGGGCGTGGTGCAGCGGATATCTGGCGGCCATGGCCGCCGCAGGGGAGGGCTGAGACAATGCTGCGCCTGAATCAGGTAAAGACGGAAGCGGGCCGGAAGATCAGTCCCAAGATGATGGCCGCCGGGTTCCTTAAGGTATCTCCCGGGGACATAAAAAGCGTAAAGATCGTAAGACGTTCCGTGGACGCAAGAAAGAAACCGGAAATATTTTATATTTATACACTGGACGTGGAGGTGAAGGACCAGGAGCGCGTCCTAAGGAGGTTCCGTGGCAGAGATGGCATGGTAAGTCCTGTCAGGCCCGTTGTCTACCGCTTCCCGGGGCCGGGAGAGAGGAAGCTGTCAAAGCCGCCCGTCATCGTGGGGATGGGGCCGGCAGGGCTGTTCTGCGGCTATTTTCTGGCGCTTGGCGGCTATCGGCCCATTCTGCTGGAGCGGGGAAAATGCGTGGAGGAAAGACAGGAGGACGTGGAACGCTTCTGGAAGACGGGACGGCTGGATCCTTCTTCAAACGTGCAGTTCGGCGAGGGCGGTGCGGGCGCCTTCTCCGATGGAAAGCTAAACACGCTTGTGAAGGACAGGGACGGCAGAAACGGCGTGGTGCTGGAAACGCTTGTGAAGTTCGGGGCGAAGGACAGTATCCTGTACGAGGCGAAACCTCATATCGGTACGGATGTGCTGTGCCGGATCGTGGGGGAAATGAGAAGGGAGATCCTGAGACTTGGAGGAACAGTGCGGTTCTCGTGTCAGGTGACGGGGCTTTTGATTCAGGACGGCAGAATTTCGGGAGTTGAGGTGAACGGGACGGAGACGCTGGCCTGCGGACAGGTGGTGCTGGCCTGCGGCCACAGCGCGCGAGACACCTTTGAAACGCTTTACCGACAGGGCGTCCCCATGGAAGCAAAGAGCTTTGCGGTAGGACTCCGGGTGGAGCATCTGCAGTCCATGATCAACGAGAGCCAGTACGGAAAGGCCGATCCGGGGGAGCTGGGGGCGGCGTCCTACAAGGTGACTGCGCAGGCGTCCGACGGCAGGGGCGTGTACTCTTTCTGTATGTGTCCCGGGGGATATGTGGTAAACGCATCCTCCGAGCCTGGCAGGACGGCGGTGAACGGCATGAGCTACAGCGGACGCAGCGGGCAAAACGCCAACAGCGCGGTTGTCGTCGCGGTGGCTCCGGAGGATTTCGGATCCGATCATCCGCTGGCGGGCGTGGAATTTCAGAGACGGCTGGAGGAAAAAGCGTATGAACTTGGAGACGGGAAGATCCCTGTCCAAAGGTATGGAGATTTCCGCCGCCAGGTGGAGGGAGAAGCGGACGAATCGGACGGAGCGGACAGGTCGTACGAGTCGAACGGATTGGAGGGGTCGGTCGAAATAAACGAATCGGACAGGACGTACAGATCGGCCGGTTCGTACAGGTCGAACGAAACGAACGGCTCGGCCGAATCAGCCGGATCGGAAGACGGGGCGGATTCTCCGCAGCCTCAGTGCGCGGGAGCGTATGTCTGGGCCGATGTGAGCAGGATCCTGCCGCCGGCCTGCAGCAGGGCTTTCGTGGAAGGGATGGCCGCCTTCGGGAGACAGATCAGGGGATTTGACAGACCGGACACGCTGGTTTCCGGCGTGGAGAGCAGAACGTCTTCCCCGGTGAGGATCAGCAGGGACGAGACGCTGCAGTCTGCGGTAAGGGGACTTTATCCCTGCGGGGAAGGCGCGGGATACGCCGGCGGAATCACATCCGCCGCCATGGACGGCCTGCGGGTGGCGGAGACCATCGCGGCGGAGTACATGCCGTTCGATATGGCTGATAATGATTCCGGATCCGGTTTCCGGCCGGATCATGGCCCGGCAGTAAGGATTGACGCTTCCGGTAAAATACAGTAAAATATCTTATGGCGGGAAATCAGATAAAATCGGCGCGTAAAAGGCGCAGACAGGCGGAAATGACAGGATGAGCACATTGAGAGAACAGATGAAGGATAAGAAGCGGATCGTGGTGAAGATCGGTTCTTCCTCCCTGACGCACCGGGAGACGGGGGACATGGACTATATCCGCATAGAAAAGCTGGTGCGCGAGCTCAGCGATATCAGGAACCGGGGCAGGGAAGTGATTCTTGTGACCTCCGGCGCCATTGCGGCGGGAAAGAACGCGGTGAACCGGCGGGATCTGCGGGTGGACAGCAAGGCGGAAAGCCTTGCCGTAAAACAGGCGTGCTCCGCGGTGGGGCAGGCGAGACTGATGATGACGTACCAGAGACTCTTTGCGGAGTATAATCAGGTGGCGGCCCAGATCCTGATGACAAAGAATACCATTGTGGACGACCTGAACCGTTACAACGCCCACAATACTTTTTCGGAGCTTCTGAAAATGGGGACGATCCCCATTGTGAACGAGAATGATACCATCGCAACCTATGAGATCGAATTCGGGGACAACGACACGCTGTCCGCGGTGGTGGCCGCGCTGGTGGAGGCGGATCTGCTGATCCTTCTGTCCGATATCGACGGCCTTTATACGGACGATCCCAGAAAGAATCCCAACGCGGAATTTATCCCGCAGGTGGATGAACTGTCGGCGAAGCTGATGGAAATGGGGAAGGAGACTACCGGAAGCAGCGTGGGAACCGGCGGCATGAACACAAAGCTGATCGCGGCGCAGATCGCAACCAGGTCGAATGTGGATATGATCATTGCCAACAGCCGGGATATCGGCATACTGCACAGGATTTTGGACGGCTGCCAGGAGGGCACACTGTTTACGGCCAGAAAGGATGAAAATTTTGACCTCCCCGGTTTTGTGAGCAATCTGCACAAGAGTTGACGCGGCTGTCCGGTACAGCGGAGACAAAAAGCGGGGAAGCGTATGGAAAATCGATGGAAACAAAGCGGGACAATGAAGAAATAAGAGAAATCAGGAGCCGTCTGCGGCGCAAGGCG
Source organism: uncultured Acetatifactor sp. (assembly GCA_947586055.1). GTDB lineage: Bacteria > Bacillota > Clostridia > Lachnospirales > Lachnospiraceae > Acetatifactor. The sequence continues at coordinate 4,353 of CANPXL010000042.1, read as the reverse complement.
CTGAAAGCGCGGGAGAATTTAAGCCCGCAGGAGAGAATGCGGGGGTCTGTGCTGATGACGGAACGGATCCTGGGGCATCAGTGGTTTTACGGCTCGGATATTTTTCTGGGCTTTGTAAGCTTTGGAAGCGAGATAGACACCCACGAACTGCTGAGGGAAGCGATCCGGCTTGGGAAGAAGGTATATGTCCCAAAAGTGACGGAAGCGTCAGAAAAAGCAAAAATGCAGTTTTACCAACTGACGGATATGTCCGAATTAAGGGAAGGGTACCGCGGAATCCCGGAACCATCGGGGGAGACGCCGGCATATCTGTATGATCCGGAGCAGGCGCAGAGGACGCTTCTTCTGATGCCGGGGGCCGCCTTTGACGGATATCGGAACAGGCTGGGTTACGGGAAGGGATATTACGACGCCTTTTTGGCGGATAAAGAGGCGCTTTGGCTGCGCTGTATCGCGGTAGGATTTTTATGTCAGATGACGGAAGAAATCCCGTCCAGAGAGGGCGATATCAAACCGTATCAGGTACTCTGTTTCTGAGGAAAGGAGCGTTTTATGACGGATCTTAAGGAGATGGGACGGCGCGCGGCGTCGGTAAAGCTGGCGCTGCAGGGGTTGTCCGAGGAAGAGAAAAACGGCGCGCTGCTGGCTGCGGCAAAGCGGCTGAAGGAGAAAAACGGCGAGATTCTTGCCGCCAACGAAAGGGATATGGAGACAGCCCGAAAGAACGGTATGAGTCCTGGGATGCTGGACAGACTGCGGCTTGACGCAGGGCGGATCGAAGCCATGGCGGAGGGGCTTTGCCAGATCGCGGATCTGCCGGACTGTATCGGCGAATGCATGGAGGAATTTGAACGTCCCAACGGACTGAAAATCAGGAAAATCCGCGTGCCGCTGGGGGTTGTGGGAATCATCTACGAGGCGCGGCCGAATGTGACCGCCGACGCCTTCGGACTCTGCTTTAAAACCGGAAACGCTGTGATCCTGAAGGGGGGAAGCGACGCCATCCATTCCAACGAGGCTATTGTTCAGGCGCTTCGGGAGGCTCTGGCGCAGTGTGGGATACCGGAGGATGTCCTGCAGCTGATCCGCGACACGGACCGGGCGGTTACGGTGGAGTTTATGAAGCTGAAGGAGTATATTGATGTGCTGATCCCGAGGGGAAGCGCGGGACTGATCCGAAGCGTTGTGGAAAACAGCACGGTTCCCGTGATCGAGACGGGGACCGGAAACTGCCATGTGTATGTGGACAAGGACGCGGATCCTGACATGGCGGTGAAGATCGTATTCAATGCAAAGACCCAGCGGATCGGCGTGTGCAATGCCTGTGAGTCCCTTGTGGTACACAGCGCGATCAGAGAGACGTTTCTGCCGAAGCTGAAAGAAGCTCTGGATGAGAAGAAGGTGGAGCTTCGGGGTGACGGGAGAGTACGGGAGGTGCTTCCGGATTGTGTTCCGGCGAGGGAAGAAGATTACGGGACGGAGTATCTGGATTATATTTTGTCCCTGAAGACGGTGGATTCTTTAGAGGAAGCCATCGCTCACATCAACCGTTACAACACGAAACATTCCGACTGTATCGTCACGGAGAATCCGGAAGCCGCCCGGCGCTTTTTAAATCAGGTGGACGCGGCCTGCGTCTATTGGAATGCCTCCACCCGGTTTACGGACGGGTTCGAGTTCGGGTTCGGCGCGGAGATCGGGATCAGCACCCAGAAGCTTCACGCCAGAGGGCCGATGGGTCTGAAGGAACTGACATCCTATAAATATACGATTCTGGGCAACGGACAGGTGAGAGGATAAATTGCCGGACTTGTTTTATGAGACTGTCTGATGTAAAATAACAGCAGTAAGAGGAGAAGCGGAAAGGAAGAGACACACATGAAAAGTTTGAAGGCAGGGTATGAGATCCTGACCCCCATTTCGGAGAACGGGCTGGCGGAATTACAGCAGATCGAGAGAATCGGCCGCGTCTGTTACAAGAGCGAGGGAAAGATAACGCAGGACGGGGAGAGCGCGCGGAAATTTGTAAAAATGCTCATCGACAGAGGGCATGAGGCGATGCTGGAGCATTCCTCTCTTTCGGTCAAGTTTACGGTGGACAGGGGGGTATCCCATGAGATCGTCCGCCACAGGATCGCGTCCTTCGCGCAGGAGAGCACGAGGTATGTCAATTATTCCCTGGATAAATTCGGAAGCGAAGTCAATTATATCGACCTGGAGGGCGGCATTCGTCTGGACAACAAGATGAAGGAGATGGACGGGGAGACTGTGGCCGCGATTCTTGCACAGTGGCGCGAGGCCATGACGCAGGCGGAGGCTCATTACATGAAAATGCTGGAGTTGGGCGCAACGCCTCAAATCGCCCGCTCCGTGCTGCCGAACAGCACAAAGACGGAGCTTACCGTCACGGCGAATTACAGGGAGTGGCGGAACTTCTTTAAGCTGCGGACGGAAAAGACGGCGCATCCCCAGATGCGGGAGGTCACGATCCCGCTGCTCAATGAGCTGAAGGCGAAACTGCCTGTGATCTTTGAAGACATCGAGGCGGATTGACGTCTCAGAAAAGAGGACATCATGAAAGAATTAAACGGAAGCATCTGGCACAGTATCAGTACCCATCGGGTAACGCCCACGGATTTCATCTGTGTGATCGAGATCGCCAAGGGCAGCAAGAACAAGTATGAACTTGACAAGGACACGGGATTTCTCATTCTGGACCGGATCTTACATACCTCTACCCATTATCCGGCAAATTACGGGTTTATTCCCCGCACCTACGGCGACGACGGGGACCCGCTGGACGTGCTGCTTCTCTGTTCGGAGCCGGTGCAGCCGCTGACGCTGGTTCGGGCGTACCCAATCGGCGTGATTTCCATGCTGGACAACGGAAAGAATGACGAGAAGATCATCGCGGTGCCCTTCAACGATCCGTATTACAATACCTACAAGGACATCAGCGAACTGCCGCCCCATGTGGTGCAGGAGATGGAGCACTTTTTCACCGTCTACAAGAGTCTGGAAAACAAGACCACTGCGGTAAACGAAAAGGGCAACCGCGAGGACGCCATCCGGGTTATCAAGAACTGTCTGGACAATTACATCAATACTTTCATTAAAAGCTGGTAAAAAAGTGTCGGCGCCCGATGGGCAGCCGACACTTTTTTAAACAATCTGTTATAGAAGGGTTCCCTGCCGTCAGGGATCCGTTTAAAAAGCGATATGTGGGAAGCGTCAGTCATGGTTGGTCATGGTTGGGATGGGCGCTGATCGTATTGATGGCGTTTACCACCGTGGCCAGAATCTCGGTCTTTGCCTGTTGGGAAGAGGTGCTTACCTTATGGAACAGAGCGCCTTTGTCCGAGCGGACATAGTTGGGTTTCAGGCGGTTCAACGCGTAGGTCGCCATATCCAGCCTGCACGTCCGGCAGGCGCATACATTCGGCATAGTGGGCAACAGGCTGTTCAGCAGTTCCTCTACATCCTCTTCCGTGATATTTCTCAAGCCTTCCATGAAAAAAAGTCCCTCACTTTGTGTTTTGTTTGTCTGTGCGGCAGTTTCCCAAACGGCACAGAAATGTTATACTTATGTCTATCATAATCCATATTATGACAATTTACAATCTTTTTTTATGGATGGCGAGCTGAACTGTTACTATGTACAATAAAATGGCACGCTGGTGTTGAAAGCGCAATCTGATGGGAGTATAATACTGCCTGAATCAAAAATCCAGATTTTTGATGAACTTACCAGAGGGAGGATATATGTTGTCATGAAAAAGAGATCAGCTATTTTTCTTGCGGGTTGTCTCATGTTATCACTTACTGCCTGTTCGTCCGGTGAAAACGGCGAACTGCCATCGCAGGTGCAGAAAGTAACCCAGGCGCAAGAGCCGGCCGAGACACGGGAAACCGTCTTGCCGGAAAGCGCCGAGACAGAAAAAGGGATGTCTGCCGTGGAAGAACAGACCGAAGAAGTTCCTTCGGGAAATTCGGCAACAGAGAACCCGTCCACAAAAGCAGAGCAGGAAACGAACGGCGAAAACAAGGAAACCGAATGGAAGGATGAATCGGAAGTAGATTTTACTTATGACTATTCGGAGGATATCAAGGCGGATATTGACCGAGTGGTATCAAGTTCAACTTCCCTGCAAAATGAGTTGGAAAATGTAGAGAAGATCTTTCAGAAGTACGATATGTTAGCCAGAAAAGCTCAAAGTCAGAACGAAATGAATCAGGCATCTAATTGGCTTTTTGCAGTATGGGACACGGAATTAAATAGTGTCTGCTGATTAGGCTGAATATCCTTGATTTTGCTGACTTTTCGCCATATTCGTGGTACAATAATAGCAAGGT
>CANPXL010000041.1 GCA_947586055.1 uncultured Acetatifactor sp. | reverse complement strand
CTCTGTGCGATGGTTTTGTTTTTTGCGCATAAGAGTGCAGGCTTGTTAAAAACAAAGCTTATGAAATTGCTCAATTACTCGGATATGATTTTCTATAAAGAAAATGGATTATCTATTTCCGGATTAAAGTATGCCCATCTTCCTTATGGACCGGTTCCTGACAATTTCGATATGATTTTGGGAAAGATGGCAGCAGATCATATCGCTCATATTGAAGTTTTTTATGATGGATCGTATGAAAATCATCAGGTTATTCCTGAATGCGATGTGCCTGAAGGAATTCTTTCAGACGAAGAAATCGAAGTTCTTACTCGTATATATGAGAAGTTTAAGAACTTCGGATCTGCGGAGATATCCAACTATTCACATAGGGAGACAGGATACAATGCTACAAAAACAGGGCAAATTATTTCCTATTCATATGCGATGGATATCAATCTGAACTAACAACATAGCGGCTTTCGGCGATGAACCGTGAGCCGCTATTTTCATATCAGTCTTTTTTTATAGACATTTGTTTCATAGTCATCAGCCAGAAGTAGGATGTCCGGCATCCAGTCCGGAGATTCACTCATCTGCTTGCAGATCACATTCAGGTCAACGTTAGGGCTGCATTCGATGATCAGTTCATCATGGACATGTTCGACAATGTAGCAGTGTCGGAGTGTTTTCATGGCATAGCACAGGATATCGCGGCTAACGGCCTGGACGATGTTCTTCACAAATTTCGGACCGTAGGATTCGATGCGTTCCCATTTTTTGTGGAACCAACGCCTTCATAGGTTACGGATTCGCTGCCAAACTGGTTTTCTCCGATTCGAGGCTTCACGTAGAAGAGCAGACGGCCTGAAGGAAGCTTGATGAAGTGCAATAGGTATTTCAAGAGCAGAATCTGACGAACTTGGGAATATTTTTGATGAGGAAGTATCCAAACAAGAAAATTGTAAAAGTCGGGCTGTTGCATCAGTGTTTTTTGAAAATGGCAAGGCATTAGCTGCCGATGATTGTCTGAATGCAATATATGAAGTACTGAGAATGGCATAAGACTATTTTGGAATGTATAAAATTAAGGAATTCAGAAATTACGAGGAAAGCAAAGAGTATGTGCTGAAGAAATTCGGATGGGGTCAGCAATCTGTATATTGCGCAGGTTAAGAGGAAAGGAGGGATTATTGAGAGGGGTTGCTGAGGATACAGTTCCATACAATATGACAAATGATGACAGAAAGGGAGAGTTCGATGAAAACAAACGACAGACCACTTACAGATTTAATGAAGGCCGTGGACAGCGGTGCGGCACAGTTACCAGATTTCCAAAGAGGTTGGGTATGGGATGATGGGCGGATCAAGGCTTTGATACTCAGCGTTATACACAACTTCCCCGTTGGTGCAGCGATGTTTCTTGAATACGGAAACGAAAGCATCCATTTCAAGCACAAACCTATTGAGGGTTCGGGTGCAAATCCCGATACTGAGCCGGATGAACTGATTCTGGACGGACAGCAGAGACTGACCTCTCTTTATAATGCCCTTTACAGCAAGAATCCCGTACATACGAAAACAGAAAAAGGCAAAGAGATAGACAGGTTTTATTATTTGGATATTGAAAAGGCCATTGACCCGAGCGCTGATGACGAAGATGTTGTCATTTCTATTCCGGCAACGAAACAGGTGACGTCTGATTTCGGAAGGAAGATTGAGATAGATATCTCTACCAGGCAGGATGAGTTTAAGTTAAAATTGTTCCCGCTTAACATTATCCTCAATTCCGGCGAGGAGCAAGGCTGGCAGAACGAATATTATGCCTATTATAACTATGAACCGGATGTTATTCGGCAGTTCACTGAGCTTTTTTCCAAAATCATCACGCCGACACAGAAATATGCCATGCCGGTTATCCTTTTGGATAAGGAGACTCCGAAAGAGGCTGTTTGCCAAGTCTTTGAGAATGTTAATACCGGCGGTGTCTCCCTGACGGTTTTTGAACTTGTCACAGCAATTTTTGCTATGGATGACTTCCCGCTGCGTAAAGACTGGGAGGAACGCAAGGAAAAATATTTTTCAGGAGATTTGCTGAACATTGTCACTGCCACTGACTTCCTGACTGCGCTCACTCTGCTCTGCGCATTTAAGGCAGGCGGAACGGTAAGCTGCAAGAAGAAGGATGTATTGGCTTTACAGCTGACGGCATATAAAAAGTACGCTGATGATCTTTGCAAAGGATTCACCGTGGCAGAAAAACTGCTGCAGGAGGAGCGGATTTTTTCAAGCCGTGACCTGCCATACAGCACTCAGCTTATTCCTTTAGCCGCTATATGTACCGTGCTGATGGAGGGAAACAAGATTTATACCACCACTGTCAAGAAGATGGTAAAACAGTGGTATTGGTGCGGCGTATTTGGAGAACTGTACGGTTCTGCAAATGAAACAAGATATGCAAACGACATAACCCAGGTGATCAAATGGATTACAGATGGAGACGACCTTCCGAAGACGGTTACGGACTTCTTCTTTAATCCAACACGTTTGCTTGGCCTGCAATCGAGACAGTCTGCGGCGTACAAAGGAATTATGGCGCTGATACTGAAGAACCATGCCCGTGATTTCATCTCCGGTTCAGAGATGGATTTCTCAACATACTCAAACGAAAAAATCGACATACATCACATCTTTCCGAAGGACTATTGCATTGGACAGAGTTATGACAAGACCAAATGGAACAGCATTGTAAATAAGACTCCGATTTCAGCAAGCAGCAATCGAGAAATCGGCGGCGCTGCTCCATCTGTCTATCTTGGGAAACTGGAAAAGAAAGGCGCTGTGGTGCCGTCCGATTTGGATGGTTATGTTGAGACGCACTGGATTGATCATACCATGTTAAGAAACAATGAATTTCAGAACTTCATTGTTGACCGTGCAAAAAAACTTTTAAGCGCTGTCGAACAGGCTACCGGCAGAACGATATCCGGCAAGGACTCCGATGAGGTACGACAGGCATTCGGAGATTCGCTGATTTAAATTGTTTCGTGCTGCTAAATATAGGGAGGCAGGCGTGTGATAATGTCAGATCCTAAAGTTTCAAGGCACCAAAGCACCGCGGATTTTGGCGCTTTGGTGCAAAAGATTCTGGAAATGTAAATGCCACTACACACAGAAACTTTTTGGATAGAGATTGTGTGCAGGCAGCAGTATAGGATGACAGAGTGGAAGTGATTTCTTCGGGAATGCATACCCAAAACTGCGCCCAAAAATGTATTAAAAATTATAGATACTATTTTATAAAAAGATAGAAGGAAAGGAAGAGTGGATGTTTTGATTTTAGAAACATCACATAAGATACTATGTTTATTCCTGTAATAGATACTGTTTTAGAAATGACCCCCATAGATTTTGAAAAGTATGCTTTACAAATTTTAGAAAGTAAAACGAAAGGCTTAGATAATGTGAAATTTGTACACAACAAGGTGGTGGAAGCATATGATGGAAATTATCAATTGGATGGATATATTGAATTTGAGGTAATGGGCGTATTATATAAAACTATTGTAGAATGCAAGCATTATAAGTATCCGATAAGCCGTGAAATTGTTCAGAAGGTTTATGATAATTTGCGGGCTATAGGAGCACAGAAAGGAATAGTTGTATCAACATCAAATTTTCAATCAGGAGCAATTGCCTATGCAAAGGCCCATGGCATTGCATTAATTCAAATGGCCCAAACAGAAGATACTTTCCATACCAGGAGCCATTACAATGTAATACTAAATCATCCTTATGTGCCGAATAATGGAGGGTTACCTTACATCGGAGTTATGATAGGGTGCGGAGATGATGGTATGGGCGTAACCTGCGCTTATTTATCTCCATATTCGGATAAATTGAAAGAATTTTTGTTGGATAACATAGACGAATGATAGAAAGTAGAAATATTTACTGTGTATATGTTTTGGAGGAATGGAAATGCAGGACATTTCAAGATATGGATTGTTATGGGAAGTGGTTAAATCATAACTCGATAAAAAAGGGAGGGAGTCGTTCCGGGCTCCCTTAAATGTAATTTGTTGTAAAAACAATGGTCATTATCCATCTAAATAAATTGATATTTGAGAATTTGTTAATTTCATTAGTTGTCTCCTGAGTGAACAGTAAAAAGGCACCTGCATTATTGAGGGAGGTGCCAGAATAGTATTTTGAAATAAATCCCGCGGCAATCCTTACATGTCTGCACAGATAATTGCTATCCGCGTATGCCGAATATCAGAAAAAATCAGAAAACAAGATCCCTGTTCCCGAAAACCGGACGGCGGGCGCCTTACGCCGTCAGATAATTACGCATGGTTCTCAAGGCGTTTTTCTCCAGCCTTGATACCTGGGCCTGAGAGATGCCGATGGATTCCGCCACCTCCATCTGGGTCTTTCCTTCAAAGAAACGAAGGGAGATGATTTCATGCTCCCGGGGATTCAGGCGTTTCATGGCTTCGCTCAGCGACAGATGCTCCACCCAGGTTTCTTCCTTGTTTTTCTTGTCGCTGATCTGGTCCATGACGTACAGGGTATCCCCGCCGTCGGTAAAGACAGGCTCATACAGACTCATGGGATTCTGGATGGCGTCCAGGGCGTAGGCGATGTCTTCCTTGGCAATACCGATCTCCCCGGCGATCTCGTCGATAGTGGGCTCTTTCAGGTTCCTGCGGGTCAGGCTTTCCCGGGCGTAGATGGCCTTGTAAGCGGTGTCTTTCAGGGAACGGGACACCCGGATGCTGCTGTTGTCCCGAAGGAATCGGCGGATCTCGCCGATGATCATGGGAACGGCGTAAGTGGAAAACTTTACGTTCAGGGAAGAGTCAAAATTGTCAATGGCTTTGATAAGACCGATACAGCCGATCTGAAACAGGTCGTCCACATTCTCGTTTGTGGAGGAAAAACGCTTGATCACGCTCAGGACAAGTCTCAAATTCCCTTCAATATAAGCTTCTCTGGCTTTTGTATCGCCCTCCCCGATCTTCTGGAAGAGCGCTTCTTTTTCCTCGGCTTTCAGCAGAGGGAGTTTTGAGGTGTTTACCCCGCAGATTTCAACTTTTCCCTGTGTCATGCATCCTCTTTCCGCGGGCTGATAAAGCGCCTGCTGTTTCTTTTCCGCCGGCCTTTGACGGGCGGCTGTTTTTGGTCACAGTGGTAGTATGTGCCTGAAGAGAAAAAATATTCCGGAGTTTTACGGGCCATCGCAGGAAAGAACCGCCTGCTTTCGGGATAAACGCCGCGGGAAACGCATATACTGGGAATGAAAAAACAGCGGCGGGAAAGGGATGCTGAAATGCTGTTTTCGGAATTGAAATGTAAAGATGTGATCAATACCAGAGACTGTAAAAAACTGGGAAAGGTGTGCGATCTGGAATTTGACCCCTGCAGCGGCTGCATCTGTAAGATCATGGTGCCCGGCTGCAACAGAATTCTGAATTTTCTGAACTGTGAGCCGAACATTGTGATCCCTTTCAAGGATATATGCCAGATCGGTCCCGATATTATACTGGTTGACATTTCCTGTTGAAACAGTTTAAAATGAATTCAGGCGTTTTGAACTTACAAACGGGAGGAAGGGGATACAGACATGAAATGTCCTTTTTGCAGCCATGAAAATACCAGAGTGATCGATTCCAGACCGGCGGAGGACAATAACTCCATACGGAGACGGAGGGTCTGCGACGAATGCGGCAAGCGCTTTACTACATATGAGAAAGTGGAAACCATTCCTTTGATTATCATTAAGAAGGATGACAACCGGGAAACCTACGACCGGTCCAAGATCGAGGCCGGAGTGCTCAGGGCGTGCCATAAGCGTCCGGTCAGCGCCCAGCAGATCACGGCGCTGGTGGATGAGGTGGAAAATGAGATTACTAATATGGAAGAAAAGGAAATCTCGAGTCAGGTTATCGGCGAGCTTTTGATGAACAAGCTGAAGGATCTGGATCCCGTGGCGTATGTGCGTTTTGCTTCCGTGTACAGGGAATTTAAAGATGTCAATACCTTCATGGACGAGCTGAAGAAGGTCCTGGAGTAGGGGGAGACATCATGAAGAAGCTTTATATGGCGTTCCTTGGCCTGATGGCGGTCTGGCTTTTGAGCGGCTGCGGCAGAGGGGAAAATCTCTCCATAGAGGATTTTCGTCTGAAAGACAGCGGAACTCCTGGCTGGGAGGCGGCCGAGGAGGCGTTTTCCTGCGCTGTCGGAGATATATTGGGCAGGGAGCTTAAGACTGCGGGAGAAGGGACGGAACAGCGCAGAATTTATCTTCTCTGTGGTCAGGAAGCGGCGGCCGGGGCAGGATACGACCTGACGCAGTGGGAAGAAAATGCATTCGCCCTGTCCTGCAGGAATACGGATCTTTATTTTATTGCACCTTCGGCGAAGGGGATCGGACGGGCAGCCGTGTATTTCATAAAAAATTATATGGGAGAAGACGGTGAAGTGCTGCTGCGGGAGGGCGACTATTACGCGGAGCAGGGAACGCGGGTGAAGGACAGGGTCTATGTGGGAGACACGCCCCTGGAAGAATATGTCATCACGTATTCAGACCGGTCTTGCCTGGAACCGTGCCGGGAGCTGCAATACTATATTTCCCAGACAGGGGGCGGATGCCTGCCCGTCCGGCAGGAGACAGAGGACGAGGAGACGGGAGTGCCCCGCATCCGGCTTGTGCTGGACAAAAGCCTGGGGGAAAAAAAGAGAAGTTTGGAGGTAAAGGACGGTCAGGTGACGCTGGCCGCTTTTGACGTGGAGGCGATGTACGACAATGTATGGCTGTTTTTGGACGCCTATCTGGGGTGGATCAAAGCGGGGACCGATCAGGCGCATATCAGCAATACCGCGTCCGAGATCCGGGTGCCGGATCAGGTATCCGCTCCCGCAGATCCGTGGATAGAAGAGCGGGAGGCCATCATTACGCTGTGGAACGTGAACAAGACCAGGGGATTTTATCTGAACACCAACACATCGCTCAAAAACAATGTGATTGATTTTTCCGAGGATCAGCTGTACGAGTATGTAAAGATGCTGAAATACTGTGGATTTACCGGGATCCAGGTGACGGACATGTGTACGGTGTGGGCAGGAGTGGGCGGATATGAGACGGCTCATGCAAAGATCCGCATTCTGGCGGAGGCGGCTCACTCGCTGGATATGAAATTTACCCTATGGGTGTGGGGCGCGGAATTTTCCGATTTTGGCTGGGTAGACCCGGAAGCGGTTTATACTTACCGGGAAGAGGGGTATGCCTGCGCCAGGGAGAACCCAGATGTGGTGGCTACTTTTGAGAAGTATTATACGATATACGCGGAGCTTGCGGACGTCTGTGATCGGGTGATTGGTCATTATTATGACCCGGGCCGCCTGGACAATGCGGAGGACATCGCTTATTTTGCGAGGATGCTGAGGGACAAGGTGCGGATGGTAAACCCGGATGTGGATTTCGGCGTGAGCTGCTGGGTGGACGCCTACGATAAAGCGGTGTTTATCAGGGAGTTGGGAACGGATATAACGCTTTATGAGTCGGGGCATCACGAAAACGAGGGGGATTACACGACTTTCCGGAGCGACATCAGCCGGTACGGCGTCCGGCTGGGAACCTGGGCATGGAATACCTGCGAGATGGAGATTGACCAGCTGGCACAGATGAATTTCAACATGGACAACATTCGCTATGTGTATCAGACTGCCAGAAAATACGATGAGATCGCAAAGCCATCTTACTGGAGCGAGATGGACTCTTACCATGTGCTGAATGTTTTTTCCCTGTACTGCGCGGGGCGGCTGCTGATCGACCCGGACATGCCCTCGGAAACGCTCTACGAGGATCTCACCACCGCGGTGGTGGGGCCGAAATACGCGGAGGAGTTTGCGGGGATGCTGGATCTGATTCAGGATGCCCGGACCGGTCCTTCCTGGGATACTTACACTTGGAGTAACGAAAATTATATTTTAAAGAGCGACGAATATCCGGCGGAGGATATTTTGGAGCGCTGTGAGCGGTATATCCCTGTGCTGCAGGAGATGATACGTTCCGGGCTGGAAAGCTATACGCTGCCGCTGCCCATTTCCCTGCAGGACCTGCTGTCCATGATGCTGCCGCATCTGCAGCAGATTCGCAGCTATGCCCTTTTCCGGATCGGATTGGCAGAGCTTAAAGAGGACTGGGAGCAGGGAACTTCGGCGGAACAGCTGGCGGGCCGCCTTTATGAGATTGCGGAACCCATTGAAGAATATGACTGCATCATCGGCGCATGGGGGCAGGTGGAAGCCAGGGCGCAGTATGAGATGATTCAGGAATTCTGCGGAGAGACCGGTCTGGAGGTGCCCCGGTATCCGGCGTTCGAGGAGGGCAGGAAGCAGATGATTATCGCTCAGATGATCTCCTTCCAGAGAAACCGTCGGGATGTCTATATAGCGTATGCCCCCTATTATCAGTATGGGGTGGCCTTCGGCGTGGACGAGACCAGCCGTCTGGTGAACGAGTTGGTGCAGGAGGGCCTGTTGATCTGCAGAGAAGAGGATGCCGGCGTGTACCTTGCCAACTGGGAGGATTATACATACGCTTACGATCGCCGGTAGGAACCGGCGTCCGCGTGGGTTCTTTTCCGAAAGAAGCGGCTCAGGCAGAGCAGGTACAGGACGCCAAGTGTCAGCTGGCTTGCAAGAAGTCCCCAGAGATAGCCCTTGATGCCAAAGACGGGCACTGCCCGGAAGACGAAAATCAGCCGGATCAACAGGCAGATCACATTCATTGCGAAAATGTGGCCCGCCATGCCGAGACCCTGCAGGATGCTGGACAGGGTGGTGTCCAGATAGAGAAAAGGACAGATGAAGCCCAGCGTTGCGATAAAATAGCCGGCCAGAGGACTGTCAAACAGGGTGCTGCCCGCCCATTGTCCGAAGAGGACAAAGATACAGAGACAGGCAAAACCCATGAGTCCGCAGTATTTGACTGTCTTTACGGAGTATTTTTTTACGGCGTTGATATCCCCGAGGGCATAGCTCTCCGAGATCATGGGGAGCAGGAGGACGGCGACGGCGCTTGTCAGGGCGTTGGGGAAAAAGATAAAGGGCATCGCCATTCCCGTGAGAACGCCGTAAACGCTTAAGGCGGTGACGTTGTCAAAGCCGTAGAGCCGCAGGCGGGCGGGAATGGAGACGGATTCCACGCTCTGCAGAAGATTTAAGATAATGCGGTTTGCGGTCAGGGGAAGCGCCATGGAGAGGAGCTGTCTGTAAAGGGTTCCGGAGGAACCGAGTATTTTGCGGGATCCCGAAACAGGCAGCCGCCGGTCTTTGTGGATCCTGTGATAATGCTGCCATGCGGCGCCTGCGGATACCAGCATGGAAAAAAATTCTCCCACGGTGAGACCCAGCACGGCGACGGAGACGGAAGGCGTCTTTCCGGCGGCAAGGCAGGAGGAAGAAATGATATACACGCAGCCGACGCGCACGGCCTGCTCCAGAAGCTGAGAAGCGGAGGGAATGCCGGCTTTTTTGATGCCGTAAAAGTATCCGTTTGCACAGGCGTGAACGGCGCTGAAGGGTATGGAAAAGGCGAGAATACGCAGCATTCCGGCGGTGCGGGGCTCCTGCAGGAGCAGCGTGGCGATGGGGTCTGCCAGCCGATAGACCGCGAGGCAGCATGCCGCCGACAGAGGGAGGGAAAGGCTGAGTCCCACGGCCAGAGGACGGAAGGACGGGCGCTTTTCCAGCGCCGCCTGTTCCGCGACCAGCTTTGAGATGGCGGTCTGGTAGCCCGCGGCGGTCAGGGAGAAGGAGAGGGACAGCACAGGGCCTGTCAGCTGGTAAATCCCCATTCCCTCTTCGCCGAACAGGCGTGACAGGTAGATGCGGTAAAAGAAACCGATAATGCGGGTCAGAAATCCGGTGACGGTCAGAATGACAGTCCCGAAGATCAGTGGATGGCTTTTTCTTGTCTTCATAAATCTCCGGCGAGGTTTTGGCGTGTAACCGTTCAGCCGGCATCCGGCTGTTGAGGGAGCGCCTCTTTCCTTTTGTGTATGTATATTCCGAGCCGACGGTTGACAGAACCGAGGGTTGGTGTTATATTATTAATTAATTCCTAGTAAAATAGTATAAATTAAGGCAATTAAGATCCTTAAGAGGAAAATTTTCAGGGAAGAGGGAAAGAGAAAAAGAAAGGTGGAGAAGCAGATTATGATATATCTGGATAACGCGGCGACGACGAGAACGGCACCGGAGGTTCTGGAGGCGATGCTGCCTTACTTTACGGAAAACTATGGAAATCCCAGCACCATTTACGCGCTGGGATCTGCCGCAAAGAAAGCTGTAAATCAGGCGAGACGCACGATTGCCGAAGCGATCGGCGCAAAGCAGGAGGAAATCTATTTTACGGCAGGAGGAAGTGAAGCGGACAACTGGGCCGTCAAAGCTACGGCGGAGGCTTACGGCGGGAAGGGGAAGCATATCATCACCACGAAGATCGAGCATCATGCCATGCTTCATACCTGCGAGTATCTGGAAAAGCAGGGCTTCGAGGTTACTTATCTGGATGTGGACGGGGATGGCCTGGTGGATGTGGAAGCGCTGAAAGCGGCCATCCGCCCCGATACGATCCTGATCAGCGTCATGTACGGAAACAACGAGATTGGCACGATAGAGCCCATTGCCGAGATCGGTGCCGTTGCAAAGGAAAGGGGCATTCTTTTTCACACGGATGCGGTGCAGGCCTTCGGCCAGGTGCCTTTGAACGTGGACGAACTGCATGTGGATATGCTCAGCGCCAGCGCGCATAAGCTGAACGGGCCCAAGGGAATCGGGATGCTTTATATCCGTACCGGCGTAAAGATCCGTTCTTTTGTCCACGGAGGGGCTCAGGAGCGCAGCCGCAGAGCGGGGACGGAGAACGTTCCGGGCATCGTGGGCTTTGGCGCGGCGGTGGAGCGGGCCGTGCGGACCATGGATGAAAGGATAAAAAAGGAAACCGAGCTGAGGGATTACCTGATCGGGCGCATTGAAAAGGAGATCCCGTACTGTCGGCTGAACGGTCACAGGACAAAGCGGCTCCCCGGCAATGTCAATTTTGCGTTCCGTTTTATAGAAGGGGAGTCTATGCTGATCATGCTGGATATGAAGGGGATCTGCGCGTCCAGCGGTTCCGCCTGTACGTCGGGTTCTCTGGATCCTTCCCATGTGCTGCTTGCCATCGGACTGAAACATGAGATTGCCCACGGTTCTCTGCGGCTGACGCTTTCCGCGGAGAATACAAAGGAAGAGATGGATACCGTTGTGGAAGAACTGAAAAAGATTGTGGCGAAGCTGCGGGAGATGTCTCCCCTGTATCAGGATTTTATGGCAAAACAAAAATAGCATGCCTGCCGGAAGGCGGCGGAAAAGAGGATATATGTACAGCGAAAAAGTGATGGATCATTTTCAGAATCCCAGAAACGTGGGGGAGATCGAGAACGCCAGCGGGGTGGGCACCGTCGGCAACGCGAAGTGCGGCGATATCATGCGCATCTTTCTGGACATTGACGATAACGGCGTGGTGCGGGACGCAAAGTTCAAGACATTCGGCTGCGGAGCGGCGGTTGCCACCAGTTCCATGGCGACGGAAATGGTAAAGGGAAAGACCATTCAGGAGGCCCTGCAGGTCACGAATAAGGCTGTGATGGAAGCTCTGGACGGGCTCCCGCCCGTGAAGGTGCACTGTTCTCTGCTGGCGGAGGAGGCCATTCATGCGGCGCTCTGGGACTATGCCGAAAAGCATCACATCAAGATCGAGGGTCTGGAAAAGCCGAAGAATGACATCAGCGAGGGCGAGGAAGAAGAGCAGTACTGACATGCTGCAGTGTCCGCAATGCGTCGCGAATGCGCAGAGATAAAAGCAGGTTGTCATAAAATGTGTCGCCGCGGGATAGAGACTTTATGCTGCGTCTGAGTCGTGCGGGTGAGGAGGGAAACAGGATGCCTTTACTGAAAGTTTATAACCGTGAGATCGTGGATGCGCGCACTTACCCGTCCGCGCTGGCGAGAAGCGTGCATTTTGCGGTCAGTATCTGCGGGGGCGGCTGCGAACCGCTGAATTATAACTATGGGATCCTTTATCCGAAGGCTCAGATCAGCCCGGAAGATACGATCCTGGAGCGGGGGGCAAAAAATCCCCGCATTGTGAGAAAAGGGAACACGGTTTATATCTGCGCGGAGTTTGTGGACGCGGAGGGCGCCGAACTGAATCCGGATCAGGTATATCTGTGGAGTACGGAGGATTTTGAAGAGTACCGGGACAGAGGGCTGCTGGACAGAACGGCCCTTCCCTTTGATCTTTCCGAGACGGAAGAAACGCTTTCCATCACGCTTCCGGAGCTTGACCGTCTGCTGCATCGGTTTTCCCGTCTGGCGTTTTCTCATATCAATCTGCCGGATGAGGTAGAGAAAAGCGAGCTGGCGTCTCTGGAGGCGGAGGTGGTCTATACGGACGGTTCCATCGACAGAAAGCCGGTCAGATGGAAAGTGTCTGAAGACGGCGCCACCGCGGTGGGGGAGATCCTGCAGAACAAGTATCCGTATCCCAGTGCCTGCGGCTGGGCGGATCCGGTGATCTATCGGTATGAGGGACAGTGGTATTTTCTTGCCACAAACGACAACACAGGAGATGTAGGGCTTTATATCAGGCGCTCCGATTCCGTGGAAGGACTTTTTGCGGCGGGAAACGAGCCGAGCCTGATCCTGCCCTATGATGAGGAACGGGATTTTATTCAGACATTCTGGGCGCCTGAGTTTCATCAGATCGGCGGCGAGTTGTATATCCTTCTCGCCATCGGCGGCAGGAAGTGGGCGCCCCATTCCCATATGATGAGATTAAAAAAAGGGAAGGATCTTTTAGACAGTGATTCCTGGGAGGAACCGGTGCGGGTAGTGAGAGCGGACGGAAGCGATCTTGCGCCGGGAAAGATCACGCTGGACATGACGTATTTTCAGGTGCAGGGCAGGCATTATCTGTGCTGGTCCCAGCGCCGGTTTGATCCGGATTCCGGGTCCATGCTTTATATTGCGGAGACAAACGAGTCTGCGCCATGGATTTTAAAGTCCGAGCCGGTGCTGATTTCCCGTCCGCTTTACGGTTGGGAGAACCAGTCCGGCACTGTCAACAACGAGGGGCCTTATCCGCTGTTTGTGGGAGAAAAGCTGTACCTGACCTATTCCGGCGGGGCGGCGGGAGGATATTCCTATGTGGTGGGGTATCTGGAGCTGGAAACCGGACAGGATCCGCTGAAGCCGGAAAGCTGGAAAAAGTCTGTCTGTCCGGAGAGCTCTTCCGTGATGTTCGGGGACCGGGAAGGTCCGGCTCACAACAGTTTCTTCGTGGGGGATGACGGAAAGACCTATTTTGCCTGTCACGCCCAGAGGCCGGGGGAAGACAACCACCGGAATACATCCATCACCCGTCTTCAGATCAACGCAAAGGGGAGACCTGTGCTGGGGCTGGAGCCGGAAGAAGATCTGCCGGAGGACCGGAAGTATGTCACGGTCAGACTGAAGGGATAAAATATGGGAATTGTCAGAATAAACGAAATAACGATAATGCTTGCGCATCAAACAAAAAGATGTTATTCTGAGATAGAATTATATTGGTGAACGGAACAAAATGAGAAGAAAGGAGGAGTATGCATGCTGAGTACAGAGGATTTGCAGGCGATAAAGGGACTGTTTGAGGAAACGGTAGTCGTTCGCCTGGATCAAATGGACAGCCGTTTGGAGCGTCTGGAAGGCCGCGTAGAGCAGCTGGACAGCCGTTTGGAGCGTCTGGAAGGCCGCGTAGAGCAGCTGGACAGCCGTTTGGAGCGTCTGGAAGGCCGCGTAGAGCAGCTGGACAGCCGTCTGGAGCGTCTGGAAGGCCGTGTAGAGCAGTTGGACAGCCGCTTGGAGCGTCTGGAAGGCCGCGTAGAGCAGCTTGACAGCCGTCTGGTGCATCTGGAAGGCCGCGTAGACCGGCTGGAACGTCTGGAAGGATTCTTTGTGGAAGAACTGGAACGTGTCCGCAGCATTCTGGAAAAACGCATTGACGCGCTGGAAGAAAAGGTTTCGGAAATTGCGGAATATTACAGAATCAGAAAATTGGAAGACGACAACACGGCAATTCTGCTGAAGCTGCATGACGAACTGGAAAAGCGGGTCGCACGTCTGGAAAAGATGGCCTGCTGAACATAGCCGTTTATCGAAACCGTACCGGATTTCAGGGGAAATGCAAAACCATAAAAGGCGGAGCATTTCCCCTTTCAGGTAACGGCTTTTCTTTGCCCGGCAACAGTCCGGCGACAGACAAAACAGTCTGGGGCAACAAACAGGCTGAACCTTGCGGCGGAAACGGATGCGTTCCTGCCGGGACGTGTTTTGCAGCCGGATCATCTGGACTGCCGGCCGAAAAGGCTCGGAGGGAAAGGAATTATGAAAAAGAAGGTTGTGGCAGGTATGTCAGGAGGGGTGGATTCCTCTGTTGCCGCCTGGCTTTTAAAAGAACAGGGTTACGAAGTCATCGGCGTCACCATGCAGATCTGGCAGGACGAAGACGCGGATACGGTGCAGGAAAACGGGGGCTGCTGCGGAATGTCCGCAGTGGAGGATGCGAGACGCGTTGCGGAGCAGCTTGGCATCGCCCACTATGTGCTGAACTTTAAAGAAGAATTTCAAAAGTGTGTGACGGATTATTTTGTGGAGGAATATATAAAGGGAAGAACGCCGAACCCCTGCATTGCCTGTAACCGGTATGTGAAATGGGAAGCGCTTTTAAGGCGCAGCCTGGAGATCGGGGCGGATTATATCGCTACCGGGCATTATGCCAGGATCGAACGGCTCCCGAACGGGCGACTGGCGCTACGGGGTTCCGTTGCGGCTGCGAAGGACCAGACCTATGCGCTGTACAGTCTGACGCAGGAACAGCTTTCGCGGACTCTTTTTCCTGTGGGAGCATACACAAAAGAACAGATCAGGGATCTGGCAGCCGGTCTGGGGCTGGCAGTTGCGGACAAGCCGGACAGTCAGGAAATCTGTTTTGTGCCGGACGGCGATTACGCGGGTTTTATTGAGCGAAAGGCCGGGGACAGGGTGCCGGGTCCGGGCAATTTTGTGGATCTGTCCGGCAGAGTGCTGGGACGGCATAAAGGGATTGTCCATTACACGATAGGGCAGAGAAGAGGGCTGGAGCTTCCCATGGGCGAGCGGGTGTATGTGACCCGGATCAGACCGGAAACCAACGAAGTGGTCATCGGGGGGAACGAGGATGTATTTTGCCGGGAACTGATCTGCGACGACGTGAATTATATGTCTGTGGAAGATATTGGGGGGCCTTTGGATGTCCGGGCCAAGATACGGTACAATCACAGCGGAGAGGACTGCACGATCGAAAAGCTGCCGGACGGAAAGATCGCGTGCCGTTTTGCACGGCCGGTACGGGCGGTTACGCCGGGGCAGGCCGTGGTATTTTACCGGGGAGAATATGTGCTGGGCGGAGGAATTATCCTCGGCCGGGGAATCGAGTGAAGGGATTGCGCTGTTCGGCCGGACAGGCACCGCGGCGGCGCTGTGTGCATAATCTGGCAGGAAGAGGATATTTTTACAGGGAGTTATGTATGGAGTTTGATAACAACAATGGGACAGCGGCGCCTGCGCGTCCGAGATTTGGCTTTGTCCGGGGGACCATCGTTGATATGATGCCCGCGGGCCGGGGCGGAAGACGCGGCGACGGGTGTATGCAGTTTGTATCTCTGGAGACGGAGGACGGGAATCCCGTGAACGTCATATTGTCCCCTGCGGCCTATGTGGTGGATTATGAAACGCTGTCGGTGGGAATGAACTGCACGTTCTGGTATCTGGCGGACGCGCCGATGATCCTGATCTATCCGCCTCAGTACAACGCGGTGGTGGCCGCAAGGGACAGAAACGACAGGATGGTGGATGTGAGCCGGTATGGGCAGAATCTGGTAAATCAGGAGCGCACCCTGCAGTTAAAGCTGGACGGGTCCGTAGACATTCGGACCGTAAACAACCAGTATTTTCAGGGAAGCCCCGCAAACCACGATCTGGTGGTGATCTACGAGACATCCACAAGAAGCATCCCGGCGCAGACCACCCCCAAAAAGATTGTGGTGCTCTGCGGCTGAGGAAATTTATATTTTGATAAACTCCGGCGTCCTTTTTTCAAATACGGTGTAGTACCGGAAACCGCAGGCCGCAAGCAGCTCTGATGCCCGCGCGAAGCAGGAGGCGATATCCTCGGGCGCATGGGCGTCGGAGCCGACGGTCACGATCTCGCCTCCCAGTTCCCGGTATCGTTTCAGAATTTCTCCACAGGGGTGCGCTTCGCGCATCCCTTTTTTCAGTCCGCCGGTGTTGAGTTCCAGGCCCTTTTCCTTTTCGATCAGCGTCTTCAGGATCTCGTCGAACAGGTCACGGTATTTTTCATAAGAATATTCTCTGTCCCGATTGGGGCCATAGCGGACGACGTAATCCAGATGGCCGTATACGTCGAAGCAGGAAAACTTTTTCGCGTTTTCAAGGACGGATTCAAAATATTCCCGGTAGGCGGCCTCTTCGGAACGTCCCTCATAGAATGCCGGATAATAAGGGTCGCGGCCGTGGCAGATGTGGGAGGAGCCGATCACAAAGTCGAACTCGTAGGATTTGGCGTAGACGCTGATCTGGCGGAACGCTTCCGGCATAAGACCCAGTTCCACGCCGAAGAGAAGCCGGATCTTCCCGGCATACTTTTCCTTCAGGCGGGCAAGGTCGTAGAGATAGGAGTCGGTGTTTAACAGAAAAAGATCTCCGGGACCATCCGGGGAGTCGGGGAAATCAATATCGTGGTGCTCGGTAAAGCACATAGTGTCAAGGCCGAGTTCGATGCCGCGCAGCACCATTTCCTCCATCGGCGCCCGGGAGTCGCCGGAATGGGACGAGTGAAGATGACAGTCTGATTTTACAGGCATTTTTGTTCTCCTTGGAAACTGTTCTCGGTTACTGTTTTCTCGGTTTTAGTATAACATATCTGTCAAGCGGTCGTATATTCCGCCGGGCATATTTATAAACAAACTGTAAAATTTCTGTACAAACCGGAATTATTTTCAATTTACATCCCGAGTTTGCCACTTGTAAATGCGAAATGGAGCCTTCTTTTGGCTCCATTTCCTTGTATGTATGCGGATTTCCCGG
>CANPXL010000040.1 GCA_947586055.1 uncultured Acetatifactor sp. | reverse complement strand
GGTGACGCAAAGTGGTAGAACTTGATCAGATGAAGTCAGAGCTTCTGGCTTACGAAACTCCATTAGCGGAAGTGAGGGATTCACTTTGACCTTGCAGGCAGGTCAAAGAGGATAGAGGAACTGGAGATGGAAATGGAAGCCCCCGGCTTCTGGGACGATCCCGACCGCTCCAACGCAAAGATGAAGGAATTGAAAAATCTGAAGGATACCGTCGCGGATGTAAACGGACTGTACACACAGTACGACGATATCCTTACGCTGATCGAGCTGGGGTACGAGGAAAACGACGCTTCCATGATACCGGAGATCCGGGAGGAACTGGATTCGTTTATCGGCAAGCTGGAGGAGATGCGGATCGGTACGCTCCTGTCCGGCGAATATGACAAGTGCAACGCGATCCTGAAGCTCAACGCCGGCGCGGGCGGAACGGAAAGCTGCGACTGGTGCGGCATGCTGTACCGCATGTACACCAGATGGGCGGAGAAAAAAGGGTTTCAGGTGGATGTGCTGGATTATCTGGACGGGGACGAGGCGGGGATCAAATCCGTGACGTTTCAGGTAAACGGCGTCAACGCTTACGGCTATCTGAAATCCGAGAAAGGCGTCCACAGGCTGGTGCGGATTTCACCCTTCAACGCGCAGGGGAAGCGCCAGACGTCCTTTGTATCGTTGGATGTGATGCCGGATATCGAAGAGGATCTGGACGTGGAGATCGATGAAAAGGATCTGCGCATTGACACCTATCGAAGCAGCGGCGCGGGGGGACAGCATATCAACAAGACATCCTCCGCCATCCGTATCACTCATATCCCTACGGGAACGGTAGTGCAGTGCCAGAACGAGCGGAGCCAGTTCCAGAACAAGGATAAGGCCATGCAGATGCTGAAGGCAAAGCTGTACCTTCTTAAGAAAGAAGCCAATGTAGAGAAGCTTTCCGATATCAGGGGAGAGGTAAAGGATATCGCCTGGGGAAGCCAGATCCGCTCCTATGTGCTTCAGCCTTATACCATGGTAAAGGATCACAGGACGGACGTGGAGACCGGAAACGTGGACGCCGTGCTGGACGGCGGGCTGGATCCCTTTATCAACGGCTATCTGAAGTGGTGCAACACAAAGGACAGCGCGTCTTTGAACTGATTTCCTGCGGATTCATCAGATCCAGAAAGAAGCAGGCGTAAGTCATGTTCCGATAGGGAGTCAGCCAGAGAAACCCGATAAACAGGCTTAAGACACATAAAACCGTCATGGGAAGAAAGCTCAGCTGCAGCAGCAGGAGCCGCATCCTGTTTCCCCTGATCAGCCGGAAACTCCGGCGCAGGACCGCAGAACCGGAAAGGTCGGGAAAGTCCAGCATCAGGAAAAAGGAAAGCGCGGTGCCGAGACCCGCGTACAGATAGACACCGATTCCCGATAACAGCGAGACGGCCGCAGCTGCGGCAAAGGCGGGGCCGGAGAGAAGGCTCCGGACATTCAGGACAAAGTCCAAAGGCAGCAGAGAACAGAAAGAAACCAAAGCCCTTGCACCGGAGACGGTCAGGGCTTTTTTGGCATCAAGGCGGAATCCGCGGAACAGATCCGCCACGGCACAGCGCCGGCCGCAGGATGCATTCAGGAAAAAAAGGGCGATTCCGAGATCAAGAACGCCCAGCAGACCGGAGAGCGTCAAAGAAAGAAGGCTTTGGACGACGGCGTTGAAAACGGCGGATCCGGTATAAGGGACATACAGACTTACGGTCATGGAGACAGTGCCGGAAAGGAAAGACGCCAGAAAACAGATCATTACCGCGGCGGCATAGTTCCCTTCCAGTTTATCTTTGGCCGCGTTTTTCAGTTCATAGCGCGCTTTGTACGTTTTCATGCGAGACCTCCCGGAAAGGACCTTGCGGCGGCCGGTTCCCTATAGGGTATAGTTCAGGTGCATGCCGCTGTATTTGGCTCTGTCGGCGGATTTCAGACCCTTCTGATAGGGATTCTCCTCGTTGTAATATTTGATCTGCGTGTGAGTGGTGCCGCCGGAGATATATGTCCGGCCGCATTCGGGGCAGATAGCTGTGTGAATGGAAACCGAGGCTGAAAGAACCTTGCCGTTTTTTGTGGCCGCCTTGGCGTAAGCGTTGGAGACATGCTCCTGCTCATGGGCGCGCACGGCGGAAGCGGCGCTCTCAGGCGAGATTTTCGTGGGCGTCTTGAAAGATACCATCTCGTCGGAGCCGTCCTTGTATTTGCGGTTTTTGCACGTCTGGCATTCCTCGTTGGGATCCTTGATGCCCCTGCGCTCCTTTTCCTCTTTTTCCTTCTTTTCGGCGGCGGGGTCCTTGATTCCCATTCGTTCCTTTTTCTTTTTCTCTTCTTCTTCGGCTCTGGGATCCCTGATGCCCCTGCGTTCTTTTTCCTCTTTTTCTTTCTTATCGGCGGCGGGATCCTTGATTTTGCCTTGCCGCTTTTCCTCATCTTCCTTTTCGGAAGCGTTTACGGAGTCGGATTTCTGCAGCCCTGTAGTCAGGTCGCGCTCTCCCGGCAGATTGCGTCCGCGGGCGGAGACGGTGTAATCGGATGAAATGTCGGATGGAAAATGTATCATAAGCAGTCCTCCTGTTCTTCGGCGGCAATGTAGTAAGGATTCGTGTAACAGTCATGGCAGCGGTTAAAAAGATCTTCACGCAGACCGACGTCGGTTCCGAAGGCCGTTCCGGCGCCGCCTGGCGCGCGCTCCCGTGTCCGGCGGAGCATATCCGGCAGGGCGAGACAGAAGACGATGACGGCGCACAGGCCGAAAACCGCGCCGATACAGGACAGCGCCAGTCCGCTTTTGGCGGTGCTGTTTAGTCTCCTGCCCTTCCGGGAAACCAGCATGGCAAAGAAAATGCCGAGGGCGCCCAGGGGCAGGGAGAGCATGGTAAAGCCAAGAACTACGGAGACGGCTCCCAGCAGAAAGGAAGCACGGCTGAATCCGCGCCCCCAGGGTTCCCGCACGGGCTGATTGTAATAACTGCTGTTGGCGGCGCTGCTGTTCCAACGGTCCCAATCGTCGTTGTCAGGCCGGCCGCCCCGCGGATCCCGATTGTCGTTCATAAGGCACAGCTCCCTGTTGTTTCTTCTTAATTATTACTGTATCATTTTCCGCCGATAATGTCAAACAAAGCCGACGGGGCGGACGGATCTGACAGCAGTTTGGCCCGCGCCATTCGCAAAGCCGCGCCAACGCGCTCTCCGGCGC
The DNA here is from genome assembly GCA_947586055.1 of uncultured Acetatifactor sp. GTDB lineage: Bacteria > Bacillota > Clostridia > Lachnospirales > Lachnospiraceae > Acetatifactor. The sequence goes on along the minus strand of CANPXL010000040.1, from coordinate 14,292 downwards.
GGTCTTTGCCTTGCGGCGGACGAAAGTTTCTGTTACAATAGATTTGGCAACAACGCTTTTTAACAACAGAAAGGTACGGATGGCGGAAAATGGATATTATTCTGAAACTGAAAGAAGAACTGAAGGTGGAAAAGTGGCAGGTAGAGGCTGCCGTAAAGCTGATCGACGAGGGAAACACCATTCCTTTTATCTCCCGATACAGAAAAGAAGCCACAGGTTCCCTGAACGATGAACAGTTGAGAGATCTGTACGAGCGGCTTGGCTATCTGAGGAATCTGGAGGAAAAAAAGGAACAGGTACTGGGAAGCATCGAGGAGCAGGGGAAGCTGACGGCGGAATTGAAGGAAAAGATTCTGGCGGCCCAGACGCTGGTGGCGGTGGAGGATCTCTACCGGCCCTACCGTCCCAAACGCAGGACCAGAGCCGGGGTGGCCAGAGAAAAAGGGCTGGACGGTCTCGCCCGGTTTCTTCTTGCGCAGGAGACGCAGGCTCCTGTGGAGGAGGAAGCGGCCCGGTATGTGACCGGGGAGGATGCGCCGGAGGAAAAACGCGTCGCAAATACGGAGGAAGCGCTTCAGGGAGCGAAGGATATTATCGCGGAGCAGATCTCCGACGACGCGGATTACCGCAGCTATATCAGAGAGACTACCATGGAGGAGGGCGTCGTTGCGAGCGCGGCCCGGGACGAAAAGGCCCAGAGCGTTTATGAGATGTATTACCGGTTTGAGGAGCCGGTGAAAAAGATCGCGGGCCACAGGGTGCTGGCGCTGAACCGCGGGGAGACGGAAAAGTTTCTGACGGTAAAGATTGAAGCGCCCACTGAAAAGATCCTGCGCTATCTGGAGAAAAAGACGCTCACTTCCGAAAATCCCTATACGACGCCCCTGTTGAAAGAGGTGATCGCGGACAGCTATGAACGCCTGATCGCGCCCGCCATTGAGCGCGAGGTGAGAAACGCCCTGACGGAAAAGGCGGAGGACGGCGCCATCGCGGTGTTTGGAAAGAATCTGGAGCAGCTGCTCCTTCAGCCGCCTATCGCCGGAAAGGTGGTGCTGGGGTGGGATCCGGCCTTCCGCACCGGCTGTAAGCTGGCCGTTGTGGATCCCACGGGAAAAGTGCTGGACACCAAAGTGATCTACCCCACGGCGCCCCAGAACAAGGTGGAGGAAGCGAAGGCTCAGCTGAAGCGACTGATCTCCCGATATAAAGTGGATCTGATCTCCGTGGGAAACGGCACGGCGTCCCGGGAGTCGGAGCAGGTGATCGTGGAGCTTCTGAAGGAGCTGGACAGACCGGTGCAGTATGTGATCGTGAACGAGGCGGGCGCCAGCGTCTATTCGGCCAGCAAGCTTGCCACCGAAGAATTTCCGAACTTTGACGTGGGACAAAGGAGCGCAGCGTCCATCGCAAGAAGGCTGCAGGATCCGTTGGCCGAGCTGGTCAAGATCGATCCGAAATCCATCGGCGTGGGCCAGTATCAGCACGACATGAATCAGAAAAAGCTGGGAGAGGCGCTGAACGGCGTGGTGGAGGACAGCGTGAACAGAGTGGGCGTAGACCTGAATACCGCGTCGGTTTCCCTTCTGGAATATGTGTCGGGCATCAACAAGACCATCGCAAAGAACATTGTGGATTACAGGGAGTCGAACGGCCGTTTTACGAACAGAAAGCAGCTTTTGAAGGTGGCGAAGCTGGGGCCGAAGGCGTATGAGCAGTGCGCGGGATTTCTCCGGATCCTGGACGGGGAAAACCCGCTTGACGCCACCAGCGTTCATCCGGAATCCTATGAGGCGGCGGAAAAGCTGCTGAAAAAGCTTGGAATGACCATGGATGACGTCCGTGTCGCCCAGAAGAAGGCGGCAGCCGAAAAAATGGCGGAAAAGAAAGCGCCAGCGGCTGTGACAGACAATATGTCAGAAATGTCACAAAGGAAAAAACCACAGACGGTGCAGGTCCGAAACACCAACACTGCCATGGGAAAGGCCCTGGCTGCGGCGCTCGGCAGCATGACACAGGAGGGGGAATCCGTGTCGGAAAATAGATCGACCAGATCAGTCAATTCCAGAGACAGCCAGACAAAGACTGCTCTGTCCGGTCTTGAAAAGCGGATCCGGGACAAAAAGCAGCTCGCGGAGGAACTTGGCATCGGCGAGATTACGCTGACCGATATTCTGAAGGAACTTGAGAAACCCGCACGGGACCCCAGAGATGATATGCCGAAGCCCATTCTGCGGAGCGACGTGATGGAGATGAAGGATCTGAAACCCGGCATGATCCTGAAGGGCACCGTGCGGAACGTCATAGATTTCGGCGTGTTTGTGGACATCGGCGTCCATCAGGACGGCCTTGTCCATATCTCCCAGATTACGGATCGCTTTATCAGACATCCGCTGGAAGCGGTCAGCGTGGGGGATATCGTGGACGTGCAGGTGCTGGAAGTGGACGCGGCCAGAAAACGGATTGGGCTGACCATGAAGATCAAACCGCAGAAGTGACCAGGGAAGCGACCCGAGAGGGGCGGCGCGCAGCCGCCGGGAAACAGAAAACGTTCCGGAAGAATCGTCCGGCGGAAGGAAATCTGCCGGACGTTTTTTGATGCCCCGATTATGAAAAAAAGATAAATAATCGCTAAACGGCCTATTAAAATTCGGAAATAATGAAAAAAATGGATGCAATTATTTTGGATTAAAGGTATCATGTATAAGGAAGATTTTTCAGAAAGACGACAGAAAATGATCTTTCAGAGAAGGAAAGAAAAGAGAAAGGAAGTGAAGAAATGCTGAAAACACTGGGCTCCCATATAAAGGAGTTTAAGACGCCGTCGCTTCTGACGCCGGTGTTCATGATCCTGGAAGTTATCATGGAGATGATCATTCCGCTGCTGATGGCTTCCATCATCGATGACGGCGTAACGCCGGGAGACATGAACCATATCCTTCGGATCGGCGCGCTGATGGTACTGACGGCGCTGTGCAGCCTGACTTTCGGCATATCAGGCGGCGTCCTCGGCGCAAAGGCGTCCACGGGCTTTGCCAGAAACCTGCGGAGGGCCATGTATGAGAACATACAGACCTTCAGCTTTTCCAACATTGACAAGTTCAGCACCTCCGGACTTGTGACCCGTCTGACGACGGATGTGACCAACATTCAGAACGCGTTCCAGATGATACTGAGAATGTGCATGAGAGCGCCGTTCTCTCTGATCATCGCCATGTTCATGTCCTTCCGGATCAATCCCCGGCTGGCCAGCATTTATCTGGCGGCTGTGTTGATCCTGGGCTGTATTCTGGCGCTGATCGTCTCTCTCTCCATGAAGCATTTCACGCAGGCGTTTCCCAAATACGACGACCTGAATGAAAGCGTTCAGGAGAATGTGTCCGCCATCCGGGTGGTAAAGGCTTATGTCCGTGAGGATCATGAAAACGGAAAATTTAAAAAGGCAAGCGGAAACATCTACAGGATATTCTGCAAGGCGGAGGGAATCGTGGCGTGGAACGGGCCTGTGATGAACCTGACCGTATATACCTGCATTATCCTGATCAGCTGGATCGGGGCGCATATGATCGTGCAGGATGAGCTTTCCATCGGACAGCTTACGAGCCTGCTGACCTATTGCATGAACATATTGATGAATCTGATGATGCTTTCCATGATCTTTGTGATGCTGACCATGTCGGCGGCAAGCGCAAAGCGTATCTGCGAGGTGCTGCAGGAGAAACCCGACCTGACAAATCCGGAGGAACCGGTGTACGAGGTGAAGGACGGCAGCATCCGGTTTGAGAACGTTTCCTTCAGCTATAAGAAGGATGCGGACTCCGCCGTGCTGAAAAACATCAATCTGGATATCAAATCCGGGGAGACCATAGGAATCATCGGCGGGACCGGCAGCGCGAAGTCCAGCCTTGTGAACCTGATCTCAAGGCTTTATGACGTAACCCAGGGAGAGCTTCTTGTGGGCGGTCTGGATGTGCGCCGGTACGATATGGAGACTTTGAGAAATCAGGTGGCGGTTGTGCTCCAGAACAACGTGCTCTTCTCGGGAACGATCCTTGAAAATCTGCGCTGGGGCGATAAAGAGGCTTCCGAGGAGGAGTGCAGGAGGGCCTGCGAGCTCGCCTGCGCCAGCGAATTTATCGAAAAGCTTCCCGACGGTTACAATACTTATATTGAGCAGGGCGGCACGAACGTTTCCGGCGGTCAGAAGCAGCGGCTCTGTATCGCAAGGGCGCTGCTGAAAAAGCCGAAGATCCTGATTCTGGACGATTCCACCAGCGCGGTGGACACCGCCACGGACGCGAAGATCAGAAGGGCGTTCGCACAGGAGATCCCGGGGACGACGAAGCTGATTATCGCCCAGAGAATCTCCAGCGTGGAGCACGCCGACCGGATCATCGTCATGCACGAGGGAGAGGTCAACGGGTTCGGCACCCACGAGGAACTGCTTGCGTCAAACGAGATCTACAGAGACGTCTATGAGGCCCAGACAGGCGGAAGCGGCGACTTCGACGAGAAGGGAGGCGATTGATATGCCGCAGGAGACAACGACGGCGTCGGAGAGGGCGCCAAGGGAAAACAAGGGCTTTGGACCCGGCGCGAGAATGCGTGGGCCGAGACCGAAGATCGAGCATCCCGGCAGGATCCTGAAGCGCATTTTAGGCTATACCCTGAAGGATTATGCGCTGCACTGGATACTGGTTGTCGTATGTATCTTTACCACCGTGTTCGCGGGGCTGCAGGGAACGCTGTTCATGCGGACCCTGATCGATACCTATATCCTGCCCCTCCTTGGAAATCAGAATCCGGATTTTTCGCCTCTGGCGGCGGCCATTGCCAGAGTGGCGTGCTTTTACGGTCTCGGTGTGCTGGCTTCTTTCGTACAGTCCAGGCTGATGATCTATGTGACCCAGGGGACCATGAGAAATCTGCGGAACGACATGTTTGAGAAGATGGAGAAGCTTCCCATTAAATATTTCGATACCCATTCCCACGGCGACATCATGTCCCTGTACACGAACGATATCGACACCATGCGCCAGCTGATCAGCCAGAGCATTCCTCAGCTGATCAACAGCGTGGTCACGGTGGTAAGCGTTCTGGTCTCCATGTTTGTGCTGGATGTGCCCCTGACGCTGATCACTCTCGTCATGGTGGCGCTGATGATGGTGGCTGCCAAAAAGATCGGCGGCATGAGCAGCCGGTTCTTCCTGGCGCAGCAGAGGTCTCTGGGCGCGCTCAACGGCTGTGTGGAGGAAACCATGACCGGCCAGAAGGTGGTGAAGGTATTCTGCCACGAGGAGGAAAGCCTGGAGCAGTTTAACCGTCTGAACGACCAGCTCTGTGAGAGTTCCTATTCGGCCAACAAGTTCGCCAATATCATGGGGCCCGTGAACGCCCAGCTGGGCAATTTAAACTACGTGGTCTGCGCGGTCAGCGGCGGCATCCTTGCCATCACGGGCGTCTCCGGCCTGACGCTGGGCGCCCTTGCCAGTTTCTTAAACCTGAACCGCTCCTTCAGCATGCCGGTCAACCAGATCACCATGCAGGTGAACAGCATTATCATGGCGCTGGCAGGCGGCGACAGGATCTTCCGGCTTATGGACGAGACTCCGGAGACGGACGAAGGGTACGTGGAACTGGTAAACGCCGTGAAGCAGCCGGATGGCAGCCTGACGGAGAGCAGCGACAGAACGGGCGTCTGGGCATGGAAGCATTACCATAAGGCCGAGGGCACCACCACATACACGGAGCTTAAGGGCGATGTGGTGTTCGATCACGTGGACTTCGGCTATACCGACGAGAAGATGATCCTTCACGATATCGAACTGTACGCAAAGCCGGGTCAGAAGATCGCGTTTGTGGGCGCGACGGGCGCAGGAAAGACGACCATTACCAATCTGATCAACCGGTTTTACGATATTCAGGACGGAAAGATCAGATACGACGGCATTAACGTGAACAAGATCAAAAAAGCCGATCTGCGCCGTTCCCTGGGAATCGTGCTGCAGGACACCCATCTGTTTACGGGAACCGTGATGGAAAACATCCGTTACGGAAAGCTGGACGCCACGGATGAAGAAGTGGTCCGGGCGGCAAAGCTTGCCAACGCCGACGGTTTTATCCGGCGCCTGCCGGACGGATACAATACCATGCTCCACGGAGACGGCGCAAACTTGAGCCAGGGACAGCGGCAGCTCCTTGCCATTGCCCGCGCCGCCATCGCGGATCCTCCCGTGCTGATCCTGGACGAAGCTACCAGTTCCATCGACACCAGAACGGAGAAGCTGGTACAGCAGGGCATGGACGCGCTGATGAAGGGACGGACCAACTTTGTCATAGCCCACAGGCTTTCCACGGTCAAAAACAGCGACTGCATCATGGTGCTGGAGCAGGGAAGGATCATCGAACGCGGAACCCACGAACAGCTTCTGGAGGAAAAGGGAAAATATTACCAGCTGTATACGGGCAATGCGGCTGCAACGTAACATTCAGGGGGGCCCGCGCCGCGCCTGCCTTTGCTGTAACAGTTCAGCAGCGCCATTCGCAAAGCCGCGCTAACGCGCTATTCGGCGCTTCGCGCCTGCCTTTGCTCATGAAATGGCGCTCCCTCGGCAGTCATACACAGCGAAAAATTCGTGCGAGCACAATTTTCCACTGTGTATGGCTGCCGGCTGAACTGATTTGTTCATGAATGGCGCTCGGGGGGCTTGACAGGTTTCCCGGCCTGTAGTAGGATAGGCATAACAGAAAATTCTTCGGGGTCGGGTGAAATTCCCTACTGGCGGTAAAGTCCGCGACCTGCGGCGCAAAGACGAAAGCCTGCGCGCTGCGGCTGACTCGGTGAAACTCCGGGACCAACAGTAAAGTCTGGATGAGAGAAGAAATTGCAGGCGTTATTTGTATGCGCGTCAATCTGCCCCGGGGTCATTGACTTCGGGGCTTTTTTTCGCCCTTTTTGGGGGCGGCCGGATCCGGCGGGCTGCGAGACCGCGCTGCACGGACAGAAGAATTTTCCTGCAAATTTATTTTGCGGCGCCGCCAGGCGGGGCCGCGGGCCGCCAGGCGCGGCAGAAATGGAGGAAAAATGAAAGAACTGTTTACCAATGTGGCGGAGCACGCGCTCTATGTCGCGGGCTTTTTCGGCGTCATCGTCCTGCTTTTTGCGGCGGCGGTGCTTTTGGAGAAAGCGGCCCGGAAGAAGGCGGGAGGGGTCGGGGAGCCCATTTTCCATACCAGAAAGATCGCCGTGATCGGCATGTTCTCCGCCGTATCCGCGATCTTGATGCTCTTTGAGTTTCCGATTCCCTTTGCGCCCGGCTTTTACAAGCTGGACTTCAGCGAGCTGCCGATCCTCATCGGCGCGTTTGCCTATGGCCCGGCGGCGGGCGTGATGATGGAGTTCATCAAAATCCTGCTAAAACTGTTCCTCAAGGGAACGTCCACGGCGTTTGTGGGGGATCTGGCAAACTTTGCGGTGGGCTGCAGCATGATCCTGCCGGCGTCCGTCATCTATGCTTTTCACAAGAGCAAGAAGACGGCCGTCGTCTCTTGTATTGCGGGAACCCTGATCATGACGGTGTTCGGGTCGGCCTTTAACGCGGTGTATCTGCTTCCGGCATTTTCCGTCATGTTTCATATGCCCATGGACGAGATCCTGGCGGCCGGCCGGGCGCTGAATCCCCTGATGACCCGGGACAGCATCGTCAGCTTTGTCATAGCCTGCGTGGCGCCCTTAAATCTGATCAAGGGGACGAGCGTTTCCCTGGTGACGCTGCTGATCTATAAGCCGTTGAGTCCGATCCTGAAGGCGGGAAAAAGGACGGAAGCGCGACAGAAGAAAGGCTGATTTCGCTCTTGCTTTTTACCGGCACATAGAGTAAAATTTTTAACAGAAGAAACGAAAACGTATCTGCATATAGCGTACTGTCCCGGGCGTTTTGCGGCGGGACAGTATGTTACATGCTTTTTTTCACGGCGCGTGCGGCCGGCTCCGCCGCCGCGGCGGGCTACAACGGGACAGGATAGAAGGAGAAGCGCAAATGATAGAGCTTGACGTAAAAATCGAAGCGGGGGATCTGTACGACTATATGCTTCGCCATACCTACAACAGCCCTGCGGGAGTGATGGGAAGCGCGTTCGGCGCCCTGCTGATCCTGCTCGCCGTTTACACCAGGCGCTGGGCCTTTATCGTTCTGGGCGCGGTTTTGCTTTTGTATCTGCCCTGGACGCTGTTTATCCGGAGCAGGAAGCAGATTCTTGGAAATCCGAGCTTTCAGCAGCCGCTGCATTACGTTCTGGACGATACGGGCATAACGATCTCACAGGGGGAGGAAAGCATACAGTACCCATGGGAGGAACTGTACAAGGCGGTTTCCACCGGCAGGAGCGTTATTGTTTACACCTCTCCCGTCAACGCCACTATTTTTCCGAAGAAACAGATGGAAGACAAAAAAGCGTCTGTTATTGAGATGATTTCCACGCATATGCCGCCCAATAAGGTGAAAATCAAATGAGAGAGCAAAACGGCGGTCCGGCCAATGCGGGCAGGGAGAATGACAGAGTGCGCAGCGTATATCAGAGCCACAGCCCGGAGGAGACGTACGCGCTGGGAAAGCGGCTGGGAGCAAGCTGCAGCCCTGGTCAGGTGTATACGCTTACCGGTGATCTGGGCGCCGGGAAAACACTGTTCGCCCAGGGGTTTGCGGCGGGACTTGGAATCTCGGAGCCTGTGAACAGTCCTACCTTTACTGTCCTGCAGGAATATGATACCGGGCGTTATCCTTTTTATCACTTTGATGTTTACCGCATTGCGGACCCGGAGGAAATGGAAGAGGTCGGCTGGGAAGATTATATCTACGGTCACGGCGTCTCCCTGATCGAATGGGCGGAGCTGGTGGCGGAGATCCTTCCGGAACATCGTTTCTGCATAAAGATGGAGAGGGATCCGGAGAAGGGGCCTGACTATCGGCGGATTACGGTTGAGGAAAAATGAGACGCGGGTGAACGGATATGAAAATACTGGGATTGGACACCTCCGGTCTGGTGGCCGGGGCGGCGGTGGTGGAGGATCAGGTCCTTCTTGCGGAGTACGCCACCAACTATAAAAAGACGCATTCGCAGACGCTGCTTCCCATGCTGGACGAGCTGCGCAGTATGATCGAGCTGGATCTGAACACGCTGGACGCGATCGCCGTTGCGTCGGGACCCGGTTCCTTTACGGGACTGCGGATCGGGTCGGCCACGGCGAAGGGGCTGGGGCTTGCTTTGGAAAAGCCGCTGGTGGAGGTCCCGACCCTGGAGGGGCTTGCATGGAACCTTTGGGGAGCGTCGGACCTTGTCTGTCCCCTGATGGATGCCAGACGCGGTCAGGTGTATGCGGCAGCGTATGAATATGCGCCGGAGAAAGAAGCGCTGCGGCTTCGCACCGTCATATCCCCGGCGGCCGTGGAACTGACGGAACTGCTGGAGCGGCTGAACGGCCTGGAGCGGGAAGTGATATTCCTTGGAGACGGCGTGCCCGCCTATCTGGATCTGATCCGGGAAAAGGCGGACGTCCCTTACAGGCTGGCGCCGGCGGCCTGCAACAGACAGCGCGCGGCCAGTATCGCGTCGCTGGGGGCGGTCTATTTTGCCGAGGGACGGACGGTGTCTGCACGGGACCACAAGCCTGTGTACCTGAGGAAAAGCCAGGCCGAGCGGGAGGCCGGGAACGCCTGAGCGGTTCCGGGGTCAGGAGAAACCGGCCCCTGCGGAATGTGCCTGATGCGTGCGGACGGGGATGAGGAGTCGCAATATGACAAAAATTACGGTGAGGGAGCTTCGGGAAGAGGATATTCCGGAGTTAAGCAGGATCGAGGCGGCGTCCTTCAGCATGCCCTGGTCGGCGGCGGCGTTCGGGGAGCTTTTGACCAGATCCTACTGTACTTATCTGACGGCGCTTGCGGACGGCAGGGTGGCGGGCTGCTGCGGTTATACGGACAGCTTTCACGAGGCCAATATCGATAATGTCGTCGTGGCGCCGGAGTACCGGAACCGGGGGATTGCGCAGATCATGCTCGGGAAGCTTCTGGAGCGGGGGGCGGCGTCCGGCGTCGAGTCCTATGTTCTGGAAGTCAGAGTCAGCAACCTTCCGGCGATCCATATTTATGAAAAGCTTGGTTTTCGGTCTGTGGGAATCCGGCCGCGATTTTATGAAAAGCCTGTGGAAGACGCCATGATCATGAAAAGAGAACGATAAAACGCAAAAAAAGCGGCAACAATTACCACGGAAAGCGCTGCGGAGTCTGTGCTATACTGAATCTGTCACAGAAGGCGGATTGTGGCCGCACAGGCGGCGGAAGGGGAGGAAACCTTGCAAAAATACCGTGAAACAGAAGGAAAGAAGCTTGAAAAAGTGGTTTGCAACAAGTGCGGAAAGGATCTGAAGGTGGAAAACGGGCGCCTGAAGGAGGGATGTTTTTCTGCGACAGCGGTATTCGGGTATTTCAGCCGGAAGGACGGCAGCGTCCACCGTTTTGATCTCTGCGAGGATTGTTACGACGAGATGATCGCGCAGTTTATGGTGCCGGTGGAGAAAGAAGAGACTTCCGAACTTTTGTAAAAGGGTGCCGGAAGGAAACTGCCGGAAGAAAACGAATCGGGAGTAAAGACATGCTGGATGTTAGCTTGCTGGGCACAGGCGGTATGATGCCCCTGCCCCACCGATGGCTCACTTCGCTGATGCTTCGGTATAACGGAAAAAGCATATTGATCGACTGCGGGGAGGGCACGCAGATCGCCCTGCGGGAAAAGGGCTGGAGTCCCAATCCGATAGACATTATCTGTTTTACCCATTATCATGCGGATCATATCAGCGGTCTTCCCGGAATGCTTCTCACCATGGGAAACGCGGAACGGAAAGAACCGCTGCTTCTGATCGGCCCCAGGGGGCTGACCAGAGCGGTCAGCGCCCTTCGGGTCATTGCGCCGGAGCTGCCCTTTGAGATTCGGTATCAGGAGATTACGGAGCCGGAACAGGAATTTTCTTTTGAAGGTTTTCGGATTAAGGCTTTCAAGGTGAGCCACAGTGTGTTATGCTATGGATATAGCATGTCGGTGGACAGGGGAGGACGCTTTGACAAAGACCGCGCCCTGGAGCAGCGGATCCCGCTGAAACTCTGGAGCAGGCTCCAGAAGGGGGAGACAGTAGAGCAGGACGGCAGGGTCTACACGCCGGAGATGGTGCTGGGAGAAGCGAGGAAGGGGCTGAAGGTCACTTACTGCACGGACACCAGACCCGTGGAATCCATTGCCGCAAACGCGGCCGGTTCCGATCTCCTGATTCTGGAAGGGATGTACGGCGAACCTGACAAGCTGAAGAAGGCAAAGGAAAACAGACACATGACCATGTATGAGGCGGCCGAAGTTGCAAAAGCCGCCGGGGTTCCGGAGCTGTGGCTGACACATTACAGTCCTTCTCTGATGAGACCGGAGGAATATATGGGCGAGGTGCGGAAGATATTTCCGGCCGCCGTTGCGGCGAAAGACGGCAGGTCGGTGGAACTGAACTTCAGGGACGAGATACAGGAAGGATGAAGCGGACGGGAGAAACCCGGACGCATCGGAAAAGAGGAAGTATGAGCAGATCGGCAAAGATTGTGACAATCGTACTCCTGGTGGTGATAACCGGTGTTGTGGGAGTATTCGCATGGTTTCAGGGCAGAGACATCGAGGAACATCAGAATGCGGTTCTGACCCCGGTGGAAAAGGTCCTCTGCAGAGATCTTACCATAAATTATCCCCCTACGCCGAGGGAAGTGATCAAGTATTATATTGAGATCGAGAAGTGTTTCTATGCGGACGATACTACGGAGGAAGAACTGGAGTCGCTGGGTCTGAAAGCGCGGGAGCTTTACGACGAAGAACTGCTGGAGAACAATGAGGTTGACGAGTATCTGGTCGCGCTCAAGGCCGATGTGGACCGGTTTAAGAAAAACGACCGCAGATTTGTCAGCGGGGTAGTCGCTTCCAGCGTGGAGGTGGACAGGTTCCAGCAGGATGGATTTGAGTTCGCGCGTCTGAACTGCGGCTATAATATTGTGGACGAGGGCGTTACGAAACAGGTGGGGATCGTGTATCTGCTGCGCAAGGACGAAAACAAGCTGTGGAAGATTTACGGCTGGGACAACGTGGAAAACGTGCAGATTAACGAAGAATAGAGTAAGACCGGAGTAAGACTGCGGCACGGCGGACAGGATTGACAAGATAAGAAAAAAGGCGGATCTGAAATTGGAACAGCAAGACAATGAGGAAGTTCTGATCCTTGCGATTGAGAGCTCCTGCGACGAGACAGCGGCCTCTGTGGTGAAAAACGGCAGAGAGGTGCTGTCAAATGTTATTTTTACACAGATTGACCTGCATGCGCGGTACGGCGGCGTGGTGCCGGAGATCGCGTCCAGAAAGCATATCGAAAAGATCAACCAGGTCATAGAGGAGGCGCTGGAACAGGCGGGCGTGACGCTGAAGGAGATCACGGCCGTGGCCGTCACCTACGGCCCCGGGCTGGTGGGAGCGCTGCTTGTGGGCGTATCGGCGGCGAAAGCCATCAGCTTTGCGACGGGAAAGCCCCTGATAGGAGTACATCATATCAGCGGCCATATCAGCGCAAACTATATTGAATATCCGGATCTGGAGCCCCCCTTTGTGTGTCTTGTGGCTTCCGGCGGGCATTCCCATCTTGTGACGGTTCGGGATTACGGCGAATATGATATTATCGGAAGAACCCGCGACGATGCGGCGGGAGAAGCCTTTGACAAGGTGGCCAGAGCCATCGGACTGGGATATCCCGGCGGACCCAAAATAGATAAGCTCTCAAGGGAAGGCAATCCGGACGCCATTTCCTTTCCCAGGGCGAAGGTGGCGGAGAACGAATATGATTTCAGTTTCAGCGGGCTGAAGTCGGCGGTTTTAAATTATCTCAACGCCTGCAGGATGAAAGGGGAAGAGATCTGTCAGGCGGATGTGGCGGCGTCCTTCCAGAAGGCGGTCATTGATGTGCTGGTGGAGCATTCTCTCCACGCGGTGAAGGAATACGGAGTTGACAGGTTCGCCATCGCCGGAGGCGTTGCTTCCAATTCTTCTCTTCGGGCGGCCTTTGCGCAGGAATGCGGGAAGCGCGGGATACGGTTTTACCACCCCTCGCCGGTCTACTGCACGGACAATGCGGCCATGATCGGCGCTGCCGGGTACTATGAGTATCGGAAAGGGGTCCGCCACGGCTACGACCTGAACGCGGTCCCAAATTTGAAACTGGGATGACGGGTTGAGAGAAAATGAACGGTGAGGAAACGGCGAAAAAGAGGTGCACAGCAGTCATTCTGGCAGGCGGAAGCGGCAGCAGGATGAACAGCAGCGTGGCAAAACAGTTTATGCTGCTGGGCGGGAAGCCCGTTCTGTGGTATTCTCTGTGTGCGGTACAGCAGTCCGGGATCGTTGACGACTGTATTCTGGCTGCAGGACGGGGAGACGGCGCGGATCCGTCACAGGCGGAAACGCTGGACTATGTGCGCCGGGAAATTGTGGAAAAATACGGATTCACAAAGGTGTCCGCCATCGTGCCGGGCGGTTCTATGCGGTGCTGGTCCGTGGAAAACGCCATGGCGGAGCTTCGGAAAAGGGGCTGCCGGGACGGTTATATCCTGATTCATGACAGCGCCAGGCCTTTTCTCACGGAAGAGATCATCCGCCGGACTTACGAGACTGCGAGACAATACCGGGCCTGTGTGGCGGCCATGCCCTCCAAAGACACCGTAAAGCTGGCGGACGGGGACGGTTTCGCCGCATCTACGCCCGACCGCAGCAGGGTCTGGACCGTCCAGACGCCGCAGGTCTTTGAGGCCGGTCTGATCCTGGACGCCTACGACAGGCTCAGGCGCCGGTTTGAGGAATGGGATCACGCGCGGGAATCGGGGCGGGAGCCGGAACTGCCGGTGACGGATGACGCGGGCGTGGTAGAGCAATTTACGGACGTAAAGGTAAAACTGACGGAAGGCTCCTACCGGAACATCAAGATCACTACGCCGGAGGACATCCGTCTGGCGGAAGCGTTTCTTGCCGGCTGAGACGGCTTATCTGGTTGAAAACAGTCCCGGCGGACGGTGGACTGTCGCTGAAACTTTGTGGGTGTGAAAAAAGGATGTAACAGTTCAGCCCGCGCCATTCGCAAAGCCGCGCTGACGCGCTGTCCGGCGCGATGCGCCTGCCTTTGCTCATGAAATGGCGCTCCCTCGACAGCCGTATTCATTGAAAAATTCATGC
>CANPXL010000039.1 GCA_947586055.1 uncultured Acetatifactor sp. | reverse complement strand
TAATCAGTCATGTGCATAACCTCCTGTGCGTCCATGTATGTGTCATTTACACTTAGAATTATGCACTCCACCTTGCGCTGCCATACTCCACGCCCGGGCGGAATTTCTTATTGCTTTTTCCTCTCAGGTACACAAACGCCCACACCACCGCCACGCATACAAGCGCCGCCGTCAGGTCATTCGGGTGTAAGCTGGGCAGCGGATCCCTCTGGAAAACTTCCTCGATATCCGCCACCGCTCCCATGGCTTTTTCCAGAATGTCCTTGCCGGAAGAAAGCCGGTAAGCCTCCGCCGCCTTGTCAAACACCCAAAACAGGAACGCATAGGGCAGACAGAAAAGCAGTTTTTTCCTGTTCTCTCCGATCAATGCTCCATGCCCCCTTTCGACTTGTGCTTTTCTTTCGCCGGTGCCATCTGCTGTACCATCTGCTTAAATTTGGCAAGCTGTTTCAGGAGCGACGGTTTTTGCCGCTGTTTCAGTGTCCTCGCTGTGTACTCTGCAAAAGCGGCGTTTAAGGCGTCCGCGTCACGGGCACGGAAAAACACAATATAATGCCCTTTCTGCGGGGCTTTTTTCAGGGCAAAGTCAATGCCGTACTTGCGGGCAACCTTTTCAAAGGACTTGATATTTCTGTCCGTGATCTCAATGCTCTTGAGCCCTCCGCTGTTTCCGGCCAGGCTTTTCACGCTCTGTTTTCCGTGTACGGGTTCATTTTTATGTTTCAGGTAATCACGAATCGCCAGTTTTAAGAGCGCCGCCGTCAGCTTTGCTCCGCCCTTCCCCACTTTGATGACAAGGGCAACCGATTTTTCCCTCACCTCATCCTGCATATCCCATATCTTTCCCCCTTTCCTACTTTTTACTTTTCCAGCCATGCCGCCAAGAGGGGGGCATGGCCCACCTCTTTGAGACGGCACAGTTCAGGTCACGAAAACGTAACGCCTCAGGACATGATCTTGCTTTCTTTATTTGGGTGCTGCGCCCCTTCCCCGTCCTGGCACTGGCGGCTGATCAAAAGCACCCCACATGTGCCGTCCCGCCCAGCAGTTTCTCTGCCGCTTCCATGGTGTTTTCCATGGAGACAATGCGCGGGGGCCCGACTCCACGATAAAAACCTCTTTCTTACGATCCATTTTTCTTTCCTCCAATCCTTCCATTTTCCTGCACATTTTCCCGCTGCTCCCGGACAGTCCTTCTCCAGATCAGGCACAGGAGAAGCAGAAACAACAGGGAAAAAAGAAGAAGCATGAGCCATCCGCACATGCTTCCAAGATCCACGCCTAAAAGTACCCATAACCCGCCGTCCTGTTCAAGCAGTCCGGTCAGAATATCGTTATCTTCCTCCCCTGTGTGTGGGGAAATTATGGCCAATGAAGATGAATAATTCAATGTATTACTTGTTTTGACCTACAAAAAAGCATTTCCCTTTCGGGAAATGCTTTTTTGATACTAAAACTTGTTAAAACAATAAACTTAAAACTTTGTTACTAAGACTATTTGTCGTCATCTTCTACATCCGCTTTCCTTACATACTTGAATTTAATAAGCAGTGTTACCAAACCAATCATAATAATTATGCCAACAAACAGTATGATTCCCCAGTGTTCTCCAAATGATTTTGTACTTGTCAATTCATCCTTTGGAGATAAAATCAGATCATCCTGAGACTTCTCTTGCACAGACACATTACCTTCATCTGACTTGTTCTCATCGCTTTCTACATCTTGCATTTCATTTTGTGCAACATTTTCACTATTAGAACTGCTTTCAATCTCATTTGTTTCTCCGGTTTCAGGACTTGTTCTAAATGAGTCTTTTTTCGCTTTTCGCTCTATTTCTCCTTCTGAACTGGTTTCACTCTCGCTTCCACTTCCAGCGCCACTTCCGCTCTCACTTCCGCTTTCCGAACCACTTCCGTTATCACTCTCAACATTATCCTCTTGATTGCTTCCTCCGCCGGCATTTCCGATATTTTCACTACTTTCTGCTTTAACCATAATTTTCACTGAATGACTAACACCACTTCCGTCACTCGCTTTTACTGTAATAATAACATTTCCTTCTGATACACCTGTTACTATTCCTTCAGCAGACACCATAGCTATGGAGTTGTCAGAAGATGACCATATAACTGTATTGTTACTTGCTGTAGCTGGCAATATCTCAACATTAAGCTGTTGTGTCTTATTAACATATAATATTTCTGGAGCATTACTTATTTTAATTGACTCCACTAAAGTAGGTGAATCTGGCGTATCATCGTCAACCTTTTCTAATTCTACCAGTGCGTATAAACTAAGATGATCAGTTTCAAATACTAAATAACCATCCATGAAAACAGCTTTCATATCAGTTAAGGATTTATCCTCTTCTACACGATAAATACGACAGTTGTCTTCACTATATGTAGCCGGCAACGGAACTTTAACTTTGATTCTTTTATCTGGCTGCACCACAACACTATCTTGATACATTGATATGTCATAAATTACGACTTGTTTTTCCCCAGAAAACATTTGAATAATGTATTTTGATGTATCATTTTCTGTGACATCTTCCACTATCAATTCTGTATCAGTAAAATCTGTTCCATCTGTTTTTTCTACAATTACACCTTCGGATACAAGCGAATTGTTATTTCCGTCTACATTTATCCTTATACTTGCACTGTTGCTTGTGGCACAAATATGAACTACCTGCATAAATCTGTTCAAGTATTCGTGTACGGTAAATATCGCCCCCAACCATGGACCCGCTGGACCCGCATAATCTTCAAATATTTTGGTTGCACTATCAATTCCGATATCAACTGCCGTGTTGACCATTTCGTCTTTTAAATCTACATCAAATTCAATAAATAAATTCTCTGAATCAGATAATAGATTTAAAGCAAAATTCGACACTGCATCTTTAGAAGCATTCTTAAATATAGATTTCTGTAGCTTTTCACCGTATCTTGTAAAAATAGATTCTTTATCGCCATTTCCATAAATTTCTTCAATAATACGCTGACTTATTTTCTTCTGTGCTTTATCAGTAATTTTTTCCACATCATCGTCTTTTACAACATCTTTCACCTTTGAATATATCCAAAATGACAGATCCACTGCATTATACACATAGGCAGCTACTGAGGTTGACATATTATTCGTAATCAGCATGTATCCGTCATCTGGTATGTATACTGAAATAGATGATTTTTGAGAATACATACTATTTGTAAAATGCTGCACTGTTCCTTCAAATGTTGATACTAATAAATTCCAGCCATCTTGCACAACCTCCTTGATTCCTGATTGGTATTGTTCAAATTTACTGATTTTTTCCACTTGTATTAACTGTCCTTGACCATTATATACTTCAACAGCCCCCGCTAATGCACATTCATTATAAGCATCGAATGTGACATTATACCCGTTCCCAGATCGCGTTGCTTTATAATTTGTTGTAAAGATACCGGAATACATTATACCCTTATCATTAAAATCTTCTACATTATCATTGGAATCTTCTACATATTTTGCAACAGCTGACAAATTATATACTATTGAATTACCAACAACAGTTATAGTCAAATCAATCGCTTTTCCTGTCGGAATATGAATAATATGCAGTTTGGTATTACCTGCAGATTTTCCGACTATCCTCACAGCCGTTCCATAATCTGTACTGACATACTCTTGGATCTCAGCAATATTACTATCTTCAATGCTAAAGTTCCATCCTTCTTCATTTTTTAGCACAGCGTCTCCATCAGCCATAACCGGCATTATGGCACAGGTTTGATTCGTTCCAATGACACAGTTAGGAAACTCTGAATATACCTGTATATTATAAAAATCATAATCAACTCCACTCTTGGCTATCGGAATAATATATGTTTTAGACTGTGCTTCCTCATATCCATCCGCGTTCACTTTTACACACACTTCAAATTCCTCTGGTACATATTCTTCATTAATATATACTGTAAAAGACATATCTTTTCTTCTACTCGTTTCATCAGAAGACATAGTTCCCAGATTTATCTGTGTACTTCGTTCATCAGCTTCCTCTGCAAAGCTGAGACCTTCCGAGAGTTCTACTGTGACAATGACATTTTCATATGTTGGATCACTGTTATCCAATGGAAGCATCCATAGTGCTGCAATGTCCATATTGAATGATTTACAGTTATACCCTAATGCAGTATTGTACTCAATATCTTTATCTATTTCAAAGGTACTCCAAATAGTTGGTTTCTTGTCACTGTAATCTACTTCGCCCGGTGTCACTCCAGCAACAATACTTAAGCCATTCTTTTTATCTAAACCAATTCCGTCCGTAGGCACCATGCCATTTACTAGTGTTGTATCAATAGAATAGTTTTCTTTCAATACGCCTATTGTTCTTCCGCAAATTCTTCCTATATCTGTAGAAGATATAATTTCAGTACAATAATTAACGCAATTTATAATATATAAATCTGTATCTCCTTGATAACCACATATTCCGCCTGCCTCACCAGAACGTTCTCCAATAGCTTTTATATTTCCGTAATTAATACAGTCACTAATATAAGCTCCTATTCCTGTAATACCGCCCGCTTGAGCATAGTTCATTTCTGTCTCATTTCCGCATACAACATTCCCATAATTCGTGCACTCTGAAACAGAACAGTATGAACCCTCCCCAATAATACCACCTGCTCTTGCATAACCATTCCATATTTCATCAAAACAATTGATTTCAGCTCTATTAATGCATCCCGTCACATCAGCTAAATTAATAATACCTCCTATTCCTCCACAATGAGCGCCACAGGCATTTATATATAACTTTCCGCTATATTCACAATTGGTAATATAAGAGTCACCAGCAGAATTTGCACATCCAACAATTCCTCCCAAAAATCCGCCTATTATATTACTGGAATTATTACTAAGAGTTAAACTACAATTCCCAGATACAACACACTTATCAATATTAACATGGGTCGAATTTTCTTCTATTATGCCAACAATACCGCCACAAGATACCGAAAAATCATAAGGGGTATTTATATCAAGGTTTAAATTCTTTATATTAACATTTCGAATAGTTGCTCCACTTCCAATATCACCAAATAAGCCGATTCCATATCCTCCCATCCCATGGTATGCACCGTCTTGATACCATTCAGATACTTTCATCATTTCGATTGATTCGTTATTGATTAACAAATTACTAATACTATGTGAATTACCATCAAATGACCCCGTAAAGTATTGTGTCTCCCGTATCCCTATGGGTACCCATGAACCTATTTCTGTCAAATCTATGTCATTATTCAATATATAACAGGCATCTAAATCGTTTCGTATAGCATTTAATTGTTCTGCTGTTTCAATTTGATAAGGATTATTTTCTGTACCATCTCCTCCACTAAATACAATATTCTTCTCAGCATCTCCTTCAGAAATAGGTAAATTAATCGTTTCGTCTTCAAACATAATATCATTCATATTAGATAACAATTCATTTTCTATTTCTTCATTTTGTGATTCATCTTCCAGATTTTCTGCCATGGAATACTCATATTGAACGCAATCATTGGACGAAACGGTGTCTACTTCATCCATAATATCCACCACATTCTGGCTCTCATCCTCGTATGTTTGCCCGATTCCTGTTGCCGATACCTGAATCCCCGCCATAGGTGTAGCAGTAATAAACAATGCTATACAAAGCACTGCTATCAACCATTTTTTAATATCTTTTTTAATGTGCTTTTTCAATGTACTTTCCTCCATCTCTTAGTTGTTTTTAATAGTGTACTTTTGCAAACAACTGATTTTCGTCAGGATTTATGCCACTACATTACAGAAACAAGTTGCAAAACAGCCTGTTTTACAGTATAATGACAAGTGGTTAAATTCTGTATGTTGAATTTGCAAAAGTACACTTTTCCAAATTCGATTTCCTTTTTCTTTAGATGGACTTTTCAAATCTTCGTGCTTTTCCGTAAAATGTTCCGACAGGCATCCCACAAGCCTCCGCTGCCTGTTTCAGTGTGATCTTCTTCCTTCTCCACGCGCTATGTACCTGTCGAAAATTATCCGGGTATGGTAGTTCCGGTCTGCCGAATTTCACACCTCTCGCCTTTGCAGCTGCTATCCCCTCTGCCTGCCTCTGGCGTATGTTCGTGCGCTCATTCTCGGCAACAAAGGAAAGAAGCGCAAGAACAATATCGCTGATAAAGGTTCCCAACAGGTTCTTCTCCCGCCTTGTGTCCAAGAGCGGCATATCAATCACTACGATATCAGCGCCCTTATCTTTAGTTATGATACGCCACTGCTCATTTAAGTCCGCATAATTGCGTCCAAGTCGGTCGATGGACTTAACAAACAGTACAGAGTTGCTGTCCAATTTCTTCAACATTCTCTTATACTGTGGTCGATTGAAATCCTTGCCAGACTGCTTGTCCATGAATATATTCTTTTCCGATACTCCCATCTCAAGCAGGGCGATTCGCTGCCTGTCCTCGTTTTGTTCCCGGCTGCTGACACGCATATAGCCATATATCTTAGAGTTTTCCATGTTTACCTCCCTCGCATCAAAATTTTGCATAGCAAAGGCAATCGTATCAAAATAGCAACCACATTTCATTAAAAATCGACCCTATTTTACTTAATCTTGCTTCCTTTATTTGGGTGTTACGCCCCTTCCCCGTCCTCCCCACTTTGTCAGCGTAATGCTCTCGCCGTCCTTCATGGTATCCCACAGGTTATAGAAAGCGTCCACCGCATCATCCGGGTCGGCATAAATGCTGTTCCCGAGCACTATAAATTCCCCCGGCTTTTCAAAGACCACCTGAAACTCCTTCTGCTGCGCGGGAGTAAGGGAATCGAACATACATCCTTCCTCCGGTATGCCGCACAAAAGGAATGTGCCTCGGACGCAGCCTTTCCCATCCGGCATACGCCGGTTGGGTCTCATCCCGTCCTGGCACTGGCGGCTGATCAAAAGTACCCGCTGCCGCAAAAAGCACCCCACCTGTGCCGTCCCGCCCAGCAGTTCCTCCGCCGCTTCCATGGTGTTTTCCATGGAGACAATGCGCGGGGGTTTCCCCGGCTCCACGATAAAGACCTCTATCTTACGATCCATTTTTCTTTCCTCCAATCCTTCCATTTTCCTGCACATTTCCCCGCTGCTCCCGGATAGTCTTTTTACAGATGATCCACACGGTCAGACAAAGGATAAGAAACAGGGTAAAAAGAAGCATGAGCCATCCGCACATGCTTCCAAGATCCACACCTAAAAATGTCCATAGCCCGCCGTCCTGTTCCGGCGGCCCAATCAGAATGGCGTTATCTTCCTCCCCTGTCTGTGGGGAGATCATGGCTGACGGGGAGGGAGAAGCTTCCCCGGCTCCCTCCCCATCCTCTATCTCTTCCACCACAGCCGTCACCAGACAGCCGGCCCTCTGTTCCTGTGCCTGGACCGGGAAGCTGAAAAGCAGCGCCGCCACTGTCAGGACAAACGGCAAAAACACCTTTCCTCTCATTCGGATGCCTCCTACTGCCACCATTCATAGTCCTCCAGGCCAAACGCAAAGACCAGCGTACCGGAATAAGTGTCCGCCTCTTCCAGTTTGTCAGAGACAATCGATCCGTCCACATAGACAAAATCGGAACCGGAAATCCGGGTGAACCTTTCCTCTCCCCAGGAAGGCTCTGTTCCTGTGGGAATCCAGCGGGTCACCTGCTGCGTGACAGTTACAGGAAGCTGCTTCTTGGTCTTTTCACCCGTCAGCACACCTTGGTAGTATTCGCCTCCGGTTCCCGCTGCAAGGGTCTCTTTCAGCTGTATGGGAACCACCTGCACCATCTGGTCCGGCAGAAGATCGCCCTTGACGCCGATCCGGTAGCTGCCGCTCAAGGTGCCGCTCTCCTTGTCGTAATCCAGGGAAACCGCCGCAGGAATGGAGACCGTGTAGGTGGATACCACCCTTGCGGTCACGCTGCACTCCGCCGTCCCATCCGTACTGTATTCCTCCGCCATGGCAGGCACCGCAAAGGTAAGTACTGCCGCCGCTGCCAGTAGGATCGCCGTTATTCCCTTTTTTGTCCAATTCTTTTTCATTCAGATACCCCTTTCCGTGGTTTTTCCACTTTCACATTTCATCTTTTACTTTCTGAAACCGTGTCTGATAATTCCCGCCAATGCGAGAATTGCTGCCGCTGCCAGCAGGATTGCCGCCAGTTTCTTTTTCACCGATACTTTTTTCATACTTTGCCCCTTTCTGTGATCGATTCACTCCGATATTTAATTTTCCTTAATCTTGATCCACGCCTGGCAGCTTCCTCGCGTCAGGCTGATGTAGTTTCCTTCCCCGTCTGGGTAACAGGGTATCTGCAGATAAGTCAGGGTATGTTCCCCGGCTCCCAGGCTTTCCCCCGGCATCCAGTCCACGGACTCGCCGGAAGGGATGAGGCCGCTCTCATAGACCAGCTTCCCTTCCCCTGCTTCATAGACCTCATATTTCATCAGGAAGTCTCCGTTGTCCATGCTGTTTTCCAGACGCACAATGCCGTCCATGCCGATCACAGCGTCCTCCACGCCCGAAAAATAGATATTTCTGCCGGACAGCGGGTTTTCTTCCGTTTCCCCGGTTTCCGCTTCCATCCGGACGCTCCCGCCCCATGTTCCTGATCCTTTCCCTTTTCCGCCGCTGTATTTCACAATGCAGACGGCGGAAGCTGCCGCCAGGACTGCCAGAAGGAATACCAGCGGAAAAAAGAATTTGCCTTGCTTTCCGTTCCTAAACTTTCCCATGTGTCAGACATGCCTCCTTTTTTCAGTTCTCCAGTCATCTTGTCAATTCCATTTTTAACGGTATCGGCACACAATAGCTTCCCGGCCCGCTCTCCCAAAATGCCAGGCCGTCCACGGATACCTGCAGCTGCTTTCCATAGGGCAGCGTTTCCTCACCGTTGTCCGCCGCTGTCTTGTTCTGCGACAGTTCGGCAGACGAGAAAACAGATCCTCCGCTGAAACCTGCAGACAGGTATGCCAGGATATCGACCGTTTCCCCGGCTCCATCGCCAGAAGCCTTCCTCGCCGTACCGTATCCTGCGCTTTCCGGATCCACAGAGACCCGGACGCCCTCATAGGAATTGCCCAGCCGTCCATAGGCATACACGGCGGCATTTCCCGTATAGGCTTTCTGTTCCGGGTCAAATGCCAGCTCGATTCCTACTGGCAGGGACAGGTAGATCTCATAAGTATCATCCAGTTCCTCCTCTGTGGTGACGCTGAAACCGCACACACTGCACTGGTTCAGGATCTCCAGCACATACTTCCCTGTTTCCCCGTTGTAGACCTTATCGCGTGATTCTTCTTCCAGAAAGTCCAGGCACATCCACTCTGCGTTTCCGGCCTTTCTCTGGAAATAGTCCCTGAAATCGCTGTTGTAATGCACATACAGGTTTGTGCAGGAAGGGAGATAGCTGTCCGCAAGGTTTTGTGCCCCATAGCTCTCAGAGGCTTCCACCGCGTACACATGGCAGCTGGTAAAGCTGCATTGGCGGAGCAGACCGTCATCCAGGAAGACCACATCCTCTCCCACGATAAAATCCGTTATCTTGGCTCCGTAAAAGGGGCTCCCGGCATAGGAAGCATTCGCATTAAATTGCAGGTTCGGGATATTATAATAGACCGTCCCGATGGTATTTTTTTGAAAGCCGTAATCTGTGCCGCCGCTCGGTGCCAGCTGAGCGAAATCCCCCACAAGGTTAAGCCTGGTTATTTTGATCGCGGAGCTGCTGAAAGAATAGGCCGACCATCCGCAGGGAACCGTCAGTTCCTCCAGCTGCATGACGGCATCCCGAAACCACCCCGCCGGGATCTGCTCCGCCTCTTCCCCGATGGTCAGCCGGGAAATGACCGCCTCCGCAAACATACCGGACACCATTGAACTATTGGCCCAGAGCGCCGGAGTCCCCGATCCGTTATAATGCAGGTTCGTGATCTTCGCGTCCTCAAAAACATTCATGGTATATGCCGGGGAGCCCGTATATTTCCCCATGCCCGAATAAAGCACATTCCCGCCGATGTTCAGGGTCTCAAATTGATTGTTCTTGCTGCTGAACGCCATGTACCCGACCGATATTTCTTCCAGCGTCAGCTCCTCGACCGTCATTCTGGCATTCAGGAACAGGTTATCCGGTATCACCTCCGTTTTCTCCCCAATCTCAAGGCCACTTATGGTGCTGTCCTCAAATGGCCCCTTGTAACAGCTTGTATTCGTCTGGATATGCGGGGAAAGAAGCCGCACCGTCCCGATCTTCGTACCCGCAAACTGGCGGAAGTAGCACAGGGAATAGGTATAAGCCTTCAGATACGGAAACTGCTCCACCTCCTCCCCCAGCGTCAGCACCCCGATCTGTATCGACGTACTGTTGAACGCACCGGGGCCGACCACCGGGACATGGATCTCCAGTTCCTCTTGCGTCAGGCAGGCGGAGGCAAAACAGTAATTCGGTATCTGCTCCACACCGTTCCCGAGATACAGGTGCCCGATCTTCGACTGGCAGAAAGGGCCAAAGTAATAGTTATCATCACCTGCAAAACCTGCAGTCTGCGCGTTGATCGCATTATAGTGCAGTTCATCAATGGTGGAGGAATCAAACTGCTGCCAGCGCAGATGGGCATTAGTGCTGTCCGGCGCAAGGGAAAAGGTTGTGACACTCCCGCCGATCGTCAGGGAGCGGATGTGTATATTCGGGCCGGAAAATGAGAACGCCCCCAATACCGGGATATCCAGCGTCAGTTCGTCTTTTGTGAGTTTTGCTTTGTAGAAAAGATAATCCGGAATACAGGCTATATCCTCCGCCAGCGTCAGATTGCCGATTGAGGCGTTCTGAAAGGGCGGAAAGATATCGCTGCTCAAAGATCCCATTCCTGTATTCGCATGGGTGGTGGCCGCAGCTGGGGACAGGTAATTCAGGTGTCCTATGGTACAGCCCTGGAAATTGTTCCAGTAATGCTTCAAGTCTGAGCTGATAAACGTCTCGGAAAAATCCGTAACCTTCTCCCCTATGGTCAGCGTTCCAAAGGAAATGTTGGGGCTGGAAAACGCATGGCCGCCGATCTCCGGCACATTGATGATAAGTTCCTCCATCTCCAGCCTGGCATTGTCCAAAAAATACTCCGGTATCTTCCGGACATCATCGCCAATCACAAGGCTTCCCACCGAGGCACCGTGAAATGGAGCCAAAACACTGTTGGTAAGACCAATCCCTTTTTCGTTCTGCAGCTTCAGCGCTCCCGTAAGAAACCGGAGTGTGCCGATATTTGCAGACTGAAATTGGCCGTAATAGTGGTTTGACTGTGTTGTAAAATATGACTCCCCAAATGTCTCTGCCTTTTCCCCGATAGTCAGGGTTCCGATCGAGATGTTTTCCGTGGCAAGCGCATAGGCTCCGATATAAGGCACATTGATCGTCAGCTCGTCCTGTTCCAGCGTTGCCCGGCACAAAAAGTACTCCGGTATCTTCGTCACCCTGTCACCAATCTCAAAATGCCCCACCGTGGCGGAGTAGAACGGGCCAAAGGGTGACATGCTTGCGGTCGGCGCTTTCGTATGCCCCAAATCAAGGTCCACGGACTCCAGCCTGAGCGTACCGATCTGAGCCTCCCTAAACTGGCACCAGAAGTAATTCAGTGCCATGTCATCCGACTCCTGCTCCAGCGTTTTCACATTCTCCCCAATCGTCAGCTTTGTGATCTTTATTCCGGAACCTGCAAAGGCTTCCGCGCCGATCCTCTCCGCATTGACCGTAAGTTCCTCCAGATCCAGGAAGGCGTCCTTAAAGAGAAACTCCGGTATCAGCTGCACATTTGCGCCAAACAGGATCTCGCTGATCCGCGCCTGATAAAATGGCCCGTAATGATTGGTACGCTGGTCCGTCTCGACTGGAATGGAAATGGGGATTTCCACGGCTTCATACACTACCCTGTCAATGGACGAGGAAGCGAATTGCTGCCAATAGTGGTTATAATGATCTGCGCTGTAGACCGAAAAGCTTTTTACTCCCTCGCCGATGGTCAGGGTCCCGATCGTAAGACCGGAAAAGGCTTTCACGCCTATGCGGATATCCCCGTTGATCGTAAGTTCCTCTATCCTTGTCAGCGGGTTCGTCACAACACAGCCGGTCCCGTTCTCAACGGCACAGACCGCTGCACCGTCGATCACGGACGGCACTTCCAAAGGCTGACCGGATACCCTGATCCCCGTGACCGTGGCGTTGCCCTCCCCGTCCAGTTCGTAGGTAAACTCGTTTCCTTTTTCGTCCGTATAAGAAAGCGGAACATCTGCCGCCCGCATGATGCCCGCATCACCACCCGATACAGAAGTCATGTCCGGGTCTTGCCCCATCTCACCCGGTCCGCTTTCCTCCGCCCTTGCAGCCACACCGGGCAGGGCCAGGAGCAGGAGCGCCAAGACAGCCAGGCAGCCTATGATTTTCCTGATTTTTATGCCATTCATTCAAACATCCTTTCTCATTAAGGCTGGGTGCCTTAACAACACCCAGCCTGCATCCTGTGCTTTTGTTCCCTGTCAGTCCGCTGAGCCGATGCTGATCTTTAAGGGAATGTCCATCACATACTCCCCGTTGCCCTGAATGGGGATCAGTCCGTCAATGCTTCCCTGCAGCGTCAGGCTGTAAGGGAAAGCCTGCGACTTTCTCTTGGCAACCAGGTTGTCCAGCGTCTCCGCCTGGGTGAAGGATGTCTTGGGGCCAATCTCCGCGCTGGCGCTTTTATAATATTTTGCGTCAACCGGGATATAGGTTTTGTCCCCGCCATCATTCCGGCAGAACCTGACCACACCATACCTGCTGGTGTCCGCCGTATCGACCGCCACCGTCAGCTCGGTGCCGGCGCCCAGCATACCGTAGGCATAGACCGCTCCGCTCCCCGTAAACCTGCCGTTCCCATCCAGGGAAAGCCCGACTGTCACAGGGTAGGATACCACCACATTCAGCCCCAGTTCCTCCCAGTCATCATCCGTCACAGTTGCTGTGGCAGTCACCGCAAACCCCTGCCCGTCCTGTCCGGGAACCGTCTCGCGTTCCGCTGCCATGGCGCTCATGGGCAGGACCGAAATCATCGTGAATAGTGCTGTCATCATTGTCGCAATTTTTCTTTTCAATTTGCATCCTCCATTTTTCATTTTTTATTTATGCCCTCCCCTGATACCGCGCTTTTACTGATAGTCCACATCCAAAACTATCGTGGTACAGTCAGAGAGAAGCGTCCCGGATTCCCGGTCATAGACCGACACATCACAGTCCAGCTTCCAGCTTCCTTTTTCCAGAAATGCCGTGCCGTCGATCCCTGCCGTTGTTCCAGGCGCTACATAATCCGTCTGATACAGCGTTTCTCCGTCTGCGTCCTTCAGCGTGAAAACCACGTCAAATATGTTCTCCTCCGGGAACCGGATATACAGAAGCGGCTTGTCATCCGTGATACGGTATTTTTCCGAAATGATCAGGTTTACCCGCCTGTTCTCCTCCGAGGGGATGATCTCTGACGATGGGAGCGCGACATCCGTCTCATAAAGCCTGTCAACCTCCACCATGGGGACTCCCCCCGTCCCGCAGGATCTAAAGAGCAGGCACAGCAGGATCAGAAGCACAAACAGACAGATCACTGTCAGCCAGCGTCTGCACTTCCTGCAGGGATCTTTCTCCTGTTTCTTCCGGGCACTTTGGCCCTCCCGGTCAGCCGGGCTCCTTTCCTTTCCCATTGTCCTGTCAGCTTCATTGTGTTTTTCCATCCTCTGATTCTCCACCATCGCACGACTTCCGTGCGTCCTTTCTGTTTTTCTGACTTGAAGCTTATTGTCCCATGCGCCGCTGTCTCATGGGAGGGCCACGGCCCCGGTTTCCCCACAGCAGAGAAAGGGAAAAAATAAGGACGGCCCCGAAATAAGCCGCCCATAACCCACCTAAAAACATACCCCGCAGACTGCGAACCATAAGTTCGTCTCCCCTCCTTCCGTTTTTTGTCAGCCTTCCGTCCGCTTGTGTTTTTTACCGGCGGAAAGAAAAATGAACTGCTGTTCCTGCCTTCATCCGCCGTTAAATTTTCCGCTCGCCATGTCATGGCTCACAAGGCTTGCATAATACTGGCTCATCGTTGCAGGCGCATTGAACAGCGCCGACAAGGTGTATGCCTTTATGTTTCCTACAAGGGTGGTGTTCCTGTCCAGGCAGTCCATGACATACTCGATATGCCCGCTGTTCAGCTTTAAGAAACGCCCTTTTACCACCTCCACACCCATATCCTCCTGGTTGATGCGGACAGTCTCCCGGCTGCTGCAGCACACTTCCGCCATAAGTTCCACAAAGCCGTCCAGCCGCTCTCTGTCATGGGGGCAGCGTTTCACCAGGATGTCATAGTCGATATTCTCACGGAGTATCTCACGATAGGCATGAAACAGCTTAAAATGGCTGCTATGTGCTTTGTCCATCCCATCTATCCCATCGGTCCGGCTTTCAACACCCTTGGCAGGGGATCCGCTGTCAGCCGGATAGATAGATGGATCCGTCTCATTCAGGTCAGTATTACTCAAATCAGTATTATTTGTTTGTGATTTTCGCATTTCTTGATTTGTGATTTTCACAAATCTGGAATTATGATTTTCGCAAATCTGCGCCTGTTCTGAGACCTTCACATCCGGGCCTGTTCCCCAGCCGGGCGGCTCCTGTTTCCTGCCAGTCAAATACCCCGCAGCAAGCTGACGTGGTATTTGACTCTCGCGGCATTCGTCAAATGTTCGTGCAAGCACGGCACTTGACTCATTGCCCGCGGAAATGAAATTTTTGACATAGATGACGTTGGGTTTTCCCAATCCGCGCCGTTTCCTCTCGATCAGACCGATCCCTTTTGCGCTGTCCAGTTCCCCCAGCAGCTTATTTGCCTTCTGTTCCGCACACCCAAGCGTTTCCAGGATATCTGAAATGGTGTAGATGATATAAACACGCCCGTGCTCGTCCATCCATCCGTTCTTTACTGACAGCGCCATGCGGTCAAGTAAAAGCCCATACAGTACCTTCGCCTCCACGGACACGGTCTTAAAGCGGCTGTCCGTGAACAGCACCTTCGGGATACGGTAGAAGCTGTACTGCTCTGCCTCGTTGCCATAGTAGTAATCAAGTTCAAGCGGCATGATAACTGCCTCCTTCCTTATCTGCTTCCCACGAAAAAAGCCCCGGTGCAACCAGACAACCAGTCACACCGGGGCTAAATTTCGACACAGAAAACCCGGCATCTGACGGTTGGTCAGTGCCGGGCACCCTGTTAATTATGTTCTTTTTTCCAAGTCTCCAGCAGGGAGATGATGACATCTTCGATCTGCTTCTGCGTATATTCCTCTGAAAAATACTGCAGCAGCCTCTCACCCTTTAACGTCACCTGGGGCGGGGTCCTGTGTTCCTCCGTCAGTATCGCCTCGATCACGTCCTCCCCCAGCTTTCCCTCCTGGCTGAATTTCCGCAGCCGTTTGGCCTGCTCCAACGATGGCACCTGGGAAAGTTCCGCCATCTTTTCCGATAATTTCACCTGATCCTCTTTCGTCAGATAAGACAATTCCACAGCCGGGTTGAACAGCAGCTTCTTATCGTCCACCATCTGAAGCATGGAGGGCGATAGTTCCGTCAGGCGGATAAAACGCTGTACCTGTTTACGGCTCTCACCTGTCTCCTCCGCTATGATTTCAATGGAAAACCTGCCTTTTAAATTCTGGCCAACTTGGCCAGAATTATTTTCTGCCGGCCGCCCTGCTTTCCGTTTTATAGCTTCCAGCTTCATCCGGTACGCCCAGGCTTTCTCGCTGGGAAGTATATGCTCCCTTTGGAGGTTGCTGTCCACCATCATCAGTACGGCTTCGTCATCGTCCATCTCCCTCACGATCACAGGCATTGTCTCCAATCCTGCCAGTTCTGAAGCCCGTTTCCGCCTGTGTCCGGAGACAAGTTCGTATCCGCCCTCTGCCCTCGGCCTTGCAATACCGGGAACAAGTACGCCGTGCATCTTAACGCTTTCCACCGTGTCGGTCATGGCTTCATCGTCCAGCACCTTAAACGGATGGTCCCGGAACGGAAACAACTCTGTCAGGGCGATCTCCTGTACCTTTTCACCCTCGGGACCGCCGTTTTCTGAGACCCGGAACAGATCCTCATAGGAAGTCATCTGGATATTCTTCGCACTGCTTTTCATGCCCCTGCTCATGCCAGTACCTCCTTTGTCAGTGCGTTATACGCCTGTGCTACCCTCCCGGACGGGTCATGGAGATAAATGCTTCTCCCTTCCGCGCTCGTCTCCGCTGCTCGGACGGACAATGGAATGATGCTCTCAAAGATCCGGATATGGCCGTCATATGTGTTGTGCAGCAGTTCCACGATCTCTTTCGCATAATTTGTACGCATATCCGCCATAGTCACCACGATACCCCTGATCGAAAGTTTTGGATTGATCTGACGTTTTACTTTCGATATAGTGCGCATCAGCTGTTCCAGGCCCTTAATGGAGAGATATTGTGCCTGCACAGGGATCAGGACTTCATCCGCAGCTGCCAGCGCATTGATCGTCAGCATCCCCAGGGAGGGCATACAATCCAAGATAATCACATCATAAACATCACGCATTACATCTATGTATTCCCGCAGGATCGTCTCCCTGCTCATTATATTGACCAGCGTGACCTCCAGGCCGGAAAGTTCAATATTGGCCGGGATCAGGTCAACGCCCTCTTCGTGGTGCAGGATCGCCCTGTCGGGCGGGAGGGGATCATCCTGGATAATCCCTCCCAACACATCCGCCAGCGTCATCTCCATCTGGTCCGGCTGCTGATAGCCAAGGCTCGCCGTCAGGCTCCCTTGCGGATCAATATCCACAAGGAGTACCTTTTTACCTTCACGGGCGAGGCCAATCCCCAAACTTACCGATGTCAAAGTCTTTGCCACCCCGCCCTTTTGATTACAAACCGCATATACAACAGCCATATCTCATGCCCTCCCTCTCAAACGTACTTTTAATCCCTCCAATTCCGTCTGCCGATATCCCACCAGATAATAATCCTTACCGTCATGCTCGATGCTCGTTCTCACCCAGTAGGGAGCCTCCTGGAAGCCATCAGATATCAATGCCTCCACCCTGCAGCCACTGGTATAACAATGCCCGCTCTTCGTTTCGTATCTCCCATCGGAATTCTTGTGCAGTCTGCTCACTTCCTTAACCGGGAGTGCCAGATACGCAAGTCTCCCTCTTACTTCATTAAGGCTTTCCATGATAGACTGCAGTTCCTTCAACAGAAAAAGCTGCTCGCTATCCTTGTCATTGATCTCCAGCCCACTCAGGTCATCATACTCATCGTAAGTGGAAAGTTTCAGGATCCTGTCAATCCTGCAGTACAAATCATTTGTTTCAGAAAACACTTCTTTCAAGTCCGTCATGTGGCTCCTCCTTTTTTCTGCCGTTTCCCCAGCACTGCAGTCCTTTCTTAATGAAAGGAATCAATATACAGCACTGGATGTCTCTGCTGCTAAAACCTTATACCTTGCCCCATTGTCCTTCCCTGCTTTGCCATCTTCAAAAATTAAATGGCCAGCAGCCGAACTTCATCAGACAACGCAGTTCCGGTTCATTTTTCGGTTACCACTCACATGCCTGCTTTTGCAGCCATGCGCACTATCTTTTTCTTTCCCAAATGTTTCCCGAAACGCCAAAAAGCCCGCAAACACTGATGTTTACGGGCTTTTTCAAGCTCCCCGAGTAGGGCTCGAACCTACAACAACTCGGTTAACAGCCGAGTGCTCTACCATTGAGCTATCGAGGATTATTGTGAGATTTGCATAAATTCGCAAACCTGTTTTTGTTCATCCTGTATAGCTCTTTCCGGTATGCAACCACTACAGCTGCTCTACCATTGAGCTATCGAGGATCATCCTTTCATACGCACCTCTCCGGAACAAACCGGATGACTGCCGTATCTTCAGGCTTTGCACCCTCAAAACCGAACATTGAATCTCTCTCCCAAACATCCCTCTTCCTTTCGGTTAAGCATACGATTGATTAGTAAATGTCAGCTGAACACATTGCTGTGCTTACACCTCATTCCTATCTACCTCGTACTCTTCAAGGAATCTTCTGGCTTGCGCCTTGGATATCTCATCTTGAGGGGGGCTTCACGCTTAGATGCCTTCAGCGTTTATCCCTGCCGGACTTGGCTACTCTGCCATAGGACTGATTCCTAACAGATACACCAGCGGTCCGTCCATCCCGGTCCTCTCGTACTAAGGACAGCTCCTCTCAAATATCCTCCGCCTGCGCCGGAT
>CANPXL010000038.1 GCA_947586055.1 uncultured Acetatifactor sp. | reverse complement strand
CCGCATACATACAAGGAAATGGAGCCAAAAGAAGGCTCCATTTCGCATTTACAAGTGGCAAACTCGGGTTGTAACATGACCGGGCTCATTTTTCCAGATGTACTTCCGCAGCGCATCCCCCAGCAGGACAACGCTTCTTCCCGCCATTTTCAAGGCCCCGCCGTTACACGAAAATAAGGTATGGAATCGTTTTCTCCATACCTTATCCTCTTTCTTTGTCTTTCTTTACCTCTCGTCCAGATAAAGCTGTACCCTGTTGTCCAGAATTTCCACCGTCTCCTCCAGACTTCTCTGGCCCTGGAAATAGGGCTCCAGCTCTTCATAGATAATGCTTTCCACTTGCTCCGCCTTAAAGTTTCCCGGCCGGGCGTTTTCGATCAGAAAGCGGGCTGTCTGAGCCTGCTCTTCTGTCATGGCGGGGCGAAATAAACTTCCTTTCTCTCCCTTCTTTTTTCGTTCCAGCGCCGTCTCGATGGTTTCCTCCAACGTGCTGAACCGTACCGGAAATGCAGGCATCACTCCACTATTTCCTATCAAGTATTCCTGACAGATCCGCCGCTGCGTCTCCTCCGACAACAGGTAGCGCAGCAGTTCTTCCACTCCCTCGCGGTTTTCGGAGTTGGCATTCATATAGATCATATCTGCGTGCACATAGATCCCGTTTCCTTGGGACCGCGGATATCCGATGCACACAGGATCCCCGGAAAAAATGTTCTCCAGGCTGGGGGAATCATCGTCCTCGCCCCAGATTACGCCCCAGTTTGAAATTACAGTCATTGTTCTGCACCCTGCGGTTCTGCCTTCCGCTATGTCTTTTTTCAGGCTCTCCGCACCTGAGGGTCCGGGGTTGTAGCTGTCTCCGTCACCTGAATATTCTTTTGCAAACGCAAGAAACTCTTTAAAGGGTTCCTCGTCCAGATGGCTTTCTCCCTTCTCCCAGTCTATGAACTCCCTGTTGTCGTTGTCATAAAGCCCATAGTACAGAACAAGGGGAGGTCCGCTTAAATATCCGTCCAGCACCTCTACGCCGGACTTCCTCACCTCGTCCATCAGTTCCGGCAGCGTCCAGGAACTGCGTTCTTTTGCAATGCTGCGGGAATATGCCGCCAGTGTAAGAGAACAGGAAAAAGGAATCCCATACTGCACCCCGTCTATCTTTCCCACTTCCAGCGCGGCGGACCAGCAGCCGTCCTCCTCTTTCACGATCCCTTCCAGATCCTGCAGATATCCTCCCCTGGCCATTTCCTCAGGGTCTATGATACCGTCGTTCATCTTGCAGAAATACAGATCCGGTCCCCGGCCGGCGGAAATCTCCATCTGGATCCGGTCCCGGAACGTCTCTATCTCCTGGGAATGATCCGAGTAAGGATCGACCGCATAGGCATCGTAAGGATACTCCACCGTAACATGATATGTTTCCTGCGTCCTGTTAAACCTTGCAATAGCGCTGTCCAGACTGTATTGTCCCGCCCATTGCGACGCCATGGTGATTTCCCGCTTTTCCGGCAGGGGCTCATGGTTGATCTCGATCCGAAGCGCAAGCTCCCCCTCCGTACTCTCCTCAACCTCCAGCAGCAGACTCCCATCCTCCTGCACTTCCATCTCATACAACGCTGTCAGGGGATAGTCTCTGTCAAGAAACCGACAGATCTGCGTAAGCTTCCCGTCCGCCATGCGCCACAGGGCCTGTGTGTCCGCCAGATACAGCGCTCCGTCCGCGCCGTAGACCGCCCGGAAGTCCGCCGCACTTACCGTGCCGAGAGACTGTCCCGCCTCGATCACAGAGGTTCCGTCCTCCAGTTTCCAGACTCCCGGTTCCTGATCCGTTAAGCCGTACCAGAGCAGCTCGCCGCTCTCCGGTTCCTGAATCAGGCCGCTGATCCGAACATTCCCCTCCAGCTCCTTCCTCTCCGTCGGCCGAAGGCTGCCGTCACACAGGACAACACTGCCTGTGTAGGAATTGTAATAACAGTATCCTCCGTCGGGAGCAGCAAAAAATTCTCCCGCAATTTCAAACTCCTCCGCCGCGCTCTCGAACCCGCTGTCCTGCACCTGTTCCAGACCATCTTCCCCCGGCTTCCAGCGCGCCAGAGTATAGGTGTAACGATCCTGCTCCCTGTCATGGTCATCCTTCAGGACGATAAGCGCGCCTTCCTTTTCGTCAATTATGGCTCCCAGTCCACCAAAAAAACTGATCTCCTGCATGGTCCACTCCCGGTCAGACAGATTCAGGACCTGCACGAAATATTTAAATGATTCCTCCTGAGCCGAGCAGAAGACAATTCTGTATAAAGTATCTCCGAGCAGCTTCCGATCAATTTCCACAATATTGTATTCCTGCCCAAGAACACTGGCCAACGCTTCGTCGGGATCGGGGATAGC
Source organism: uncultured Acetatifactor sp. (assembly GCA_947586055.1). Classification (GTDB taxonomy): domain Bacteria; phylum Bacillota; class Clostridia; order Lachnospirales; family Lachnospiraceae; genus Acetatifactor. Next base: position 16,274 of record CANPXL010000038.1, on the reverse strand, counting down.
CGTCTCATGGAAATGACAATACAGTTGGTTCGGATCCCCCGCGTCCGGCTCCTTTTTCCCACAGCCCGCGAACAGGAACGCCGCAATGCAACAAAGCAGGCAGAGCCTCGCCTCATATTTCATAGTTCATCCTTCCTTTCTGTCTGTGCCGAGATTTCTTATGTCAGAATAATACCATTATATCCCTTTTTTCTGCTTTTTGTAAAGTCCCCGGATCATCAGGCTCAGGAATGTTTCAAAAATCTTTCCTCATCAGGATTTTGCGGACAGGAAAAATAAAGGTTTCATAAAGCGGTCTATGGAAAAACAATTCGGATAGTGAGTCTTTCATTCTCATATCCTGCATCTATTGTCCCATTCATCCGTTCCACAAGAGTCCTTGCGATAGCAAGCCCCAGACCCGTAGAGTTTCTCGCCGCCTCCACGGTATAGAACCGGTCGAACAGTTTTCCCACCTGCACTTCATTCAGCCCCGGCGCTCTGTTGGAAAAGAAAATTTCACCTGTCTCCGTCAGCCGAATTTCAAGGTCGCCGTCACTGTACTTAACCGCATTGTTCAAGAGATTGGATAATACTCTTGCCAGAGAAGAACGGTTCAAATTCCGAGCCACCTTTTGCTCCGGAATCTGAATCTTTGGCACAATTCCGCGCTCTTTAAGCGCCGTATAAAATGCGGCTACGCTCTCCTCCAACACACTTCCAAGCAAAACCGTCTCCACCGTCATATCGCTTTCGGCCGAAAGAATCACGGAATATCGGAAAAGCTCCTCGGTCAGCTGGGCCAGGATCTCCGCCCGATTCCTGATGATCCCGAGATATCTCTCCATCATTTCAGATTTTTCTTCTTTCTCCAACAGGTCCAGATATCCCAAAATAGCAGTCAAAGGTGTCCTGAGATCATGAGAAATATTCGTAACGGCATTTTTCAGTTCCGTATCTCCCTGCACATAGCGCAATCTCTGTGCGCGAAGCTTCCGAAGCTGTACATTGATCCCGGCTGCCAGACTCCGCAGATATCGGTCGCGGCTTGAAATATCAATGAGCGTGTTGGTATCGGTCATGAGTCGGTCGGCAAAGGCTTCTTCGATCTCCCTGACGGCTTTATGAAGCAAACTTATTTTTACAAGCAGCGCCGCAATAACAACAGCCATGACACCGATTGCAGCCCAAAGCCAATCACTCATAAGCCTCCCTCACTTCATATCCTTTTTCTGAAAAAATAGAATGCCGCATATCGTTGTTACCACAGTAATCAGGACGGAAGACAGCATCATGCGGATCACCTGGCCTGTATCGGCTATCTCTAAAAGCCACATCTGCAGCCCCTGTCCGGTAGGAAGGAAATCAAGGACATACTGCAGAATCACTCTCCACTGCCCGTGGATATAATGGGGATTTGGAAGCGACTGCGGCTTCACGGTCTGGATGCCGTCTATTGTGACACTGTATCCACTGATCGTCTCCGGCTGACTTAAGCTGTTATCAATCAGGGCTGCCAGAAGCAGCAGACCGCAGAATAAAATCAGAGAAACAACGCCTGCGGCTGAGTTGTTTTCACACAACATACTGACCAGCGTAAAAAACGCCGAAAACGCCGCCGTGAACAGAACGGCGATCAGCAGATAGATCAGCAGTTCCGAAAATCTCATTTTCCAGACGCCAAGCACAGGAACTGCCGCCAGTGCGCCGATCCACCAGACGCCAAGCAGCAGCAGAGTGGCAGTAAAAACAAGCACCAGATTAGAGAGATAAATATCCCTTCTCAGCGCACCTGTCACGATTTTATTACGGACGATCCCATCCCCGTATTCCGCGCTCAAAAACATACTGGTCAAGCATGCACAAAACGCCCCAACGGACAATGCAGAATGAAAGTAGAACTGATCCAGGGTAAAGGATATCTCCGGCAGCGCAAGGGCCTGCCTGCACCCGTTCAACATATAAACCAAAGAGTATCCCAACATGAATCCCATACAAATCCAGAAAAACCCAAATTTCCAAAGTCTTGCAAAATTTGCCGACAAAAGCTTACGCATGGTCCGCACCTCCCACCAATGAAATGTAAAAGCTTTCCAGACTTTCCTCCTTCTCCTGCAGGGAGTAAACTTCACAGTCTTCCCCTGAAAGCCGGGACACCAGTTCCGATACCATGACCTTTGCGTAAATACATGTAGTGCGTTCGTCCAGGATCTTATACTCCATCCTCATTTCATCCAACACCCGCGCCAGCGCTTTCGTGTCACTGACCTCCGCATACACGCATTTTTTTGTCGTCTCTTCCAGTTCGGCAGCACTGATCTCCTTTATAATCCGTCCGTTGTCGATAAAACCATAATGGGTCGCCAGCTTTGCAAGCTCATCTAAAATATGACTGGAGATTAAAACCGTGATCTGCCGCTCCCGGTTCAGCTTCAGGATCAGTTCCCTGATCTCCACAATCCCCTGTGGATCCAGTCCATTTACAGGTTCATCCAGAAGCAGGAAATCAGGATCTCCTGCAAGAGCAATCGCAATGCCCAGCCTCTGGCGCATACCCAGTGAAAAATGCTTCGCTTTTTTCTTTCCCACATTTTCCAGGCCAACCGTCTTTAAAATCTCTGTTATTCCGTCAAAGGACGGAAGTCCCAGGATGCGGTATTGCTGTTTTAAGTTATCTTCTGCGGACAGATCCGGATACAGGGATGGCGTCTCCACCACCGCGCCTATTCTCCTGCGGGATTTTACGATCTCCCGATCCCAGTTCTTTCTGCCGTAGAGAGTGTATTCCCCCGACACAGGCTCCTGAAGACCGCAGACCAGCCGAATCAGCGTGGTCTTGCCGGCACCATTTTTTCCCACAAAACCATAAATTGCCCCCTTGGGCACATTCATTGAAAGTCCGTTCACTGCTTTACAGCTTTTGTAGCTTTTACACAAATCGTTTGTCCTTAAAACATATTCCATGAAATCTGCCTCCGTTTCCGCATGAATGTATCATGCCCGATATTGGCATTCTAGCAGTGAACAGTTGAGAAAACGGTTAAGAAAACAGTTAAGATTTGGTCAAGATCCTATGGATTCTCTTTCTTCTCATTCATTTTAAAACCAATGCCCCATACCGCCTCGATATAATCCATGCCCTGCGCGGCTCTTAACTTTGCCCGCAGATGGCTGATATGGGTTTTCAGCGAGCTTTCCGTACAATCAGGCGTATCCTGAGCGATCCGATCCAGAATCTGAGATTTTGTGACCACCAAAGAGGGGTTCTGCATCAGAAGCTTCAGGATGGCGAACTCCGTTCTGGTAAGCCTGACATCATTTCCGCCAAGGATAACGGTGCGCCTGTCCGCATCCAGCACCAGGTCGCCGCACCGAAGGATCCCGGAATCGTCCGCACCGATACTTTCTCTCAGATGCACAGAGATCCTTGCCAGAAGTTCCTTCATCTGGAAGGGTTTTGTGACATAATCCACCGCGCCGCCTAAAAGCAGATCCACCTTGTTGTCAATGTCCACCTTTGCACTGACTACAATGACCGGTATTCCCTTGATCCGGGGCAGCACCTCTTCCCCGGAAAGCCCCGGCAGCATCAGATCCAGCAGCACAAGGTCCGGTTTTGTCCCGGAGAGATACAGCAATGCCTCCGTGCCGGAGTAAGCCCGTGAGACAACATATCCCTCCTTTTCCAGCGCTTCCTCCAGTACATTACCGACATGGAGATCGTCGTCAATTATCAGGATCTTTTTCCCCATGACGGACCCCTCCTTTCCTCTTTAAACATACAGACAGAATCTATATGGTATTGCATCTGCCCGGATCAGTCCCGGCCTTTCACAAGCGCCGCGATCTCTTCCTCGGACAGGGCCCTGTCATAGATTCCCACATTGTCCATCTTTCCGGAAAAATCAGGATCCGCAAAGTACGAACCGCCCAGACAGTTACAGGATGCCGCCTGAAAGGTTTCCATTATGGCAGTATAATCGCCTGTGCCCTTCTGGACACGCTTTCCGTTGATATAGGTCGCCATCTCCGACTCTGTGACGGTCACGGAAACGGTGTACCATTTGTTTCTGTTTGCCGGATCCTGAAAGAAATCCCATGTATAGGGGCGGGAGATATCCACGCCGTAATATCCCACCTTTGTGTTTCCGCCATCCAGATCCGTGACGCTGCTGAACCCCTGGGTAAAATGGTAGGCATGGGTTCCCGGTTCTTCCCCCACTTTCCCGTCTCCCAGCATAAACACGGAGGTCCAGTCGCTGGCGTAATCCCGCACCAGAATATCCGCCGTCAGGGTGATCCCCCCGGAGAAGTCATACCCGGTCAGATCCGGCAGCATGGCGTAAGTCTCCCCGCAGGAGGAAGCATTTTCCGCCAGACACAACACGCCGTCCTCGATCTTCGCCTGTCCGGCAAGCGTCGTCTCCCCCGGGCTGTCAAAGGAAAAGCATTCCACAGGCTGGGTCTTGATCCGGGAAAAATCCGTTGCAGGCGCCCCTTTTTCCTCCGGCTCGCTTTTCTGCTCCCCGGCCGCCGCCTTATAATCCGTGCTGTCCGAAACCTTCACGCCCCAGACCGTACTGTTATTATCGCCGATGGCGGTAAAGGTCATGCGCAGTTCGCTGTCCGCAGCCTCGTCATGCTGCGCAAAGAACACACCCTGATAGACCGTGCCGTCCATCTCCATCTCGGCGTAACAGGTCCCTTCCGTCTCCTTCCAGCTTCCCTCCGTCTCTCCCGTTATGGCGCCGTCCGCCTGCAGGACGATTGTTTCCGGCGTCTTTACGGATGCGCCGTCGGAAGCCGTGCCGTGATTGATCAGTTCGTAAGTCCCCGTCAGCTCTTCGGTTCCGTAACCCGTCTCCGAGATCACGTCGCCCCTGTTCTCAAACACCGCCGTCACGGGCCAGCCGGCCTGATTCATGAACTGCTGATGCACGCGCAGCTCAAAGGCCTCCCCGCTTTTCTGGAATCTGGTGTGATAGAGAAGATACCTCTGCCCGTCCCCGTCTATAAAGGCGGAGCAGTGCCCCGGCGAGCGATAACCGTTGGTATGACAGGAAAAGGCATAATTTCCCATGACCTTAATGCCAATATCGTACTGGTTCACGCCCCGGGAGTCAAACACCGCATTGTTTCCCTTTGCGTCCAGATAAGGCCCCGTGGGATCCTTGGCCCGGAACAGACGCATATTGTAGCCGCTTTTGGAATCCAGATAGTTGTACGTCGTGTAGAGATAATAGTAGTCCGTTTCCTCATCATACAGGATATAAGGGCCTTCGCCGGAAATGGTGTGACCCCCTGCGATCCGGATGCCGAAATATTTGTCTATAACGCGCCCGTCCTCCGTCGTCCCATCCTTTCCCGGATAGATCGCATCCCCGGTAGCAGGATCGATCTCCAAAAGATAAATGCCGCCGGACCAGGAGCCGTAACACATCCACATACGGCCCTGAGCATCCTCAAAGACTGTGGGATCTATGGCATTTGGTGCATAGTCTGTGTTGTAGCTTTCGCCCGAAGCCCACAGACTGTTAAAGCCTTCCTCTATCCTGCCGGCCGCCATCAGCTCGTCAATGTTCGTGTTGGTCCAGAGCTTGTCGATACTGCTGCCGTTGTCTTTCGCACTGGTCTCGGAAAAGCCGGAATAGACCAGCGTTCCCTTATAGGTATACCCGCCCTCGATCCGGTCCGACACCGCGTACGCGATCGCCGAACGACAGTACGTGGACGAGGTACAGAAATAGATGAGATACGCTCCCTTTGTGCCGTCCTCGTTTACATAATTTTCATTATATATGACGTCCGGGGCCCAGACCGCGTAGCCGCCCCGGCAGTCGGAATCATTTTCGCCGGCCCACCGGAAAGGCTCCGCCAGATTCTCCGAAAGTTCCCCGTACAGCGTATTGTCGTGGGCCGCGTAACCGTTGGTGAAAACGTTCCAGTTGATCAGATCAGAAGATTTTGCCGAGGTAATATGGGTTCCGAAGACATAGTAAACGCAGTTTCCATCCTTGTCCGTATCCCGGATGACGGAAGGATCGTGCACCGCCACGCGGGCGGGACTGTCCGTGAAAACCCGGCTTTCCTCCGGCCGGGCCGTGCTCTGCGTCTCGCTGCCCGCCTGCTTTTCGGTTCCTTTCACGCTTTCCCCTTCCTGTCCGGCCGCTCCCCCGCAGGCCGCGCTGCCCAGCACCAGCCCCGCAGCCGGGGGCACCCAGAGAAGTCTTTTCCACATGTTTTTCAAATCTTCACCTCCGTTTTAACAATCCTGCATCCGATACAGTCTCAGTGCGTTTGTCCAGACCGCATCCCGCACCTCTTCCTCGCCGATCCCCTTGATCTGCGCCAGCGCGCTGATCACATAGGGCAGGTTCAGGGAACTGTTGCGCTTTCCCCGATTCGGTTCCGGCGCAAGATAAGGGCAGTCTGTCTCCGTCACAATACGGTCCAGCGGAAGATACGCCGCCGCCTCTTTGAGTTTTTTTGCGTTCCCAAAGGTCAAAACGCCGCCGATCCCAAAAAAGAACCCCATGTCAAGAAAAGTCCGCGCCGTCTCCTTTGTATAGGAATAGCAGTGGATCACGCCGCCGATCTCACCGGCCCGCTCCGCCGTCAGAATATCCGCCGTATCCTTTGCGGCGTCCCGGGAATGAATGATCACAGGCTTCTTTACCTGCCTTGCCAGATCCAGCTGCCGGACAAACCAGTCCTTCTGCATCTCCCGGGCGGGCTCGTCCCAGTGATAGTCAAGCCCGATCTCACCCACCGCGACGCACTTTGCGTGGCCGCAGAGCGTTTTCAGCCCGGTCAGATCGTCTTCGGAAAGTCCCGCCGTCTCGCCGGGGTGAATGCCGACGGCGCCGTAAACATGTTCATGGCGTTTTGCAAGCTCCATCGTCTTTTTACAGGAATCCGGACTGGAGCCCACATTCACCACCTTCGCGATTCCCTGCGCGGGCAAAGACGCAAGAAGTTCCTCTCTGTCGCCGTCGAACGCCACGTCGTCATAATGGGCGTGCGTATCAAATATCGGTTTCATTTTCCTCTCTCCATTTCTGCACTGTTTTCCACGCATATCGGGCATCCGGTCTTTTCTTTCCGGTCATTCTCCGGGTGTCCGATCTTTTCTTCTCACGGCCGGAGCCGGACCGCGCCCTCATAATATACTTTACATTCCTCCAGAACCTTAAGCTTTCCGTCCTCCAGAGAAAGAAGCGCAACCGCACAGTTTGGCATGGGAATGCGCCAGAAATCCCTTAAAGGTGTCCCTGTAAGAGGATTTAAAATGCTCCGGTTCAACGCCCCGTGCCCCGCGATCAGGACCGCTTCCGCCCTGCCTTCCAGCGGAAGTATCTTCTCTTTCAGAAACGCCGCGCTTCTGTCGTAAAGCTGCTGAAAGGATTCCCCGCCCTCCGGCGGCTGATACTTCTCCGGTTCACGGAAAAAACGGCTGATGGGATTTTCCGGATCCTGTCTCGCCTGAAGATAATCCACCGCTTCCATCACGCCGAAACCGATCTCCTTAAGTCTGTCGTCCGGGCAAAGCGGCACCTTCCGGTCCCCAAGAATGATTCCTGCGGTCTGTGCCGCTCTGCTCAGCGGCGAGGAAAAGGCCGCATCAAAAGGCACTCCGCTCAGCCCCCGGGCCGTCTCTTCCGCCAGACGGATCCCGTATTCATTTAAAGGCACATCGCACTGTCCCTGGAGTCTGCCAGCCTTATTCCAATCGGTTTCCCCATGTCTTACCAGATAAATCTTCATGTCGTTTCCTTCCTTCGGCCCTTTGGCTGCCGGCGGCGCCGACGTATTTTCTTTTTCAGTATAACACACGCGATTTCCAAAAGCCACCCTTGCGCGTGTCATTTCACGCATGATCGCAACAGTTCAGCCGCTGGCAGTTCTTTCTGCCGAGTCGTGCCTTCAGTATACACCCCCGGATTGCTGTCAACTGTTTTCCGTGCCTTCCAGAGGCCGGAAACGGTTTCGCCGTTTTCATCATAAAAAAAGAAGCCCCAAAATTGGACTTCCCGCGTCTTACGTTAATATATAATCAAAGCTGTAACAATAAGTATGACAAAAACAATACGCAAAACGATTGATTTGTAATTAAAAATAATTTTATTCTTTTAGTAATTGTCAGAGCCAGACTTCTATGATAAGATACCTTTTAAGGACAACCGTGTTGCAGGGTGGGCTGACCTTTCATCTCATACTGAAATTCCGTATGAATGGAGGTGATGCCTATGGGAAATCACTTTGATTTCAAAGATGTGCTGACCTTTGGCATATTTCTTCTGGCGTTGCTTACATTTATCTTCAGCTTTTGTAAGTAAGCCTACATAGAAAAACCACCCCTAAACTTTGACCGGTAGCGGGGTGGAATTTCTATCCTTGTTGGTCAACCCACCTTGTGGGCGGTTGTTCCTTATCTTTAGTATAACCGTTTCGGCGAAACTGTCAACCTTTTTTATCATCCGCCAGATTTTTTTACAAAATTTTCAGACTTATCGTCGCGCTTTCACTCACAGTCTTTCCCTGATGCAGCGTCACTGCATGGAAATAGAATATAAACAGTTACTTTATTCTGACTGGCTCCTAACGCCCCTCCACCTCTACTATGGCGGGCTGTGCGGACTTTTCGTTTACAGGGATGAGCTTATATTCATATTCGGTCCAACTATCTACGCTGCCGTCAGAGTTATACGTCGTCTCCTTCGTCATATTTCCGGAGTCATCATATTCCCATGAATGACTGTCGTCCCAAACTATACTGCCGTCCGAGCTATAAACTATCTGTTTTGTCAGGTTACTGGCAGCGTCATATTCAAATTCCAGCCACCACCTTACGCTGCCGTCAGAGTCATAATCAGAGTCATAATATATCTCTTTTATCTGGTTTCCGGAGCTGTCATATTCATATTCAATCCGACCTCCGTCAGAGTCATAATCAGAGTCATAATCATAATATATCTCTTTTATCTGGTTTCCGGAGCTGTCATATTCATATTCATATTCGATCTGATCGCTTATGCTGCCGGCAGAGTCACAATCAGAGCCATAATAATATATCTCTTTTATCGGGTTTCCGGAGCTGTCATATTCGATCTGATAGCTTATGCTGCCGTCTGAGTCATAATGTATCTCTTTTGTCTGGTTTCCGGAGCTGTCATATTCGTAGCAGTCTTTTACGGTGCCTCCCGGAGCATACCATGTCACCTTCCTCTGGTTTCCGGAGTCATATTCGTGACAATATGCTACGCTGCCGTCAGAGTTATACTTTGCCCACTTTGTAAGATTCCCGGAGTCGTCATATTCAAATTCCAGCAACTCCCTTACGCTGCCGTCAGAGTAATATGCTGTACATTTCGTCAGGTTACCGAAACCGTCATTTTCATATTCCATCCGGACCCATACACTGCCGTCTGAATTATAATACTGAGCTTTCTTCGTCAGGTTTCCGGAACTGTCATATTCACGTTCTTCCCGTGCAAGTACATCGCCGTCCAAGTCATAATGAATCTCCTTTGTCTGGTTTCCGGCGGCGTCATATACATATTCGTTCCACCCATTTATGCTGCCGTCCGAGCCATGTCCCCCTGTTATTTTGGTCATGTTCCCGGCGGCGTCATATTCATATTCGCACCATCGATATACGTCATATATACCGTCATCGTTATACCCCGTCGTCTCCTTTATCAGGCTCCCGGAATCGTCATATTCGCGCTCGATCCATCCCTCTACGTATTCGCTGCCGTCCGATTTATAACTCATTTCCGTTATTTTCGTACAAACCCATACTTTCTCCGACTTCGATTCTCCAAACAGTCCCTCCAGAAAGGAGCCGCCTTTGCCTTTTTCGCTATCCTGACCGCTCTCTTCCGAGGAATTCTCCCCGCTATCTTCCGAATTTTTCCTTGAGTCCTCCCGCGTACTTTCCTCTCTCTGTTCTTCCTTTGTCCTTGCGCGGCCCCCGGTCTCCCGGCTTTCTTCACAGCCGCAAAGCGCCGATACAACCAGCGCCGCTGACAACAGTACCGTCAATAGTCTTTTTTTCATCCTCTTCTCCCTTTGTCCTTTTCCTTTTTCCGCTGGCAGTTCTTTCTGCCGCGTTGTGCCTTCAGTATACGCCCCCCCGGATTGCTGTCAACTGTTTTCCGTGCCTTCCAGAAGCCGGAAACGGTTTTGCCGTTTTCATCATGAAAAAACAAAAAAAGAAGCCCAAAAATTGGACTTCCCATATTTTCCGTTGATATGTAACCAAAGCTGTAACCATAGTATAAATAAAACAGTGCACAAAACGATTGGTTTGTAATTATAAAAATTTTATTCTTTTAGTAATTGTCAGAGCCAGACTTCTATGATAAAATGCCTTTTAAGGACAACCGTGTTGCAGGGTGGGCTGACCTTTCATTTCATACTGAAATTCCGTATGAATGGAGGTGATGCCTATGGGAAATCATTTTCGATCTCAAGGCGAACAAAGTTCGCCTCGGATGTGCTGACCTTTGGCATATTTCTTCTGGCGTTGCTTACATTTATCTTCAGCTTTTGTAAGTAAGCCTACATAGAAAAACCACCCCTAAACTTTGGCTAGTGACGGGGTGATTTTTCTACCTTTTCCGGTCAACCCACCTTGTGGGCGGTTGTTCCTTATCTTTAGTATAACCGTTCCGGCGAAATTGTCAACCTTTTTATCATTCGTTCCAGATACATTTATCATTCGTTCCAGATATATTGCAGCACAGACTTTTCCATGTTCTCCAGACAAAGGCAAAACACAGGAAACATCTTCAAACACGGTGAAAAGCGAAAGCAATGGGCGTTTGGCGATCCGAAAAATTTCTTGCAAAATACCGTCATAAGTTCTATATTAAAGCTGTGACATACCAGATGTGAACCATATTTGTAACAGTTCCATCAAAAAAGGAGCGGATATCATGGGACATTTCAGAAACTTTAAGCTTTGCGTCTACTGCACGGCGCAGACTTTATCCCGTCTGACGAAAGAACGTCTTGAAACGGAGTGGGCGTATCTGGAAAAATATGTGGGCGTGGACAAGGTTTATCTCGAGACGTACCGGGGCGACACAACGGTTGACCGAGAAACCATGCGGATGTTTCTTGACTTTTTTAAAAGCCACAACGTCGAAACGGCGGGCGGCATCACAACCGTGACCCCGGATCTGTCGCCGGAGGATCAAAAACGCCAGCGCCTTTTCCACACGTTCTGTTATTCCAACCCCGCCATGCGGGAACGCCTGAAAAAAGTCGTGGAATACACGGCCGGCCTCTTCGACGAGTTTATTCTCGACGATTTCTTTTTTACCGCCTGCCGATGCGAAGACTGCATCCGCGAAAAGGGCAACCTGACATGGGAAGCGTTTCGGGAAGCCAAAATGACGGAGGTCTCAAAAAACCTGATTCTGGAGCCTGCAAGAAAAATAAACCCCCATGTCCGCGTTACGATAAAATATCCGAACTGGCGGGAATCCTACCACGAGACGGGATACTGCCCCGAAAAACAGCGGGATCTGTTCGATTTTATCTACACGGGAACCGAGACCCGCAACACTGCCCGCACGGACCAGCATCTGCCCCGTTATCTGAGTTATTCGCTGATGCGCTACATGGAAAACGCCGCGCCGGGAAGAAACTTGGGCGGCTGGTTCGACACCTACAACTGCTGGCCGACGGACTGTTATCTGGAACAGGGATATCTTACGGCGTTTTCCCGTCCAGGGGAAATCACGCTGTTTCAATGGGGCGATCTGTTTGAGAACAGACTGGTAACCCCTCTCGGCCTGCAGCTTACAAAGATCGACCGGATTCTGGATCAGGCGGGAAACCCCGTGGGCGTCCCGCTTTACCTTCCTTTTTCCTCCTGCGGTGAAAACCATCTGGGAGATCACCTCGGAATGCTTGGAATCCCTCTGGAACCCACGCCGGACTTTCCGGAAAACGCGGAAACGATCCTGCTGACTCAGGCTGCCGCGAAAGACGCGGCCGTCTGTGAAAAACTGGAGAAACATCTTCTCGCCGGAAAGACGGCGGTCGTAACAACGGGCTTTGTCTCGGCGGTCTCCGAAACGCAATGGGAGAAATTTTCCACCGTGCGCTTCAGCGGAAGAACGCTTCAGGCCGACAGGTATCAGGTAACAGACGATCCCTCCGGGTATTACGACGGCTGCGCTGCGACCGCATTCCCCAAACTGCAGTTTGGAAACAACGCGTCCTGGTCTTATGTAAACGCGGGCTCCGGCGACGATCACAGTTCCCTGCTCCTGCAGGATACTTACGGCAGGGGAAAGCTGTATACACTGGCTGTGCCCGACATGTTTGCCGCGCTGTCCGGGCTCCCCGTTCCGGTGACGGATGTGTTCCGCCGCATTCTGTCCGTAAACAACATCTTTATCAGCGGCAGGAATGTTTCTCTCTTTCCGTACGACAACGGCGCTTTTGTTCTGTACTGCTATGCCGGGCCGGACTGTCTCCCCGAGACCGTAACGCTGCATCTTCTCCGGGAAGCCACGATCAGCTCCCTCGACGGAAAATACACCGTTCCCCTCACCGAAGGCGTCCATTATCGGCTGGGCCGGAGAGAAAAAGAGTGGACCGGAAAAATCCTGATCCACCCCGGAGACTTCCTTGCGTTTAAGATCGATCAGACAGGACGGGGACTTAAGTAATCCCCGTCCTGCCCGTTTTTTCCTTTACCTGCGCTCCTCCAGATACAAACCTACCCGGCTCTCCAGATGGCTGATCAGCATTTCCTCCGTTATGGATCCATCATAATACTGTTCCAGCTCTTCAAAAAGAATGTCTCGCAATTCCCACGGAAAATAGCGGTGTGCCCGGGCCTTTTCCACCAACTCCAATAATGTCTCCCTGTCTTTTTCAATATCCAGATGATCCTCCAGAGAAACGCTTTCTCCCCCCGGCAGGGTAAGGATCTGGTTCCCGTTCATACCTTCTATCTGTTCCTCCAACACGTCCTTGCGCACACTCAAACAGAAATTAATATCCCTGGCTGCCAGCGCCTGCCCTTCATAGGAAAGAGAAAATTTCATAAAAGCAAGAGCCAGGGCCTTCTCATCCATTGTCGCATTCCTCCGCAATGCCATGGGATCGCGTCCCTGAACAAAAAAATCTGCCCCGTCTGCCGACGGATACCCTGTAAAGCATGCCTTTTCACCGTACATGATGCGGTATAAAGCCACATCCTCCGGACGGCGGATGGTTACCTCGTTGCAGAGCATCTTCCCGTTAAAGATGGTCGCGTCCGAATCCGTCTGTTCCACCTTTTCAAAATATTTTTTTGCTATCGCCAGCGCCCGCCGGAAATCCTCGCTGTCAAAATTCGTGGTGCCGTCCTGCGCATTCCATAGCAGGGTGTCGTCCAGACCATGGCTGAGATAATTTACGAAAAAGGCAAGTCCCCCACCCTCTCCGTAAACATTAGAAACCGTCTCCAGCTCCGGCCTATCCTCCACTGCCTGTAAAAATGCCCTGTAATCCCAGTCCTGCTGATCAGAAGTCGGGGTAAGCAGCGTCTGGAGCGAAAAATCCGTCACAATCCCATACAGGGTTCCATCGATTTTCCCCATCTCCATGGCAGACGCCACCAAGTCCTCCGTAATACCCAGCTGTTCCATAACAGAATCCAGAGGCTGCCAAAGTTTTTCCTGTTCCTCAAACCCGATCAGGGCCGTATCTATCAACACCGGGCCGTATCCCGCCGTCAGTTCCGTCAGAAGTGACGTATCCCCATAAGTATACCCATCCACGAGCGTGATATGGCAGCTGGGATATTTTTTTCCAAATGCCGTCGCCAGTCGTTCCCACTTCTGTTCGTTGACGGAAGAAACCGCTGCCGTAATCTCCCGGATCGGCACTTCCTCCCCGGTAGGTTCCAGACAGAGACATTCATAGTCATCCTCGGTCTCGTAAAGCACCCGTATTCTTCCCTCCGAATCCACTCGGATATCATACACAGCCGGCATATATATCCCGTGATTCGCCCAGAGATAAACCGGCTCAGGATCCTGTCCCGAAAGACCGCTCCGATACAGGCCGTCAAATTCTTCATAAAGCATCGTATCCCCATCGAGCAGCGTACGAAAGCCTGTTGCTTCTCCCCGTTCCGGCTGCGGCACTTCTGCCAGGATCTGTGCCGTATCCGTCTTCGGATCCAAATACTGAAGGGAGGCGCCGTTTTGCTTTGTCACGACGGTATACGCGACGCGCCCGTCATACAGAAGCGTAAAGCCATTAAAATAAGCATCCGGCGGCAAGGCGCTCTCCGCCAGCAGTTCTCCCTGGTCCGAATAGACCCGGCAGAGAAAACCGTCCGGTTCGGACAGCATCAGGTAAAGCCTTCCCGAACTGTCCATCAAAAAGGAGGAAATCTCATCCGCGCTCTCCGGTATGTCAATTTCCCTGACTTTTTGACAGTTTTCATCCATCTCCGCGAAAAAGGTTCTCTCATTTTCCCCCTCGGAAATTTCGCGCCGTAAGATCAGAAAATGATCCGAACCTGCCACAGCGCTTGCTGCCCACGGCTGGTCGTTCCAGGAACGGCTCCAGTCAAAACGTTCCGCGCCTGTCTCGCCGTTCTCCCCGACATAACGGATTTCTCCCCATTTTTCCTCAATATATCTGTTCAGGAAGTAAATCTTCGTCTCTCCCAGAAACCGTGATCCCCGAAGACCTTTGTCTCCCGCGCCTGCAGGAATGTGGGCAACGGCAGAATACGGATCCAGACTGTTGTCCTTTCCCTCCAGCTCTTCCACCGCCAACACCATCATATCTTCCGCCGCCATCTGAATCCCGTCCTCTTCAGAGGGTCCTTTTGAATCCCCGCATCCGGTAAGCGCCAGGACAAATACGACTGTGGCCAGAAAATGAATGATCTTCTTTTTCATGGAATACTGTCCCTCTATCTAATGCTTGCCACTGTGAGTAACCACAATGACATGAGTATGAATGCTACTATCTTGTGGTATGCCGCAAGCAGTGCACGCAAACTGGCAGTCACGATAAGTGGTAGTCACGACACATGTCTTATATATCGGAATGTTATTAACATCATATCCATACAAATACTGGTGCGTAGTTACCACATCATAAGGATCTGTCACATAATGATGATTAAAGTGATGATAACCATCCGAAGATTTCGAGCATGTATCAGCAGATACAACCATTAAATTGCACACAAAAACTGAAAGTGCGACGCAAAATACAACCAACGATTTCTTAATTTTTTTCTTCATAGTAATCCCTCCTACTTTGTTTCCATCTGGATTTCCAAGTTCCTCTCCCATCATTCTGTTTGTAGCGTACTCGTCGCAACACTGCATTTATTTTATGCATACTAGAATAACTTAAAATAATTATACGCTATCCTTTTAATTAAGTCAACATATTTTTTACATTTTTTCTTTAGTTTTCGTACTTTGCAATCAGAAACACAAAATAACCCTTAAAGGTGTCTCCCACCTTCTTTTTTAGAAAAGTTAAACACCAAACAAGAGTATTGAAGTACCTTAATAAACCCCGTCAGAACCAAGTTTGGGAAAAAGGATTTTTTCTATTTATATGACTTATATGATCTGTTTAAGACAAAGTTGATGAACTACAAGAGACTTTGTCTTGAACCGTTTGAAGAAGTAGAGTTTTGTGACCCAGATTCCATCTTCCATCGACGGGATTTTTTTATTGGCTGCAAGTATCATGGGTGTTCCGTGATATCATAAATACATTGTAGTAGAATTAAACATAAGAAGTCTTCCTTTATTATATTATTTAAATTATTGCTTAACGTAAATTTTGTTTGAACAGCTTGGTTTTACTACAAAAAGGCAGAAGATTCCTTATTTTTTGAGGAATTTTCAAAAGTAGTATCGGATAATTTGGGTGAAAACGGAATGCTGTGGATAAAATTGTGGAAACTCGACTTAATTAATATGGAACCCCTCTTCCCTTTTTACTCCAAAAATATACAAAAAAAGAACCGACCCCAAGGCTCTTACGTCCCCAAAATCAGTTCTTCCAGTGCACCGCCAGGGGCTCGAACCCTGGACACCCTGATTAAGAGTCAGGTGCTCTACCAACTGAGCTAGCGGTGCGCATTCCTGCATTTACTTTTGCAACGCAAGTGTTATTATATTATATCGCTCCGGTAAATGCAAGCCTTTTTTCAAAAGTTTTTGAATTTGCCTAGAATGCCAAAGTAAATTCCAGTTCATATACCCATACCAGATTTAAGTCTGGCACTCACTCCTGTATAATGG
>CANPXL010000037.1 GCA_947586055.1 uncultured Acetatifactor sp. | reverse complement strand
AAAAACGGCTACAGTCCGCATTATTACTGGGTTTGTAGCCGTTTTTGATTCCCATAAGTGTCAAACTCGGGATTATATCATTCCCCTTTGCGCAAAGCAACCGGATTCCTTTGCGCTGGCACTTGCCCGCGCCTTTCGCAAAGTCGCGCTGGCGCGCTCTTCGGCGCCCTGGCTCTCGCTCGCATACCGTTCAGCTCGCGCCATTCGCAAAGCCGCGCTATCGCGCTCTTCGGCGCCCTGGCTCTCGCTCGCATACCGTTCAGCTCGCGCCTTTCGCAAAGCCGCGCTGGCGCGCTCTTCTTTGCTTCGGCTCTTGCTCGCAGTCAGTTCAGCCCGCGCCATTCGCAAAGTCGCGCTGGCGCGCTCTTCTTTGCTTCGGCTCTTGCTCGCAGTCAGTTCAGTTCACGCCTTTCGCAAAGTCGCGCTGGCGCGCTCTTCTTTGCTTCGGCTCTTGCTCGTAACCGTTCAGCTCGCGCCATTCGCAAAGCCGCGCTGGCGCGCTCTCCTTTGCTCTGGCTCTTGCTCGTAACCGTTCAGCTCGCGCCATTCGCAAAGCCGCGCTATCGCGCTCTTCGGCGCTGCGCGCCTGCCTTTGCTCATGAAATGGCGCTCCCTCGACAGCCATACACAGCGAAAAATTCGTGCGAGCACGATTTTCCGCTGTATACGGCTGTCGGCTGAACTGTGTTACTCATACTGTGCATTATAGAGCTTTCGGTACATTCCGTCCCGTTCCATCAGCTCCCGGTGGGTGCCCTGCTCCACCACTTCGCCGTCGTTTACCACCAAAATCAGATCCGCATTTTCGATGGTGGAAAGCCTGTGGGCGATGACAAAGCAGGTCTTCCCCTCCATAAGCTTTAACATGGCTTCCTGGATCCGGCGCTCCGTCCTCGTATCCACGTTGGACGTGGCTTCGTCCAGAATCAGCATTCTCGCGTCCAGCAGCATGGCCCTTGCGATGGTGAGAAGCTGCTTCTGCCCCTTGGAGATGTTCGTTCCCTCGTCGGTCAGAACCGTATCGTACCCCTGCGGCAGTCGTTTGATAAAGGAATGAATGTGGGCCGCCTTCGCCACCTTCTCCACTTCCTCAGGCGTCGCTCCCTCCCTGCCGTAAGCCAGATTCTCATAAATGGTGCCGTAAAACAGCCAGGTATCCTGAAGCACCATGGCGTACGCCTGCCGCAGGCTGTCTCTGGTAAAGCTGCGGGAACGGCCCCCGTCCACCAGAATCTCGCCGCTCTCCGGATCGTAAAACCGCATCAGAAGATTGATCAGCGTCGTCTTCCCCGCGCCCGTAGGGCCTACGATGGCGATCAGCCGTCCCGGATCCGCCCGAAAGCTCAGATCATGGATCACCGTCTTCCCCGGGACATATCCGAACCGCACATGCCTCAGCTCCACCTCTCCCCTGACGTCGGAAAGCTCCGCCGCGCCGGGCGTATCCGCCGGCTCCGGCTCCTCCTCCAGCAGCCTGAACACCCTCTCGGCCGCGGCCAGAGCGGACTGCAGTTCGCTGAAGATATTGGCGGCCTCGTTGATGGGGCCGGAAAATTTCCGGGAGTACAGCACAAAGGAAGAGATGCTGCCGATGCTCATATGTCCCGCCAGATACAAGAGCGCCCCGAACACGCTGATCAGCGACAGGGACAGGTTGTTGATAAAATTCACGCAGGGTCCGACGATACTTCCGTAATATTCTGCCCTGTAATAGGCTTCCACCGCTTCCCTGTTCTTTTTGTCGAACCTGCCCTGGGTATACGCCTCCCTGCCGTAAGCCTTCAGGGTCTTCTGACCCGTGATCATCTCCTCCACAAAACCGTTCAGTTCCCCCAGCTTCGCGGACCTTAAGGAAAACAGCGGCCTTGTCTTACCCGTGATATATTTCGTGGTCACAATGGAGAGCGGCACCGTAAAGGCAAACACCAGCACCAGCCGGGGCGAGATCGTAAGCATCATCACCAGCGCGCCCGCCACGGTGATCACCGTAGTCAGAAGCTGTACCAGATCGTTGGAGAGCGAGGCGTTCACCGTGTCGATATCGTAAGAGATTCGGCTGATCACGTCCCCCGTCTGGTGCACGTCGAAATATCCCACCGGCAGAGACATCAGCTTCTCAAACACGTCCTGACGCATCCGGTATACGACCTTGCGGCTGACGGTGAGCATCAGCACCTGCAGGCCGTAGGACATAACGGCGCTGAGCACATAAAACCCCGCCATCCAGGCCGCGTACCTTCCCACCTGCCCGAAATCCACCTTCCCCCTGCCCGGCTCAATGGCGCCGATACAAAGCCCCGTCAGCTTCGGCCCAATCAGCGCGAAGAGATTGCTTCCCAGCGTACAGATCAGCGCCGCGCCCAGAAGCCATTTATACCGCAGCATATATTCCGCCAGCTTTAGGATCGTCCGGGAAGAATACCGTTTTTTCGGTTTCTGCTCTGTCTTCAGGCTCATACCGGCGCCTCCTCTCCCTGCGGCGGGATTCCTTCTTTTGCCCCTGCCGATCCGCTGCCCATCTGGCTCGTTGCGATCTCACGGTACAGCCCGCAGGTCTCCATCAGTTCCCTGTGGGTCCCGTATCCGATCACAGCGCCGTCCTCCATGACCAGAATATGGTCCGCGTTCCGGATGGAGCTGACCCGCTGGGCCACGATCACAAGGGTGGTCCCCCGGTAATGCTCCCGGATCCCCTGGCGGAGCCTTGCGTCCGTCCGGTAATCGAGCGCGCTGGAGGAATCGTCCAGAATCAGGATCTCCGGCTCCGCCGCCAGCGCCCTTGCGATCAATACACGCTGCTTCTGGCCGCCGCTCAGGTTCGCCCCCTTGATGTTGAGGGCCTCCGCCTCTTTCCCGTCGCGGTTCTCCACGAACTCGCCCGCCTGCGCGTAAAGCAGCGCTTTTTGGATCTGCGCGTCGTCCATTTCCCTTCCCAGCGTCACATTGCCCGCTATGGTATCCTCAAATATGGTGTCATTCTGAAACACCACGCCGAATTTTTGTTTCAGGTCGTCCGGTTCATAGCTTCGCACATCCCTGCCCGCCACCAGCACCCTTCCCCGGTCCGGGTCGTACAGCCGCATCAGAAGGTTGATCACGGTGGATTTTCCCGAGCCGATCTCACCTATGATTCCAAGCGTCTCACCCTTGTTCACGGCAAAGGACAGATCCTTTATATTGGGCTCTTTTCCTTTCACATAAGAAAAGCTCACATGGTCGAAACAGATCTCCGCATCCTCCGCGCCTTCCTCTTCATAAGCCGGGATCACGTCCATATCCTCTTCGCTCTCCAGCGCCTCCCAGATCCGGTTCCCGGAGGCGATGGCCTTGGACATGACGGTGAACATCTTCGCCAGCGACATCATGGCATTCAGGATGATCGTAAAGTATGTGGTAAAAGCCAGGATCTTTCCCACCTCGGAGGTACCCGCGTTCACCCGCCATGCCCCCACCAGAATCACTCCCACAAGGCCCAGATTCAGCAGAATGTTCATGGACGGGTTGATCACCGCCATCACCATGCCGTTTTTCCGTTCCCTCTCCACAACCTCCCGGTTGATGTCCCGGAATTTTTCCGTCTCATACCCGGTCCTGGAGAGCGCCTTGATGACGCGGATGCCGGAAATGTCCTCCCTGACCATCCGCACAAAACGGTCGTTCGCCTCCTGCAGACCGCCGTACATGGGAATGCTGCGCTTTGAGACATACACCGTGATGAACCCCAGCAGCGGCAGCACGGCCAGCAGCACGCAGGCCATCACCGGATCCAGCGTGAATGTGACGCAGAGTCCGCCGGCGAGAAGAATGGGCGCCCTGACTCCGAGACGCTGCACCCTTCCCAGCATCTGGTGGACATTGTAGGTGTCCGACGTCATCCGGGAAATGAGAGACGGTTTGGTAAAGCGGTCCGTCGCCGCGCTGGAAAGCCCCATGGTCTTTGCAAAAAGATCATGCCGGATGGCTTCCGTGGCGTCGCTCGCCACCCTGGACGCCATCCGGTTGGCAATGATATTGAACGACACCGCAAGCAGGGAACACAGCACCATCACGCCTCCCCAGCCAAGCACAAGCCGCCTGTCCTTCAGAGGAATCACCGTGTCGATGATATAGGCAAGAATATAGGGAATTCCAAGGTCCATGACCGTGCCGATGAATTTAATTGTAAATCCAATCCCCATTCTCCGAAAATAGGGGCTCACATAACGCATTATAATCTGCTTCATGCTTTTTCCTTATCCAAGGTCCATATGCTTCACATACCGCGAAGCAAAATCCTGTTCCTCCGCCAGATTCAGCGCCTTTGTGCGAAGCACCGTCTCCGACAGCTGTGCCGCAAGCCGGCCGCTTCCGCCGTCCGCCAGAATCTTTTTTCCCGCCAGAAGCGCGCCCGCCAGAGCCGTATTCCCCCCGGCGGAGGCCCTGGACGCCAGCCCGCGGGGCAGAAGCCCTATGGCCGCGGCCGCCTCCGAGCGCAGAAAATAGCCGAATCCGCCGGCCAGAATCACCCTCTCAACCGCCTCCGGGCCCACGCCGAAGCGCTCCAGGAGAATCTCCGTTCCCGCCGCAACGGCGCCCTTGGCAAGCTGCACGCTTCTCACGGCATCCTGGGTCACGGTCACGTTCCCGATCCGGACGCCCTGTTCAAAATAAGGCTCCGCCAGCAGTCCCGTCCGGTCGAGGATACCTTCCTGCCTCAGCCTTGCCAGCAGACTGATCATATCGGCGCCCCAGACGCCCCGGTTTACTCCTCCCTCAAACGCCGGCCCCGCCGCCGTGGCGCAGGCGATCCGCCGATCCCGGTTTCCCAGCGCCATCTCGCCGTTGGTGCCAAGGTCCACAAGCAGCGTCAGTTCCTCTCTTTCGCACATACCGCAGGCGTAGATCCCCGCTGCGATATCCCCGCCCACAAAAGCCGAAAGTCCCGGAAAGACAAAGCACGGAACGCCCGCGATCTCGGTCTCCCCTCCGGAAAGCCGGGACGCACGAAAGGGGGCTCTGCCCAGTTCGGCGGTGTCCCATCCCATCAGAAGATACGTCATGACCGTATTTGCCGCCAGAACCAGATACAGCGTCTCCCCCTCCTGCAGCCGTTCCCGAAAGCGCTCCAGTCCCTGCTGCAGCACCTGCCGGATCTTCTCTCGCATATCGTCCGCCGCCTTTTTCTCTTCCGCCGCCCGGACCCGTGAGAGTACGTCCGCCCCGTATACGGTCTGGGGGTTTACGGCCAGATACCGGTCTGACGTCTCCCCGTTTCGGCCAAAAAGCAACATGGCGACGGTGGTGGTGCCAATATCCGCCACAGCCAGCCTTCTGCCGTCCGGGAAAGGCGTCCTCTCCCCCTGCATCGCTTCCTCCGCCAGCACGCTGAGACCGCGCTCCGCCGCATTCTCCGGCACTACGCCCGGACAGAGACCGCACCCGGTGCAGATCACACAGCGCCGCCCTGCCTTCGCCGTCCGCGGGCGGCCGTTTTTTTCTCCGTTCTCACTGTGATACAAACTGATTTTTTCTCCCGTCATAATGGCAGCCGATCTCTGCCAGTTTTTCTGAAATCTCCTGTCTGTCCGCGTTGAGGTCCTCGCAGAGCGCGTCCAGATCTTTATAATAATCGCGCAGCTTCAGGTTGATAAATCCAAGCAATATCGCGGGATCCTTCGGTATCATGCTCGCTTTGTTCCTTTCGTTTTCATACTAACATTCCGTCAAATCTTTCTCTGATTCCTTCTCCTTCGTTTCCCCGGGTCCATCCTGCCCTTTCCGGTCCGGGTGCGCTTCGTTCTCTTCTGCCGCGACCCTTCCCGTCCGCGTCAGGATTCCTGCTGCCCGACGGTAGAGAGAATGGCCTCCAGATCCCCTTCCAGCGTTATGTCGCCGTGCCCGCTCGTAAAGAGAAGATGGTCTCCCTTCCCCACAGGCGTTCCGTCCACGCTCCCCTTCCCCTCCAGCACGCTGAAGATCAGGAACGGATAACTCTGAGGGAGACGAAGCGCCCCGCGAAGGTTCAGTTTCCAGACTTTATACTGGGGACATTCCACCAGAAGATTCAGCCGATTGTCCGGCAGGCCCACGGTATGGCTCAGCGCCTTTTTATCGGCCTCGCAGGGCACATTGATCACATCAATGCTCTGCCGGACGTGAAGCTGTCTCGGCTTGCCGTCCACCAGTCTGTCGTAATCGTATACCCGATAGGTGATATCGCTGCTCTGCTGGGTCTCCAGAATCAGGAATCCGCCCTTGATGGCGTGGATCGTACCCGGGTCGATCTGGAGAAAGTCGCCCTTCTTCACAGGCACCTGACGGATCAGCTCCCCGTACCTGCCCTGTGTGATCATATCCGCCAGTTCCTCCCGGGTTTTGGCGTGATGTCCGATGACCAGCGCCGCGTCCTCGGGACAGTCCATCACATACCAGCACTCCGTCTTTCCGTAAGGAACCCCCTCGTGTTCCCTCGCATAAGCATCGTCGGGATGTACCTGGATGCTCAGATCGCTGCGCGCGTCAATGATCTTTACCAGCAGCGGAAATTCTTCCGCCCTGATGCCGCCGAACAGCTCCCTGTGTTCCCTGTACAGCCAGGACAGGGTCTTTCCCGCGTACTCTCCCTCTTTTATCACGCCGTCGCCGTGGGGATGGGCGCTGACAGCCCAGCACTCTCCGATATGCTCCCCCTTCGCATGATAGGGAAATTCCGTGACCAGACGCCTTCCTCCCCAAACATTCTCCTTCAATACGGGTTCCAGTCTTATCATCGTCATTTTTCTTCCTCCGTCTCCCAGATATGGTCTCCCAGGGATGTGATATACGCGCTGAGTTCCTCCGCCATCTGCTCCGCCTCAGGGATACGGATATGTCCCGGAGTCCCGCAGCCGTTCTTTGTATAAAGGAAATGATGTATCCTCGGATCTTTCAGCCCGCAGCAGACCTGATCGATGGCCCTGTCCCAGTTCGCGTGATGCCCCAGAATAGTAGTGGCGCATACAATGTGAGCCCCGGGATAGATCCCACGGAGATTCAGAAGGAACTGTCCGTACTGTTCCCTCCAGTGCGCCGCCTTTTCGCCGTCATAGTCCTGCGCCATAATGTCCTCGGGGTTGCTGTCATTCTGGCCCACGGCGACAATCACCACCTGCGGCCTGTAAAGCGAGAAATCCCAGCGTTTGGCGTCGGAAAGAGAAAGATGATACGAAAGCTTGTCATAAATGGTTTCCATGCCCGTATAGCGGGTGGAAACGGAACCGTCCTCCGCCCTGAGTCCGCCGGAATACCAGCCGGTATCGTCCAGCAGGGCCGCTCCGCCCTGGGCAATGTCATGCAGCCTTGCCCCCAGCTTTCTCGCAGTCAGCCAGGAATAGGAATAATAGCTGTTGGAAAACTCGCCGTTGTGCTGAGGATCCGGCTGGCCGCAGCATTCCACCGCCTCGGAAACTTCCCCCGCGGACACGGAATCGCCGTATACCTCTATCCGTCTTTGGGAAAGCGGCGGCGGATCCAGCAGTTCCAGATCCGGACTTCCGATCAGGCCGTGAAACGTCACCAGATGGCAGGAGTCCTGACGTTTAAACAAACACAGCTCATGTTCGCCCGGCCCCAGATCCTCCCCGAGGGAGAGTACCGTCACGCCGCTTTCCTGCAGCTTTGCCTTTCCCTCCCTGCCGTCCAGTAAAAATCCCATATAATTGTCCCAGTATCCGTGCCTGTTTGTAAACGCAGCGCGGACAGTTCCGCCGCGGAAGCGCAGCTTCACGTAGGTGGCCGGGAATATCCAGACCGGGCCCTCTTCCCCCTCAAAGTCAATTCTTCCCTCATATTGAAGCTTTTCCTCCCGGGGAGAAACCAGACGCTCTCCCGGCGCCGCATAACCGGCCAGTATCTCTTCCGCTTTCAAACCAATCCCTCCTTTTTTCGCTGGCATAAGCCAAAGTCCATGGACTTCCCTGCGCCGATGCCCGTCGCCGATGCGGCCGTCGCCTTGGTCCGTCTGTCCGCCTGCTACGGCGTATCGGGTTCCATCTTCCGGACGCTGTCCCTTTCCACCAGCCTGCCCGCCACCGTCTGGATGCCGCCGGAATATTCCCGACCGACGATCTTATTCAGCATCAGCTTTATGCCTTTTTCCGCCATGCCCGCCATGTCCACGGAATACGTCGTCAGCGCCACGCTGCAAAGTCCCGGATGGAGATAATCGTCATATCCCACCACGGACGCATGCTCCGGCACCGACACCCCTCTCTCCTCCAGCGCGCGCACCACCATGGCCGCCGTCTGATCGCAGTTGCACACAAAGGCTGTGGGAAGCCTTTCCGGCAGTGCAATCCGCTCGAAACATCTGCGGGGATCATCCCTGTCCGGGATCACCCATTCCTCTTTCGTCTCCGCTTCGTTCTCCATCATCGCCTTCCGATAGCCGAGATAGCGGTCCGCAATGCTGCCCGTCGCCGTCGGCGTTCCCACAAAGGCGATCTTTCTGTGACCTTTTGCAAAAAGATAATTTGTCAGCCTGTATCCCGCGTAAAAACCGTCGGAAACGATACTGTCTTCCTCCACTCTGCCGCTGTAAAAATCCATGTAGACCACAGGTATGCGGCAGCCGTCCTTTAACGCTGCAAGATAACCGCTCCTGAGCCCTCCCAGCACGATCAGCCCGTCGATCCTGTTCTCTTTCAAAAGCCGGATATCAGGCTCCCTTTCTTCCTCCTGCGCGGAAAGCACCTCCAGCAGCACAAAACAGTTTTTCCGCGCCGCTTCCGTCACGATCTTCTGGTAGAACGCCCAGTAAAACGTCTCATACTTCCCTATATAGATTTCCGAGACCAGAACGCCCACGGTGAGGCTGGGCTTTTTCCCCTGTCCGGAAGCAGGCGGTCTGTACCCCAGCTCCTGCGCCACGGCCCGGATCTTTTCGCGAAGTTCCTCGCTGACGCCCTTCTGTCCGCTGAGGGCTTTGGAGACCGTGACCGTGCTGACCCCCAGCCTTCTTCCGATATCGGCCATTTTTACCGCTTTCGCCATTCGCTTTTGCCCCCTCGTCGTCTGTCAGATTCGCTCCAGACAGAAGATCCGGCTGTGGAAATCGCCCCACAGGCGCTCCAGCCGAAATCCGCCGTACATCAGTACCTCTCCGGACGCCTCCCGCCCGGTATCCGTTATCAGTTCCCCGTCCTCCATACTCACGACGCGGATGCGGTAGCGCGCTCCCGCATCCAGCCCCTTCAGCCGCACGATACGGCTTTTCTTTGCGGGCTCGTTCAGCACCTGCGTATAGAAGACCAGACTCTCTTTCCCGTCCGGACCGTTCACCTGGAAACAGTCAAAGCTTCCGTTCTCCTGCCAGGAGCTTAAGCGGTAATACTCTCCCTCCCGCACCAGATCGTGAAACCTGTGGTACATTGCCGTCTGTCTCGGCACCATGGCCCGGTCTTCCTCATTCAGCTTCGTGATGTCAAGCTCATACCCGAAGGTTCCCGCCAGCGCCACGTACCCTCTGGTCTCAAACGGCGTATTTCTGCCCACGGTATGGTTGGGACATACGCTGACATGGGCGCCCATGGCGGACAGGGGATAAAGCATGGCCGTGCTCTCCTGAATGGCGAGACGCTCCACGGCGTCCGTATCGTCGGAGCACCAGATCTGGGGGCTGTAATACAGCATGCCGGGATCAAAGCGCCCGCCGCCGCCGCTGCAGTTTTCCAGCAGCAGATCGGGGAATTCCCTTACCAGTCTCTCCTGCATCTCGTACATTCCCAACACGTAGCGGTGATACAGCTCTCCCTGTCTGTCCCCGGGCAGCGCCGCGCTGCCGAGATCGGTAAGCGGCCGGTTCATGTCCCACTTTACATATTCGATGTTTGCCGAATGGAGCACCGCGAACACCTGCTCCATGATGCAGTCCCGTACCTCCCTGCGGCTGATATCCAGCACATACTGATTGCGGGAGAGCGTCGGTTTTCTTCCGGGCACGGCCAGCGCCCAGTCGGGATGCTGTCTGTACAGAGCCGACTCCTCCGAGATCATTTCCGGCTCAAACCAGATGCCGAACTTCATTCCCAGCGCATTCACCTGCTCCACCAGCCTGCCAAGTCCGCCCTTCAGCTTCTCTTCGTTGACCTTCCAGTCGCCCAGCGCCCTGTTGTCATCGTAACGGTTCCCGAACCAGCCGTCGTCCATGACCAGCATTTCGATGCCCAGAGCCGCGCTCTCCCTGGCAATGTCCAGAAGCTTCTTCTCGTCGAAGTCAAAATAGGTGGCTTCCCAGTTGTTGATGAGGATGGGACGCTTTTTGTGCAGATAGGGACTGCGGATCAGATGATTCCTGTACAGCCTGTGAAGGCTGTTTGTCATACCGCCGATCCCCTGCGCCGAATAGGTCAGAATCACCTCCGGCGCCTGAAAGGTCTCTCCCCTGCCAAGTCTCCAGCAGAAGTCCTCCGGGTTGATGCCGGCCACCACCCGGACGCTGTCAAACTGGTTTACCTCCGCCTGAATCAGGAAATTGCCGGAATAGACGAGATGGAAGCCGTAGACCTCCCCCCGATCCTGATCCGCCCCCGGCGCGGCCAGCGCCAGAAAGCAGTGCTCCTGATGGGACGTCTCTCCCCGCAGGGTGGAAACGGAGAACCTGCCGTGGCCGATGGGTTTTCTCTCGATTCTGCGCTCCCTGGCCCAGGAGCCGTGAAGCGTGATGGCGTCAAAGTTTTGGTTGTCCATGTCCAGACAGCAGCTCATTCCCTTCTCCAGAAACAGGACCTGCCGGCCGGCGTTTTCAAAGCGCACGCTCCTGGCAATGGCGTCCGTGTCCCCAAAGACGCTGTAGGACAGAATCGCCCGCAGGCCGAGACATTTGTCTTCGCAGGTGATCTCCAGCGTCTGCACCTGATCCTGATCTCCGAAGGTGGCGGGCAGTCCTTCCAGCGGACGCTTTCCTTCGTAAATCTCATGGGAGAGATAGGTCAGCATCACCGCACTGCAACCGTTTTCGTCCCTCACCCGGACGCTGCTCTCCCGGAAATCCCCCACCCCGTGAGAAGAATATTCCCAGGGGAAACAGTCCATGAAGGAAGACCTGTCCCGGCTGTTTGTCTCGGGGGTAAAGGGCCCTTCCAGCGTGCGCAGCAGTTCTTCCGCGCCTTCCGCGTCCTCCAGCCTTCTGCCGTAATATATATGCCCCAGAAAGCCCTCCGCATCCACAATGCCGATAAGGTAAGTCGTATTCGGTGTATCCAGTTTAAAGATCTTCTTTTGCTCCAGATATGTGATTCCCATAATATCCTCCAATTTTTAAGCTTATTTTAACCTTCTTTTAGCTTATTTTAGCAGACAATGCAGGAATATACAAGTTATTTACGAAATAACGGCGGGCTGACTTTGGCCAACCCGCCGTTATTACTGTTTTCATCGGGAATTCTTACAGATCCGTACCGTTCCGTCACACCACCATGAGCAGCGTTCCCGCGCCGATCAGAATACATCCGGCCAGCGATTTTGGGGTAAAATCCTCATGCAGGAAGACAAATGCCAGAATCAGGGTGAGCACCACACTGAGCTTGTCGATGGGCACCACCTTCGACACGGGGCCGTCCTGCAGCGCTTTGTAATAGCACAGCCAGGATACGCCTGTAGCAGCCCCCGACAGGATCAAAAAGATCCAGCTCTTTCGGCTGATATCGGATATCCCGCTCTGGGCGTGGGTCAGAAATACCATGCCCCATGCCATAAAAACCACCACGACCGTTCTTATGGCCGTCGCCAAATTGGAATCGACTCCCCGGATCCCAACCTTCGCCAGAATCGAGGTCAGCGCCGCAAACACCGCGGACAGAACCGCAAACAAAAGCCACATTTCAATCGCCTCCCGCCATCAGAACCCTGCCTGTTCCTGCATCTGCATGGCGCCGTAGTAAGCGTATTTCGGTTCCATGGCCGAATTGAAGAGAAGAGGGCTGTACTGTTTTCTCCATGACAGATTGTCGGCAAAGCCCCAGAACGTCAGCGCGTCCATCCGGATCAGCCCCGCGTCCGCGCGCTCAAACAGTCCGTTGATCAGATCGTAATAAAAGCGGCCCTGTTCCTTCAGGTTCTCATCCGTGGCTGCCAGGGGAGCCTGATATTTTCCGAGACACACGTCCAGCTCGGTCAGCTGCAGCTTCAGACCGGTCGCCCCCAGTTTTTCCACTGTCTCGAAATAGTCGTCCAGACTGTCGGAGGTATAAAGATGCGCCTGAAACCCGATCCCGTCGATCAGATAGCGGCCGTCTTCGTCCACAAGGGTATTTACAAAGTCAAGCAGGGTCTGCGTCTTGAACTGTTCATTGTAATCGTTGTAGTAAAGATCAATGCTCTCGGGCGCGTACTGATCCGCGTAATAAAAGGCGTACCAGAGATAATCGTCGCCGATGATATCGGACCAGTGATTCTGACGCATGGCGCCGTCTTCCATCCACGCTTCGTTCACTACGTCGTAGGCGTAGAACAGGTCCAGATACCCCATCTCGTCCAGCTGTTCAAATATCTGCTTCATCATGCTCTCCATGCGGTTCAGCATCTCGTCCCGATCCACATAGTCGTTCTTCTTGTCAAAATCCTTGTGGAAGATCCATTCCGGCGTCTGGCTGTACCAAACCATCGTGTGGCCCCGCATGGAAAATCCGTTTTCCTTTGCCCATTCCATCATCTTAACGGCGTCCTGATTGAACTCCACAACGAGACGGCCTTCCTCCTGGCTCTTCTTTTGGTTAAAGAGATAGTCCGGCTTCATGGAATTTTCCATGGTAACGCTGTTAAACTGGCTCAGAATCAGCTGATTTGTGTCCGCGCCGTCGATCATCTGGGTCGTCAGGCAGGTGCCGGCCTTCATCCCGTGCTCTGCGAAAAGATCCTTCAGGGCGAGGCCGCTTAAGGGATCCTCCGCGGGCGTCTCAGCTTCGGAGGGCTGCGGCGTCTCCTGGGAAGCATCCTGGCTGGAGGATTCGGACGGATCCGTCTCCTGCGCGGAATCCACCCCGTCGGATCCTGCGGGAGCCGTCCGTTCCACAAGTTCCGATCCCTTCTCTTCGGGGGAGCCGTCTGTATTCCCCGTGCCTGCGCAACCCATAAGCGTTATGACCATCAGGCCGGCCAGCATTTTTGCAAGTTTCTTTTTCATGTCCGCGTTCCTTTCTCTGCATCTGGATTTTAAAAAATGGGAAACCCGGCAAATATCGGATTCCCCACCAGAAATCAAGTCGGGGTGACAGGATTTCGATAAAAATTTGTCCATTCCTGCCAAAGTTCCAACATAATGAGCACTTTTTAACTTCATGACAAAATCCGTGACAAATTATGCACCAGGAAGGGTATCTCCCTTTTACAGAAAGCTCTTTCTCCAAAAACTCTAACACACCGTCTGCTGTTTTGCAAGTGTGATTTCCATACAGCTTTCCTCCATTGATGCACATGCTTTTCAACAATTTATATGCATTTTTCAATAAAATGATTGACAGAAATACCTTTTGCATATAATATAAGTGTGTAAGGAACTTACACGTTAATACTGCTCTAGGTTGTACGTCTCTCAACATATGAGAAAGACCGAACCCTAGAGCATTTATTTTTGAAGGAGATACATATGAAAACGGCAATATTAGTGGATGGTGGATTTTACCGTAGACGCGCACAAAAAGTTCTTGGTGATGTCACCGCTCAGGTACGTGCTTCTGAACTAACAGAATACTGTAAACGCCATTTAAATTGGCATGGCGAAAAAAATGATCTCTATCGGATTTTCTATTATGACTGTCCACCTTCTTCCAAAAGAATTTTTCATCCATTTCTGCAAAAACAAGTGGATTTAGCAAAATCTGATCTGTATATATGGATGAATCAATTTCTCGATGAATTAAAGCGCAAGAGAAAATTCGCGCTCCGCCTGGGCAAACTCGCTGAAGAACAAGCACACTATACCATACGTCCTGAAATCGTAAAAAAATTGTGTAATGGGCAATTGGATTTTGATGCTTTGACAGAAAGTGATTTTTGTATTGAACTGGACCAAAAAGGCGTAGATATGAAAATTGGGCTGGACATCGCTTCAATGGCCTATAAACGCCAGGTAGACCAAATTATACTAATATCTGGCGACAGTGATTTCGTCTCCGCAGCCAAATTGGCACGTCGGGAAGGAATTGACTTTATATTGGATCCGCTTGGCGCACCGATAAAACCTGATCTTTTCGAGCATATTGACGGTTTACGGACTTGCGATAAAACATATATGCATCCTGCCACGCCATCAAAGAACTGATTGCGCATACAAAGCCGCTACAAACACAAAAGCGCCATGCTCCAACATGGTATCGCTTCGCATCGCTCCGAAGAACGATAATGAGACGTATATCCCGTCTCAGAAGAGTGTTCGCAAGATACTGGCGTCTGTTTGGGATACGAAATGGAAAACGCCGATCCCGCCGGCATGCCATGACACGAAAATGTCTGAAATCTGTGCATTAGACCTGATGATATTGACGGGAATATGGTATATATTAACAGAATACTGTTCCAAAACAAAAAATGTGTTTTCTATGGCAAAACTGTGTTAATTATAACTTGTTTTCGCATTGTTTCCATTCGTCGGGGTGACAGGATTCGAACCTGCGGCCTCCTGGTCCCAAACCAGGCGCTCTAGCCAAACTGAGCCACACCCCGATAACCAACCATTCCGCATTTCATGCCACGCGGTCCGCATACCAGCACATTATAGCCCGTTTTCTCCCCTGCTGTCAAGATTTTTCCTCTCGCCGCAGCAGTTCCTCTCTCCGCAGCAGTTCAAGCCGCAGCATTCAAACCGCAGGCGTCCGGCAAGCGCAGGACCTCCGGAAACGGAAAAGCTTCGGCTGCTCCCGTTAAGACTCAAAGATACTCAATGCGGAAATCCGCTTTCCCGTCATCCCCCACCTCCATCACTACATAAGAAGGCCTGCGGCCCTCCTGACGCGGGTAAGACAGGCTTCCGGGATTTACCGCCGTCACCTTTCCCGATCGGTCCACTACCGGTCTGTGGGTATGTCCGTACAATACGATATCCACGCCCCTGATCAGCGCTTCCTGCCTGATATGCTCGTTTCCCATGGAAACATAGTAATTATGTCCATGCGTCACCCATACCTTATAGGAACCGATTTCAAGGTCCAGTTCTCTGGGAAGGGCAGAAAAGAAATCGTTGTTGCCCGTCACTATGTATACGGGACAGCCCGCCGCTTCCGTCAGCACATATTCGCTGCCCTCCGCGTCCCCGCAATGGATGACCATGTCAGGTTTTTCCCGTTCCAGAGCGACAAAATAATTATCGTTTTTTCTGTGTGTGTCACTGACAATCAAAACCTTCATTTTCCCCGAGTACCTCTTTCATCCGTTCCAGCGCCTTTCCCCTGTGGCTGACCCTGTTCTTTTCCTCAGCCGTCATCTGCGCCGTAGTCTTGCCGAATTCCGGCACATAAAAGATGGGATCGTAACCAAATCCTCCCTCTCCCTCCGGCCGGTATCCGATCCTGCCTTCTATTGACGCCTGCGTCGTAAATTCTCTGCCGTCCGGCAGCACGGCCGCAATGGCGCAGGTGAACCGGGCGGTTCTTTTTTCCTCCGAAATTCCTTCCATGCGTGCGATCAGATTCGCGTTCTTTTTATCATAGGAAGTATTTTCCCCCATATATCTGGCGGAATAAATCCCGGGTTCCCCACCCAGCGCGTCTATCACAAGGCCGGAATCATCTGCCATCACCACACAGTCCTTCTCTTCCAGCGCGGCGGCCACGGCCCTTGCCTTGATCAGGGCATTTTCTTCAAACGTCGTCCCGTCCTCTGCGATCTGGACGGAAATCCCGGCTTCCTTCAGAGAGCGCACTTCCGCTCCCGTATCGGCCAGAATGCTCCTGATCTCCCGCATCTTTCCCTCATTTCCTGTGGCAAACAGAATTTTCCTGATCCCGTTCATCCGTCTTCCTCCCACTTTTGTCCCTGCTATTCCGCCCCGAGTTCCTTCAGCCGGCCGCAGGCGTCCCCTATCCCTTTTATGATGCCCAACGCCAGCTTTTCCCGGTAAGCTTCCTGCTCCAGAAGCGCTTCCTCCTGAGCATTGGTCAGATACCCTACGTACAGCTCCATAGCGGGAATGCCGAGACCGTAAAGTACGCTGTCCCCGTCGGCCGGCGCAAGTCCCACCGCACGGTTGCTGGCAGCGATCGTAACATCTCTGGTGACGGTATCGGCCAGCTCCGCGTTGCCGAATCCGGGGATAAAGTATTCATCGTTGTAACGCCCCTGGATCCCATAGATATCCGGCGCATCGGAAGCATATCCGGCGCAGATCCGGATATAGAGATCCGCGCCCGCATCCTCCGCCAGCGCCGCGCGCTGCTGCGGGCTTACTTCCACGTCGTCCGTTCTGGTCAGATACAGCCTCACGTCCGATCGGTTAAAATTTTTCTGAACCTGCTTTGCGATCTCGAGGGTCAGGTCCTTCTCACTCATGCCGCCGACGGCCGCGCCGGTTTCACCGCCGCCCCCCGCCGGATCCAACACCACAAGAAAATCATACAGTTCATGCGGATCGATGCAGGCAATGGTCAGTTCGCTGCCGTCCATGGTGCTTCTGTATTCCT
The DNA here is from genome assembly GCA_947586055.1 of uncultured Acetatifactor sp. GTDB lineage: Bacteria > Bacillota > Clostridia > Lachnospirales > Lachnospiraceae > Acetatifactor. Next base: position 2,148 of record CANPXL010000037.1, on the reverse strand, counting down.
GCACGCCGTCCATCCGAAAGACCAGCGCAATGCCCAGATCCCATCTCTCGCACCGCCCCTCCAGAATACGGTCCGTGTCCCCGGTTATCTTGTTCTTCCGGTAAAAGTCCGCATTTTTGTCCTGAATATAGATCCACAGCTCCCGATCCGCACAGCGGTTTTCCATCACAATATTTTCCGGCTTTACCCCCCTGGGCAGCGGTATGCGGAAACTGTCCGGAGAGCCTTCCCTGTACTGCAGGAGCAGCCCGATCCCCGTACCCGCATCCTGGGCATGCTCCGCGCCCACGGAAAGTCCGATCTGTTCCGGGGTCATATCCGCGATGACCACGGCTTTATTTGCCGCAAACCAGAGCATTACGGACATGCAGACGACGCTGAGCGCAATCCACAGCCATAAAGTCAGCCGCATATTTTGTTTCTCAACATCCGTTCCCATTTCGTTCATGTTCTCATTTTCAGCGTTCCTTCCCGCTTCTTGGGGGCTTGGGGCCAAGGAACTGATAATAATAGGTTTTCATCATACCGTTGTATATCTTACGGTTCCTGTCGGCTTTTCGTCCGATATCCTGTTCCGCGTTTTCATAAGCCGTGATCAGGTACATACTCCAGGAATCCAGGCTTCTGTACCGTTCCCCGATCATGCGGTAAAGCGCGGGCATCTCTTTTTTCTCCTGCAGACGTTCTCCGTAGGGCGGATTCATGATCAGAAAGCCGTACTTTTTTGCACTGCTCATCTGCTCGATCCCCCGTCTCTGGAAATGGATCAGCTTATCGACGCCTGCCAGCTTTGCATTCTGCCGCGCAATATCTACCATTGAATCATCGATGTCATACCCCTGAATATCCGGGTCCACGGACAGATTGACCTGTTCTCTCGCCTCGTCCACCGTATCATACCAGAATTTCTTCCCGACGATATGGTTCCAGTCCTGCGCCAGAAAGCTTCTCTCCATACCGGGCGCGATGCCGGCCGCCATCAGGGCGGCTTCAATGGGAAACGTGCCGCTGCCGCAGAAAGGATCCACAAGAATCCTCTCTCTGTTCCAGGGCGTCAGGAGGATCAGCGCGGCCGCGAGGTTTTCGGCGATCGGCGCCTTTGCCGTCAGCTTCCGATACCCTCTTTTATGCAGGGATTCCCCCGTGGTATCCAGCCCCACCGTGACCTGATCCTTCATGAGAAAAACCCGGACGGGAAACCCCGCTCCGTCCTCCGCGAACCAGCTTATGCCGTATTTTTCCTTCAGCCGCTCCACCATCGCCTTCTTCATGACCGACTGTATGTCCGAAGGACTGAACAGTCTGGATTTAACGCTGGCAGCCTTTGCGACCCAAAATTTTCCGTCCGGCGGTATGTACTCTTCCCACGGCAGAGCTTTCGTTCCCTGAAACAGCTCTTCAAAGGTGCCGGCCGGGAAACTGCCGACCTTAATCAGAATCCTTTCCGCCGTTCTCAGAAAAATGTTGGCCCGGCACAGCGCTTCCTCATCCCCCGGAAACGTAACCCGGCCGTCGGCAACCTCCGTAACGTCATAGCCGAGATCCGTGATCTCCCGCTTTAAAACGGCTTCCAGCCCAAAATGACAGGGCGCGATCAATTCAAATTTTCTCATACCTTCCCTCTCGTCTCACTTCCTCAGTATACAATCTTTTTTGAAATATGTAAATAGGGACGCCGGGAAGGCTCGTTCCCTCCCGGCGTCTCCGCTGCCAGCCGATTAATAGTTGCTGTTCTGGTTGTTCTGGTTCTGGCTGTTGTTCTTATTCTGGCTGTTGTTCTGATTGTTCTTCTGGCTGTTCTGATTCTGGCTGTTCTTGCTGCAGTTCTCAGAGTTGGTGCTATTGCTGTACTTATTGTTGTCCATGATTCCTCTTTTCCGCCGTCTCTTCAGGCGTCCGCCATCCGACGGCATTTGTCTCCAGGGGTTCTTCACGTCCTCGAAAAACTTTTACCACCTGTCGGTTATCAGTTACAGGAGGTAGTATGTCAAAAACGCACAAAAACTATGCCTTAAAATTGATGGTACTTTGGTACTATTTCAGTATTGATTTTTTAAGACAAAACTACTATAACCCGAGTTTGCCACTTGTAAATGCGAAATGGAGCCTTCTTTTGGCTCCATTTCCTTGTATGTATGCGGATTTCCC
>CANPXL010000036.1 GCA_947586055.1 uncultured Acetatifactor sp. | reverse complement strand
TTGGCTGAACCCCGCATTTTCTCTGGCACTCTGGAATTTCGTTTGTCACTGGAATTTACTTTGGCATTCAAGCTTTTCTGTGCGTGAGTCTTGTTTCTTCCTATGTAATGTGTTACAATCAGGGTAATTACAGAAACGGGCGGGAACGGACTCCCGCATCCGGCTGTCTTTTGTAATGTCCGGACGCCGGAGCGTTTGTCACACGATTCACGGAAGAAAGGAGGCGTGGCAATGAGCGCGGTTCTGAACGCAGTATACAACAATTATCTGGCCGCTTATGCGCCAAAGCCGCTGACGCGGTATGACGCTCATAACAGAAGCGAGCTTCGCAGCATATACGAATCCATTGTCAAACTGAACCGGGACGCCCCCTGGTATCTTCCCACCACCAGCAAAGCCACGCAGAACTATGCCGTCGATCTGAAGGAAAATGCGCGGGAACTGCACAACACCATCGCGCAGCTGGGCGGTCTGGAGGAGGACGGCCTCTTCAGCAAAAAGAGCGCTTATTCCTCCGACGAGACGGTCGCCGTGGCTTCTTATATCGGCCCCCAGAATCCGGGCTTTGCCGTGCCGGATCTGGAACTGGAAGTCCGCTCTCTCGCTTCGCCCCAGGAGAATCTGGGCCTTTTCCTTCCGGATGAGCGCGCGTCGCTTTCTCCCGACACCTACTCGTTCGATCTGGGAATCAGCGACATGAATTACGAGTTCCAGTTTTCCGTAAGCGGCGGCGAGACCAACCGCGACATTCAGGAACGTCTCATGCGGCTGTTAAACAATTCCGGGATCGGCATCCGCGCGGATATCGTGGAATCCGAAGGAACCAGCGCTCTTCGTCTGACCTCCGAGTCCACCGGACTTGCGCCGGGAAAGAGCCAGCTGTTCACAGTCAGCGACGACCGTACCAGCAAAACTCCCGGCGCCGTCGCCTATTTTGGTCTCGACTACGTCAGCCGTCAGGCCGCAAACGCGGAACTGACCGTAAACGGCGAGGAACGGACGGCTTCCTCCAACCGCCTCAATTTCGAAAAGATGTACGATATCTCCTTAAAGGGGTTAAGTCCTGCCGGCAGTTCGGTTCAGATCGGTCTGAAAACAGACGTGGAGTCCCTCACCGACAACGTCTCCCACCTGATCGGCGGATACAATACTTTTATGAAAGCGGCCGCCTCCTACCAGGATACCCAGACAAGAAGCAGGCAGCTCGTAAGGGAACTGAAGGGCATTGCGCTCTCCTACGGCAGCCCGCTGCAGTCCATGGGCTTTACCATGGCGGAAGACGGCACATTGGGTCTGGACAGGGAAGCGCTCCGCCGGACTGCGGAACAGTCTTCCGATCTTTCGGAAACCTTCGGAAGGCTGAAGACCTTTTCCGACATGCTCCTGAAGAAGAGCAGACAGGTATCCCTGAATCCTATGGAATATGTGGAAAAAACGATGGTGGCCTACAAAAACCCGGGCCGCAGTTTCATCAATCCCTACTCTGTCAGCGCATACAGCGGAATGATGTTCAACGGATACTGTTAGCAAGGTTCAGCGCCTCCGCTATCACTTTATCCATGTCATAATACCGATAAGAACCGAGCCTGCCGCCGAAAAGCACGCCGGGCTCCGCTTTGGCAAGGGCGGCGTACTCCCGGTAAAGGCTTTCGTTTCGCTCGTCGTTGACGGGGTAGTACGGTTCGTCTCCCCGCTTCCAGCTGACCGGGTATTCCCTTGTGATCACCGTGTCCGGCTGATCTCCGAACTCAAAATGCTTATGCTCGATGATTCTGGTATAGGGAATCTGTCTTTCTGTGTAATTCACGACCGCATTGCCCTGATAATTGGCGCACCCCTCCAGAAATTCTTCCTCAAACCGCAGCGAACGGTACTGCAGTTCTCCCAGACGGTAATCGAAATATTCGTCTATCATGCCCGTATAAAGCACCCTGTCAAAAACGTCGGGTTCCGAGAGCGCCTGATTCTTTGCGGCAAACTCCCGGTATTCCACGCCCAGCCGCACGGGAATGCCGTCCAGAAGTTTTTCCACGATCCGGGTGTAACCGCCGATGGGGATTCCCTGATACCGGTCGGTAAAATAATTGTTGTCATAGGTGAAGCGTACGGGAAGTCTTCTGATGATAAAAGCGGGGAGGTCCTTACAGGATCTGCCCCACTGTTTCTCCGTATATCCTTTTACAAGCTTTTCATACACGTCTCTTCCCACGAGACGAAGCGCCTGTTCTTCCAGGTTCCGGGGCTCGTCCACCGCGCACTCCCTGCGCTGTCTTTCAATGATTTCTCCCGCCTGAGCAGGCGTTTTGATGTTCCACATTCTGCTGAACGTGTTCATGTTAAAGGGAAGATTATAAAGTTCGTCCCCGTACACAGCCACCGGGGAATTGATATAGTTGTTGAACTCCGCAAAGCGGTTCACATAGTCCCAGATTTTTTTATCAGAGGTATGAAAGATATGGGCGCCGTATTTATGGATCCATATTCCGTGCTGCTGCCGGGTATACACGTTTCCGGCGATATGCTCCCGCCTGTCAATGCACAGACATTTTTTCCCCGCAGCATGCATTTCGTGGGCAAACACGGCGCCGAACAGCCCTGTCCCCACGATCAGAAAATCATATCTCATTTTCCTCTTTTTCCCTTTGCTCTGTATTTGTCAATCTGGACGAAATCGTCCATCAGTTCCAAAATCCTGTCGCGCCCTGTCTGATTCAGCTTTACATAATACTGCATGACGCGGTTCTCCAGCAGTTTTTCTCCCAATGACGCATCTCTCTCCAAAGAAGAAAAATCCACCGGATTGAGACTCAGTTTATCGCAGATCCTGATCACGGTTCCGTAAGCCATTCCCTCAATGCCGCGCTCCAGCGCCGTAACGAGTGTACTGTAAGGAATATGCATCTCCATGGCAAACTGTCTGACGCTGCGATACTGTCTGAGTATTTCCTTCTTCAAGATTTCTGCTTTTGTCATATCTATTCCTCCCTCGTCCGTCCTTATATTTTTGCCTGTAGGAATACTATACGATATATCGTCTACCTTTTCAAGTATAAATCTGCATCAAATCATGCTATTTTTGTCACATTCCATGGCAGACAAACTCAAAATTCAGGGGTGGAAGGCTCCACCCCTGAATTTACTTCTTTTTGTCCATAAACTGCGGCAGTACCACAGAAGACTTGCTCATATTTTTATAATAATCATACGCCGCCTTGGAACTTTTTCTGTTATCCCGGAGGTTTTCCCTTTCTTTCGCAAAAAAGTCTTCGATCAGCTTTTTGTTTCTGGCCTCCTGCGCCTGAATGGCCACGCCGGTCTCCGTAACCTCCGACACAAGCTCCTGAAGCCGCCTGATCTGATCCCGGTACTGTTCCCGGTTCTCCGAAAGCTCCTGTGCCACCTTTGCGTAAAGGCTTTCAAAACCGTTGTCAAGGCCGGTCAGCTTTTCGATCAGCGCGCCCTTTTCCTCCACGTATTCGTCAAAGCGGTCCATATCGGCCTCGCCCGACTGAAAAATCTCCTGCTGCTTCAGATTATACTGCTGAATCTCATCCAGAACCAGAAGCTTTTTCCGAAGGCTTTCCTCCAGAAGCGTCAGATAATTGCCTGTCATATCCATTCCCACTCCCTGCGCGCACCACAGCCTGGCTTCCGCCGTCCGTATGCCTTTATCTGCACGCCTTCATAACCTCTTTCCAGGTATCGCGCACGCTGCGCAGATGTCCGTTGACCTCCTGCAGGATTTCAGCGTCTTTTTTGATGTTCGCCTCCACCAGCCGACTGCCCAGATACGAATAAATCCGCTCAAAATCCTGTGCCACCTGATACTTCATATCCAGAGTCTGCCGCAGATAGTCAATGATCCGCTCCACCTTCGTAATATGGATATGAGCTTTTTCAATATCCTTCTGCTCCACCGCCAGAATCGCGATATTGCAGAACTTGATAGCTCCCTCATAGAGCATCAGCGTAAGTTCGCCGGGCGAAGCCGTCAGAACCCTGCTGTTATTATACTGCGCATAAGCACCGGGTAACGCCATTTTCAGCCTCCTGCCTTTCTGTCGTCAAAATCCTTTTTTCTCAGCCACCCAACAGAGATGTCACCGCGCTGGCGTTGCTCTGCATCTTTGCCATCGCCGTCTCCATATCCGCAAACTTTGCATACCACTTGTCTTCGTAGTCCGCAAGCTTCTTCTCCAGATCCTTGATCTTGGAGGTATAACTGTCGTATTCGCTCTTCATCCTGATGTCTTCATAAACGGTATAGGAAGAACTGTACTCGGTGCGCGCCATGCGGTCCGTCAGTTCCGAATAAAGGTTCCGGGACAGGCCCACGAAGAAGTCCACCACCGTCTGAGGATCGTCAGCGATCATGGAGCGCAGCTTATCCGCATTGCCGGAAGTATTCACGTCGTCCGCGTCGCCGTCGATATGGTACGCGTTCTTTTCGTTCTTCGGCGCGGTGAAATAGCTCAGCGTCTCAATGCCGAAATCCGACAGATACATCTGTTTTCCGTTCACCGACACGCCGGACATCATCAGCTGCTTGATCGCCGTGGACACGGTTCCCAGCGTACTGTCCCGGCGCAGGAGGGAATCCTTGATCTTTTTCTCCCATTCCTCCACCTCGCTGTCGGACATCGCTTCCTTTTCCTCGCTGGTCAGAGGCTCATACCCCCTGGCGGCGTCAGCGTTGTACAGCTTATCCATCTCGTTGATCAGCTCGTTGTACTCCTTGAAGAAGTTCTTGATCATATCGTAGATGCCGTCTGTATCGTCCTTTGTGGTCAGCGTGACGGTCTCGTCGTCCTTTGTCACGGAGTTGATCGTCATGGTAAGCCCGTTGATATCAAAGGTGTTTCTGGATCCGGTGTACTCCACGCCGTTCAGCTCGATGACGGCGTCGCTGGCCTGATTTTTTATGGCTCCGGAAGCGCCGTCCACAGCTGCCTGATAGGCGCTGATCATGGCGTCCACCTCGCCCGTAATGCTGTTCGTAACCTCCTGAGAGAGTCCTTCCACACTGCCGTCAACCCCGATTGTAAGCTGACTCTCAAGATTGTTCAGACGGCCGGAAAGATTGTTCCAGCTTCCGCCCCAGTCCTCCAGCGCGGCGTACTTTACGGGATCCGAATCATACAGCTCCTTCGCGTGATCCATGATCTTCTGAAGCTCCGCCGGATCTTTGCTGTCCAGATCATAACCGTCGAACTCGTCTTTGATGCCGTCCGACTTCAGGATGTCTCTCTTTGCTTCCAGCAGTCCCTGCAGGCGGGTTCTCTCACTCGTAAGCTCCGCAAGCTTGCCGTTCAGCCTTCCCTGCAGTGTCTCATCTCTGGAGTCGATCACCTGCTGATACTGCGCCTTGATCCCGTCGTCAACATAGTTCAGTCCCAGCTTTTCCAGCGCGTCCAGCCCGGCCGCGTTTACGGCGCTGACAGAAAAATCATTCTCCACGCCCGTGTCCTTGGACGCCAGGTAAAATCTCTGGTTTTTGGTGTCAAAGGACGCGTTCAGACCGGCGTCCCGGAACGTCTGCACCAGCTCTCCCACGGTAGTGGCGCCGCCGAGGTCAATCTCCTTTTCCTCACCGCCCACCGTCACCCGGATCTTGCTGTTGGACGACGTGTCAATTCCCAGCGCAAGAAGCTTTGTGTCGGCCTTTACTTCAAATTCCCCGCCGATGCGCTCCCCGGTGAGATAGCCGGACTGCGCCATCTTTTTTACCTTCAGGCTCTGAACGCTGTTCATGGCGCCTTCGCCCGTGATAACGCTCACGACGCTGCTGTTGGAGACGCTGGTCGTCTTCTTCATGTAGGAGCTCTCAAATCTCATATTGCTGATCGCGCCGTCATAAAGCTTTCTGATCTTTGCGTTCAGAGTCTTCCATGCGTCCTGCTTCCACTGAAGCTTTGTCTGGGCTTTTTTCGCGTCGTCAACCTTCGTTCTCTTCACCGCTACCAGCTGTTCGATCACGCTCTCCGTATCCATACCGGACATCAGTCCGCTCAGTCTCATGGGCATATTAATTTCCTCCTCTATCTTCTTTCATCGACCAGAATGCCGGCCAGTTCCCATACCTTTGCGATCATGTCCAGCGTCTTTTCCGGAGGCAGTTCCTTGATCACCTCTTTCGTGGTCTTGTCTACGATCTTGATGGTGACGCGGTTGGTGTCCTCGTGGATCCCGAACACGGCTTCCGAATTCTGCATATTGCGGTTCAGTTTTTCCACCGCCTTGCGGATCTGCTCGTGTCCCGGCTGCTGGTCCTTGCCCTGGTCGTTTCCGTCCGCATGCCCCTTTTCCTGGGCATTCTCCACAACACTTGTCGTCCTGTCCACCTGCTCCGCCGCCTGGACGCTGCTGTCCGCGCTCACCGGTTTTTCCGCCTGCACAGGAGCCTGCGGCTTCTGTACTACACTTCCCTGTGCCTGTACAGTCATTACGCTTGAAATAGGTTCAATGGTCATTTTCTCCACCTCCGTGTGAAAACTATTTATTGTTTCCGCTGCATTATAGGCATTCCTATTCTGTGTCTATAAACTTTATCGGTTTCCCGCAGTTAAAAATTAACAGGGAAGCGCAATTTTTTTGCGCTTCCCTGTGGGAACCATCCTCCTTCCGAAGCCGATGGCCAACTCATCCCAAAAGATTCTTCAGGGCGTCCATTCCGTCCGCATCCACCGCTTCCTGGGTAGCGTTCTGGATCTGAAGATATACCTCCTTGCGGTAGACAGGCACTTCCCTGGGGGCCGCAATTCCCACCTTGACCTGTTCTCCCTTGACCTCGAGAATCGTGATCTCAATATCGTTGTTGATAACGATAGCCTCGTTCTTTTTCCGCGACAGCGCCAGCATGCTACTCACCTGCCTTTCTCGACTGCAGAATATCGTAGATGGGGAACTTCACCGGATATTCTCCCTTTTCCACGATCACCTGACACGCCTTATGTTCCTCCACATTGATGACAAAAGGCCCCTGCAGGTTCACGCTCATCTTTGTCAGGTCGCTGGGAACGGTGACCGTCACCAGCACAAGAATATTCTCCTCCGTGATATGTCCCGCGCTGGCCAGAAGCTCATCGTCCACCTCCGGGTCATAGTCCTGTTTCACCACAAGCGGATCCATCACAGGCATGGCAAACGCCGGCTCTTCCAGAGACTGCAGGAAACGGATTCCCACATCCGTCCCCTTCTCTTCATCGTGAAGCAGCGCGAACCGCTTTAATTCCGGAAAGCCTATGATGCCCTTCTCAAAGGTAATGATCTTGTCGTCAGCGATCTCAATCTCTCCAAAAATCTTTGTTGCAATCTTCATTTTTCCTCTTTTCCGCCGCCTTATGCAGCCCTGTGTGATATCAGATATAGTTGAGAAGCGTGGCCTGCATCACTTTTCCCGCCGCCAGCAGCGCCGCCTCATAGACTGTCGTTGCGCTCTTTAACTGAATGGTCACATCCGCGATGTCGATATCCTCGTTGTTGCTCTTAAGCGTCTCAAACGTCGTCTTCTGCGTTTTCATGCGGTTTTCGATCAGTTCCAGCTTGCTTCCCCGGTTACCGCAGTTCGTAATGCACAGGTTTGCGTCGTCGAGATGTTTCTGAAAAGCCGTAATGCCGGACTCAAAAAGCTTCTGCTCTTTATCCTTTGCCAACGTCAGCGCCTTGTTCACCGCATCGAGCTGTTCGTCCAGACGGGCCGTTTTTTCCTCGTCCCCCTCCGACTTTTCCCTCAGCTTCGTCAGCCTGGATTTTACTTCCTCCAGATCCTTCACATTCTGCATGGCTGCGATCAGATCGTCCGCCTCTCTTCCGATGCCGTGCTTAAAGCACTCGTCGGCGGTGGAATTGACGCGGATGGTCTGGTTGAATCCCACATCGTACTCGATGGACTGTCCCTTCTCTCCGCCCTCCAGATAGCCGCTGTTGTAGTGAATCTCCTTTTCCGGATCCCCGGGGTCCGAGGTGCAGGCGAAGTAATGCTGCGGCCTTAAGTCCCCTTTTTCCCAGTGGGATTTCTGATAGCCGACCCGGATCTCGCCCTCGTTTGCGGCGGTGGATGCGTCGTCCTTTATGGTCATCAGCTGGCCGTATCTGTTTTCTCCCATCAGCAGCTCGCCGGTCTCCGGCACAAAGACAACCGCGTCAGGATCGCCTGCGGCCACGGAATAGGGATCGTCGTAAGAATGTACCGTCTGGATCACATCCGCCCCCCAGGTGACCGTCTCATAGACCGGCTTCCCGTCGGGGCCGATCTCCGGCTCATAGATGGGATTCCCTTTCCCATCCACCGCGGGCAGTCCCGTACCCTCGTCCATTTTCTGTTTCATCTTCATCTGCCGGAAGCTGATGGAGGGCGTCTCACTGCCGTCGCCCAGGCAGTCGTCGTAAGCCAGCCGGATCCGGTGGCAGGTCACGGCGTCGATGCTCTGTTCCTTCACCGCCATGCCGTCCTCCATATAATTGCTCTCATTCAGATTCAGCAGCTGGTCCGTGTAGACTTTCGTCACGTCGTCCACATCATTCGTGCTTAACTGCTCCGTGATGTCGAACAGCTGCGTGGTTTCCTCCGTAAAGCTCAGCGGGGTATCGGTGCGATATCCGGTAAAGACGTATCTCCCCGCGTAATCCGCGTCTCCGGTGGCGTAAATCTCGTTTGACAGCGCCTTCATCTGCTCCAGAATGATCTCCCGGTCCTCCGTCTCCAGATAATTGTTGGCTCCCTTGTTGCACTGGCTGATCATATTGGTCAGGATCTGGGTCAGATTATTCAGCGCATCCTGCGTGACGTTGATCCAGCTCTCCGCGTCGGGAATGTTCTTGCTGTAATACTGGCTGACCTCCGTCACGCCGCTTCGCAGGCGGAGCGCCCGGATCGCCACCACGGGATCATCGGAGGGACGGTTGATCTTTTTTTCGGTGGACATCTGGGTGCTGAGCCGATCCTCGTTGACCTTGTTGGTGTTGATGTTGGACAGATTGTTTCTCTGCATGATCTTGTTGGTAATTCTCATAATTCCTCTCATTCTGCCAAAGCGCTGGCGTTCAGAATCTTTATACTCCCGTCTCCAGAATCAGCCTGTCGTACATTTCCGACAGCGTCTGGATCATCTGACAGGCGAGATTGTAACCGTGCTGATACTTTACAAGGCTTACCGCTTCCTCGTCCTCGTCCACGCCGGAGATAGACATCCTCCTGACGTCTATGGTGCCGGAGATATCGCTGAAGCTCTGCTGAAAAGTGTTTGCCCTCTGGGCGTTCAGCGCCACGTCCGAGAGAACGCACTGCAGAAATTCGGAAGCGGAACATCCCCGAAAGCTCATCTTATCCTTGTCGGTGGCAAGCAGCTTCAGATCGCTCAAAAGATCGTTCTGCTCCACGCCGTCACCCTGCGCATAACGGTTTGCCATCCGGGAAGGGTCGAGCTCCATTGCCGACAGGATGGCGAAGTTCATGGCCGTCAGGCGGTAATAGCTGTCGTCGTTCACGCCAACCGTAAATACCCCGTCGGAAAGCCGGTCCGCCGCTTCTTCCTCAGCCTGTGCGGCAAAATTGTCGGTGTAATTTTTGATCTCTTCGTCCGCGTATTCCTTTGCGGCCGTCTCCGCCTCCTTCTGGGCCTCCGCGATCAGTTCCTTTTCCGCCTGGGCGCGAAGCTCATCGTCCGAAGGCAGCTTCGCCGCGGGATCCTTGCTCATCAGCTCCGCCGTAATGTCGTTTACCCGCTGCGCGATCTCATCCTCCGGCGGTCGGCCGTCCGCATTGTCCTTATATCGATAGACCTCCGCCTTCTTCGCCTGAAAGAGTTCCTCGTACTTATCCCCGACCAGTCCGTTATAGATCTCATCCTGCAGTTCTTTCTGGACCTGATCTTTGGTCTTGCCGTAATATTTGTCGTACCGGCCCTCATCGGGAAAATCGTACTGTTCCTCATCCCGCGCATGGTCCCCGGTAAACATCATGATTCCCTTACTGCCGTCGGACGCATACCCGCTGGTCAGGATATCGTTGAATTTCTGGGCAAAGGTGCGGATCCACTCGTTCATCTGGTTCATATAATAGGGGATGCCCTGATACGAAATTCCCGCGCCGATGCTGGCGTTTTTCCCAACCCGGTCGTTGGTGATCCTCGCCGGATTCAGTTCTTTATCCGACGACAGGGTAAACGTATAGCTGTAAACGGGATTGCCCTCCTCGTCATAGCTGATGCTGTACTCCCAGGAATCGTAATAAAACTCCTGATTTCCAAGGTTGAGCACACCGCCCTGATTGGAGAGATTGCATTTATTCAGATCCGTCAGATAGTCCTTGCCCACCTGGATCGTTACCGTGTCGTTCTGGCCCCCGTTGGCGGTTCCGACGCCCGTGATCAGGCCCTGGAAGTTTTCATTGTTGTTGCCGTCCCGAAGCTCCACCAGCCCGCGCAGGGCTCCTCCCATCGCGGCGTTGTAGAGATTGAATTTCTGCCCGTTGTCCCAGTAGACATCGTAAAGGCCGTCAATGTCCGTCTGATTCGTCTTCTCGTAGCTTTCTCTCGCCACACACTCCAGACCGTTGAACTCGCTGCCGTCCACGAGCATCTGACCGCCGGCGATCTTGATCATGAACCGGTTGGCCCCTGTCTCCCGGTCCGGATTGTTTGTGTCCTTAATGGGGATCTCCGAGACTTCCACATCCACGATCTGCGAAAGCTGATCGATGAGAAGCGCCCTTCTGTCCCGGAGCTCATTGGCCTTCGCGCCGGTCAGCTCAATGGTGTTGATCTGCTTGTTCAGCGTCGCGATCTCGCCCGCCAGAGAATTCAGCTCATCCACCTTCAGCTTTAACTCCTGATTGACGTCCTTCTGAAGTTTTTCCATGTTGCCGCCCAGATTGTTAAAATAGGTAGTAAGCGAGGAAGCAAACCCGACCAGCTGGGATTTCGCCGTGGCGCTGCCGGGATCCTTCAGCAGTTCCTGAAGACCGGAGATCATCATCTGGTCGAAAATGGACTTGAAGCCCGGGGAAGCGGCGGAATCGTCAAAGTAATCTTCAATCATTGTCATGTAATACTGCTTCTGATTGTACTCGCCCAGCTGCGCGTTGTTGCTCCAGAACCGGTAATCATAAAACTGGTCCCGAACCTGCTCGATGGCAAGCGTTTCCACGCCGGCGCCGGCGCAGCCGTAAGTCTGGAACACTCTCAGCGCATTTGCGGCCTGCTGCGTCACCTGCTGCCTGCTGTATCCCTTGGTGTCCGCGTTGGCAATATTGTTCGCCGTAGTGTTCTGGGCGGCGTTCGCAGCCAGAAGTCCCGTATACGCGATATTCAATCCAAAAAATGTTGAGGGCATCGAAAAGCCTCCTTCCCGGCGGTTACATACCGAGCGTGTTGATGATATGCTCCAGCATCTCGCTGATCACATTGATATAACGGCTGGAAGCATTGTAAGCATTCTGAAATCTGACCATGTTGGCCAGTTCTTCGTCGGAAGAAACGCCCACGACCTGTTCTCTGGCGCTGCAGATATTTTCCACGGTGGTCACCTGGTTGTCATAAATGCTTCGCTGAACCCAGCCTGTGTTGCTGACCTGGCTCACCAGATCCGTATAATATTCCACAAAAGAGGTTTTCTTCTTCACGTTGGGATTTAAGCTGTACTCTTCCTCCTCAAAGGCATCCTTCAGCCGGTCCGTGACAAGAATATCCTCCGCATCTTCTCTCGTCCGAAAGCCCAGAATGGCAGGCTGCTGCATCAGTTCCGGATGAATCATCAGATTCCCGCAGGTGTAGAGCGTATTCAGCTGGGAGGGATCCTCCTCATTGTACACCCAGTATTCCTTTCCGTCCTCGCCGGTCACTTTCGTGTAGCCGTCCGTGGTGGCCTTGGAAAACAGCTGTATGGGGCTTCCGTCGCTCATCCGCAGGTATCCTTCCGCATCGGACTCGCAGTACCTGACATTTTTCAGCACCGTCCCGTCCGCCAGCGTCAGATCCCCCTGGGTCACACCCGCGGCTTCCGCCAGAATGGAATTTACTTTCGTGGTCACATTGTGTATCAGCTGATCAAATTCCGCCTGAATATTCATGACGATGGACTGGGAAACGCTGTCGTAGCCGCCGTCAATATCGGTGTAATTCGCCCTGTGGTCTCCCCGGGCAAGGAGCATGGATTTCAGCCCGCCGATATCCGTATTCCGGTCGGAAGAAATTTCTCTGCTTAAATCAAAAACCTCTGCGCCGTCTATCACATATTCTCTGCTGCCGTCCGCCAGAATACGGTAATCCGCGTTCTGCGGCCAGAACGGCGTATAAAATCCGGTGGTCGTGTCCAGATCCAGACCGATCTCATAACAGGACGGCCCCTTGACGAAGTCAACGCCCTCAATCTTTACCCAGACGTTTCCGTCCATGTCCTCTCCGTACCGGATATCCGTCAGGGACGCCAGCTCGTCGAGAAGCTGGTTCCTCGTATCCCGAAGATCGTTGGCATGTTCCACTCCGCCGGCCTCGATGGCGCGAATGCTGTCGTTCAGCGCAAGGATCTGGTTCCCGTATTTATTGATCTTCTCCACCTGATTTTTGATCTGCGCGTTCAGGTTGTCCTGATAGTCGGAGAGCCCCTGATACACGGCGGCAGACCGCTCGATAAACTCCGACGCCTTCTGTACGAGAAGGCCCTGATTCACAGAACTGGCCGGATTTTTTGCCAGTTCCTGAATGGCGGTCCAGAAATCCTCCACCGTTGTCTGAAACGCCTCGCCGTTCATCTCGCCCAGCTGGGATTCCACTTCCTCGATGGCTTCCGAGGACACCTCATAAAACATACTGCGCCCTGATTCTCTGCGGTATGTCTTATCCAGAAAATAATCTCTTACCTGTTTGACACGGGAATATTCGACGCCAAGTCCGACCTGTTTGTTATTGACGGCCTTGGGATCCACAGAAAGCGTTACATAACGTCTGGCAGCCAGCTGCACCTGCTGTCTGGTGTAGCCGACCGTCTCCACATTAGAAAGATTATGCGCTGTGGTATTCAGCGCATTTTGACTGTGTTGTAATCCGGATGCTCCGACATATAAACTGCCCATCAATGGCATGGTCATCACCTCAACATTTCACGGGGAAAACGTAAACGTCACTGCTTTGCGTCAAAGCCGCCGCTTACCGTGCCCATAACATCGCCGGAACTGTAGGCGCTTTTCGTGTAGTTTGCCGTCTCCGGCGCCGCGCGCATGGACTGCACCAGATTCATTTCAAATTCAACCATTTCCAGCGCGTTTGTCAACAGTTCCCTGTTCTGTTCGTTGGTCCGACGCAATGTGTGGACCGCGCTCTGCAATCTGTCATGTGCTTCGGCCAGCTGTGCCTGTTCCTGAGGGCGGGCGGCCATCATCTCTATCAGATTCGCAAGCTTCAGATCTTCAACATCCCTGTTTAATACGTTGGCGATATCCGCAGTCACCTCAGCCCGTTTTTTCTCCAGGTTGTGGAGCCTGCTCACCATAATTTGCTCATCATCCGTGATTTTCTGCAATTGATCAAGATCGCCGCCAACGATCAGCGGCGTCTTTTCCTGAGACAGTTCCAATAGCCTCTCGTATTCGGCGCTCTCCTGCTGGAGCACCTCTATCAGATTTTCCATCAAGCTCGCCACGGAACCGTTACCTCATTTCTTCATACTTCTGCAGAAGCTTTTCTGCGAAGGTTCCATTGTCCACCCCATAAGTGCCGTTCTGCACTTTCGACTTGATGGAAGCCGTCAGTTCCTCTCTGACGTCCGGGCTGGCCGCCACGGCGGCTTTCGCTGTCTGAAAGTCTTTTCCGAGACTGCTGATCTGTACCTGATCGGAATGAGATACGCCTGCGGACTGCTGCGTCTTGTTGATCTTTCTTGTCTGGTACATCTGCTGTACCTGGCTGTATGCTTCGATACGCATTAAGGATCCCTCCTTCCTGTATTACTCTGGCCGTCATGGCCTTTTTTTCATTCCTTATTATGTTTATCGGCAGTCCCGCGGATTTCTTTAGAGCGAAAAAATTTTTTTCAGCAGGATCCGATCACAGAGACCAGATAAAACGGCACCGCGTCGTTCTCGTGAGCTTCCACGACCGTAATTTCCACCGTGTGTTCTTTCCGTTCGCCGTGATAAAGCACGGTGTCGATATGGAGACAGTCTCCCCACGTCTCCCGGAAGTTGCCGTCCAGAATCACCGCCTCATCTTCCTTCCCGTCTATCACCACTTTCGCAATCGGCGTCGGCTGCTTCACGGATTTCCGGTACTGAACCGCGATACCGGTGCAGAAGATCCGGAATGTGATCCTGTCCCCCAGACGGGATGCGGTAAAACCGTTGCTGAAAATATCAAGGAACTCCTTCTGCGGCCTCTCATCGGCAGCAAACCCCTGCAGAAGCGGCGTGGAATTGCCGTTCTGATATCTGACGGAATCCTCATACGCGTTGGCGGTGACGGGCGCCGGCAGCTCTCCCGCCGCAAAAGCGGGCGTTTCCTCCTGCCCCAGCTCGCTGTAGACCTGTTCCAGAAAAGAAACGATCACCTGCGCCACCAGCCGGTGTCCCGCGTCATTGGGATGCAGACCGTCCGGCGACACTTCTTTTACGGGTATCCTGCCGTCCCGGATC
The DNA here is from genome assembly GCA_947586055.1 of uncultured Acetatifactor sp. Classification (GTDB taxonomy): domain Bacteria; phylum Bacillota; class Clostridia; order Lachnospirales; family Lachnospiraceae; genus Acetatifactor. Next base: position 4,743 of record CANPXL010000036.1, on the reverse strand, counting down.
TGCGGCCAGATCGTCGATTTCATGCTCACCATGGGAAGGGCGTAGGCTCTCGCGATCCCAAGGTGCATTTCCTCCGCGTTCTCCCCGTTGTCAAATCTGGCGTTATTCATGAGAAGCACCGCCGGGGCATTCTCGGATTTCAGTACCGTCCGGATCAGCCCTTCGTAAGTCTCCTGAAAAAATTCCGTATTTTCGTCGTTGACCGCAAACTCGATCAGCAGGAAATCCGGCCTGCGGCTGAGTATATGGTCCTTCACTCTGGCCACGCCGAACTGGGATGTGGTCCCGCCGATCCCGCCGTTTTCATAAATCAGTTCCGCGTCCGGAAATTTTTTCTTCCACCATTCAAAGACCAGCCATGCATAACAGGTCTGCGGGGTACTGGCAAGGCTTCCCTGGGTAATGGATCCCCCCAGAAATCCCACCGTCACCCGCTCCCCCGCAAGCGCCTTTTTCATACACCGCTTCAGCCCGGCCCAGTTGCCTCTGTTGATCATTCCCCGTTGGGGCCATATTTCGTACTGCATACATTTTCCCTCTTTTCCTTGTTTTCATCCCGCCGTCAGCCGGCAGGGGCTTTCCGCCACCGTCTTTTGTTCCGTCTTTTAAATACAATAAAGGATAACCAGCATGAGCGCTGCATATATTGCGAGCAGCGCAAAAAACGCTTTATGCTTTAAGAGCACTTCGACCGGGTCCGCGTCGGCGTTTTCGGTAACCGAATTATAAAGCATGCAGATCACAAGCACCAGTATCACGGTCCATGTAAAATACCTGCTTTTGGTCACCGTCCACAGGGAATAAGACATGATCCCCAGCCCCATACTCAAAAGCTTATGCTTTTCCAGATAGGATTCCGAATAATATTTTAAAACGGGTCTGGTCATTCCCCTGTCATGATCACCGTCGTAATACTCTTTCAGATTTTTCACTTCGCCGTGCCTTTTCCCCAGCGCAAGGTAAAACGAAAAAAACAGCGCTGTCAAAAACAGCCATTCCGACACTTCAATATTTAATACAGCCCCCCCGTACATCAGGCGAATGGGATATCCGATTCCCAGCAGCGCAATATCCAGTATCGGAATATTCTTCCCGCCGTAAGTATAGATCAGGTTGACTGCCAGATACACCATCGCCCAGACGATTGCCGCGGCAGGAAACCGCAGGGCAGCCTGCATCAGAAAAGAAAGCGCAGCCAGGACGGCTGCGACAACCCACGCCTTGGGTTTGCTGATCGCGCCGGATGCGATCGGCCGGTTTCTTTTTGACGGGTGCAGCTTATCTCTCTCCGCGTCCCTGCAGTCATTCACAATATATACCACGGAACAGAGCAGGGAAAACGCGATCACGGCGGTGAGACTGTAAAAGAGCAGCAACGGCTCCGTAAGTCTTTCGGAAAAGACCAGCGGGAAAATAATCATGATATTTTTCATGTAATGCCACGGCCGCAGCATCTTGATATAATTTTTCATTGTTCTATCCGTTCCAACGCCTTTCCTGTGGTTGAAACCGCGCCTTTGAAAATGATATTTCTTTTCATTCCCGCAAAACGCAAATTTCCTTTTTCACTTTCGTCCCTTCACTTCCGCCGCTCTCTATCTGTATACTATACATTTTAACCCATATTCTCAAAAGTTCAAGCATACATGTCAAATATTTTGTAACAGTTCAGCCGACAGCCATACTCAGCGAAAAATCGTGCTCGCACGAATTTTCCGCTGAGTATGGCTGTCGAGGGAACGCCATTTTATGAGCAAAGGCAGGCGCGCAGCGCCGGAGAGCGCGCCAGCGCGGCTTTGCGAATGGCGTGAGCTGAACTGTTGAGCAAAACTTCCATTTCCTTCGGGAAGCGACAGAATCAAAACTGAAAATAGATGAAGGTGGACGCATCATATTCCGGTCCATAGACCCCAAAAATCAAAACGGCAAAAATCAGGCCGTAATATACCAGCCATCGGAACCAGACGTTCTGCGCCGCCAGCTTTTCCCGGAGATTTACCTTTCTCCGTCTTCGGCCGTCTGCCAGCATCAGCACGAACAGCCCCGCCAGCATCACCACAAAATCTTTTTCCGACAGAGGAATGGTATTGATGCAAAGCAGGCTGTTCGGGTTAAAGAACGTAAACAGCCCGATATTCGTCAGGCTGTGCCGGAGCATCCGCAGGGCCGTTCCAAGACCTCCCGCGCGGAAAAAGAGCCATGCGAAATCTACAAATCCAAACGTGATCACCCTTTGGAGCAGGCGATAGCTGCCGCAGTCTGTGCGGATATGCAGCCGCCTTTGCAGGTTCGCGCGAAACCGCCCGGTCAGATCCCCCGCCACCTGATAAAGTCCGTTCAGCAGCCCCCAGACAATATAGTTCCAGCCGGCCCCATGCCAGAGACCGCTTAAAGAAAATGTCAGCAAAATATTGCGGTATTTTCTCCATCTGCCCCGGCGGTTTCCTCCCAGCGGAATATAAATATAATCCCGAAACCATGTGGTCAGGGAAATATGCCAGTTCCGCCAGAATTCGCTGACCGAAACCGCATAGTATGGGCCGTTGAAATTTCTGGTCAGGGTAAAGCCCATGACTCTGGCCGCTCCCACGGCAATGTCCGAGTACCCTCCAAAATCACAGTAAATCTGAAACGCAAAAAGAATGGTGGCAAGTAAGATCTGCATACCCGAATAAACGGAATAATGGTCATATATTTCCGTAACCAGAATGGCGATACGGTCGGCGATCACCAGTTTCTGAAAGTATCCCCATCCCATCAGAAGCAGCCCGCTTTTGACCCTCTCCAGGTCAAGGGGATGTTCTTCCCGCAGCTGATGCATCAGATTTCCGCTTCGTTCAATGGGCCCGGCCACTAATTGCGGGAAAAAGGAAAGGAACAAAGCATACTGCAGAAAATTTCGTTCCGCTGAAATTTTTTTCCGGTAAACGTCAAACAGATATCCCAGCGCCTGAAAGGTATAAAAGGAGATCCCCACCGGCAGCAGAACGTCGAAAACCGGCAGCTTTACGGAAAGTCCGAACAGCCGCAGCCCTTTTACGAAGCTGCCCGCCGCAAAAGCCGCGTATTTGAAAAAGAATAAGACCCCGAGATTCCACAGTATCCCCACGGCCAGACACCATTTTTTCCGGGTCTCTTTCTGATTCCGCCTGTCATTCCTGTCTATCAGAATTCCGACCGTCCACGAAACCACGGTCGTCGCAAGGATCAGCAGAAGATAAACCGGGTTCCAGCTGGCATAAAAATAATAACTGGCTCCCAAAAGCCACAGATTTTTACATCGCCGCGGGATCCAGAAATAACCCAATGCCACTATCGGAAAAAAGATCAAAAACCCGGTCGAATTAAACAGCACAAAGACACCTCCCCGCAGTTTCAGTCATCGTAAAGATTTTCCATGACAAATTTTGTCACTTTATCCGCTCCGTCCTGATTCAGATGATGATACCCGTTATAAAGATCTTCAAAATCCTGGCTTGTCAGGCCGATTTCCTCATAATGCACATTGCAGTCCAGATAAAACAGGCCTTCGCTTTCCGCCAGTTCTTCCATTTTCCCTTTCCAGTCCTCATAATTGATGGATCTGATATATCCGTCGTACATGGGCGCCATGACAAGAGACAGCGTGATATCCTCATCCCTGCAAAGCTGCGCCAGCTTGTGAAAATATTCGATATTGACCTCTGAAATCGCTTTGGGCGCAGGATTATACGCTGCCGTATCGTATAAAGCCTTTGTCTCTTCCGTCATTTTCGATTCGCTCGGACGGAAAGAGGAATATTCCCCGATCCCCCCTATGTAAAAGGACAGGTTGGAGCCGATGGTCTCAATGTCCGCCCAGTTTCCGTGGCAGCGCAGGATCGGAAAAGCGGCGTAACTCCAGTTCTCCCGCAGATACTGTTGGGTAATTGCTTCCAGTTTGGTCAGGCCGAAGCGCATTCCATCCATATTGGATTCTTTCTTCCAGTCCCGGTCCGGCGTTTCCGTTCCGAAACGCCAGTTATCGTTTTCATCCAGAGCGAACGCTTCCAGGATGATTCTGTCCGGATGCTGATAATGCAGGGCTTCCTTTACGTTAAAATACGTCTGGACCACATTTTGAGAATTAGTGGCCAGTATGTAACTGTCCTGACCTGTCATCTCGGAAATGATCGCCGGATCAAAGGAAGAATAGGCGTGGCTGTTCCCTACGATCAGGAGATCGATCTTACCTCTTTGCAGGCGGTAAAAACACTGCCATGTCCGGAATATTGCATTGGATGGGTACAGCAGCAACACTGCCGCATGCAGAAGGACAAAGAACAGCAGCAGAAACAGGAATACTTTCCCGTACTTTTTTCCATGCAGCCGCCGTCTCCCCGGCATAAGACACCACGCTCCTTTCATGACGGGTCTTTCCGACCGCGCCGACCGCGCAGCTCTTCCGGCCCTGATCCCGCAGGCGTCCCTGTAAATCGGGCCGCCTGTTTCAAGGCACATTATATCACCGCATACCCCTTATAGTCAATGTCAATACCCCTTGCAGATATTTTTTCTTGTCACTCACAGAATATAAAATACAAGGAGAGGTGTATTTATGGATTATAAATTTTTAGGAAAACGAATACGGGAAGAACGTCTGAGATTACATCTGACGCAAGCCGAACTTGCAGAAGCCGTCGACATATCGTAAGCGTAAAATCGCCCGCCTTTACCTCAGTTAGTTTTTCTGCCATACTTTAAAAAACTCATAAAACTAATAGT
>CANPXL010000035.1 GCA_947586055.1 uncultured Acetatifactor sp. | reverse complement strand
AAGTTGGCTGAACCCCGCATTTTCTCTGGCACTCTGGAATTTCGTTTGTCACTGGAATTTACTTTGGCATTCAAGCAATTTCTTTCTTCCTCCGTTTCGTTCTGCTCTGTTGCCTGTTCTGCTGTATGCCCTCATTCTGAAGCTTACGCGCCAAGTTCTTCCTGTTGTAGCTGATCACTTCCGCATTGTTTTCTATATGGCCATGATATAAATTTGGCAGGGGTTGCACTCATCCCACAGTGTTGGAAACACTTCCAATTCCTTAAATCCCAGCGAGATATAAAAACAGTTGGTGTTATCATAAATTGTGTATTTGCCCATCTGGACAGTTTTGACCTGAATAAAGGAATATCCAAGCCGCCGGGCTTCGGCTTTTGCTTTAAGAAAGAGACTTCTACCCACACCGTGCCGGTGGTATTCTTTCAGGACACCCATGACCGCCAGTTCCACAGTATGCCTCCCGGTTTCTTTCAGATAGAGAAAACCGACAGGGGTATCTCCATCATAAGCGCAAAAGAATGGTTTGCTCTTGCTGTCCGCTATGTATTCCTCTGTAGCTTCCGGTATGCCGAACCAGTCTGGAAGTGCTTCAAGTATTGTTCTTGCTATGCTTTTCTTGTCTGTATCAGACTCGATTTGCTTTATAATCATAAAAAACTCCGTAAAATATGACCTTCTCTATAAATATGGTAACACAGAAATATTCCACCTTACAATCGTTAACTGCAAACAATTTTTTATTTTTGCATGTCAATAGTTGAATCCTGCCTTTTTCAAAGACGAATGGGCATATAATAATTTATCAGCATTCTTTCAGCCTGTTTTCAGTATAATTGCAGGAACAAATGCTTTATGCGGTGTTGTCATTGATCACGTCCCGGAACGGGAGGAAATCATCATCGAATCCCGAACCTGTGTCCACGCCCTCATCGACTGCGACCAGCCTTACATTCGTTCTGCGAAGCTGCTCCCATAACTTACGGACGCCAAGATAATTTTAATAGATTTCTTCCCGTTATTTTGGTATGATTAAATAAAGCGGAGTATGACTCGCCGATAAATCGGGAGCGAAGAGAAGGAGTTTCAGTATGGCAAAAACGAACTGTTTTGCAGGTTTTCTGGATGACATTGCTTTTGTGGTTATCTTTACAAAATATAAGGACAAATGGGTTTACTGCTTGCATAAGAAAAGAGAAAGCTATGAGCATCCGGGAGGACATGTTGAAAAGGGCGAAACGCCTCTGCAGGCCGCAAAGAGAGAATTATATGAAGAGACGGGCATCACGGACTGTGAAATAATCCCGCTTTGGGATTACGCATTTGTCTGGGAAAACGGACAGGGGCAAAATAACGGCAGGGTGTATCTTGCGATAGCCCATTCTCTTGGGAAACTTCCGGCAAGCGAAATGGACAGGATTGAACTTTTTGACGAAGTTCCGCAGAACTATACCTATGACAGAGAAGAAGAGAGAAATGATCTGATAAACGTGGAAAAGATTTGGAGGGCGTACAGGGAATGAGCATATATGGTTTTTGTCTGTAATGCAGGAAAGAAAGCGACAGGTCAAACACACTCAATCTGCAAGCAGCCATTCAATCAGGTTTTCAGACCTGATTTTTTTCACCTATTGTTATTTTCATGTCTATACCCCACATTCTTTCTTTTCACCGGTGTGGTTTCATTATATAGGCCACTTCTGAAGTGTTCAATTATCAATTAGTTGTTTATTATTCAACTATCGGTTGTTTGAGCCCGTTAAAATCAAACGCCCGTCTCCGATACAGCTGACACATCCCAGCCGCCGGAAACGGGCGTTTGGTCTTATATTTTGGATTTCTGATTAGCGCCGCATCGTTTACGTTGTTGTCATGCTTTATGCGATGTTGTCATTTCAGCATATATTCCACTTTCTCATCCTGCCGGCCAGGATCATGGCTGTCCTGCAGCAGGTATAAAAATCAAATCATGCCCGGTTTCCAACATGCCGGAGGCTCCAAACCGAGTATCTTCGCTACAGTAGGAGCTACATTGGCAAGGCCATATTCTCCAGGTTTGATCTCATATTTAACGTCGCTGTCATAGATGATAAACGGCACAGGGTTCAGAGAATGAGCCGTTCTTACCTGAATAACACCTTTCTTGTTCTTCTCAAGCATTTCATCAGCATTTCCGTGATCGGCGGTAATCAAAACCGTAGCGCCCACCTCGTCTGCAGCTTTCAGAATTCTCGCAAGGCCAAGGTCTACGGCTTCAACGCCGATAATCGTAGCGTCAAGGCTGCCGGTGTGACCGACCATATCGCCGTTTGGGAAGTTGCAGTGAATAAAATCATACTTTCCGCTTTTAAGAGCCGCTATCACATCGTCGGTAATCTCAGCAGACTTCATCCACGGCCGCTCATCAAAGCTCACCTTGTCAGAGGGGATTTCCTTATAGGTTTCAAGCTTCTCAGAAAATTTGCCGGAACGGTTGCCGTTCCAGAAATAAGTCACATGTCCGTATTTCTGAGTCTCGGAAACAGCGTATTGCCTCAGGCCATGAGAAACAAGAAGCTCGGAAAGCGTATTTTTAATTTCAGGAGGCGCCACAAGATAATTCTCAGGCAGTTTAAGGTCGCCGTCGTACTGAAGCATTCCGGCATAGACGACTTTTGGAACAATTCCCCTGTCAAACTGATCAAAGTCACGCTGGTCGAACGCCATGGATATTTCGATCGCGCGGTCACCCCGGAAATTGAAAAGAATAACGCTGTCACCGTCCTGAATTTTTCCCACAGGCTCGCCGTTCTTTGCAATGACAAACGCGGGCAGATCCTGATCGATAACGTCAAGCTCCCTGCGGTACGTCTCGATCGCCTCGGCTGCAGTTGCAAACTGTCTTCCGATGCCGTGTACATGGGTGTCCCAGCCGAGCTTCACCATATTCCAGTCGGCCTGATAGCGGTCCATCGTGACCTTCATCCTACCGCCGCCCGATGCGATTTTCCCGTCAAACGCAGCACTGTTCAGAGAAGAAAGAAGCGATTCAAGTTCGCCAACATACTGCAATGCAGAAGTTGCGGGGACATCCCGCCCGTCAAGGAGAATATGACACCTTACACGGCTGACGTCCATATCCTTCGCCTTAATGATCATCTGCCTGAGATGTGAAATGTTGGAATGAACATTTCCATCGGACAGAAGCCCAATAAAATGCATGGTTGAACCGTTTGAGACGCAGTTATCGACAAGCCTGTTCCATGTCTCAGATGCAAACATTTTTCCACTCTCAATGGATTCGTTCACAAGCTTCGCACCCTGGGAATAGATCTGGCCGCATCCGAGAGCATTGTGTCCAACTTCGGAGTTGCCCATATCGTCGTCCGTTGGAAGTCCTACTGCACCGCCATGCGCTTTTAGACGGGTATTCGGACATTCCTTAAGAAGTCTGTCAAGAACCGGAGTATTCGCCAGCGTTACGGCATCGCCGAGACCGGTTTTTGAAAATCCCACGCCGTCCATAATAATCAAAACTACTGGTTTCATTGTCGAGTTCTCCTCCTGCAATAAAGTTGTGGTGGTTAGATACCTAACAGCCAGTATATCATAATAAAACAGTTGTTTCAATAAAACCTATCTGTCGCTGGCCCTCATTTGATGATCTCCTTCTTGTCTGTCCGACCATATCCAGCGGACAGTTTCTTCCGGTCATTGCAACCGCGAGAGCAGGCCCTTCTTCCGATACGGCCCGCTCTCCACAGACAGCACCCGGTATCCTGTGGCGTCGATGGCCGCACGGAGAGCGGCTTCATCGATGTCCGCCTCCGTCAGAATCACCGTTTCTCCTTTCGCATGGGAGGATTTGACCTTCTTTACCGGGAACTTCCCCCGGACCGCGTCGTTGACGTGGGACTCACACATGCCGCACATCATACCGTCAATCTTGACTGTTATTTTCTTCATCGTCTTCTCCTTTCACCGAATCTCTTTCCGCAGCGCCGGCGTTTTCAAACGATCCGGGATCTGGCCCGGAATCCTGTATCGGTCATCGTCAGCTGCCGCGCTGAAGGAAAACAGCTTTCGGAAGCATCCGAAAACCGAAAGTTAGCTTAAACTAACCAAAGCATACCATACTCCTTCCCATTCTGTCAAGCAGGCCTCGCCTCATACGACTCACCTACCGCCCCGCCTCACGCGATTCATCTCATGCGAACCAAATCAGGATCCGCTCCCGGCAGGCCGGATCAGGATGCGTCCCGGATCATGTCCGGTCAATTTTGCTTGCATTTCCAAATGTTCTGTTGTATAGTGTTTTCAGACAAAAACCCAAATACATAGTTACGGAGGCTTATCGTTATGAAAGAAAAAGTGATTCTTGCCTATTCCGGCGGTCTGGACACCACCGCCATTATCCCCTGGCTGAAAGAAAATTTTGACTATGAAGTGATCTGTGTCTGCGTGGACTGCGGTCAGGCGGAAGAACTGGACGGACTGGAAGAGCGCGCGAAGTCCTGCGGCGCTTCCAAGCTCTACATTGAGAACGTGATCGACGAGTTCTGCGACGAGTACATTGTTCCCTGTGTACAGGCCAACGCCATTTACGAAAACAAATATCTGCTGGGCACCTCCATGGCGCGCCCGCTGATTGCAAAGAAGCTGGTGGAGATCGCCCGCAAGGAAGGCGCCGCCGCCATCTGCCACGGCGCTACCGGCAAGGGCAACGACCAGATCCGCTTTGAACTTGGCATCAAGGCGCTTGCTCCTGATCTGAAGATCATCGCCGCATGGAGAAACGACAAGTGGACCATGGACTCCCGGGAGTCCGAGATCGCTTACTGCAAGGCCCACGGAATCGATCTTCCCTTCTCCGCGGATTCCTCCTACAGCCGTGACCGGAATATCTGGCATATCAGCCACGAAGGTCTGGAACTGGAGGATCCCGCAAATGAGCCTAACTTTGAGCATCTTCTTGTGCTGGGCGTTACCCCCGAGAAGGCTCCCGACGAGGGCGAATATGTGACCATGACCTTCGAGAAGGGCGTGCCCACTTCCGTAAACGGAAAGAAGATGAAGGTCTCTGAAATCATCACCGTCTTAAATGAGCTGGGCGGCAAACACGGCATCGGCATCATCGACATTGTGGAAAACCGGGTGGTAGGCATGAAGTCCCGCGGCGTATATGAAACTCCCGGCGGCACGATCCTGATGGAAGCCCACCAGCAGCTGGAAGAGCTGATCCTTGACCGCGACACCTACGCGCTCAAGAAGGAGATGGGAAGCCGCTTTGCAAGCCTTGTCTACGAAGGAAAATGGTTTACGCCCCTGCGTCAGGCAGAGCAGGCTTTCATCGAAGAAACCCAGAAATACGTAACCGGGGAAGTAAAGTTCAAGCTCTACAAGGGCAATATCATCAAGGCCGGGACCACCTCCCCCTACAGCCTGTACAATGAGAGCATCGCTTCCTTTACCACGGGCAGCCTTTACGACCATCACGACGCGGAAGGATTCATCAACCTGTTCGGACTTTCCAGCAAGGTCCGCGCCATGAAAATGCAGGAACAGGGCATTGATCTGTTCTGAGGAAGAATTTTCCCGAAAAAACCAGGCGGCGGAGAGTCCTCTCTCCGCCGTTTTTATGCCGACCGGCCGGATCCGAACCTTCCGCGGTTTTCGGATTCCCGCAAAGCCGGGATCTATGGAGGAATCAGGCGTGTATTTTTTTCTGATCTATGGAGTTGTCGTCAATCTCATCGGCTTCGCCCTGATGGGAATTGACAAAAAAAGAGCCATCCGCGGCGCGTGGCGTATCTCGGAAGCCACCCTGTTCCTTGCTGCCTTTGCCGGAGGCGCGCTGGGAACGACTCTGGGAATGCACCTGTTTCATCATAAGACCAGACACTGGTATTTCAGATACGGAATGCCCGCCCTGTTTCTCCTGCAGGTTTTTGCGGTCATCCTTTATCTCAAACGGAATTTGTGATATACTGTTCAAAGTCCGGGGAAGCCCGGCGCGACAGCTGACGGGAGAATAAGACTATGACGGCGTTACAGATCACATTCATGAAACATTTTATGAACAGGCTCCTTGCTTCGGAAAGCTTTGACATCTTCCTTTTGGAGGAAGCCGTCATCGAAACGGCCAACACCTTTACCGTGGACGGCCGCGTCAACAAAGATTTTTTCAGACAGTCCGAAGATACGGAGAAAACTGTTTTCGAGTTCCGGCCATGGAAAGAACTCCGGGGCTTATGCTTCGACCTGATCAAGGGGAAACGCCCGCCGCTGTTCTTCCGGTTCACGCTGCAGCTGATGCCGGAAAGAGCGGCCGCGCTTCTGACCCGGGAGAACTGTGATGTCTCTCCCGAACAGGTGAAAGCGCTGGTTTTGAATATCCGCTACGACGGAGAAAAGGCCCTTCTGACCACCGCAACCTCCTTTTTGACCTTTGTCCCCTCAAAGGAACCCGATGTCATCTGGGACCGGGCCATGAAACAGTTTCTGGAAAAAGAAGGAATCGCCTTCGAGGTTCTCTGACCCCACAGGCGGTTCCTTCTTCCGTTTCGGTTTCTGAGGTTTTTCTTTTTGGCGGCGTCCTATTTTTTCATCTTGGGTTTAAAAACCAGACTGGCTAGATAGCCAAAAATCAGCGCCGACGCCGTACCCACGGCGCCCGCCTTCAAGCCGCCCGCGAACAGCCCTAAAAATCCCTGCTCGTCCACCGCTTCCTTTACCCCTTTCATCAGGATATTTCCAAAACCCAGAAGCGGTACGCTTGCTCCCGCGCCGGCAAATTTCTGAAACGGCTCATACCAGCCAAAGAAGCTGATAACCGCTCCCGTCACGACTAAAAGGACCATGATCCTGCCCGGCATCAGCTTCGTCTTCTCCATCAGGATCTGTACCAGAGCGCAGATCAGCCCTCCCACCCAAAAAGCGTTTAAGTAATCCATAACGGCATACTCCTTCCAAACATGAAACCGCGCCGCCGTCTCGGCCATCCGCAGTTCTTTTATTCTTTAGTTTCTGCCGTTATCTGTAAATTATGTACAAAAAATCTTATCTGTCCGTTCCGACTTCCGCAATGACTTCCACCTCGCAAAGCACATTCTTCGGAAGCGTTTTTACCGCCACGCAGCTTCTGGCCGGTTTTTCCGTAAAATACCGGGCGTACACTTCGTTAAAGGTAGCGAAATCTCCCATGTCCGCCAGAAAACAGGTAGTCTTGACCACCCTTTCATACCCTGTGCCCGCCGCTTCCAGCAGCGCGCCGATATTCTTCATGACCTGTTCCGTCTGGGTTACAATGTCATTTCCCTGAATCTCTCCGGTAGCCGGGTTAATTGCGATCTGGCCGGAAGCGAAAAGCAGCCCTCCTGCGACGATTCCCTGTGAGTACGGCCCGATTGCTGCGGGCGCTTTGTCTGTTGAGATTTTTCTTGCCATGATTTTTCCTCTTTCCTTTCCGATTGCTCTTTTATATTTTGATTTTTGGTTCCCGTTCTGTGTTCCGGCTCTTGGTTCCGGATTTTGTTCCTGCTTTGTTTCGACTTTTGATTCTGTTTTTGCTCTTTCCTTGTGTTTCGGCCTCTGATTACGGGCCTGTTCCGGCTCTGCGGCCGGCCCTTTGCCGATGTCTCCCTTCGGCTCTCTCTTTCGTCATTCGTCAAATTCCGCCGTCACATAGAAGCCTCTGGCGTTTTCCACCACATCCACGACGATCCCTTCCCTGCTCTTCAGCCTGTCCCGAAACGGGATATTCACGGACATGGCCAGAGAAGGGTCTATGGTATAATAATAATTGCTGGGCAGCAGTCCCTCCGTCACCGTGATCTTCTGACCCGGCTCCAGCAGGCCGGGACGCTCCATCTTAAACTCCATCCTCCGCATAAACTTCACTCTCCCCATCAGATTAATTTTCTGACAACCGGAATGCGCCTCAGGATACCGGCGAGCAGAACACCTGTCAGGACACAGACGCCGGTCCACACAAAAGCCGCAGGGATCGCATGTATCCTCGGTCCCAGAAACTCATAGACCGGATAAAAGAAATCCCGAAGCTGTATCTCTGTCAGATAGGTGACAAAAGCCCCCGCGCCCGCAAAACAAACCGCTCTTTCCAACGCCGCGGGCATGGGGTGTTTATAAACGAGATAACGCACCGTTACAAATATCGTCATCGCATACACCGGCGCAAACAGATTTCCCATGGTGATGTAATTTGCCCCTTCCAGAGCAGACTGATTCACAAACATGCTCAGCAGTGTCATGCCGCCGGATATACCGATCATCGCCGCAATATTCCGAGCCTTCAAAAACATGTCTCCGGAACGGTGCTCCACAAAGTAACCCATCACGGTCATCAGGACAGGATATTCCAGTATGGGCAGATTCAGCATTGTATGGTTCCAGCCCAGATAATATTCCGGGATGGCCAGAAAGTCGTTGCAGAACGTATACAATATCAAAAGATAGAAAAACCACCGTTCGTCCGTGATCGCCCTGACAAACCTCTGCAGAAAGGGAAGCGCCATCAGAAAGGAAAGATAGGCAAACAAAAACCACAGCGGGGCAACGGTATCGCCTTCGTACAGCAGTCTTACAGCGCCCTTCAGGGTCATCGTATCCCAATGTCCCCTGTAAATCCATAAATACTGCATCAGGCTCATCAGGACAGTGATCAGTCCGATTCTTATCACGCGATGTTTATACACATAGGAGATGGATTCCTCGCGATTCAGCAGTACGGCGCCGCTGATCATAAAAAACAGAGGAATGCAGTACTGACATACCGAGGCCAGAAAAATACTGATCCAGTAATTGACCGTATTGGATGTCATCACATAGTGATGTATCCCGGCAGATTCCGTATGGCAGAAAACCACTCCAAAAATTGCAATGACACGAAGCAGTTCAAGATATGGTTTTTTATGTCTTTTTTCACTTTCCATTCCCACATTCTCCAAACCTGTCCGGCAATGTTTTCGTAACTCAGCATACAATAAAAATATTTTCCCGTCAAGCAAGGAAAACTCACTCCCACAGGAAGACACACTCCGTCAGAAACGCACAGCAGGGCGGTCCCGATGCGGGTCCCGAGACGGGCCCCGCGCGGAACCCGGCGCCGTCAGGCCGCATACCGCACACCCGATTTATCACAAATTTCTACAAAATAACATACCATATATGGAAAAAAACAAAGAATGATGGAAAAGGAGCTTCCATGGCAACATTTTATAACCAGGCCACTCTGTCCTACAACGGAAACGTCACAACCTCCAACATCACCACCGGTGAACTGCTGGAAGTGCTTTCCGCCACAAAGACAGCCCTGATCGGCACTTACACTTCCAATGATAACGTGACCTACATCATCAACATTATCAATTCCGGAACCACCGCGTTCACGGCCCTGACCGTGACGGACAATCTGGGCGCGGCATCCGCGACGGCGGGCGGCGTTCCCACAACCGTATATCCCCTGACTTACGTCGACGGTTCCGTACAGTACTATGTAAACGGCGTTCGGCAGCCGGATCCCACCGTCTCCGCAGGATCAACGCTTACCATCAGCGGCGTCAACGTACCCGCCGGCGGGAACGCGACCCTGATCTATCAGGCTTCGGTCAATCAGTTTGCGCCCCTCAGCGCCGGCGGCACCATCACCAACACCGCTACCATCGCCGGAGCGGGCATTACCAGCGATATCCAGATATCCGACACGATCACAGCTGCGGAACGGGCGATGCTGACCATCAGCAAATCCCTGTCTCCCACCACCGTGACGGAAAACGGGCAGCTGACTTACACCTTTATCCTTCAGAACCTCGGCAACACGGCCGCGTCGGCCGCCGACAGGATCGTGGTGACGGACACCTTCAACCCGGTGCTCAATTCCCTGAATGTAACCTTCGAGGGAACCCAGTGGGCCGCCACGACGAACTACACTTACAATAACCTGACCGGCGCTTTCGCCACCGTGGAAGGGGAAATTACCGTGCCCGCCGCCACCTACACGCAGGATCCCGCAACGGGAGCATGGACTGTAAATCCCGGCGTCAGCGTCCTGACCATAACCGGCACCGTATAAAACGCTTCTCACCTGAAAACGGTGCGGCCCCTCCGCGGGGCCGCACCGCCTGACCTTCGGAAACGGGTTCCGGAGCCTGAAGAAAATCCGCTCCGGCTCATCCCCAGATCCGGTATCTTCCGCTGAGCGCCAGGAACGCAAAGAAATACAGACAGTTGTCGTAATATCTCCGCTCTCCCCTGCGCAGGGGCTGCTGCCAGAGACGCTCCACCCACTGCCACGCCGTGCGCTGCGCCTGCTTGTCCTTGCACCGCCCGATCACAGCTAAAGCGCCCTGCGCCGTTGTGGCCAGCATTCCTACGGGATGCAGCGCATCCTGCCCCAGACAGGTGCCGTCCAGTTCATAAATCTGATACGGCTTTTCCTGTTTCGCCAGAAAATGCTGCAGCCGGACGGCGGCGTCCGCCTGTCCCTCGTCCACACCGAACCATGCGTAGTCCAGCCCGATGTTGGCCACCGTCCTGTAGGCGTCGCTGTAAAACCAGTCGTGCCGGTCGTCGGTCCAGGGAAGTTTCCGGCTCATGGGCGAACCGTCAAATTCCGCATATTCCGCATTCATACCCGTAATGGGATGGCAGGCGCTCTTTAAGTATCTCCTGCTCGCCGCCGCCGCTTCTCTCCAGAAAGGCCTGTCCTGTTCATCGCCCCAGAGCGCAAAAAGCTCATAAAAGTGCGGCAGATGATAAGAGGGATCCGTAAAGTCTATCCCGGGCACAAACAGGATCTGCCGGTTTCCCCGGTTCCACATGGACTGCCCGGGTCTGCCGCCCTCTCCTTTGTGCAGGCAGGCGCGCAGGATGGCTTTCGCATGCTCCGAGTAACAATAAATCCCCTCTCCGTCGCCCCATCTGTGGGAAGCGAAAAACAACGCCATGGCAAAAAACTCTTCCCCGTCGGGCGCGGCTCCTTCGGCGTTCTTTTTGCCGTCCAAAGCGCAGGACCATGCAAAATATCCCTCGTTTTCTCCGGATTTCTGCCACATATAGGTATAAGCCCATTTCCAGATCCTGTCGAATTCCTCTTTTCTGTCCAGCTGGACGCAGATCATCATACCGTAGGACATTCCCTCCGTGCGTGCGTCATGGTTCCCGGTGTCCTCCAGATAACCCATATCCTCCCCCACGGGATGATAAATCCGCTCGTCCTCCGGGCCGTAGAAAAACGTGTCCCAGATTTCCTGAATCCTGTCCTCGATCTCTTTTTCGCTTTTACCGCTTTCCAGAAACAGATTCCGGTATTCCTTTGTGTCAAAAGCCCCCATACATTTTCCTCCCGAATCTTGATTATTTTGGAAACAATCTGATTGCAGTATACATCATTTTCCAACATTGCACAACCGATTCGGGAAAAAACAGTCCCCGGCAGAGAACCGTTTCGGCGCTTCCCACGCCCCTTTCCATAAAGCCGCAGCCGGCGGTTCCTCCTACAGACTCTCCGCCACGATACAGTGCGCGATTCCCGGCACGCTCTTTCCCTCGTTAAAACTCGTCTTGCTGAGCAGCGCGCCGGTGGGCAGAAACAGCACCTTTTTCCAGTTCCTCTCTTCCAGCTGTTTCAGGATATAAGCCGAAAACGTCACCGCGCTGCATCCACAGCCGCTTCCTCCGGCATGGGTATCCTGACTTTCCCCGTCATAAATCTCTATGCCGCAGTCTATATGACGTCCGCTGATGTCATACCCTTTTTCTTTCATCAGGTCGATCAGCACCCTCTGTCCTACTTTCCCAAGATCGCCTGTGATAATCTTATCATAAGAATCCGGACAGCTTCCAAAGTCAATAAAATGCTGTTCCAGCGTGGAAGCCGCCGCAGGCGCCATACACGCCCCCATGTTCATGGAATCCTTCAGGCCGTAATCCACGATCTTTCCCACCGTCATTCCGGTGATCCTTGCCCGTGGGCCGCCTCTGCCGTTCTTTTTTGTCCCGTGAACCGTCTCCTCTCCGCCGAGAACAAAAGCCGCGCTGCCCGTCACCGTCCAGCTGGCGGAAAGCGGTCTCTGATTCCCGTACTCCAGAGGAAAGCGGAATTCCTTTTCCGCGCTGGCAAAATGGCTGGATGTGACGCAGAGCACTCTGTCGGCAAAACCGCCCGCAATGGACATAGCCCCCAGAAGCAGCGACTCTCCGCAGGTAGAACAGGCTCCGTATACTCCGAGCAGCGGGATCTGATAGACGGAAATACCAAAAGATGTGGCTATAGATTGACCGAGCAGGTCACCGGCAAAAAGAAAGGATACTTCCTCTTTCTCTATCCCGGCCTTTTCCAGGGCAAGACCCACGGCTTCCTTCTGAAGCGTACTCTCCGCTTCCTCCCAGGTGGCGCAGCCAAACATATCGTCCTCTCCCACCTTGTCGAACAAAAGTCCCAGCGGGCCCTGTCCCTCCTTGGTTCCCACAACGCTGGCGCTGTTGAGGATATATACCGGTTTCTCCGGCGCAATACTTGCTTTTCCCAGACTCTGACTCATATATGTCCCTCCGTAACGACTGGAATCCTGTTTTCATCAGACAAACTCAGTATTACCGGAGGGCAGAAAAATATACGCTTTTACGGCGCGGCCTGCAGAAGGCTGGAAACCACATAGAGACTCTGGCCGTTGTACTCCACTCTTGACCATCCGGAATCCGGACTGATGCCGGTCCGGTGCAGGAGTTCCCCGTTGCTGACCTGACAGCTGACAGTTGCGTCACCTTCTGTTGTGCTGGGTTCCGTTCTCAGGTTGACATATTCCTTCGGAGTCACCTGATCGTCGCAGTCGCTGAAAATGATAACCCTGCCGCTTATGGTGCTGACACGGTTGGGATCCGAAGGCGTCACAGGTGTCTTGTAGGACAGATCCGTAGTCAGATACTGTGTCACCGCATACAATGTCCTGCCGTCATACTCGATCGCAGACCATCCCGTATCGGCATTGACGCCCACTCTGGAAAGTACCTCACCATTTTTTACCTGCGTGACGATACTGCTTTCCTCCGCGGTGCTGGGCACGGAGCGGAGATTTACCACGTCCTTCGGAGTGACGGATTCGGAAACGGCTTCAAACGACATGGCCCCATTCCCATCCTGCGGCTTTGAGACATCCGAACCGCTGCCGGGTTCGCCTGTGGAATCCTCCGGCTCCGCTCCAGCATTTCCGGTTCCCGTTTCGGGATCCTCCGGCTCCGCTCCAGCATTTCCGGTTCCCGCGCCGGAATCCTCCGGCTCCTGGGAAGGCGCCTCCGAGGGCTCCAGGGACTGTAGGGGCGTCTCCACCGGTTCGCCGCTTTCCGCTCCGGATTCGGGCACGCCGCCTTCCGGGGACATGGTCTGCGCGTCCGAAAATTCGCCGTCGCCGGCCGGAGTTTCCGTCACTGCCGCGGACGGGCCCGTAACCGGGCCCTCCGGTTCCGGCGCATTGTCTCTGTGAGTAAAGATCCAGAGCCCCAGCGCAATCAGAGCCGCAAGGAGCGCCAGAACGGCAAAAATCGCCGTTCGCTTCCACAGAGGCGTCTCTTCCGGCTCTTCTTCCCATTTTATTCCGCCGCGTGTTTTTGGGGTTCCGTGCTCCTGAGACACGCCTTGATCCCAAGATTCCTTCCCCTCGTCCTCTTCCAGATCCATAAATTCTATCTCGCCGCCGTTATCCTCCGGCCCCTCGTTCCTCTTCATCCCATTCTCCTGCCGTCACACCGCCGTCGTATCATACTTTTCGCTCTGCATACGGATCAGCTCGGCGTCTTCAAAGTAGTTGATCTTCATTGCGCTCTTTACCTCGGACAGGGTCCGCGCGGCCGTCTCCCTTGCCGTCTCGCTTCCCTGTTTCAGCACCTCGTACACCGCCGGGATATCCCTCTCCAGCTCCTTCCTCCGGTTTCGGATGGGTTCCAGCATCTCCTGCATCACATTGTTCAGGAACTTTTTCACCTTGACGTCTCCCAGACCCCCTCTCTGATAATGGCCTTTCAGCTCGTCAAGGTTTGCATATTCCGGCAGATACCTTTCAAAATGTTCCTGACGGCAGAAAGCGTCCAGATAGGTAAACACCGTGTTGCCCTCAAGATGGCCGGGATCGCTGACCTGAAGATGCAAGGGATCCGTATACATACTCATGATCTTCGTCCGCACCTCGTCGGCCGTATCCGCAAGATAAATGCAGTTTCCCAGAGACTTGCTCATTTTCGCCATGCCGTCCGTGCCGGGAAGCCGCTTGCAGGCTTCGTTCTCAGGCAGAAGCGCCGAAGGCTCTACCAGCACCGGCGCATAAACGGTATTGAACTTATGCACGATCTCCCTCGCCTGCTCGATCATGGGAAGCTGGTCGTCTCCCACGGGAACCGTGGTGGCCTTAAAGGCCGTAATATCGGACGCCTGGCTGATGGGATAGGTAAAGAAGCCTACCGGGATGCTGGCCTCGAAATTGCGAAGCTGGATCTCGTTTTTTACCGTGGGGTTGCGCTGCAGCCTCGCCACCGTCACCAGGTCCATATAATAAAAAGTCAGCTCGCACAGCTCCGGTATCTGGGACTGGATCAGCAGAGTGGATTTTGCGGGATCCAGTCCGCAGGACATGTAATCCAGCGCCACTTCAATAATGTTCTGGCGCACCTTTTCCGGATTTTCGATATTGTCTGTCAGCGCCTGCGCGTCGGCAATCATAATAAATATTTTCTGATACTCCCCGGAGTTCTGCAATTCCACACGTCTGCGCAGCGAGCCCACATAGTGGCCCACATGAAGCCGGCCGGTGGGTCGGTCTCCCGTCAGTATGATCTTCTCTGTCTTGTCCATTGTTCGCACCTTTCTGTTCTGTTTTTGTCTTTTCCTATCTTATCACAACCGGTCTGATTCTGCAACGGTGCCGCTGTCGCCGCCTTTTGACCTTTTCCTTTTTTTCCTGATGCCCGCAAGAACTGTGCCCAGGATCGCCGCCAGACAGATCACCAGCCCTGCGGCGGCCGCGATGCCGTATATCCTCTGGGTCTGAAGATACCGGGCCGCTTCCAGCGCGGAGTGTTCCACCATCTCCAGATAATCCATGGATCTGCTGAAAAAATAATGGGTCAGGTACTGATACACGCACAGCGCTTCCAGACACACCAGTATCACATCCGCAAAGATCCACAAGCCCATTCCCCTTTTTCTGTCCCGCCCCGGTCTCTTCTCTCTCTTTTTCAGAAAGATCAGCGCCCAGATGATCAAAAGAACACTGACAGCCAGAGCGCCTGCCAGCGGAAGAAACCTGCCGGTCTTTCCGTCAATCCCTTTGATCAGTCCCGACTCCCTGTAGACGGTCAGCGTCAGCACACTGGAATTACCGTTGACGTCAACGGCCTCCAGCGTCAGCACATTTTGTCCCACGGTCAGGGCGAAGGGCACCGAAAACCCGCCATCCGCATCCAGCTCCACCTCCGCACCGTTTGCCAGAAGCCGGCTCCCCCCGGTCATTTCCCCGATAATATCCACGCTGTCCCCGTGGACGGTTTTTCCGTCTATCTCATCAAAAAGCACGATCTGTGGCGGATAGGCGTCATAATAGATTTCCGTATCCAGTATCAACCACACCTGGCCGTCCGTCTCGCATTCCGCATACAGCTCATTGTTTCCCGGTGCCAGATCTACGTTCAGAGTCCCTTCGCCCGCAAGCCGATACTCCGCCCGGCTTTCGTTTACCTCCAGAAGAAGCTGCCTTTCCCCGCTCACTCCGTACGCCAGTTCCAGGCTGCCGGACCCCGTCACCTGACCGGTCCCCAGCCGGAGATATTCCTTTGTAAGGTCTATTTCCTTTGTCAATGGCGCGGACCACAGGCCGTGGTTCCGAGCGTACAGGGATATGCTGAGGTTTCTGGTATCTTCTTCATACAGCACTCTGGAAGATCTCACGTCGTCTCCCAGCGTTGCGTCATACAAAAGCGCACCGTCCCCATAGACAGTCAGGCGGTAAGCTTCATAATTCCACCGATGATATTCTGTCCAGTCCACCCCGATCTCGTATGTCCCCATATCGATCCGCGTCACAAAATCTTCCATGGCGTCCGGGGTGCCGGGATTGCTGAATTCAAAAGTGTCCGACAGCATATTGTCAAACAGCTCGACTTCTCCGTCGTTCCAGTATACTTCCAGACGCAGCTGATAGGTTCCGCTGGACAGAGAGGACATGTCCAGATGCTGCTGCTTCTCACTGCCTGCGGACGCCTGCCCGCCGGCCAATCTGCCGGCAACGCTGCCGTCCTGCGCGTTCAGCGCATAGATCTCATAGCTGTAATATGCCCACGAATCCTGAAAATCAGCCTGAAAAGACACATCCATTCCCGAATCCGCAATATCCCCCAGAACAAAATACTGAATCCACAGGCCGTAATCGTCTTCGATCACAGAATATTGAATCTCGCGGTTGCCTTTCAGATCATATTCCACGGACCACGTGCCATTCTCCGCATCGGCGATCCGATAAGTGCTCCAGAGTTCTCCGGACGCCGTCTCCACACCGGGATCTCCCGCCGCATACCGCTTTCCCGACGGGGAGATAAATACGATGTCCACCACCTCTGTGTCAAAAGAAAACATGACTGCCAGGTCCCGCTGTCCTTCCACCTCCGCAACGGGCGCCTGTTTCGTCTCCGCATGCGCCTGTCCGACATTTCCCAGCCATATCAGGACCGCCGCAAAAGCACATATAACCCCGGCATTTATTTTCTTCCGTATTGTCATATTCACCCTCTCCCTGCTCTCAGTTCAGCGAACCGTTCTTCTCACTGCCGCATCTTCCGTTTTCGTCTATGTAATAAAAGAATCCCTTTATTTTTCCATTGCTGTCCTGATACTTTCCGGCAAACACCAGCTCCTGCTGGTCATTGTGCGTCCTGTACAGCCCGAAGGCCACCGTTCCTTCCACACGCGTTCCCGAGTGCAGAATCCACCAGCTTATATCGTAAGCCGCCGTCCCGGTATAATTAACGCCGATAAACCGCGAATGGGCATCCAGCTCTCCCGTTCCGGAAAGATCCACCGACAACCGCCCTCCAAAGGTATCCGCCGTGATCCCGCTCTTTAAAGAGGCGCTCAGTCCCTGTACCTCCTGACTGTCAAGCCCCAGCAGGGCATTCGTATATTCAAAGTTCCCCAGCTTGACCGAGGCCTGCGCCAGAGTGATCTCACTGAGAAATACCAGCTTTGCGTCCGCCTCCACCTGCAGGGGCGACAGGCGCAGCGACACCGTCGTATCCGGCATTTCCAGCACGCTGATGTCTCCCACAAATTTCTCCAGCGCCGGGAAATACGCGCTCACTTTGCCGCTGCTGACGGTAGCCGAGCCCGTGATCTTCATATTGGCCGCGGCCTTCAGCAGAGAACCCTGCTGCAGTGCGCTCTGCAGGTTGGACACCCCAACGGAAAAATCGTTCATCTCCAGCGGAAACGCCGTTGGCAGCTTCACGGGCTGCGCCAGCTCCAGACCGACCTTAATCGATTCCAGATCCCTGCCTTTCCACGACAGTTCCGCCCCTACTCCCGACTGTTCCGCAAAAAATGCCATACGTATCATGGCTCCTGCCATATACTCGTCCTGCAGCGTGTCAATCTTCAACTTGACGGAACCGTTAAAATACACCGGCGCGTTAAAGAAATTGACGGCATGACTATATACATCGCTGTCCGGATCACTGTATTCCATATCGATTTTAACGCCCACATTGCTGTTGGTAACCCGGGCGCTTCCCTCCAACTGAAAATCAAACAGACTCCCGCCGTCCAATCCGCAGTTTTTCAGCACCTGATCCTGATAGGGCAAAATCGTAGTCCCTGTGGAATAGAAAACGCCGATACTGTCGGGGTACAGTCTTAAAACGGGACTGTCCAGCCGGATCAGCTGGTGCAAAGCCAGCACGCCGGTGTAAATATCGTCCACCTGATAGTCCGAGTAATCATATCTGTGCTGAGGATCATGATACAGCCGAAACGTATGCAGCGCCGGTATCTCCAGGGCAACGCCCCTCTCTGCAAGGCCCTTCCCGAACCCCTGCGCCGTTGCCGGATCAAACTCAACATAAGACCCGCTCTCGTCCGTGACTCTGACGGAACCGTCTTCCTCTGCGTCTCCTTCCAGCACAAGATCTCCCTTGAAATGCAGCCATCCGTTCATTTCGACCGCTCCCCGCAGAGTGACGCTTCCGTCTTCATTTTCCGTCTTCTGGCCGGAGGTGAACACATAAGGACCGAACGCAGTCTTCTTTCTGTCCCCCGGAGCAATCACAGAGAAACCGTTCTGCAATACCTTGCGCCTGCCGTCAACGGTAACTTCCACATCGTAATCGTCCACTCCCGCGCCGGCCGGCACCGTAAAACGAACCGTCTCCCCGTCTACATACACCCCTTCCATAGTGTAATCAATGTTTCCGTTCAGTTTGATGCTGACTTTGCTTTCTTGCGTAAAGCCGGAACCTTTCAGCAAAACGTTCACATCCTGAAGTCCCTTGTAAAGATACCGGGGAGCCACTCCAAACACCGTCACGCCCTCAGACACTTCCAGTCCGTTTCCGTCCGCTCCCTCTGCTCCCGCCAGAGAATAGCGCTTTACATCTCTGACGTTTTCCGACGGCAGCGCCACCTCCAGAGTCCGGTCCCTCATCGTCAGCGTATCCGCCGCCTGATAGGTGAGCTCATACTGACTGTCCACCTGGCCGTGAAGCATGTCAAAGAAAGCGGTCAGGCTGGCGCTGTCCGACACATACACGAACTCACCGTTTCCGCATCCTGCGATGGTATTCAGATACGCCGTGTCAACGCTGCTTCCCAGCCCCATCGTGTAAACAGTCACCGCATTCCGATCCGCAAGGCCGCCGATCTGGGTCATGATCTCTTCTTCGCTCGCCATGTAACCGTCCTGTCCGTCTGTCATCACGATAAGGACATTATTGACGCCCCGGCTTTCGGAGTATCCGTTCAGACATTCTATCACCGTGTAAAAGATGCTGGTGCCGCCCGAAGCCCACATTGTTTCCACAAAATCCAGAAGCTCCCGGTCAGAGCTTCCAAAGGGAACCGTCTTCTCTATGCCGCTGCTGAAAGTAACAATGGAGACCTCTTCCTTCTTACCACGGTCGTTCACAAAGGCGGTCACCGCATTCTGCAGATCCTGAATGCTCTCGCTCATACTGCCGGACACGTCACAGCATAAAATAATCCTGGCGCTCTCATACTCCACTTTCTTCAGGGTAAAGTCGTCGATCTTCACGCCGCAGTCGTAAATTGCAAGCGCGTCTTTCAGCTCATCGATATCGGTAACGGAATCGCTGGATATCTGTACCCGGGCCGTGATCTTTTCAAATTTTTCCGTGTCAACAGGGCCGATCGTGACGGCGCTGCGGGCCCGGCTCACATAGTCCGCGGCCGTTCTGGCAAAATCCGTTCTTTCCTCTTCCTCTTTCTCTCCGCCTTCCTCCTGCGGCAGTTCCTCCGGACGGTTCCGGGAAGAAACCACGGCTTCCACATCCACCGTCAGGGAATGATCCAACACCGTATCTACATAAGCGGCAACATTCTTTATGTCCTCCATGTCGTCCCAGTCGTCGCTGTTGATCACGGATATGATCTTTCCCATCGCGGAAACATAACTGTCGTCCTCGCACTCCTGGGAATGGTAAATCGCCTCCCGCAGATAATTGTCTGTGGATATCTCATTTCCAAAGAAATTTTCGATCTTGGCTATTTCCAGATAAACCTTGGTCCGGTCCGCGCCGGCTTCCCCGGACGCGGTCTCCATCAGCTGTTCTTTTATCGTCGTCAACGTGGGCTCGTCCAGCAAAGTCTCAATGGCATCCACCCGCCTGCGCAGCTGGCGTTTCCCCTGGGAGGACAGACCTTTCCGGCTGTCACACACCTGATCGACCTGCCGCTTCACCGCCGCCATGGCCGTTCTGTCCAGTTCCTGATACCGGTCCCCGAAATCCGATGTATCCGCGAGACCGCTCATGTACAGTTCGGCCGCCACCATCAGTTCATGATAAGTGGAATTCTGATCAAGGCTCTCCGCAATCTCTTCAAACTTCCCAGACAGCGCGTACGTTTTCAGGCGCGCCTTTCTGACGCACTCCAGTTCCAGCGCCTTTGGGAAATCTTCCGCCATATCTTCAAAAACTCTGCTGAGTCTGCGGCACTCTTTCTGTCCTTCCTCCGATGATGCGTCCGTACGGGACGCCGTTGCGACCGCCCGGGCGCAATCCTCCATATCGTCGTCCATCTCGTATGTATCCTCAATGCTTCGGCGTATCGATCGAAAGACCTTTTCCGTGTCGGTCTGCAATATCTCCAGCGTCTGTCCGTACGCCTCCCGGGTGTAGCCGTACGCTTCTATATCCGCTCCCACGCTGTCCAGATAGTCCACCATTGCCACCGCCGCCGGATCGGCATGATTTTTTGCAAAAGCAAATTCCACTTCCCCGGCATCCGCTTCCAGCAGTCCCGATTTTTCGCATAAATAGCCGTAAAGGCCATCGGCGCGCCGGTAGTCTTCCCGCATCAGACTGATCCTCGCCAGAAGGAGCCGGCACTGGTCGTCATAACCGTACAAAGCGCTGTACTGATCCATCACATCCTGCGCTTCCTCATAAGCTCCCTCCAGAAACAAAGCGTTGGCAAAGGCCGCCGTCTCTTCCCTGGACAGGCCGTCTCCCCCGGCGTTTCCGATCATCTGTCTGACGCCCCAGAACAGAAAACCGCCGCAGCAGGCCGTCAGCAAAAACGTAAACAGGATCTTTTTCGGCTGAAACGCCTTTCTCTTGAAAAGCAGCAGCAGTACGACCGCCGCTCCGGGCAGCAGACCAAGACCTATCTGTAAGTAAATATTCATATTCCTTCTCCATTCGACTGGCAGGCGCGATCTTCCTCTGACCGAAAACGGCTCCGATAACACCGTTTCCTTACAGAGACGTCACGTTCTTTTCCATGCTGTATGTATGAGGCTCTTTTTCCACCGCCTTATGCCCCACCGCTATGGCGACCTCAAACGCATACCCTTCCGGCAGCTTCAGCGCTTCCGCAAAATAATTCTTTTTATCCCCGGAGAGCGCATCCCTGATACATCCTATGATCAGACTTCCCAGACCCAGTCCCTGCGCGGCAAGCGCAATATTTTCCACGGCGATGCCCGCGTCCAGTCTGCCCCAGAAAAACCCTTCCTCCGCGCTCAGAAACAGTACCGTGGGCGCCTCGTAATAAAAATTGTGCGGGGAATCCGCAATACCGGCCTTTTTGTTCTTTTCTTCCTCGATCTCCCGCAGGATCGGATTCTCGCCGCTTACTACCGTGATGTGGACCTCCTGTCTGTTGGCCGCCGTGGGCGCCTGCAGGCCGGCCCGGATCAGGCAGTCCAGCTCCTCCTTCGTCAGGCCTTCTTCTGTATATCCTCTTGTGGAAGATCTCTGTTCCAACGCTTTCAATACATCCGTCATCTTATTTCCTCCTGTGCCTGTTTTGCGCCATGGTTTCCGGACAGGGGCCGGCACCGCCGCATCCGGATCTGGATCCGGCCCCTGTTTTCCCGCGCTTTGGCTGCTTTCAATATATCATGGTTCCGCCCGACTGTCAAACGCGCCCGCGCCGTTTTTACGCCTTCCCGAGTTTGCCACTTGTTAGTTAATCCCAATTAAATTTTTTCCTTATTTTGCAAGGTTTTACTTGCTTTTTTTGT
>CANPXL010000034.1 GCA_947586055.1 uncultured Acetatifactor sp. | reverse complement strand
ACTGAGATCGTATGCTTTTTCAATGCTTATGTGGCTTTAAAGCCGTTTTCTATTCCACACATTCTGATGATGAGCCATTTAAAAGCAGGAGATTTTCGTCAGAGAACATAGTTTCTTCCGCGCTCCTGCAAAAAACAGGAGGGATGAAATGGGGAAACAGTTTCTGCCACAGAAGCTGGCGTATCACAGAGCGCGCCGGCTGCGTGACGACAGCGGATAGGAGTTTTTTGATCTGCCGCAGTTTCAGGTGATCGAACGGAAAGAACTTTTAAGCGGTCGGGACCGGACAGACGACCGATCTTTGCTGAACACAAAGACAGAAGAGAAATGGGCATGCTGGGGAAAAGAACAGCCATATAAAACAGCTTTGTGATCGGCGCGCCCGCGATGATTATGCGCGCGCGGGAGGAAAAGCAGAGGGAAAAGCGGAAATTATGGAAAGTTTCCGGAAAAAGATAAAAATTTAAAAACACAGTGAGGAGAGAAAATATGACGGATAGTGAAAAACTTGACCTGTTATTAGATAAAGTATCAAATATGGAAGCCCGTATGACGAGCATGGAATTCCATATGACGAACATGGAATCCCGCATGACGAGCATGGAATCTCGCATGACGAGCATGGAATCCCGTATGACAGATCTGGAAGCCCGTATGACGAGCATGGAATCTCGCATAACGGATCTGGAATCTCGCATAACGGATCTGGAATCCCGTATAACAGATCTGGAATCCCGTATAACAGATCTGGAATCCCGTATAACAGATCTGGAATCCCGCGTGTCAGACGTGGAATCTCAGATATCAATAATAAAAACGGATGTTGCAGCTCTGAAACTGGTCGTAGAAAATGAAATTCGCGTCAATATCCAGCGGGTTGCGGAGGGACATCTGGATTTATCCAGAAATTTGCACGAAGCGATAAAACCGTGTCATGAAATAGAAATACTTTCGGTCAAAGTGAGAGCGCTGGAGTCAGATGTTCAGGAAATACAACGAAAGATATCATAACACAGGTTTTTCGGTGAGCCGCTTTTCAGCCAGATGAAAGACATGCGGCATCCGAAAGACGCTTTACTCAATTCTATTTTCCGGTAAAATTCAAGGTCATAAGCTCTTACATAAATAGGAATCCTGTAAATTTGCACAAAAATTATTTTTAAGCTGAAGTGAAAAGTTTATTTCCACTTTGAAAAGCTCTTGGATAAAAGTGGCATTTACTCTTACAAATTGGGATAAATATCCCCAATTCTATTCCATTAAGTGGATTTTAGTGTTACAATTATCTTCTAAAGCGGTAGGTATGCTGTTTACAGGGGTGATTTTTAAGCATAGGAAAAAAGCGGATTTTAGTCGGACTTTTTAGGGTGTAGGACTAACTTCCACTTGGGGATGGGTTATGAAGTTGCACCCTGACAGCTGCCTGCTGCTTATTTTATTTCTTTAGTAAATAAGGCTTGAGAACGATCTTGTCCTTGTCGATCTGCCGGATGCCAAAGGCAGCCAACTTTTCATAAAGGTCATGGTACATGAAATCAGCCAGTTCCAGAGGGCTCTTCCCGCCAAGCTTTTCTACTGGGGAGGAGTTGACATGACTCAGGGCAAGGTTAAGTGCATCCTGGTCAGTGAGCCCGATGGCATTCAGATCGGTGCCTTTTGGAAGGATATAGCGCAGTTCGATATGTTTGTTTTCGAGGCTGCCTTTTTGCCCGGAGTTCAAGGGGTCACAATAGAACACCCTCGTCCGGTGTGAACCATCAGAAGAAGTCTCCATGCCAACCGCGGCAGAAAATTCAGAGCCCCGGTCGGTGACCAGGCCATGGACATATTTGCGGAAGACATCAGGGCCAAGGATGGATTCCAAAAGGTCAACGCCGCTCTTCATGGCTTCCGCAGTTTTTGTGTCGTGGCGTATGGCAAAAAGGATGCCGGCACACAGGAACTTGAAAGTCTGGATGAAGGGTCCATTGGTTTCGTCGTTGTAAACAGTATCCATCTGGGTGACAAACACATCGGGATTTTCAGCCATATAGTTGAGGTAGTCCTTGTAGGTGCGCCCCAGAAGATGTTTGTTATCGGCCCTTTTCTTATAGCCCCTGGCCTTCTTTTTGGAGATTTTGCGAGAGACCTGCCGACGCAGGTCCATGACGGTAATGCCTGCGACCTCGTGGAAGACATCACTTTCGATATAATTATACAAGGTCTTCTCGGAGATGCCCAGTTCGGGATGGATTTCAAGGATCCGGTAAGGAGAGAGCCCCTGTTTGAGGAGAGGGCCGATGATGAGTGCCATGTTCCTGGCCTGGGAGGAAGTGAGGTTGACGCCCTGCCTTGAATCGACCAGAGTGGATCTGTAATCGGACTGTGCATCTTCAGGGGAGTAGGTATATTTGTTAAACCTGCAATGGCTCCAGTTGGAACAGCCATTACAGGCACCCGGGGAGCGGTCCCTTCTGGAACACCGGAAGGGAAGAAACTCAGGGCAGTCAGAAGTACAGGAGCGTCCGAAGGGACATTTACGGTAAGCACTGCATTCCAAAGGGAGGCTGCATTTATGAGAGAGGAATCGATGAAGTCTGATCTCCTTTCCGACCGTAGATTTGTCCTTGCCAATGGTCTGAGCAATGGCAGTTTTGGAAGAGCCATTGGTAATACCGGTGAGGATGATACGCCGTTCATCCAGAGTGAGATGAGAAAATGAATTATTGTTGCTCATGTAGGGCACCTGCCTTTCCGACAGCTGTCAGGTACCTGAATTGTAAGACTAAATGCAACTGTTTGGGAAGTAGAAATATGTGAAAGACTAAAATCCACTTTGCCCCTATCAAAGTGGAAATAAACTTTTCACTTCACGAAATTATTTTTAAATAAATATTTTATTTCGTCCATATTGACAAATCCATAAGATGAGAGTATGATTACAGTAACAATACCATCCGTGTGAGAGTATGAGAACGGAAATGAACGAAGATAGAAATGAAAACGGTTATGGAAAGGGGGAAAAGCGTCATGAAAAATTATGAAAAGCCTGTTGTGGTGGTCAATGATGAAACAGCTGAGGGCGTATATGCTGCCAGCGGCGCAGTTGGAGGTGCAGGAGTTGAAACTGCAGACGGAGCGCCCAAATGTGACAGCATTTACATGCAGGGCGTATGGCAGAATGCTGATTATACCAGCGCGGCAAAAACCTACAAACAGCGGTATGGCTGTATGGGCTGTCCCGCTTTCCGGGCAAATGGCTGCGGCCTGCAGTTGGATTATGTACAGTCAGGGTATGCATCTTCTTATGATGTAGATAACGGAAAGAGAAAGCCTACCTGGGAGGTAGAAAAACATAAGCCGGATGAGGCGACTCCTTGGTAATGTTTGTTTCAGGTAAGGGTAACTTATAGGTAGAAAGAGGGTCTGTTTTTTGCACTGTATTGACAGACTCCGAAACGTGGAAAACAGTGCAGAAACGGGGACGGAAAATGAAGGATTATGTAAAACCGGTAGTGCTTGTGAACGAAGAGACAGCTGAGGGCGTGTACGCGGCCAGCGGCGCTGATGGGAATGGATGCTTTCGTTATTTGAAGTATACTGGCGGCGACCTTTCTACTGCAGATGGTTATTATGAATATAATGTTGAGTTTGTGCATGCCGCTGAAGCTCACATGAATTGTACGCATAAGATTGTTATATACTTTAGCAGTTCACCGAAGGAAGCAAGTTGTATCACAAACTGCACGGACGCTGTAATTGGCAACAATAGTGTTACTGTTACTTGGGCGCAGGCACAGGCTAATGGCGGTGGTGAACATGCAGATATCGGTATTAAGGTATTGTGGGAAGAAGGCGTCTACGGGGTCCCGACTGGCGGTTATGGCTGGGTAGAGTAAGAGAATAAAATAAAAGGAGTCGGTGGCGGAATGTGCACCGGCTCTTTTTATGCGTTTTTCTCTGTTGGTTTGCTTTGGCTATGATTTTTTTGGTAACTATTCGGCTTCTGAACTATTACGACAGAGACATAACGGTAGATTCAGGGGGATTGATGTAACAGGCAAAATATGGTACAATTTCATTACTCTATAGCCAAAGAAATTAATTGGAAAAGGTTTATAAGTTGTAAGAGAATATTACGGCTTTGTGGGCGAGTGACAACGGGAAATCAGGATGAGAGAAAAAATCAGGTTTATTTTTGACCGGATCCGCGCAGGCAGACTGCAGGAGATGTGGCGTCAGACAAAATGGATCTATCAGTATGGCAGACATTATGGCTTTGCCATGGTCTTTTATACGGCGCTGGGGATGGTGGGAACTGTGATATCTCTGGTGACCAGCCTGGTATCCAGAGATCTGGTGGACATTATCACGGGATATGAGCCGGGCGCACTGGTTAAAACCTTCAGCATGATGGTGGGGCTGAACGTTGGCACGACGGTGATCAACCTGATCTCCAATTATGCTTCCAATTACATCAGCATGAAGGTGGACGCGGAGATTAAGGCGGACATTTTTGAAAAGATACTGGTGACGGACTGGGAATCCCTTACCAATTACCATACAGGGGACCTTCTGACCAGATGGGGATCCGACGCCGGCAATATTTCCAGCGGGGTTCTGAATTTTGTCCCCAACATGGTGATCTATATCTTCCGGTTTTTCAGCGCGTTTGCCATGGTGATCTACTATGACTGGACCTTTGCGGCGTTTGCGTTCCTTGGGATGCCGGTGAGTCTGATCCTGTCAAAGACGCTGATGAAACGCATGGTAAACAACAATAAGCGCAGCGCCGCCCTGGGGGCGAAAATGTCCGGGTTTAACCAGGAAACCTTTTCCAATATTCAGACCATCAAAGCGTTTGACCTGTTAAAGCTCTATGTGGCAAAACTGAAAGGCCTGCAGCGGGAGTTTATCACAATGAAACTGGACTTTCAGAAAATGTCCATGGGAACTTCGCTGATTCTGTCAACGGTCTCGATGTTGGTATCCTACGCCGCTTACGGCTGGGGCATATATCGGGTGTGGAGCGGGTCCATCAGTTACGGAACCATGACCATGTTTCTCGGGTTGTCCGGGACCCTGACGGGGGCGGTTCATAACCTGACGTCTCTAATCCCCAACGCCATTTCTCTCACTACCTCCGCAGGCAGGCTCATGGATATCGTAGAGATGCCCCGGGAAGATTACAGCGATGAGGAGGAAGTGGAAAAATTCCGGGAGAGATATTGCAGCGAGGGAATCAGCCTGAAGCTTGAAGAGGTGCGGTATGCCTATCACACGGGGACACAGGTATTTGAACAGGCGTCTCTGGAGGTGCGCCCCCATGAGATCATCGCGCTGGTAGGCCCCTCCGGCGAAGGAAAGACGACAATGCTGCGGCTGCTTCTTTCGCTGATGCCGATTCAGGGAGGAAAGGCGTTTCTCTTTGGCGGCAGTACGGCTGCGGAGGACGAAACGGCGATGCAGGTGGAGCTGTCGCCCGCGGCGAGAAAGCTGTTTTCTTATGTGCCTCAGGGGAATACCATGTTTTCCGGAACGATAGCGGAAAATATGCGGAACGTAAAAGAAGACGCCACGGACGAAGAGATTGTGGAGGTGCTGAAACTGGCCTGCGCATGGGATTTCGTGGAGAAGCTTCCCGACGGGATCAACAGTATGATAAAGGAGCGGGGAGGCGGCTTTTCCGAAGGACAGGCCCAGCGTCTTTCCATCGCCAGGGCGCTGATTCGGAAATCGCCTATTCTGCTGTTGGATGAGGCAACTTCCGCTCTGGATGTGGCAACGGAGAGAAGAGTGCTGAAAAATATCATGCAGGACGAATACCCCAGAACCTGCATTGTAACGACCCATCGTCCCACAGTGCTGCACGTCTGCACCCGCGTCTATGCGATCCGCGACAGAAAGTGTGTCGAGCTGAGTGAGACAGAGATCGAAGATATGGAGAAAAATTTTTAGCGGGAGGATGCGGATAAAAAGAAGTCGATGCGTTCCCGCATAACGGCTGCGGCTGTGTCCTTTTTGGTACAATACAGGCGGCAGACCAGAATATCCGGAAGAAGCCCTTCTACGATGCGGAGGTTCTGGGCCAGCATGGTTTCCGTCCAGGAGGGCGTGATCAGGCGCTGCTGGACAAGAAGGAGCTTTTCGTCCGGGGAAAGCTCTTCGATCCGGTCGAAGGGAGCCTGCTTCAGCAGGATGATTCCGCCGAGAGGGTAGGTATCCCGGCTGCAGATTCCGGAAGTGCCGCACCAGGGAAGGCCATGGATAACGGGAACGCCGTTGTCCATGGCGAGCAGATTCAGGTCGCCGTTTAAAACGGGCGTGTCATATAATCGGTTCCAGATCCCGGCATGGGTGGATTTTCCCGTTCCGGAGGGGCCGGAGAACAGCCAGGCCCTGTTTCGGTAGAGAATGGAGGAAGAATGCAGCACCGCCATGCCGTGCTGCCTGATAAAGAAGAGGAAGAGCAGCCGGATGCCGTGGAACAGGTCTTCCCGCAGAGAATCTGAGCAGGGCGGCCGGTAGTGGAAAACGGCTTGAGAGCCGTCCCGTGACAAATGGGCTTCCTCAATCCGGCTGAATCTGGGAAAAAGAAAGATATAGCGGTCCTCCGCTTCCAGAACGACCAGATTTTCATTGCGGATGAGAAGCTTCCCGTTCAGATGATGGCGCGGCGTCCCGGGTAAAAGCGAAATGTTTTGATGGATTGTTTCGTGTCTGCCTGTCCTGAAAAGATCAAACTTTTCCGAAAAAGCGTCTAAAGGACCGCGCAGACACAGATTCCACCCGGCGATGGTGAGGTTCATTTCTTCGGAGGAAGCGGGCTCCGGAAGCTTTGAAGATTCCGATAAAAGAGAACGGTCGGAGAGATTCTGCAGAAACTCCGCGATGTCCCTTTGCAGCAGGGGCAGTTCTTCTTCCGACGCACGATAGTGCTCTGCGCATGCGGCGAACAGTTCCTCTCTGCTTCTGTCCTCAGCAAGCAATTTCCAGAGAAAGACGCCGGTCTCATTCAGGCGTATGCCATGGTGCAGGTCGGCCTGCGTCTGCCCGTAGGGAAGCAGATAGAAGACACCGGCCAGATTTTGCAGGGAATAACAGTTATTGCGCCTCAAAACATACCTCCGCGAATTTATCATTTACCAGATTATTATAGCATTATCTCCATGAAAATGCTACAATTTATGAGAAAACAGGGTGGGGATAAAAGAGGGAGACAGGAAAAGGGAGAGGTCGGATGAAGGAACAGTGCGCGGGTGTACAGCGGCATGACATTGAAAAACTGCTGGAGCAGGGCAAGACGGTGCAGTTTGGCCCCATCGGATACAGTATGTATCCGCTCTTCGTGCCGGGACGGGACGAAGCGGTGGTGGCGCCTGCGGATCCCGCGGCCCTGAAACGGGGCGACGTTGTGCTCTACCGCAGGGACGAAAGCATTCTGGTACTTCACAGGATCTGGAAGCGCAAAAGCGACGGATTTTATATGGTGGGAGACAATCAGAGGCAGGTCGAAGGGCCGCTTCGGCCGGATCAGATCAAGGGCGTTCTGGTGCAGATCATCAGAAAAGGACGGCGGTTTTCCGTAAAAAGCATACCGTACCGCGTTCTGGCTGCCGTCTGGCTTGCCATGCGTCCCCTGCGGCCGGCCGTTTCCCATGCTGTGGCGGCGGGAAAACGTTTTCTGACCGGGAAAAAAAATTAGCATTTTACATACGGGGCGTTTTATATTATACTTATACAGGATTGACAATTGAGCCGCCGCAGAGCGGGAAACGGAGGAAATGACATGGTAAAGGCGATCGTAGGAGCCAACTGGGGAGACGAGGGAAAAGGAAAGATCACGGATATGATGGCGCAGGAAGCGGATATTGTGGTGCGTTTCCAGGGAGGCGCAAACGCCGGCCATACCATTGTGAACAATTACGGCAAGTTTGCGCTGCATACGCTGCCCTCCGGCGTTTTTTACAGCCATATCACCAATGTGATCGGAAATGGCGTGGCGCTGGATATTCCCAAGCTGTTTCAGGAGATACAGGCGATTGTGGAGCGGAACGTTCCAAAGCCGAAGATACTGGTGTCCGACAGGGCGCAGATTGTAATGCCGTACCATGTGCTGTTTGATCAGTACGAAGAGGAGAGGCTGGGCGGCAGGTCCTTCGGCTCTACGAAGTCCGGGATTGCTCCCTTTTATTCCGATAAGTTTGCCAAGATAGGGTTTCAGGTCAGCGAACTTTTCGATGAAGAGATTTTGAAGGAAAAGGTGGAACGGGTCTGCCAGCTGAAAAATGTGATGCTGGAGCATCTGTACCACAAGCCGCTGATAGATCCGAAGGAACTTCTGGAAACGCTGCATGAATACCGCGACATGGTGGCTCCCTACGCGGCGGACGTGTCCTCTTTTTTGGACAGGGCCCTGAAAGAGGGGAAGACCGTTTTGCTGGAGGGACAGCTTGGCACACTGAAGGATACGGATCACGGTATTTATCCCATGGTGACGTCTTCCTCCACCCTGGCGGCTTACGGCGCCATCGGCGCGGGGCTTCCGCCCTATGAGATCCGGCAGATCGTCACTGTCTGCAAGGCTTATTCTTCCGCGGTAGGCGCCGGTGCGTTTGTATCCGAACTGTCCGGCGACGAGGCCGAGGAACTGCGGCGCAGGGGCGGCGATGGCGGAGAATACGGGGCGACTACGGGACGTCCCCGAAGGGTGGGATGGTTCGACTGCGTGGCTTCCAGGTATGGATGCCGCCTGCAGGGCACCACGGACGTTGCGTTTACCGTGCTGGACGTGCTGGGGTATCTGGATGAGATCCCTGTCTGTACGGGATATGAGATCGACGGGAAAGTGACGGTGGATTTCCCCGTGACGTCGAAACTGGAAAAGGCAAAGCCGGTGTTTGAGAGACTTCCCGGCTGGAAATGTGATATCAGGGGAATAAAGAAATACGAAGACCTGCCGGAGGAATGCCGGAATTATATTGAATTTATCGAAGAAAGGATCGGATATCCTATCACCATGATAAGCAACGGCCCCGACAGGGACGCCATTATCTACAGGGAAAGTCCCCTGAAACGGTAAAGCAGCCGCGGTCGGAGCATGGCGCGGGAAGAAGACGTCAGGGCAGGAAAATGCCGGCGCAGGGAGACCGGCCAGTTTTTAAAGAAATCGGAGCCGGCGAGGGAAGGGCGTATGATTCGGAACATTATATTTGATATCGGGAATGTGCTTACGGATTTTGGATGGAAGGAATTTCTGGCCGGCAAGGGATTCGACGCGGAAATGGTTCGCAGGATCGCAAAGGCTTCCTTTGCCAGCCCGCTCTGGCCGGAGGCGGACCGGGGAGTCTTAAGCCAGGAAGAATTGCTGCGGGAGTTCATAAAGCAGGATCCGGAGATTGAGGGGGAGCTGAGGACGGCTTTTGACGATATTCACGGTATGGTGACGGCCCGGGATTATGCCATTCCCTGGGTTCGGAACCTGAAAGAGAAGGGATACGGCGTTTATTATCTGTCCAATTTTTCGGACAAGGCTTACAGGGAATGCGCCGATGCGCTGGGATTTCTGCCCTATATGGACGGCGGGATCTTTTCGTATCTGGTGCGGATGGTCAAACCGGATCCTGAAATCTACAGACTTCTGCTTTCAAGGTTTTCCCTGAAAGCTTCCGAATGCGTTTTCCTGGATGATCTGCCGGCAAATGTGGAAGCGGCCAGAGCGGAAGGAATGGCCGGAATCGTTTTTAAAGACCAGGAACAGGCGCGGGCGGCACTGGCGGAACTTGGTGTGAGCCTGTGAATGGTAAAAGGCGGCATATTCGGAAACGCTATCGGTCTTCGGGAGCGTCGGAGGAATCCTCTTCGCGGTCAGAAGCGTTTTCCGGCTCCTGTATCGGGTCGGAGATGCTGTGTCTGCCTGTGATTTTGCCGTAAAGCCAGGCGTAAATCCAGACGAGCAGCGGCACTGCCACGGTGGCAAGCGCACAGCCCATGAACCATCTTCCGGATTGGGAGCGGTCGAGAAAGGCGGCGGCCAGGGCAATAAGATAAAGAAGCACCAGCAGGATCACGCCGGCCATGGCGACGATCTGCTTTGGAGAAGTCTTGCGTTTCCGTTCCGGGATTTGTTCCCGGTCTTTTTTTTCACAGTCATTCATAATGGTTTTCTCCCCGTCTGTTTGCTCTTTTTCCTATCATAGCATTATCGGGAAAAAATGGCAAGATTCCCGCGGCAGATGCGTCCATATCCCGCGGCCGTTTCCGCCCACGGCATGAGCAAAGACGCGCCGTGCGCCTTGGACGACACGGACATGAAAAAGATCCCGGTCCTGCGCCACGCGCGCCGGATCCGGGATCTTTTAAGGGGAGGATTAAGTATTCATCTTTCTCATTTGTCTGATCAAAGGAGGGGGTTCCTTGACAGTAGATAGTCTGAACCGTTTTTTCGGTTTTATTCCCTTTCTTCAAAAAAATTTCAAAGAAACTCCGAAAATTTAAAATTTTCCCAAATAGTTTCTGTCATAAATATTGTTTAAAATCCGATTCTGTTATATACTTACAGATGTGGTACGGTTTTTGGAGCCGTCCGCGAAACTGTAAAGAGATAAGGATGGGAATACTATGGCGTTATTAGAACAATGGAAAAAGGTGGCATATAATGAATCGGGGGATCAGAACAAACTGCGGCAGCTTTGGGCGGCTTATTTCCAGCAGGAAAAGGAAATTTATGCCAGCCTGCTGAAGAACCCGGATGAAGTCGTGAAGGGAACGGTGAAGGAGCTGGCCGACAGGTACGGCGTCACCGTGATGACCATGACCGGTTTTCTGGACGGTATCAACGACAGTTT
Source organism: uncultured Acetatifactor sp. (assembly GCA_947586055.1). Classification (GTDB taxonomy): domain Bacteria; phylum Bacillota; class Clostridia; order Lachnospirales; family Lachnospiraceae; genus Acetatifactor. The sequence goes on along the minus strand of CANPXL010000034.1, from coordinate 12,049 downwards.
AAAAGAGCCCAACCCCATTGAAGAGATGGAGGAGGATACGGAGGTAAACCTTGGATTTGACAGGGAACTCCTGTACAAGAACATGGTGGCGGCCGAGGCCGACTGGCTCTATAATCTGGAAGAATGGAACGACATCTTTGACGAGGAGACGAGAAAAGCGCTCTACAAAGAGCAGAAGTCTTCCACCACCATCGTAAAGGGCGACAGGATATATCCGAACGATCCCTGTCCCTGCGGGAGCGGGAAAAAATACAAGAAATGCTGCGGCAGAAAGTAGCCGCAATCCCGGCGGCAGAGGATGTCCTTTGCCGCTTCGTTACAGCAGGAAGGAGCAGAGCATTGAACATAGCATCATTTATCCTGCCAAAGGCAGAGGTGACATATCTGCGCGACAGCATGACCCTGAGACAGGGGCTGGAAAAACTCCGCAGGAGCGGGTTTACGGCCGTTCCGGTCATCGACGTGGAGGATCGGTTTGTGGGCGTAGCCAGCGAGGGCGACTTCCTCTGGAATATCCTGTATTATAACCAGAAGCCGGAGGACGTCTCGGCGAAGCATCTCGAAACCACGTCGGTGCGAAGCATCCTGCAGGGCGGCAAGATGAAGCCGGTCCTGATCGACACGGCCATGGAAACGCTGCTGGAGCAGGCCACAAGCCAGAACTTTGTGCCGGTTATCGACGACAGGAGCGTTTTTATCGGCATCATCAGAAGAAGTGAGATCATAAAATTTTTTGCGGAAAGGGGAAAGCTGCTGTAAGGCGGCGGAAAACGACATGAAAAAACTGGAGGAATACGTAAAGAGCATACCGGATTTTCCGGAGAAGGGAATCATCTTCCGGGACGTGACCAGCGTCCTGCAGGATGGAGAAGGGCTGCACCTTGCCATCGATACCATGCAGGAGAAGGTGAAGGACCTGGAATACGATGTGGTTGTGGGGCCGGAGTCCAGAGGATTTATCTTCGGAACGCCCATCGCCTATAACAATCGAAAACCTTTTGTTCTCATCCGCAAGGCGGGGAAGCTTCCCAGGGAGACCGTCTCCGTCTCTTATGATCTGGAGTATGGGAAGGCAACCATCGAAATGCACAAGGACAGCATCCTTCCCGGACAGAGAGTGCTGATCGTGGATGACCTTATCGCCACCGGCGGCACAACGGAAGCCATGATCAGGCTGATCGAGAGCCTGGGCGGCAAAGTGGTCGGCATCGTGGTGCTGATCGAGCTTGCGGGACTGAACGGAAGGGAAAGGCTGAAGGATTACCGGCTGGAGTCGGCCATCTGTTATCCCGGGAAATAAGTGTGGCCGGCGTGTCCGGCCGGGGGTTAAGGAGTATGGATCCATTATGGCAGAAGAAAAAAACGAGCTCATATTTGACGATGGCAAGATAAGCAGATCACAGGAATTTGTAAATCCGGAAGAGCTCTATGAGGAGCTTATCCGACGCGTGCGGAAATATCATCCCAGCGACGATATCAGCATGATTGAAAAGGCCTATCGGGTTGCCGGCGAGGCGCATAAGGACCAGCTTCGCAAGTCGGGCGAGCCATACATTATCCATCCTCTGAACGTCGCCATTATCCTGGCGGATCTGGAGCTGGACAAGGAGACGATCGTGGCCGGCATTCTCCATGATGTGGTGGAGGACACGGTCATGACGGAGGACGACCTTGTCCGGGAGTTCGGCGAGGACGTGGCGCTTTTGGTGGACGGCGTGACAAAGCTGGAGAAGATTCCGCTTTCGGGGAACGGGGAACAGCCCGACGCCAAGCTGGAGATGCAGGCGGAAAATCTGAGAAAGATGTTTCTTGCCATGGCGAAAGACATCCGTGTAATCATGATCAAGCTGGCGGACCGTCTTCACAATATGCGCACTCTGAAATACCAGAAGCCGGAGAGCCAGCAGCGGATCGCGAAGGAGACGCTGGAAATCTACTGCCCCATTGCCCACAGGCTGGGCATCAGCAAGATCAAGACGGAGCTGGACGATCTTTCCTTAAAATATCTGGAGCCGGAGGTATATTACGATCTGGTGGAGCGGATCGCGGTCCGAAGAAGCGTCCGGGAAAAATATATCCAGAGCATTGTGGACGAGGTCAGCGAGCACATTGCAAACGCCGGGATCAAGGCGAAGATCGACGGCCGCGTCAAACACTTTTTCAGCATCTACAAAAAGATGCGAAACCAGAATAAGACGCTGGATCAGATCTACGACCTGTTTGCGGTGCGCATCATCGTGGATACCGTAAAGGACTGCTACGCGGCGCTGGGCGTGATCCATGAAATGTATAAGCCCATACCGGGGCGTTTCAAGGATTATATCGCCATGCCAAAGGCAAATATGTACCAGTCCCTGCACACCACGCTGATCGGCAGTACGGGCCAGCCCTTCGAGATCCAGATCCGGACATTTGAGATGCATAAGGCGGCGGAGTACGGCATCGCCGCCCATTGGAAATACAAGGAGGCCGCGGACGGCAAGCATGTTGCCGCCCAGGAGGAGGAAAAGCTGGTATGGCTGCGCCAGATTCTGGAGTGGCAGCAGGATATGTCCGACAACCGGGAGTTTATGAAGCTTCTGAAAAGCGACCTGGATCTGTTTGCGGACAATGTGTACTGCTTTACCCCCACGGGCGACGTGAAAAATCTGCCCGCGGGTTCCACTCCCATCGACTTTGCCTACAGTATCCATTCCGCCGTGGGAAACAAGATGGTGGGGGCGAGAGTCAACGGCAGGCTGGTGACCATTGACTATGAGATCCGAAACGGAGACCGGATCGAGATCATCACGTCCCAGAACTCCAAGGGCCCCAGCAGAGACTGGCTGAATGTGGTAAAGAGCACACAGGCCAAGAATAAGATCAATCAGTGGTTCAAAAACGAGCGGAAGGACGACAACATCGCAAAAGGAAAAGAATTGATGAACGCTTACTGCAAAGCGAGAGGAATCAATCTTTCCGACCTGATGAAACCGGAATATCTGGATACCGTCATGCACAAGTACGGATTCCGGGACTGGGATTCGGTGCTGGCGGCCATCGGCCACGGCGCCCTCAAGGAGGGCCAGATCGTCAACAAAATGCAGGAGCTCTACGACAGGGACCACAGAAGGATCCTTACCAACGAAGAGGTGCTGCAGAGCATTGCCGACGCGGGAGCCGCCAACCCGGCCAGAATGATGCCGAAGAAGACGAAAAGCGGCATTGTGGTAAAGGGCATCGCAGATCTGTCGGTGCGGTTTTCCAAGTGCTGCTCCCCGGTGCCGGGAGACGAGATTGTGGGATTCGTCACAAGGGGAAGAGGCGTCTCCATCCACAGGACGGACTGCGTGAACGTCATGAATCTCCCGGAGATCGAGCGGGCAAGGCTGATCGACGCGGAATGGCAGGCGCCGGAAAACGCAGAGGAGAAATATGTGGCCGAGATCAAGATCTACGCCGATAACCGAAACGGACTGCTGGCGGATATCTCAAAGGCCATGACGGAGAAAAACATCAATATTCTCTCCATGAACACCAGAACCAGCAGGCAGGGACTTGCCACGCTGCAGACGACCTTTGAGATCGGAAGCCGGGAAGAGCTGAACCGTGTGATCGAGAAGATCCGGAGCATTGAGAGTGTAAGAGATATCGAAAGGACAACCGGCTGAGAAGGACGAAGGAAGACGACGCGGGAACGGGACGGGAAAGAATCGGGAAAGGAAAGCGGAAATATGGCGCAGATCAAGATCGGACGCATGGTAATGGGAAGCGTACAGACCAATTGTTACTTCCTGTACAGAGAGGGCAGCAGCGACGCCGTGGTGGTCGATCCTGGCGATCAGGGACAGGGAATTTACAACGCCCTTCGGAAAAACGGATTCCGGGTAAGGGGGATCCTGCTCACCCACGGGCATTTTGATCATATCTGGGGGCTGGACGCCCTGCGGGACGCCGCGAACGCCGCCGCGGAGGCGGACGGTCTGGAGCCGGTCAGGGCGTACGCCTGCGAGGGGGAAAGGGAACTGCTGCGCGATCCCGGGCTGAACGTATCGGCGCAGGCGGGCCGCTCCTGCAGCACTTATGCGGACGAGTATGTAAAGGACGGACAGGAGCTTTCCCTCGCCGGAATTACGCTGCGGGTGATCGCGACGCCGGGACATACGGCCGGTGGATGCTGTTATTACGCAAAGGAGGCGGGAATCCTTGTGGCGGGGGATACGCTGTTTCAGGAATCCGTGGGCCGCACGGATTTTCCCACAGGGGATATGGGAACCCTGGTGCGCTCCATCCGGGACAAGCTGTTCGTACTGCCCGATGAGACGAAGGTCTATCCCGGACACGGAGACAGCACGACGATCGGCCATGAGAAGCGCTTTAACCCTTTCTGCGCCGTGGAAGAAGAGAACCTGTGATGATCGCGGTAGAGATAAATAAGGAAAATTTTGAATACGACGTCAATGCGCTGGTCCGGGCCTTTTATCCCGAGGAACCGGTGACGGTGCTGACGCCCGCTACCGGGGCGGACAAAAGAGAACAGTACGGGAAGGATGTTTCGATCCGCATTGAGATCGGAGAGGACAGTGCGGCTGTCACCGTGTCCGGAGAAACTTATGCATGGAATTTCCGGCAGGAGGAAAACCTGACGGAGGGATTGCCCGAGGGCGGGGAATGGGACGACTTCCGCGCCGAGATCGGGGAAAGGGGATTCAAGGACGGCTTTAAGCGTTTCCTGTACGGGGTGCTCAGAGGCAGGACGGGAAAGCGGCTGCCCTGGGGAAATCTGACGGGAATCCGGCCGACGAAGATCGCATACGGCATGCTGGAACAGGGCAGAAGCGACGACTACATCCGGGAATACTACCGGAGAAACCATTCTGTCAGCCCGGAAAAAATCCGGCTTTCCATAGACATTGCAAAACGGGAACGGGAGCTTCTCAACAGGGTGCATTATCAGGGCGGCTACAGTCTTTATATCGGGATTCCGTTCTGTCCTGCCACCTGTCTGTACTGTTCGTTTACGTCTTTTCCCATTGCTGCCTACAGAAAACAGGTGGATTCGTATCTGGAATGTCTGTTCCGGGAGATGGAATTTGTCGCCGAACAGAGAAAAGATGATATTTTAGACAGCGTCTATATCGGCGGAGGCACGCCCACTACGCTGGAGCCGGAACAGCTGGACCGGCTTCTGAACCGGCTGAAAAGTCTTTTTGATTTTTCGACGGTACAGGAGTTTACCGTGGAAGCGGGCCGGGCGGACAGTATCGACCGCAAGAAGCTTGAGGTGCTTCGGCGTCATGGCGTGGGCCGTATCTCCGTGAATCCCCAGACGATGAAGCAGGAGACGCTGGATCTCATCGGCCGGAAGGCTTCCGTGGAGCAGGTGGAGCGGGCATTCGCTCTGGCAAGGGAGATCGGGTTTGACAACATCAACATGGACCTGATCCTGGGGCTCCCCGGAGAAACGGCGGAGGATGTGCGGCATACCGTGGACAGAGTGGTTCAGATGGGGCCGGACAGTCTCACCGTGCACTCTCTGGCCATCAAGCGGGCGTCGAAGCTAAACCGGTGGATACAGGAGAACGGCGTTTCCATGCTGCGAAATACCGACGAGACCATGGCCATTGCGGCCGAGGGCGCGGAAAGACTGGGACTTGTGCCGTATTATCTCTACCGCCAGAAGAATATGTCAGGAAACTTTGAAAATGTAGGGTATGCGAAAGAGGGGAAGTTCGGGCTGTACAATATTCTGATCATGGAGGAAGTGCAGACCATTCTTGCGTTAGGCGCAGGAAGTATCTCCAAACGGGTCAGCCGCAGAACGGCCCAGGACGGCAGTGAGAGCGTCTTAATCGAGCGGTGCGAGAATGTGAAGGAAGTGGCCCAGTATATCGAGAGAATTGAGGAAATGATCGAGAGAAAACGTATATTATTTCGTGACTGATGACTCAAATTATACATAAAATGATTGAGTAGGAAATGGATTTTCGGTGCAACAAAGAGCCGAAAGTCCAACAAAAGTCCAACAAATTTTTTTGCAGTGGTACATTGTAATACATCATGTTGCAATAATTATCTCAAAGTCCAACAAAGTTAGCGTTGATTTACAGATACCTAAGGAGCGTTTCGGAGATTGCCGGAGCGCTCTTTTTACACCCTTCCAATAGTTTTTTGTCCAACAAATAAAAACTGCACATTTGGTAACAGTCATTTGATCTTATTATCGATTGGGCAGCTGAGTGGTTGTGAACAGACGGATAATGGGAAGAACATTGTGATTGTGGATGGCAATGGTTATCACATTTTTTTCAAATTTTCCGTTATCGTACTCTTTTCAAAAAACGTATTGGAAAAAATGAACTCATCACTTGACAATGCTGCATAGATATTCCCAATTTTTACAATAAAGTTTTTTCTACAGGGTAATTTTTCAAAACATCGGACGATATTATAATTGGCGGGATATGATATTGCTCAGGTCATAATAGAGCAGCCATGGATGTTCGCCTATTCCAGTCATCTGACAGCCAGCGGCAAATGTCCCGCAGCGCAGAGCGCATTTATGTATGCAAGCGCTAACCCCCATGGCGCGGAAAATGTTTACGGCAGTTATACGGACAGTCTGGATTGGATCAGTGTTTTATAGCATGATATGCAGCAGCAATACAAACTGGGCAACCTGTCGTTTTATGCGAAATATAAACAGTTTTGGGATTTCCTGATGTGTTGAATTTGGAGGAAGTGCAAGGCTGGCATAAGAAAGGAAGTGGACACAATGTGTAATTTGAGTCAGGGAATCAGAGAAGACGCGCAAGTGGAGTTTATCCTCAACATGCACAAGAAGGGATACACATTTGAGCAGATTGCAGATGTAGCTGAAAGAAGTGTTGAAGAGATAAAGGCTATCATAGAAAAAAGAGAACCTGTTCTGGCATAAATACAAGTACTGAATAGTTAAAGCAGTGAACGCAGCAGATCATGGGAACGTGGTCTGCTGTTTTTTTATCGAAAAACCGAAATGTAGCTGATTTATATGCTGTGCAAAAATATTCTATGTACTTTATTTATTATTCTAAGTGCAAATTTAATAAAAATTTAATAAAATGCATATTCTGTAGGAATAATAATTTTACGCAGTTTATTTATAAATGCAAGAAAAGAGGGTAAAATTGATTAAAATATTTGGTTAACGAGGAAAATATATGCAACTGGATTATAAAGCAATAGGCAAGCGGGTAAGGATGCAGAGAAATGCCAAACATCTTTCCCAAGCGGAGCTGGCGCTGAAGGTCTCTATGACAAATCCGCATATCAGCAATATTGAGCGGGGTGAAACAAAAGTCAGCTTGCCGACCCTGATAGAAATTGCAAGGGCTTTGGACACAACTTTAGATGAATTGGTTTGTGACAATCTGCCAGAAGCAAAGGATATTCTTTTAGGTGAACTTTCAGATACCCTTTCATCGTGTAGCCATCAGGAGCTAGGAATCATTACTGATGTGACAAAGGCTCTTTTACAGAGCATGAGAGCAAGAAAGTGCGAAGATAAGCCCGCTGCCCGACCTAAGCGAGAGGATACGAAATGATAAGAATTGGCATCTGCGAAGATGTATATAAGGAATTAGTCTATTGTAAAAGCATTGTTGAAGGGATTATGACGGATCTGTCCCGAAACGTCATGGTATATTGCTCCCAGAGTGGCGAGGATCTGTTGTTAGAGATAGATACTACAGGCAAGATGGATATTTTACTTGTGGATATAGAACTGCTTGGGATGAATGGGGTCGAATTTGCGCACAGGCTTAGAGAAAAGGACAATAATGCAGTTATCATTTTCATATCATCGCATGATCAGTATTGTAAGGAGGCAATAGATGTACAGCCATATGCCTTTATTGACAAACCGATTTCTGTTCAAAGACTGAAAGAAGTGTTGGATCATGCAGTTCGTACACATCTGGATCAAAGAGAATGCTTTAGCTTTTCAAACAGAAAAATTCAATTTAACATTCCGCTATCTGAAATAAGGTATTTTCAAAGTGATAAACGTTTGATTTATGTATGGACAGTGCATAATGACACGTCCATGAGACGGTATGTATTTTACGGGAAATTGCAGGATGTCGAAGAAACCATAAGCAATTATAAGTTGAAATTTTTGAGGATTCGAAAGTCTTTTCTTGTAAATACAAATTATATTATGGAATACGCTGCAGACAAAGTGGTTATAGACGATGGGACGGTGATAGAAATCAGCAGTCATTATAAGCCAGTGGTTCGCGAATATTATATGAAATCGTTAAAACATCGAGTATCTTTTTTGTAAAAATATGATAGCCGACAGATATGGTATTATTAACAAACAATAAAAGAATACAGGGGTCAAGATGTATAAAAGAGTTTACCGAGATAATATTACATGAAGAATCATGCAAGTAGTACGGAGGGATAATTATATGGGACTGACTGTGCTGCTGATGACCGCAGAGTTTTTTACTACCATTATACAACGTATTTTTTGTGAGAATACGCTGACAAGGCGAATTAATAAGCCAGCAGCTGATATTGTGATGTGGGGAGGGTATTATATCTGCATTAATATAGTGACATACTATGTGGTACATAATATTTGGTTTAATATGCTATTTTCTTTGGCTGCTTTTTTTCTTGTGATCAGAGTACTCTATTCCGATTCACTGAAATCTGTGCTGTTCGTGACTTTTTTTATATATCTGACCGGTATGGGAACGGAGGTACTGCTGCTTTTTCTCGTCCGGTATTTAGAGTGGCCGCTGAATGACAATACAGAAACGGTGTATGCTATTATTTCGCGTATTATTTGCTTTTGCATGATCAAAATTGTTTTATTATTAGTTAAGAAAAAAAGGAATGTAGAACCTGATTTTCAGGATTGGCTGGAGGTATTTGTTGTACCGGTGGGAAGTATTTGGATTCTGCTGACGCTGGTGAAGGCGGAACCGTTTTCGGGACAGGCAAGCAGCTTTGTGGCTTCAGCTATTATACTGTTGATCAATATCGTGACATATTATCTGTATGAAAGATCAAAAGAGGCGGAGGAAAAGCGCATACGAGAGAAAGTTCTTGAAAAGCAGTGCGAATACTATATTCGGCAGAATAAGGAAAGCCAAAAGTGGTGGGAGGAACTGAGGAATTTCAGACATGATATCAAGCAACGATATCTTTTAGAAAAAATGTTGATAGATTCAGGAAAATATTCTGAATTAGAACACTATTGTAATGAGAATCTGAAACTGATCACTCGCGGAAATCTTGTATCCAATACCGGAAATATCTACATCGACAGCATTATCAATTATAAAGCTGAGTATGCCTCACAAATGGGGATTGAGTTTGAAGTGAAAGAAAATATCCCCAAAGACGGAGAAATGAATGCGGAAGATATCTGTATCTGTCTAGGGAATCTGTTGGATAATGCCATTGAAGAGCTGGCTGGACATTCGGATGGGAAAAAGATCGAGGTTAAGATCAGAGCCGATGGGACCAATTTATTCATCAACGTGGAGAATCCCTATCGGACTGTGAACAAAGAAAAAGGGAAATATTTGACGCATAAAGCAGACGGCGGCAATCATGGATTGGGGTTGATCATTGTAGGACAGATTGCAGAAAAATATAAGGGCCAGATAGAAATTCACGATGAGAATGGCCAGTTTGATGTGGCGGTGCTATTGTATGACTTTATTCATTGATGGCTTTGGCTGGTAATAAAAACTATGCAGGAAAAATGAGGCAAGGCTGTTGCACGAAAAGAGTGCAGCAGCCTTTTAAAATGCGTTTTTTATGGCACAATTTGCGCAATTTTAAAAAGTTACATAAAACCCCCTTGTTTTTTACATCTGTGGTCACGATACGACAAAATATGCTACTATTTTTAAAAATCATTCAAGGAGGCTTTAAGAAATGAAACGGAGAAATTTTTTTAAGAAGTATGCCTGCAACGCAGCAGCATTTGTACTGACTGTAGTTGCTACCAGTCTGGTTGCTCAGGGCTGCTATTTCATTTTCTATCAGCCTGAAGCACCTGAAGGCCTGAAAGATTTTTCCAGAGACAGATAATTTATGGAAAAGATCAGTCAGAAAGTAGCCAGGCGCCTTGTAGAAAACGGAAATATCCGCAAAGAGCACGAGGCCGTGTATCAGTACGCGCTGAAGAGCGTACTGATACTTGGCACGAATGTCTTGCTGAGTTTATTGATCGGGATTGTATTGGGCAAGGTTGGGTATTGTGTACTTTTTCTGTGTGCTATGATTCCATTGCGCTCAAATGCGGGAGGATATCATGCCCCTAATTTAGCATTATGTTATATTTTGTCTTTTACTTCCTTGATTACCACGTTACTGCTAGCGGATATGGATAGTTGGTCTGGGGGCATTTTGCTGGCTGTTGCAGCGGTTGTATCCACTATTATCATATTGAAATTCGCCCCCTTGGATACAAAAAACAGACGACTTGATAACAAGGAAAAACGGCGCATCGGAGATAAGGCTCGGTGGATAGTGGGAGCAGAACTCACAATAGGTTTTCTGCTTTTGAAGATAAACTTTTCTTGTTCTTATGTGGTATGGGGAGTTATTTCATGGTGTGCAGTCGGATATATGGCATGGTTTATAGAACAAAAGGCGGAAACTCGTGAAAAGAAATAGGAAAAGACATTTTAATTTGGCGGCGGCATTCCTGTGTTTTTTGCTGATTACAGTGTCAGTTCCCGTACAGGCTGCTGAAAACACGCAGAATGGTGCGCCGCAGGAAAATAGGCAGATTGTTTTTTTGATGGATGGAAGTCAGTCCATGTCTGGAGAGAGATGGCAGGAGGCGTTGGACTACATTCTTATGGTTGAGGCAATGTTGCCTACAGGCTATCAGAAGGCACTGGCCGTTTATAATACAGAGATGGTCATAGCAGCCGATTTTGAGAGCCCTATGGAAGATGCAATATCGGGACTGCGAACTTGGAAGCAAAAAGGATATACTGATCCGGGCACGGCGCTGGAAACGGCCATGGAAATGTTCGATACCAACTCTTCCGGTGAAAAGTATGTGATATTAATTACAGACGGAGAGATCAGCCTGCCAGAGGAGGAGAAGACGGAAGCGGCTTCAGAGTCCTATCTGGCTGCTGTAGCCAAAGCGATCGAACGTGGGATTATCGTAGATGTACTTTTGTATGAAACAGAGGATATAGAGGACAGAGTCAGCGAAGGCGCTGCTCTTACCGGAGGGAACTGCTTTCGTCGTACACAAGGCAGGACAGCAGAGAGTTTTGGCGAAAACTATCTTTTTGAACGTCTTGGTCTGGAGCGAATCATGCTGGGGATATCGGATTCTCCGGATAACTGGGAGGAAGTTTCTCTGCAGGATACTTATGCAGACCGGGTCAAGATTCTGTTGACTACCGAGAGCAGCCTTCAGGACATTCAGGTATCCTGTCAGAGCAGAAAGATCAGCACTGTACAGGGAGAACACTTCGCGGCCATTACACTGGAGCATCCTTTGGAAGATACTGTTGCGCTGCAATATGCACTGTCAGAAAAAGGCAGGATAAACGCATATTTGGTAAAAGAGTATAATCTTTCAGTCAGTGCAGAGGCATCTTATCTGCCGGAAACAGGGCACCAACAGATTCAGGTGAAGGTGGTAAACTCTGAAGGGAAAGACACTTTGGAGGATGTTGATGTGCGGAATGCCGTGAACATATATATAGACGGCGAAAAAGTGCCTTATGAGGTTTTTCAAGGGGAAGCAATTATTGATTGGCCTGCGGAAAGTTCCGGAGAAATCAGCCTGAAAGCGGATTTCAGCGGATTGAACAGCCGTGTCTACTGCGATAATGCGCAAAGCAGGCTCTTTCTGGAGGTCCCTCCCCCGGCGGAGCCTGTTGAAGACAGACCATCGTACCTGTGGCTTTGGGTGGTGTTGGCAGTCCTCTGCGGGACATTGGTGATCTTATTGTGTATCTTGGGTCGATCCCGCAAAAAAAAAAAACAAAACTTCCGGAGATAAAGTGACAGGGGCGCCCCGCCTTAATGA
>CANPXL010000033.1 GCA_947586055.1 uncultured Acetatifactor sp. | reverse complement strand
AGTGATGAGCCAGACGCCGCCAGCGATTAAGCTGACGGCGCTAATGTTATGACTGGCTACTGTGTGAAAAGTAACATATACTGTTCTTTGTTTCCCGGAGACAGCAAGCCGGGGCGGCAGAACGGATCCTGTGTCCACGCCTGTACGGGCATGGGAGGAACGCATCGGGGATCCGACCTGCAGGGGACGGTCAACAGAAATGTCCGGAAGCGAATCCGGACCGGAAAGGAGCATATGTATGAATAAGAACGCATTTCGGCAGTTGTCCTATGGGGTGTATGTGGTGAGCACCTGGGATAAGGGAAGGGCGACGGGCTGTACCGCAAACAGCGTCATGCAGATCACGTCGGACCCCGCCACGATCGCGGTAAGCATCAATCATGACAATTATACCAATCAGTGTATTCAGGATACGGGGAAATTTGCGGTTTCCGTTCTGGGTGAAAATTCCAGCCCAGGAATCATCGGAACCTTCGGTTTTAAAAGCGGCCGGGATAATGATAAATTTGAGGAAGTGGAGCAGACGGTAAAAGGATACCTGCCGGTGGTGGCGGACGCCTGCGCATGGATTGTGTGCGAGGTCGTCGACAAAATGGAGACCTCCACTCATACGGTCTTTTTGGGGAAGGTGCTGGACGCGGATATGCTGAAGGCAGACACGCCCATGACATACGCTTATTACCACAATGTGATCAAGGGGAAGAGCCCCAAAAACGCTCCTACCTATATTGCGGAATGAGAGTTCTTTTCTTCCTTGTTCCGCCTGCGCAGTTCCGTAAAGAACAGTTTCAGGAGATTGCTGCATTCATCCTCCAGGACGCCCCGGGTGACGCGGACCTGGTGGTTGAACTGCGGCATTTCCAGAATGTTCAGGATGGAACCTGCGCAGCCGGCCTTCGGGTTCATACAGCCGATGACCGTCTCGGGAATCCTGGCCTGGACGATGGCGCCAGCGCACATCTGGCAGGGCTCCAGCGTGACGTACAGGGTACATTCCTCCAGCCGCCAGTCCCCGATGCGCCTGCTGGCTTTGTTGATGGCCGTGATCTCCGCGTGGGCCAGAGTGTTTTTATCCGTGTTTCTCCGATTGTAGCCGCGTCCGATGATCCTGCCCTCATGGACGATAACGCAGCCAATGGGAACTTCGCCCAGCGCGTAGGCCTTTCGGGCCTGCTTCAGGGCTTCTTTCATGTATTTTTCCTGTACGCTTCTGACAACTGCCATGATCTGTCTCCTGCCTTTGTTTCTGTATTGATTTTACCACACTCTTTCCCCCTGCACAACCGACGCAAAATGCAGAAACTCCGCGACGTCCGTCCGGCACCGTTGCGGTCCCTTAAGGCGGGCGTTGGGGAGAAAATTTGCATTGCGGAAATGCTCCGGCTGTGGTATCCTATCGTAAAGAAAGACGATTCTTTCCCCGGAAATGGGGGAGGCAGGTTTCATAAGGCGGAGGGTTCAGAATGAGTTTGGAGAAACAGCTGCAGGAGCTGACCGAGGGGAAATATAAGAAAAGCATTAAGGACTGTACAGACGCACAGCTGTACGATTGTGTGCTTCAGCTGACAAAGGAAAGGATTTCGGACAGAGCCGAGATTTCCGGGAAAAAGAAGGTATACTATATATCCATGGAGTTTCTGATCGGAAAGCTGTTGTCCAACAACCTGATCAATCTCGGGATTTATGAGGAACTGTCGCAGATACTGAAAAAGAATGGCCGGGATCTGGCGGCGATCGAGGAGGCGGAGCCGGAACCCTCTCTGGGAAACGGCGGGCTTGGCCGTCTTGCCGCCTGCTTTTTGGACTCCATCGCAACGCTGGGACTGCCCGGCGACGGAATCGGGCTGAATTATCATTTTGGCCTGTTCAGGCAGGTATTTCAGGATAAGCTGCAAAAGGCGGAAAAAAATGAATGGATCGAGGAAAATTCCTGGCTGAAAAAGACGGACACAAAATTTGAAGTATGCTTCGGAAACGGGAAGGTGACCTCCGTGCTTTATGACATGGATGTCATAGGCTATGAAAACGGCCGCAACACGCTGCATCTCTTCGATCTGGAGTCCGTGGATGAAAGCCTTGTGAAAAAGGGGATCGATTTTGACAAGAAAAGAACAGATAAAAACCTGACGCTGTTTCTGTATCCCGACGACTCGGATGAGGCGGGCAATCTGCTGCGAATCTATCAGGAGTATTTTATGGTCAGTAACGGCGCCCAGTATATTGTCGGGGAACTGAAGAAAAAGGGACGCAACCTGCACCACATGGATCAGTATGTGGCGATTCAGATCAACGATACCCATCCGACCCTTGTGATCCCGGAGCTGATCCGGATCCTGACGTGGGAGGAAGGTTTTACGATGGAGGACGCCGTCAGGGTGGTGAGCAGGACCTGCGCCTATACGAACCACACGATTCTGGCGGAGGCGCTGGAGACGTGGCCGTTGGCTTATATCGAACAGGTGGTGCCCCAGCTTGTCCCTATTATAAAGGAACTGAGCGCGCGGGTGGCAAAAAAGTACAGGGATCCCAGAGTTCAGATCATCGACGCGGACAAAAGGGTACACATGGCGCATATCGACATTCATTACGGCTACAGTGTAAACGGCGTGGCGGCCATTCATACCGATATTCTGAAGGAAACGGAACTGCACCATTTTTATGAGATATACCCAGAAAAATTCAACAATAAGACAAACGGCATTACCTTCCGCAGATGGCTGCTTTCCTGTAACCGGGAATTGTCCGCTTTTTTGACGGAAACGATCGGCGATGGCTATAAGAAGAATGCCGCGGAACTGGAAAAACTTCTGGAAAAAGCGGATGACCCGAAGGCGCTTGACGCCATCGAGGACATTAAAATGCAGAAGAAAAAAGCGCTGGCCGCTTACATCAGGGAGAAGGAAGGCATTGAGCTGGATCCGGACTCCATTTTTGACATTCAGGTGAAACGGCTGCATGAGTATAAGCGCCAGCAGATGAACGCTCTCTATATCATCCACAAATATCTTGAGATCAAGGGCGGAAAGAAACCGGTGCGTCCCATTACCTTTCTTTTCGGAGCCAAGGCGGCGCCTGCCTATGTGATCGCCAGAGATATCATTCATCTGCTGCTGGTTCTGTCCGACATTGTAAATCATGACCCCGACGTAAGCCCTTATATGAAGGTTGTCATGGTGGAAAACTATAATGTGAGCTATGCGGAGAAGCTGATACCCGCCTGCGATATTTCGGAGCAGATCTCGCTGGCGTCAAAGGAGGCATCCGGCACAGGCAACATGAAGTTCATGCTCAACGGCGCAGTGACGCTGGGAACCAGCGACGGCGCCAACGTTGAGATCCATCAGCTTGTGGGCGACGACAATATCTATATTTTCGGCGAGAAAAGCGATGTGGTCATCGAACACTATGCAAAAGCCGACTATGTATCCAAAAAATATTATAAAAAGAGTCCTGTTATCAGGCAGGCGGTGGACTTCATCGTGGGAAAGCAGGCGTTAAAGGCAGGCCACAGGGAGAATCTGGAACGCCTGTACAAGGAGCTGCTGAATAAGGACTGGTTCATGACGCTTCTGGATCTGGAAGATTACATCAAAGTCAAGGACCGGATGATCGCGGATTACGAAGACAGGGAAAAATGGAAACGGATGATGCTGGTGAACATTGCAAAAGCCGGCTTTTTCTCCTCCGACAGAACCATTGAAGAGTACAACAGGGATATCTGGAAATTGAAGTAACAGCTGTTTTCTGCTCAGAATTAGGAGAGAATGGAATATGAGGAAATGCGGTGTGCTGCTGCCGGTGTCCAGTCTGCCGTCGGCGTACGGGATCGGTTGTTTTTCCAAAGAGGCGTATGAGTTTGTGGACCGTTTAAAGGAGGCGGGACAGTCCTGCTGGCAGATCCTGCCCATGGGACCGACCGGCTACGGCGATTCTCCCTACCAGTCCTTTTCTACCTTTGCGGGGAATCCCTATTTTATCGACCCGGAAGATCTGGTGGAGCGCGGATGGCTCACAAAACGGCAGTGCGCGGGATATGATTTCGGAGAGAACCCGGAATGCGTCGACTATGAAAAGCTTTACGAAAACCGGTTTCGGCTCCTGCGGACAGCATGGCAGAACAGCGGCATTTCCGGGGATCCGGAGTTTCGGGAATTTGTGGAGAAGAACCGTTACTGGCTGGACGATTATGCCCTTTATATGGCGATAAAGTCTTCCTTTGGCAATGGGCGCTGGATAGACTGGGAGGAAAAGATCAGGATCCGCAGGCCGGAAGCGCTTAAAGCATACCGGAAAAAGTATGCCCGGGAAGTGGAATTTTATCAGTTTCAGCAGTATCTGTTCCGGATACAGTGGCTGAAGCTGAAAGCGTACGCGAATGCAAAGGGGATCCGTATCATCGGGGATATTCCCATCTATGTGGCGTTTGACAGCTCCGACGCGTGGGCGAATCCGGAGTTGTTCCAATTTGACGAAGACCGCCGGCCTGTGGCGGTGGCAGGGTGCCCGCCCGACGCTTTTTCCGCCACGGGCCAGCTTTGGGGGAATCCGCTTTATGACTGGGAATACCACAGAAAAACCGGCTATGAATGGTGGGTAAAGCGTCTGGAAGCCTGCTATCAGCTGTACGATATTGTGAGAATCGATCATTTTCGGGCTTTCGACGCCTATTATTCCATCCCTGCCGGGGCGAAGACGGCCGAGATCGGGGAATGGAAGCCGGGGCCGGGGTACGAGCTGTTTGCCGTCCTGAAGGAAAAACTGGGAAAGCGCGAGGTGATCGCGGAGGATCTGGGCTTTCTGACGCCTTCCGTATTAAGGCTTGTAAAGCGGACGGGATACCCGGGGATGAAGGTGCTGCAGTTTGCCTTTGATTCCCGGGAGGAAAGCGATTATCTGCCGCACAATTATTCTAAAAACTGTGTGGTATATACGGGCACGCACGACAATGACACCACGCTGGGCTGGTACAGGACACAGAACAGGCGGGACAGAAAATTCTGCGACGCCTATCTGAATCTGTCCCACAGGCGGAAAAAAGAGATCCACTGGGAATTTGTGCGGGCGGCTTACGCCAGCGTCGCCGATCTTGCGGTGATTCCCATGCAGGATTTTCTGGGGCTTGGCAGCGAAGCCAGGATCAACACGCCTTCCACTCTGGGCGGCAACTGGAGCTGGCGGATGAAGGCGGGAGCGTTTACGGCGGAACTGGCTGAAAGAATGGGGAAGCTGGCGGAACTGTACGGGAGAAGGGCGAAAGAATCATAATCCGGGCAGGTCTTTACGCGCTCATGAGCGGGAGGACAAAATGAAACTATACGGATTTCAGAAGACCACGCTGTTAGACTATCCGGAGCACGTTGCGGCGACCCTGTTTACGGGCGGCTGCAATTTTCGTTGCCCTTTCTGCCAGAACGGCCTGCTGGTGCTGGATCCGGCGTCTCAGCCCGAGATACCGGAGGAAGAGATATTTGCTTTCCTGAAAAAAAGAAAAGGGATTTTGGAGGGTGTCTGCGTTACGGGGGGCGAGCCGACTCTGCAGCCGGATCTGGCGGATTTTCTCCGCAGGCTGAAAGCGCTGGGATATTCCGTGAAGCTGGACACCAACGGCTATTGTCCGGATGTGCTGAGGAAACTGCTGGCGGAAGGGCTTTTGGATTATGTGGCTATGGATATCAAGGCTTCCTGGCAGAATTACTCCGCCGCGTGCGGGATCAAGGAAATCGACATGGAGCGGATCCGGGAGAGCATCACGCTTTTAAAGGAGAGCGGGATCCCTTATGAATTTCGCACTACGGTGGTAAAGGGGATCCACAGCACAGCAGAGTTTGAAGAGATCGGAAAACTGCTGCAGGGCTGCCGCGCCTATTATCTTCAGGGCTTTCGGGAGAGCGAGGACATGATCGGGCAGGGACTGGAAGCGTTTTCCCGAAAGGAGATGGAGGAAATGGCGGCCCTGGCGGGGAACTACATTGACAACGTGAAAATCCGCGGGGTAGACTAAAAATGGCGCACAGGTCCTGTCTGCCCGGCCTGTGCGCGCGTCGTTTCGGGACGCCGGATCCGCCTTCCGGCATTATCTTACCCTGTTCTCGGAATCCGTTCCACGGAAAAAATCTGACGCATTCTGCAGCGTTGTGGCCGCGATGGCCGCCAGCGCTTCCCGGGTAAAGAATCCCTGATGGGACGTGATCATTACATTCGGAAACGAGAGCAGCCGGGCCGTGGTGGAATGCTCCAGAATTTCGTCGGAGCGGTCCTCAAACACATTGTCCGCCTCTTCCTCATAAACATCCAGGCCCACGCCCGCAAACTTCAGCATGCGGATTCCTTCCACAAGGTCGTCGGTCCTGACCAGACCGCCTCGGGAGGTGTTCACCAAAATCACGCCGTCTTTCATTTGACGGATGGTGTCAATATTAATCATATGCCTGGTATCGTCTGTCAGAGGACAATGCAAAGAAATGACATCGCTGTCGGAAAGCACTTTTTCAAGAGAGACATATTCCACAAAGTCCTTCAGGCTTTCATTCGGATACACATCGTAAGCAAGGATCTTCATGCCGAAGCCCCGGCAGATCCTGCACATGGCGGCGCCGATTTTCCCCGTGCCGATGATCCCGGCCGTCTTCCCGTAAAAGGTAAATCCCATAAGACCGTTCAGGCTGAAATCGTTTTCCCGTACTTTGTTATAAGCCTTGTAAAGACGCCGGTTGCAGGCCAGCGCCAGCGCTATGGCATGCTCCGCCACAGCCTCGGGGGAATAGCCGGGAACACGCATGACACAGATGTCGTATTTTTGGGCGGCTTCCAGGTCCACATTGTTGTATCCGGCGCAGCGCATTAAAATCAGACGGATGCCCTTGCTGTGCAGGATTTCCAGAGTGCGCGGTCCGATGTCGGAGCTGACAAAGGCGCAGACCGCGTCGAATCCGTCTGCCAGAAAAGCAGTTCTGGGATCCAGATCGGATTTTGTATATTCGATCTCCATATCGGGGAAATTCTTTAAGGCTTCTGCAAAGGAAGCCTGATCGTAGCTTTTCGTGTCGTAAAACAGGAGTTTCATAAGCGGTATTCCTTTCTGAATCGGCGTCGGATTTTGGAAATCGGTATGTTTTATGTTGACAAGTATCCCAAAAAGTTCGGAAAATATGCGGACAGTCCCGGAAAGGTTCCGGGTTGGGGGATTTTCGGCATCCGGCAAAAAAGAAGATGCGTCCGCGCGCGGCGGAGCATCTTTCTTTTTTGCAGATTTTCAGTCAGGACCGCAGGCTCAGCCCATGGTAACAATCACATGATATTCGGTTTTTCCCTTTTCGTAGGGGATCACGTTTCCTTCCACGGTCTTTCCGTCCACAGTCATGGATTTTACGCCCTTCTGCACGTTTTCCGGGTTCTTTACCTGAATGTGATAAACGCCCTCCCGGAATTTGCGGGTCAGAGTAAAGTCGCCGAATCCGTCCGGTACGCAGGGGTCGATGGAAAGTCCCTTATGGGTGGGATATACGCCCAGAATATACTGCGAGATATTTACAAACGTCCATGCGGCGGTGCCGGTGAGCCAGCTGTTTTTTGCTTCGCCGTGGTACTTCGCGTCCCGGCCGGCCACCATCTGGGAGTAGACGTAAGGCTCTGTCCGGTGGATCTCGCTGATGTCCTCAATGTAGGCGGGACAGGTTTTTCTGTAAATCTCAAAGGCTCTGTCGCCTCTGCCCAGCACGGTTTCCGCAATGGAAACCCAGGGGTTGTTGTGGCAGAAGATGCCTGCGTTTTCCTTGTATCCCGGGGGATAGGAGGAAACCTCGCCCAGCTCCAGATGGTATTCCGTATAAGCGGGCTGCAGGATCATGACGCCGTACTTCGTGTCCAGCCGTTCTTTGACGGAATCCAGCGCCTTCTGCGCCAGACCTTCCTTCACGCCGACTCCCGCCAGCACACAGAATCCCTGAGGCTCAATGTAGATCTGGCCTTCCCTGCACTCATGGGAGCCTACCTTATGACTGTACGCATCGTAGGCCCGCAGGAACCAGTCGCCGTCCCAGCCGTGCGCCAGGATCGTGTCATACATTTCGGACACTTCCTTACGGGCCCTTGCTGCCTCGGCGGCATCGCCCATCAGCTCGCACAGCTGCGCATATTCTTCACCGTATTTTACGAACATGCCGGCAATGAACACTGATTCCGCAACGGGGCCTTCGCTGGGACCGAAGGTCTGGAAGGACTCGCCGGGATGCGCGGAGAAGCAGTTCAGGTTCAGACAGTCGTTCCAGTCCGCGCGGCCGATCAGGGGCAGACCGTGAGGGCCCTTGTGGGTCACGGTGTAATCGAAGGACCTCTTCAGATGATCCATCAGCGGCGTTGCGACACTCATGTCATTATCAAAGGGGACCGTTTCCGTCAGGATAGAAGTATCGCCGGTTTCGCGCACATAGGCGCTTGTGCCCGCGATCAGCCACAGGGGATCGTCGTTAAAGCCGCTGCCGATGTCGGAGTTGCCCTTTTTGGTCAGAGGCTGGTACTGATGATAGGCGCTGCCGTCCTGGAACTGGGTGGAGGCAATGTCGATAATGCGTTCCCTCGCCTTCTCGGGGATCAGGTGCACGAAGCCCAGAAGGTCCTGACAGGAATCCCGAAAGCCCATGCCCCTGCCGATGCCGGATTCATAGTACGAAGCTGAGCGGGACATGTTGAAGGTTACCATACACTGGTATTGATTCCAGATATTTACCATGCGGTTGACCTTTTCGTCGCCGGAGGAGACGGTGTATCTGGAAAGCAGCTCCCTCCAGTATGTCTGCAGTTTTGCAAAAGCTTCGTCAAAACCGGCTTCCGTGCTGTATTTCTCCAGCATTGCGTAAGCGCGGGTCTTGTTGATTACGCCGTGGGATTCCCACTTTTCTTCCTCGGGATTCTCTATGTATCCGAGGACAAAGAGGTATGTTTTGCTCTCGCCGGGTGCGAGCGTCAGATCCAGCTGGTGCGCGGCGATGGGTGACCATCCGCTGGCCATGGAGTTCGTGCAGGCGCCGTTTTCTACGGCAAGAGGTCTGTCCGCACCGCGGTACGCGCCGAGAAATTCGTCCCGGATCGTGTCAAAGCCTGCGATGGGAGCGTTTACCGAGTAGATGGCGTAATGATTGCGGCGCTCTCTGTATTCGGTCTTGTGGAAAATGGTGGAACCCGCCACTTCAACCTCGCCGGTGCTTAAGTTCCTCTGGAAGTTTTTCATATCGTCGTCAGCGTTCCAGAGACACCATTCCACATAGGAAAAGACGGAAAGATTTTTGGTTTTCTGAGACTTGTTGGTTACGGTCAGTCTGGTCAGCTCGCAGCTGTCGTTCATGGGCACAAAGGACAGCACGTCCGCTTCCACCTGATCTTTGGAGGAGGTAAAACGGCTGTATCCCAGGCCGTGCCGGCATTCATAACTGTCCAGCTCTGTCCTGGAGGGCTGCCAGCCGGGATTCCAGATAGAAGCCCCGTCCCTGATGTAGAGGTATTTGCCGTTGGCGTCCGCCGGCACGTCGTTGTAGCGGTACCGGGTAATTCTCAGCAGTTTTGCGTCCTTATAAAAGGAATAACCGCCGCAGGTGTTGGAAATCAGGCTGTAAAAGCCGTTGCAGCCCAGGTAGTTGATCCAGGGCAGCGGGGTCTTGGGAGTTGTGATCACATACTCCTGCCGTGTGTCGTCGAAATATCCGAATTTCATAGCGCGCTCCTTCCGTTGGAATGTTGAATGAAGATCTGAGATTCTTTCTCTGAAATTATACAGAATTCTTATGAAAAATGCAACCGGATTCGGGGAAAGAAACGACCTGAAATATCGGGGGATCGGTGCCCGGTAAGCATTGACAAGACAAGTGCCATTTGATACACTTTTAAATATCACAGGAGGCCTGCCGGCATGTCTGTCAAGCGGAGTGCCGGACAGTTGCCAAAGACGCCCGGACGGGAGAAGCCGGCAGACAAAAACAGCGCGGAAAACGGCGCGGAAACGAGGTAGAACATGACATTTTCAATTGACGGGAACGCTCTGGTCTTTCATCATCAGGGGGAAATGACAAGGATCGAAGCCTGGGGGAAGGATTCCCTGAGAGTCCGGTCCACCATGCTCGGAACCTTCACAGGGAACCTGTGGGCTCTGACGGAACAGGTAAAGGAGTCGTCGCCCAGAGTCTTTATCGAAAAGGAAGACCACTGGGTGGGAGACGGAAACATTGATCAGAGAGAGATCGCCACCATTGTCAACGGCCGTCTGAAGGCGGTGGTGAACTTTGCCGGCATTATCTCTTTTTACAGAGACGATAAGCTGATCCTGCGGGAGTATTACCGCTCCTATGACGGGACCCTCTCCCGGGGGAGCAGATGCCTGAAGGTGATCAACCGCCAGTGGAAGGGAATCATCGGCGGGAGCGAATATACGCTGAATCTGAAATTCGACAGCAACGACGGTGAAAAGATATTCGGGATGGGACAGTATCAGCAGCCTTATCTGGACTTGAAGGGCTGCACGCTGGAACTGGCGCAGCGAAACTCTCAGATTTCCGTTCCCTTTGCGGTATCTTCTCTTGGGTACGGCTTTTTGTGGAACAACCCGGCAGTCGGTCAGGTGACCTTTGGAAAGAACTATACGGAGTGGGTGGCAAGATCCACAAAGGAGATGGACTATTGGATTACGGCCGCAGACGGGCCGAAGCAGATTCTGGAAAACTATACGGACGCCACCGGCCATGCCGACATGTTCCCGGAGGATCTCATGGGGCTGTGGCAGTGCAAGCTGCGCTACAGAACCCAGGATGAGGTGCTTACCGTCGCTCGCCAGTATCAGAAGGAAGGCATTAAGATCGACCAGATTGTCATTGATTTCTTCCATTGGACGGTGCAAGGCGACTGGAAGTTCGACAAAAAATACTGGCCGGATCCCAAAGCCATGGTGGAGGAACTTCACTCCATGGGAATCAGGGTCATTGTCTCCGTCTGGCCTTCCGTGGACCGTAAGAGCGAGAATTTCTATCCCATGATGGAAAAGGGGCTTCTGATCAAAACGGAGCGGGGCGCCGCACAGACTTATGACTATCAGGGAGACTGTGTGGAGATCGACCCCTTTAATCCGGAAACCAGAAAATATGTCTGGGAGGTATGCAAAAAGAATTATTACGATTACGGAATCGACGCTTTCTGGCTGGATAATTCCGAGCCGGATTACGGCGTCTATGATTTTGAGAACTATCGCTACAGCGCGGGCCCTGCCCTCGCGGTCAGCAACATGTACCCTCAGATGTACAGCAGAGTGTTCTATGACGAGATGAGCAGGCTCGGCAAAGGGCCGGTTGTAAATCTGCTGCGCTGTGCGTGGGCGGGGTCGCAGAAATACGGGAATGTGGTCTGGTCCGGCGACGTGCCCAGCACCTTTGAGGCCTTTGCGGATCAGCTGCAGTGCGGCCTGAATATGGGGCTTGCGGGGATTCCCTGGTGGACCACGGACATCGGCGGTTTTATGACGGACGACGTGAACGATCCCGATTTCCGCCAGCTTCTGATCCGCTGGTACCAGTTCGCGGTATATTCGGCCGTGCTCCGCATGCATGGCGACAGAGGGCCTTACAATATTCCCGCCCTTGACGACAGAGACTGGGGCGGCGGATATCTTCATACCGGCCAGCCCAATGAGCTGTGGAGTTATGGAGAGGAAAATTACGCTATCATGCGGAAATATTATGACGTGCGTATTTCCATGCATGATTATATCAAAAAGCTTTATGAAGAGGCCCACACGAACGGTTCTCCCCTGATCCGCACCATGTTCTACGAGTTCCCGGAGGATGAAAGGTGCTGGGAGCTTCAGGACCAGTACATGTTCGGCGACAGATATCTTGTGGCGCCCATCCTGCACCTGAACCAGTTTGAGAGGGAAGTCTATCTGCCCGCAGGCCAGTGGAAGCTTACGTCCACCGGCGAGATCATGCAGGGCGGCGCTGTGGTGAAGGTGGACGCGCCCATAGAGTACATGCCTGTTTTTGAACGGATGGACTGACACATTTCCGGGGGCCGGTTCGGCAGGACTCTTGTGTTCGGAAAGGATAGGAAACAGTGCTCGACTTAAGCGTGATAGTGCCTGTCTACAATATGGCGCATGATGGAAACCTGGAATACTGCATGAATTCTCTGGTGGGGCAGACATTGCAGAGTATGGAGATCATCGCCGTTGACGATGCGTCCACGGACGATTCGCTGAAGATTCTTAAGGATTATGAAAAGCGATATCCCGGAAGGGTCAAAGTGGTCGCTTCCGCGGAAAACAGAAAACAGGGCGGCGCAAGAAATCTGGGACTGCGTCAGGCGCAGGGGCGGTACATCGGTTTTATGGATGCGGACGACTGGGGTGTCGCGGACCTTTTTGAAAGAATGGTTGAACTTGCGAAGCGGACAGGGGCGGATGCTGTGGGGACGGATATGAGCAGGGTCTATGAGCATACCATGGTTCCCGCGCAGAGAGAGGCGAATAACTTCCCCGATCAGACAGGGGTGCTTGACCATGCGAGAAGGAAAGCGTATTTATTACACCCCGGCCCCGTTGTCACAAAAATTTACGCGCGGGAGATATTTTTTGACAGGGAATTTCAGTTCCCCGAGCATATATTTTATGAGGACAACGCCACGTTCATTGAGATAGGAATGCGGATCCGGCATTTTGAACATATACCGGAGGCGAACGTCTTCTATTATCAGCATGGGGATTCCACCACGCATGCCATCGACGAAAAAAAATGCCGGGATCGGATGGAAGCAATGCGGCTGATGCTGAAGTATGCAAAAGAAAACGGCGCTCTGGCTGAATTCCCCGATGTGATAGAGTATCATTTTGGCATCCTTTTTTACCGGAATACATTGTTTTCCTACATGCAGAGTCCTGGGCGAAAAGAGGCGGGTTTTGTCAGAAAACTGGGGAAGGAAATGACGGATACGTTTCCCAATTTTCGTCAGAATCCATACTACCTTCAGGATGTGAATGAATACGAGCAGAAGCTGATTAACCTGCAGCTGAGATCGACGGTTCTGTTTCTGTTTGTTTACAGGTTAAAACAGATATCCAAAAAGATAAAACACAGAAAAACAAAACCGTAACGATTCAGAAGAGAAATCACAGAATAAAAAAGACAATTTCGGCACGAAAGACGTACGGAGAGGTATTTGAAATTTTGAGAGAGGAACTGATACTTTGAAAAGGAAACACAGGGAATCAGGAAAAATGAAAAAAAGCAGAGCGGCCTTAATGGCATGCATTCTTGCGGCGGCAATGGGGCTGGCGGGATGCGCGGGCAAAACGCCCGAAAACGGGACACAGACAGAAAAAGAGGATCCTATGCCGGAGGAGACGGCCGGAACGGCTTCCGAAAAACCGGACGCCCAGACCGACGAAAGCGGGACGCCGGAACAGTCGGACCAGGCAGCTGCAGACGGGTTGGAGGAAACCGTGCCAACGGGACCGGCGGCAGAGCTTTTAAACGAGATCGTGCTGGGCTGGAGCCTCGGAAACACGCTGGACAGTTATTCCGCCGCGGACTATGGAAAAAACGTGGGCCTTGGGACCGAGACGTCCTGGGGAAATCCCAAGGCCACGAAGGAACTGGTGGATGTGCTGAAGGAAAACGGCATCAACGCAGTTCGCGTTCCGGTCACATGGTATAACCATATGGACGGCAGCAACCGCATCGACGGGGAATGGATGGACCGGGTGCAGGAAGTGGTGGACTATGTGACGGATAACGATATGTACTGTATTCTGAACGTACACCACGATACAGGCATGGAGGGATGGCTCAGAGCCAGCGACACGAATCTGGAGGAAAACAAGGCGAGATTCGTCTCCATCTGGGAACAGATCTGCGAAAGGTTCGGCGATTACGACGAACATCTGTTGTTTGAGGGTTTTAACGAGCTTCTGAATGATGCCAACGACTGGGTGAACCCGGACGGCCGCGCCCTGGAGGTGACCAACGAACTGAATCAGCTGTTTGTGGATACCGTGCGCGCTTCCGGAGGAAATAATGGAACGAGGATACTGGTTGTAAACACCTACTGCGCCGGGTCGGGAAGCTCCATAACGGACGGGTTTGTACTCCCGAATGACACGGCGGAAAACAGTATCATTGTGAGCGCGCATGTCTATCAGCCGTTCAACTTCACGGCGGAGGAATATCCAAATGCGGTTACATGGACGCAAGCGCCCATAGACAGCGCTTTGAAAAATCTGTACGCCAGCTTCGTTCAGAAGGGGATTCCCGTGGTGATTGGAGAGTTTGGCTGCGTTGATAAGGACAATCCGGAGCAGCGTCTTTCCTGGGCTGAGTATTATGTGAATACCTGTCGGGAGTATGGGATGAAATGTTTCTGGTGGGACAACGGAAGCGGGTACAGGCTGATCAACCGGAGAACCCTGGAGGTGGCGGATAAGAATCTGCTGGGTATGCTGACAGCGACCGCGAAAGGGGAAGCGTTTACCCCTCAGAGCGTGGAAGAGAAAGAAGAGACCGACAATCTGTGTGCGGATGTGGACAACTGGACCGGCTGGGTGAATCCCAGCGCGAAGGCGGAAATTTCCTATCTCCCAGACGGAATCTCCGTGGAGGTCGCCGACGCCGGACAAGAGGAATGGTATATTCAGCCCACGTTCGTGAAGCTTGCGCTGGAAGAGGGAGCATCCTACGAGCTTTCCTTTGATTATTCCGCGACTGTGAATCTTACGGTGCCCTTTGTTTTTCAGCAGAATTATGATCCCTATACGGGATACGTGACGGGCAGCGTGGACTGCACACAGGAAGTGCAGCATTATTCCGCTGTGATTACAATGACGGCGGAGTCGGACGACAACGTCGCGCTGGTGTTCAACTGCGGAAAGCAGCAGGACAAGACGCCATATACGATCACAATCACGAATCTGAAACTGGTCAGACAGTAGAGAAAAAGAACGAAAACAGGTTCGGTTTTGACGCAAAGACTGACGACAGGCGCAAAAAAGTCTGAAACGGAAAAAGAAAACTGCCGCATCGGCGCAGAACGCGCGGTGCGGCAGTTCCCTTTTTCAGCGGAGACGGCGGGATTCGAACCCGCGAGCCCCGGAGGGCTAACGCATTTCGAGTGCGCCCCGTTATGACCGCTTCGATACGTCTCCGAACTCTCTTATTCTATCGGAAAATTTCTCCCTTTTCAAGTCCTGCTGCAAAAAACTTTAAAAAAATTTCGTGACAGCTCCCTTGGCAGCCGCATTTAACGAAAAATTCGTGCGAGCACGATTTTTCCGTTGAACACGGCTGCCGGCCGAGCTGTTACAAAAAAATTTTTCAAGTTGTGTACGGACCCGGAATGGGTTATAATGATGGTAACGGATCGCCCGAGCGGCAGAATGGAGGAGAACATGAAGAGAATCGGAATGTTGACCAGCGGCGGAGACTGTCAGGCCTTAAACGCGGCCATGAGAGGGGTTGTGAAGACACTCGACAACAGTAAGGAAGAAGTTGAGATCTATGGATTTCTGGACGGCTACAAGGGACTGATCTACGGAAAGTTCCAGATGCTGACAGGCAGAGACTTTTCAGGTATTCTGACAAAGGGAGGCACCATACTGGGCACTTCCCGCACTCCTTTTAAGACCATTAACGATCCTGACGAAAACGGACTGAACAAGGTGGAGGCCATGAAGCAGAACTATTATAAGCTTCAGCTGGACTGCCTTGTGATCCTGGGCGGCAACGGGACGCATAAGACCGCAAATCTTCTGAGTAAAGAAGGGCTTAACGTTGTGACCCTTCCCAAGACCATTGACAACGATCTGTGGGGAACGGATATGACGTTTGGCTTCCAGAGCGCCGTAAATATCGCCACGGACGCCATTGATTACATCCATACCACGGCTGCTTCCCACGCCCGCGTATTTATTGTGGAGATCATGGGACATAAGGTGGGATGGCTCCCCCTGAACGCAGGCATGGCGGGCGGCGCGGATATTATTCTGATCCCTGAGATTCCTTATGATATCGATAAGGTGATCGATAAGATCGAAGAGAGGGATAAAAGAGGCAGCAGGTTTACCATTATCGCCGTGGCGGAGGGCGCCATTTCCAAGGAAGACGCAAAGCTTTCCAAGAAGGATTATAAGAAAAAACTTGAAAAGCAGGTGCATCCTTCCGTATCCTACGAGATAGCGGCCGCAATTCAGGAAAAGACGGGAAGAGAGGTGCGCGTCACCGTTCCCGGCCACATGCAGAGAGGCGGAAGCCCCTGTCCGTACGACCGTGTGTTCGCAAGCCGTCTGGGTTCCGAAGCGGGCAAGCTGATTCTGGAGGGACAGTACGGGTTTATGGTCGGATACAAGAACCGCGAGATCGTGAAGGTGCCGCTGGAGGACGTGGCGGGAAAGCTGAAGACGCTGGATCCGGAAGCCACGATCATTCAGGAGGCGAAGATGCTGGGAATCTGTTTCGGCGACTGACGGGAGACCGCAGGGAGTACGGGAAATGTCATACACGGCTTTATACAGGAAATTTCGTCCCGACACGTTTGCGGATGTAAAGGGGCAGGATCACATTGTGACCACGCTGAAAAATCAGCTGAAGGCCAACCGGATCGGGCACGCCTATCTTTTTACCGGCACCAGGGGAACGGGAAAAACCACGGTGGCAAAAATCTTTGCCAGGACGGTGAACTGTGAGAATCCCTCGGAGGACGGCCCCTGTGGGGAATGCAAAAGCTGCCGGGCCATCGCGGCGGGCGCCAGCATGAATGTCATCGAGATCGACGCGGCTTCCAACAACGGCGTGGATAATATCCGCGAGATCGTGGAAGAGGTTTCCTACTCTCCCGCAGAGGGAAAATACAAGGTTTATATTATAGACGAGGTTCACATGCTCTCCATCGGGGCTTTCAACGCGCTTCTGAAGACGTTGGAGGAACCGCCTTCCTACGTCATTTTTATCCTGGCGACTACCGAGGTGCATAAGCTGCCGGTTACAATCCTTTCCAGATGTCAGAGGTATGATTTTAAAAGGATCTCCATTGAGACGATCGCGGACAGGATGCGGCAGCTGACCGATGCGGAACAGGTACAGGCGCAGGACAAGGCGCTGCGCTATATTGCAAAGACGGCGGACGGTTCCATGCGGGATGCGCTGAGCCTTTTGGATCAATGTATAGCCTTTCATCTGGGGCAGGAGCTGACCTACGACAAGGTGCTGGATGTGCTGGGAGCGGTGGATACGGAGGTGTTCAGCCGGCTGCTGCGAAGTGTGCTGGATCAGGATGTGATGGGATGTATCCGGCTTCTGGAAGAAATCGTCATGCAGGGGCGCGAACTGACCCAGTTTGTCACGGATTTCACATGGTATCTGAGGAATCTGATGCTGGTTCAGGCGTCGGATCATCTGGAAGATGTGATCGACATGTCCACGGATAACCTGAAACGGCTGAAGGAAGAGGCGCAGGCGGCGGATATGGAGAGGATCATGCGCTATATCAGGATTTTTTCCGAACTCTCCGGCCAGATCCGCTATGCATCTCAAAAGCGTATCCTCGTTGAGATTGCTCTGATCCGGCTCTGCAGGCCCCAGATGGAGGAAGACAGGGAGTCTCTGCTGGACAGGATCCGCCAGCTGGAAGAAAAGATGGAGAACGGCGTGCCGGCGGCCGCGGTTTTGGGAGAAGGAACG
The DNA here is from genome assembly GCA_947586055.1 of uncultured Acetatifactor sp. Taxonomy (GTDB): domain Bacteria; phylum Bacillota; class Clostridia; order Lachnospirales; family Lachnospiraceae; genus Acetatifactor. Next base: position 5,764 of record CANPXL010000033.1, on the reverse strand, counting down.
AGACCCCAGGCAACGGCCGGAACGGGACAGAAACCACAGCTTCCCAAGGCGGTGCCCGAAGAGGTGCAGCAGATCGTTGCAAGATGGCCGTCCATTGTGGGAAGCGCGGAGAATCCCATGCGGATTTACCTGAAGAGCGCAAGGCTGAGCCTTGGCGGGGACAATAAGCTGATGGTGGTAGTGGAGGACGGGATGGCCTCGGATTATTTCCTGCAGCATGAGGAAAACAGGAAACAGCTGGAAACGCTGCTCTCGGACTTCTCCGGCAGGGAGATCGAAGTGATCTGGCAGACGGTAAAGAACCGACAGGAGTTTGAAGAAAATTATATCGATCTATCTCAGGTCGTGCATATGGATATCGATTATGAGGAAGAATGAACAGCCGAAGAAGGCGGAAAAGAGGAAAAAATGGCAAAGAGAGGCGGATTTCCCTCGGGGGGCGTGCCGGGGAACATGAACAATCTGATGAAGCAGGCCCAGAGAATGCAGCGTCAGATGGAGGAAGGACAGAAGGAACTGGAGACAAGGGAATTTACCGCCGCGGCAGGCGGGGGAGCCGTGGAGGTTACGGTGAACGGCAGGAAAGAGATCCTTCGGATAAAACTGTCCGAGGAAGCGGTGGATCCCGAGGACATTGAGATGCTTCAGGATCTGATCGTGGCGGCCGCAAACGAGGCCCTGAAAAAAGCCGAAGAAGCGAGCGCGGAAATGATGGGCAGGATGACGGGCGGTCTGGGAGGCCTGACATTCTGATGAGCCTTTACAGCGGATACATCGACAAACTGATCGACGAGCTGGCGGCGCTTCCCGGCATCGGCGGCAAGTCGGCCCAGAGACTCGCGTTTCACCTGATTCATCTGCCGAAGGATAAGGTGAAGCGCCTTGCGGACGCCATTCTGGACGCCAGAGAGAACGTGCGGTACTGCAAGGAATGTTTCACGCTTACCGACAGCGATGTCTGCCCGGTATGCGCCAATAAAAACCGCAATCACAAAATGATCATGGTGGTGGAAAACGCCCGGGATCTGGCAGCCTACGAGAAAACCGGCAGATACGAGGGAGTTTATCATGTGCTTCACGGCGCCATCTCTCCCATGCTGGGTATCGGACCGGGAGACATCAGACTGAAGGAACTGCTGCAGCGGCTGCAGGGAGATGTGGAGGAAGTGATCATAGCCACCAACTCCAGTCTGGAGGGAGAGACCACGGCGATGTACATCAGCAAGATGATCAAGCCGACGGGAATCCGGGTGACACGGATTGCAAGCGGCGTGCCGGTGGGCGGAGATCTGGAATATATCGACGAGGTAACGCTCCTACGGGCTCTGGAAGGGCGCGTGGAGCTGTAAAAAGCTGCGGGGCAGCGGAAAAGAGGAAAAGATGGCAATAGAGACAAGCATATTTGGAAAGTATCCGGACGGACGCGATATCATGCTGTACACCATTTCCAACGGAAAAGGGATGAAGGCCGCCGTCTCCAATCTGGGAGCGGCGCTGGTAAAGCTGCTGGTGCCGGACCGCGCGGGACATTCCGCGGATGTGGTCTTAGGCTATGACAGGGGAGAAGACTATCTGGCAAACGGCTGTTTTTTCGGAGTGGTGATCGGCCCCAGCGCAAACCGGATCGGCAACGCGGAATTTCGGATAGACGGCGTGAATTATAAGGTAGATGTCAACGACGGCGCCAACAATCTTCACAGCCATATGGACAGAGGATTTCACAAGCGTCTCTGGGACGTCGAGACAAAGGATAACAGTGTCACATTTTCGCTGGAGGATGCCGACGGCAGTCTCGGTTTTCCAGGGAACAAAAAGATTTCCGTGACGTATACGCTGGATGAGGAAAACGGACTGACGCTGCATTATCACGCAACCAGCGACAGGAAGACGGTGCTGAACCTGACGAATCACACCTATTTTAATCTGAACGGACATGACAGCGGAAAGATGCTGGAGCATGAACTCTGGCTGGCCGCTTCCCGGTATACGCCGGCCGGCCCCGGCTGTATCCCCACGGGCGAGATCGCATCCGTGGAAGGGACGCCCATGGATTTTACCGTGGCAAAGAAGATCGGCCGGGACATTGCGGCGGATACGGAACAGCTGCGTATTGGAAACGGCTATGATCACAACTGGGTCATTGACGGCTGGGACGGGACGCTTCGGCATTTTGCCACCGTGAAAGCGCCCGAGAGCGGAAGGGTTATGAAGGCGTATACAACGCTTCCCGGAGTTCAGTTTTATGCGGGGAATTCCATTACGGAGCAAACCGGCAAGAACGGCGCTTCTTACAGCGCGCGCGTGGGACTGTGTCTGGAGACCCAGTATTACCCTGATTCCATAAACAAACCGCAGTTTCCGTCCTGCGTCTTCGGAGAGGGCAGGGAATACGACTCCGTGACGGTATACCGTTTTGAACAGGGGTAAACGGACGAAAGGGGACATGCAAACATTGTCGAAAGGTTTTTGAGAGAAGCACGACAAAGAATGATAAAATACCTCGCATACCGATGCTATGATTTAGAAAAACGGTATGGGAGGTGTTTTTATGGAATTACCAAAAAATGTCACACAGATCGGAGAACCGGATCGCTACTGCAAAATTTATGTGGAGGATTATGTCATATCCTATCTGAAGCAGCTGAACGGTTATGCCGCGGATAAGGAAATGGCGGTGGGACTGTTCGGTATCCGTCAGGAGGAGGGCGGGGTGACGTATCTGTTTTTGTACGGAGCCTGCCGGCTGAACTTTCTGCAGCGGGAAAGCAGACATCTTTCACAGGCCGTACAGCAGGAAGCGGAAGAACTGAGGAGAAAACATTTTTCCCAATATACCTTTCTCGGGTACCGGATCTTAAACGGCGAGATGGTGGAGGGATTTCATATCTGCGAACAGGGAGTATGCAGGTACATAGAGGGATACGCACAGTTTTACGAGAAAAACGACAGCATGCTGGCGTTTATGCTGGAAGACCGCAGGGAGGAAGCAAGACCGGAAGAGGTCGATCAGGGAAAATACGAAGAAGTAAGGAAACGGCAGGAAGAAAGACGGCAGCAGTCCGAAAAACAGAGTGGACAGGCCCGGGTTCTTCCGTTCGGGCCCGGAAAGTCCGAAACCGGCAGGCGGGTTGTAAAGAAGGCCGCGCCGGGGGATATGGAAAAAACACTGCATAAAATGAAATATACGGCCGCAGCGGTATTCGCCGTTCTGCTCGTGGCGGGGTTTGCCGTCATGAACGGGAAGACGAACCTGTCGGATCTGCGTTCCTCCGCCAGGCAGGTGGTGGATCAGCTGACTACGCAGCAGCTGCCGGATACGATGGAAGTGACAAGCAACAAAAATCAGGCGGGGAGCATTGTGACGGAGGATAAGCTTACCGACGCCATTGCGAAAGAGAATGAATCCGCCCTGCAGGCGGCAGGCAGCGGCGGCGTCAGTCTGTCCTCCCCTGCGTCCGTCTCGCCGGCGCCGGAGGAATCTGCCGCGGCGCCCACAAACGAGCCTTCTCCGGAACCGACGCAGGAGCCCACTCCGGAACCGACGCAGGAGCCTTCCCCGGAACCAACGCCGGAGCCTACCGTCGCGCCGACGCCGGAACCGGTCTCTTATACTGTAAAGCGAGGGGATACACTGATCGGAATCTGTCTTGCAAAATACGGCAGCGACAAGAGGGTTGCGGAAATCTGCTCTCTGAACGGTATCAGCAATCCGGACGATATTAAGGAAGGACAGAAAATTTTGTTACCATAGAGAGGGGATCTATGGTATAATGATTCTGCTGGCGGAGGAATCATGGCAGATATCAGAAGTTATTTCAGAGAAAAACAAAAGCGCGGGAATAAACTTGCCGGTTATAAGGAAAAGATCCTGAAGCACAGACTGACCTCGGTGTACCGTGTTCTTCTGGTCATCGCAGGCGTGGCGGCGCTGATCGCCCTGATCGTCGTGCAATACAGGCGTCATGTCTATACGGATTATGACGTCGTGTCTTCCGTTCCCAGGGAGAGCGCGGAAAGCGCGACGGACATCAGGCTGGGGGATTGTATTCTCACTTACAGCAGAGACGGGGCTCACTGCTCGGATGCAAAGGGCAAGACGGCATGGAACCAGACATACCAGATTCAGGAGGTCAGGCTTGCCGTCAGCGGGGATACTGTGGCCATTGCCGATTATAACGGAAGAAACATTTATGTACAGAATACCCAACAGCAATTGGGTACTATAACAACCAATATGCCTATTCGGGAAGTGGCCGTGGCACAATCCGGAAATGTCGCGGCTGTACTTGCCGATACGAATGTGGACTGGATTCATACCTACAGCCCGGACGGAGAATTGCTGTCTTACGGAACCGCCAGCATGAACGACTCCGGATATCCCGCCGCAATCAGCCTGTCTCCGAATGGAGAACTGTTGTGTGTGTCATATATTTATGTGGATGCGGGCGTGCTGAAGACAAATCTGGCTTTTTATAATCTTTCGGAGGTCGGTGAAAACTATCACGATTATCTTGTTACTTCCGATTCCTGTACGGATCTGATCCCCTGTGTGCAGTTTATGAATGACAGCACCCTGTTCGCGGTGGGTGACGACTGCCTGAGAATTTATACCGGAAGCCGTCAGCCTGTATTGGCGGCGGGGCATTTTTACAATGAAGAAGTGCAGTCTGTCTTTTATAATGAAGAATATGTGGGGTTGATGTTCCGTTCCGATAAAAGCGATTACCTTTACAGGCTGGATGTCTATAACGCTTCTGCGGAAAAGGTCAACAGTTTTTATTATAATATTGAATACACCGATCTTTTTTTTGACAGGGATAACATTGTAATATACAATGAAACGGAATGTGTGATCACGACCATGAACAAGATCGAAAAATTTAACGGAAGTTTTTCCAAGCCGGTCAGGCTGATGCTTGCGGGCAACAGCGCATATCGGTACCTGCTGGTCACGGATACTTCCATTGATACCATACAGTTAAAATAGCCAGGGAAAAGGAGAAAATTATGGACTTTGACATCAACAATCTGAATTTTTTACTGATCGGTCTGATCGTTCTGACCATCATCAATGTGATGAGCGGTTATAAAAAGGGGATGGTCAGAGCTGTCATTTCACTGGTTTCCATGGTGGTTCTTTGTGTGGTTGCGGTGCTGCTTGCGCATGGGATCAGCAGTTATAACGACGGCAATGTGTTTCATATCGTGCTGACGGTGATTCTGCTGACTGTTCTGGGCGTAGTGCATCATCTTCTGGGCGTGGTTTTCTTTTCGGCGAAGCTGGTGTCCAAGCTGCCGGTGATTCATTTTCTGGATAAGCTGATGGGAATTCTGTTCGGCGTTCTGGAAACCGTCCTGATTCTCTGGACGGTTTATACCTTTGTAATGATGATGGATCTCGGAGTCGTGGAAGACATGATCATTTCCTGGACAGACAGGAATCCTGTGCTGAGAGGGTTGTATCAATACAACTACCTTGCGCACGGCATAGAACGCCTGTTAAGTGAATTCCAGTTTATTTCGCTTGGTTGATCTCGAAGAGCCGGCAGGACCTGACGGACGGGATGCAGAATTCCGCAAATATTCAGAAAATTACGGAAGCGAATAAAACTGTTGACAAGAAGAGTACAGCTGTGCTATTCTAATAAAGCTGTTCCGATGAAAGCTCCTGACAAGGAGCGGTTTGGCAGCAACAAGCACCTTGACAAATAAACAGTAATGCAACCCTGAAGATTCCAAAAAAATTTTCAGAGAACGAAAACCA
>CANPXL010000032.1 GCA_947586055.1 uncultured Acetatifactor sp. | reverse complement strand
TCTATGCTTTTTTATTGCCTATATTATTGAATTTTCAAGGTTCAACACACCTTTTCGGTGTGGGAAGTTTTAGTAAAATATATGTTTGGAATTGTGCTGGCGGCTTATAGAGATTTTGAGACCCGGATCAGCCTTGTGGAGGATAAACTGCCCGCAGTAGAAATGGTCAGAAAAGCAGTTTGTGAAAAAATCGGTAAATTTACGAAAGGTGAGATCATGGAACTTGTGCCGTCCCTGTCTAAAGCTTCTGTAGAAAATTCGCTGACACAGCTGATGAAAGATGGGGTTGTTGACCGGCATGGAAAAGGGAAAGCGACATTCTATACAAGGGCTGATATGTAGAAAAATAACGAGTCTGTTTTTTGGAGGTTCTTATGATCAAACCGAACCATTTAAGCAAAGGGGATACCGTTGCCATTGTGAGCCTTTCGTCCGGTATACTGGGCGAGCCATGGGCAATTCATAAGCTGTATCTCGCAAAGGATCGGTTGGAAAAAGATTACGGGCTGAATGTAGCGGTTATGCCCAATGCGCTGAAGGGCATGGAATACCTGTATCATCACCCGGAGGCACGGGCGGCCGATCTAATGGAAGCGTTCCGGGACAAACGCATCAAGGCGGTTTTCAATGCCATCGGCGGGGATGACACCATCCGCCTGCTGCCTTACATTGATCTTGACGTGATCCGCGAAAATCCTAAAATCTTCACAGGCTTTTCCGATACCACAACCAACCACTTTATGATGTATAAAGCCGGGTTGATCTCTTACTATGGCGCCAGTGTGATGACCAATTTTTCGGAGTATGGAAAAATCAACGACTATACTGCGAAGATGATTCGGGACACGCTGTTTGAGCCAAAAGAAACCCTTGAGATTCCGTCCGCCCCTTATTGGTACGATGATGAGGACGAAAAAATCAGGTGGCGTGAGGAAAATCTTCACACGGAAAAGCCGTATCATCCGGAGTACATCGGATATGAAGTAATCCAAGGGGCCGGGATTGCGGAGGGGAAATTGCTTGGCGGCTGCGTGGATGTATTTATCGAGCTGTTGGGGACATCTCTATGGCCATCGAAAGACGAGTGGGAAGGAAAGATTATGTTTCTCGAAACAAGCGAAGATGATATATCGGCTGACTGTCTTACGTGGTATCTCCGCAATTTTGCGGCACAGGGATTGTTTGACGTGATCCATGGCATCATTGTGGGAAAACCGGCCAGACGCAGCAAATATGAGCCATACAAAGAGGTGTACCGAAAGGTTGTCGGGGAGGAAGCCGGTCATCCTGAACTCCCAATTTTGTTCAATGTCAATTTTGGTCACGCGGAGCCGATCGGCATTATCCCGTATGGAGTAAAGTGCAGGTTGGACGCAGATAAGAAAACATTAACACTTTTAGAGCCGGCGACGGCATGAAAAAGCCCAGTTTCCCAATGAGAACAATTAGTTTTTGCAGGGGGCATGTTTGATGAGAGAAAAGGATGAAAAATCTACTTTAGTGATGCAGGCAAATCAATTGCTAAAGGCGGGAGATTTTCCTGTATACAACAGAATGAAAGCGCAGAATGAATAGCGAGATTTGAGCCACCGGCCAAAGATGAAATTGACGTATGGGTCAGTGGATAAATTCCAGTTGTTGCTGAGACAAATCTGCTTTACAATGGGTGGGCATTTTATTTGCTTGATGAATAAAAATACCGGAGGTCAAAATGGCTGTCTCAAAAATAAAAGTTTCTTTTGAAAGTAATGTGCAGAAAGTATGGGAGATTGTCACTTCTCTTAAAAATTATGGATGGCGCAGCGATCTGGACAAGATCGAGCTTCTGAATGATAAGCAGTTTGTGGAATATACAAAGGCAGGATATCCGACCAACTTTACTGTTACGTTCGTAGAACCGTATAAGCGATGGGAGTTTGATATGGAAAATGATAACATGAAGGGGCACTGGACAGGAATATTCCGTAGTGATGGTGAGCGAACGGAGATTGAGTTTACGGAGGAAGTCACAGCGAAAAAAGTAATCATGAAACCGTTCGTGAAAGCCTATTTGAAAAAACAGCAGGCACAGTATGTTAAGGATTTAAAGAAAGCCTTGAATTGAAATTGAATCAAAAAATCGGTGTTTAAGGAGATATGGGTATGGTCTATTATGATAAAAATGGAATTGTAATTCGAGATTTGCAGCAGAGCGATGCCAAAATCATTACAGATGAAGAAATTGCGCAGGGCTGGGATGCGACAATAGACAAATACGAAATGCGGCTGAAACATCAGGCCGAGGGCAAAGCGATTGCATTGGTTGCCGAATGGAATGGCAACATTGCCGGATACATTAACGTTTATCCGGATGCCAAGAGTGGCGCGTATGCAAATCAGGGCTATGCGGAGATCGTTGACTTCGGCGTTCTGGAGAAATACAGGCGCAGAGGAATTGGCAGCAAGCTCATGGATATTGCGGAACAGATCGCATTCTCTTATTCGGACGTGATATACCTGGGAGTGGGACTAAACAGCGGATACGGAAGCGCCCAGAGGATGTATGTCAAGCGGGGATACATTCCGGACGGGAGCGGCGTTTGGTATAAAGATCAGATCTGTGAGCCGTATTGTGATTGCTGTAATGACGATGACCTTGTATTGTATTTATCGAAACATAAAGAGTAAATTCACATTTTGAGAAGAGATAGCATTATGGATACAGATAAAATATTGAAGACAAATAAGCATTACTGGGATACTTATGCGGATTTGTGGTTTGGGACTACGGCGCTGCCTACATACGGAGTACACTTTGTAACAGAGAATGAATTACACCTGTTTGGCGATGTTTCGGGCAAGAAAATGCTTGAAATATGCTGTGGCAGCGGTCATTCCCTGAAGTATCTTGCGGACAGAAATGCGGGGGAATTATGGGGTGTAGATTTATCATCAAAGCAGCTTGAAAATGCCCGGCGGTATTTGAGCGAAAACGGGTATCATGCGAAGCTCATCTGCTCCCCGATGGAAGCCGAGATGGACATCCCGAAAGATTATTTTGATTTTGTGTACTCGATTTATGGGATTGGCTGGACCACCGATTTGGATGGCACTTTTCAGAAAATAGCCTCATACCTGAAAAAAGACGGCATCTTCATTTTCAGCTGGCACCATACCCTCAATTACTGTATTGCCTGGTCTTGTGAGGAACGGAAAGATGTCATTGAAAATAGTACCCTGGTGATGAACAAAAGCTATTTTGACGAGTCCTATTTCCGAATGCCGGTAGACGGCAGTGAGATCCTGCTGTGCAACCGAAAAATATCCACTTATGTGAACGCTTTGGCAAAGACGGGGTTTGTAATCGAGCAAATGGTCGAGCAGACCGACGATGCGACGATGCAGGCCGAGGGTGATATCAGTGCGAAAGAAAGGAAAGCGAAAATGCTCCCTATTTCGGTTTTATTCAAGGCAAGAAAATTATAGGACATAGAACGTTTTATTATTGCGGTATAGAAGCTAAAAAAGAAATGCCTCTTCTTGTAGGATGAGAAAGAGAGGAAACGAAATGATCATTGACTCATTTGACCCGGAAAGTGAAGCGATCGTTTCACCAAAAGCTTTTTACGGTGAACGAAGAGAAATCTGCGATATTGCAATAGGTACATTTTCAAGAGAAATATATCCGGCCGTACTGGAACGGTTTCCAAATGAAAAGGTAGGGGAAATGCGGGCGGCAAATTGGATCAGGACGATGCACCTTTTGACTGTCAATGATAAGAAAATTGTCTTCTATCTTTCGGAGATTGGAGCCGCCGGTGCAGGAGCGGACATGATTGAGATTAACTGGCGGACAGGAGCGGACAAATTCATACTGTTCGGTTCTGCAGGCTCTCTGGATAAGGAAAAGACAAAAGGGAAATATGTGATTCCAACAGAGGCGTATCGTGATGAAGGTATGTCTTACCATTACGCTTCCCCGGCCGATTACATAACAATAAAAAACGCAGATGTTGTGGAAAAAGTATTTACAAAACACGGTCTGCCTTTTATAAAAGGCAGAACATGGACCACCGACGCGATTTACCGGGAAACACGTTCTCTTGCAGAGAAACGGAAAAAAGAAGGCTGCCTTGCGGTGGAGATGGAACTTGCCGGAGTTCAGGCTGTCTGCGATTTCCACAACATGGAACTTTATGATTTCCTTGTGACGGGAGATGTTGTTGATACAGAGGACTATACTGCGGACGGCCTGCATGAAGCTAACCACGACATGCAGAAATTTTATGCAGCGCTGCATATTGCGGAAGAGCTTTGGTAAACTTCAACTGAGATTATTAAAGCAAAGGTGGTGATGCCTGCCAAGAGGAAAATGAAAATTTATTCACAAAAAATTGGAATGCAGGCAAGTGCACCGCGTGGATGTGTATAACTTTCCGAAAAGGCAGGTTAAATTTGAATACTGAAAAATCACGATCTAAAACCACATAAAAGCTAAAGTGAAGGGATTTTACCTTTCAAAGCTGAACAAAAAATTAAAAGCTGAAAAAAATTATCTGGGATTGACATATTAGCGGGGCTTGCGTATAATAATAGTAACAGGCAGGTAACTGTCTTGAAAAAGTAGTCCGTTCCCGGTCATGCGGAAAACAAACAGACCGTGAAAACGTGGTTCGCTCCCGGTCACGCGAATAACAAATAGACCGTGGAAAAGTTTTTAAGCCTCTTGCCCCATAGCAAGGGGCTTAAAATTTTACAAGGAGAAAAGCTGCTCATGGAGATTTTAACGGGAAGTCTGTATTTTGTATCTGATGATTTTTTTGCAAAGGTTCGAGATCCTTATTTGAAAATCAATTACGATTATACTAAGCGCCCTCATTATTTTGCTTTTAAGGACAGCCGTACTGATCTGTACTGGTTAGTTCCTTGTAGCTCAAAAATAGAAAAATTTGAACGTCTGATACAAAAGAAAAGGGAACAGCACAAGCCGACAGATACGATCAAGATTGTAAAAATCTTTGATCGGAAAACAGCGCTTCTCTTTCAGGATATGTTTCCAGTTACGGCAGGATATATAGACGGTCAGTATATTAAGGGTGGTCAGCCTGTGAGGATTTCAGACCCAAGGCTGATACAGGAATTGGAAAAGAATGCGCGTAAAATAATCAATTTGTTACATAGAGGAATGCGCTTTACTCCAACACAGCCAGATATAATCAGTATTGAAAAAATTATGTTGGAAGAATTGCAGGATATATAAAAAACGGACAAAATTAAAGCGGCACATCAAGGCTTTTTTGAGATAATCAGCAATTTTCATTTTAATATTGCATGTCGAAAATAAATCTGATACAATAAAATCAGAACGCACGTTCTGATATCTGCATGCAGAAGAAAATTCTGTATACCCGATTTTCTCAAAAGAAAAATTCTGTCAGGTTCGTATTTGGGGAATAATAAGGAGGAATACATGGGACATTGTGCGTGGGCATTTGTAAACGAAGCCAACCGGCTTTATCACGATCAGGAATGGGGAGTGCCGGTACGCCATGATGACCGCCAGATGTTTGAACATCTGACATTAGAATGTCTGCAGTGCGGGCTGAGCTGGGGACTGATGATGAAGAAACGGGAGATATTCCGCCGGTGTTTTGAAAACTTTGAATATGACAGGATTGCGGATTACGGCGAGGCCGATGTACAGCGGATCCTGTGTACGGAAGGGATGCTGAAATCGGAGAGCAAGGTTCGCGCAGTCATAAATAACGCCCGATGTTACCGGAAAATCCGGGAAGAGTTTGGCAGCTTCTGCGATTATCTCTGGGCGTACACGGACGGAAAAACCGTTCTGTACGACGGCCACGCCGACGGCGCGATACCGGTCAGCAACGGCCTCTCAGACCGGATCAGCAAAGATCTGAAAAAGCGAGGCTTCAAATTTATCGGGCCGATTACGATCTATTCCCATTTACAGGCGTGTGGCATTATCAACGATCATGCGGGGGATTGTCCCTGTTATCAGAGGATCAATGACAGGTATCCGACGATAAAGATGAAACCGGATCAGGAGGCTGGACAGGCCGGTGCGGGATGAAAAAGCTGAATTTCCGCAGGAGGGGAAACGTGAAACAGATCATCATTCATGTGGATATGGACGCCTTTTTTGCTTCCGTGGAAACGAGAGATAATCCTGCCCTTCGGGAGAAGGCGCTGATCATAGGTTCCCTGCCCGGTGAACGGGGCGTGGTCGCAACCTGCAGCTATGAGGCCAGAAAATACGGCGTTCACTCCGCAATGAATATCAAAGAAGCATACAGACTTTGCCCGAACGGGATCTATATGCGCCCAAACATCGACAAGTACAGGTCTGTATCCGGGCAGCTCCACGAAATCTGGAATTCGTATGCGTCTGCGGCGGAGACGATCGCGCTGGACGAGGCGTATCTGGATGTGACGGAACGGGCGAAAGATCTGGAAGGGGCGCGGAAGATCGCCCGCGTGATCAAACAGCGCACCCGGGACGAAGTGGGGCTTACCTGTTCTGTGGGCGTCGCTTATTCAAAGACGGCGGCAAAGACGGCAAGCGAAGAGAGGAAGCCGGACGGCTATTTTGAGATTCCAACTGCCGGGGACTTTGTAGATCTGATCATTGACCGGGATGTGCGGGTTCTCTATACCGTGGGTGAGATGACAGCTGCAAAGCTGTATGCTTCAGGAATCCATACGGTCCGTGATATACGGGAGAAACAAGAGGAAGTCGTCCGGCTTCTCGGGAAGCAGGGACGCTGGATTGCAAAGCTCGCTTTTGGCATTGACGATCGCAAGGTTACGCCGTACCGCCCGCAGGACGCGAAATCGATCAGCCGGGAGGTTACATTTCAGGAAAATGTGAGCAATTACGAGCTTTTAAAGGATGTCCTTGTCCTGCTTGCGCTCTGTGTAGAGCATCGGGCAAAACGTCATGAACTGCATGGGAACGGCGTTACCCTGAAACTCACTTATGCCGATATGAAAGGGATTACACGCTCAAAAATTACGGCTGACTGTGACTCTGCCGTCATGATTTGGCGGGAAGCGGTCAGGATGTTGGACAATATGGACAGGCATCCGGTGCGTTTGGTTGGCGTGGGCATTTATAATCTGTCCGGTGAAGAAGGACGTCAGCTTACGCTGGAGGATTATTTCCCGGATTCCCGACAGCAGCGGAATGAGGAATTAAAAGGGATGCTGGATGCGCTGCAGGCGCGATACCGGCTTGATTTTGCAGGGCATCTGGAGCAGATCTATCAGATGGATACGCTTCACAAAACGGTGGAGTACATGAGAAAACATATATGAAATTGGAGCGGCGGAACAGGTATTTGCAAAGATGGCAAAAAGAAAAGCCTTATGAGAATAAGGAAAGTGTGATGATTGAAGATGGATGCAGATCTGTCAATTAACAGGCCCGGGCGTGAACAGATGACAGAACAACGCCAATATATCGCCATAGATTTAAAATCCTTTTATGCTTCCGTGGAGTGCGTGGAGCGGAAGCTGGATCCCATGACCACCCATCTTGTGGTGGCGGACGCCGAAAGAACGGAAAAGACGATCTGCCTTGCGGTGTCGCCGTCGCTAAAGGCATACGGCATACCGGGGCGGGCACGGCTGTTCGAGGTGGTGCAGAGGGTAAAGGAGGTCAATGCGGAGCGCAGAAACAGGGCCCAGGGAAGACGGTTTACCGGCGCATCCTGTCATGCTCCGGAACTGGAAGGACACCCGGAGCTGGAACTGTCCTATATCGTCGCGCCGCCGCGGATGGCCTTTTATATGGAATACAGTACAAAAATATATAATATTTATCTGAAATATATTGCCCCGGAGGATATCCATGTCTACTCTGTGGACGAGGTATTTTTGGATGTGACCCATTATCTGAAAACCTATCGGCTGACGGCGGAGGAACTGGCGGGGAAAATGATACGGGATGTGCTGGATTCCACGGGGATCACGGCCACGGCCGGCATCGGGACAAATCTCTATCTCTGTAAGGTGGCGATGGACATTGTGGCGAAGCACGTTCAGGCGGACGAAAACGGCGTGCGCATCGCAAAGCTGGATGAAATGAGCTACAGAAGACTTCTTTGGGATCACAGGCCGCTGACGGATTTCTGGAGGGTAGGCCCCGGCTATCGCAGAAAGCTGGAGGAAAACGGACTCTTTACCATGGGCGATATCGCCAGATGTTCCCTTGGCGGGCCGGGAGAGTATCATAACGAGGAGCTTTTGTACAGGCTGTTCGGGGTCAACGCGGAGCTGCTCATCGACCACGCATGGGGGTTTGAGCCTGTGACCATGGATCTGATCAAGGCGTATAAGCCGGAGACGAACAGCCTGTGTTCCGGTCAGGTGCTGCAGAGCCCTTACGACTTTGAAAAGGGAAAGCTGATCGTCCGGGAAATGACGGATCTTCTTGTGCTGGAGCTGGTGGAAAAAAGGCTGGTCACGGATCAGATGGCGCTGAGCGTAGGATACGATGTGGAGAATCTTACGGACGAAATACGCCGGAAAAGCTACAGGGGAGAAGTGGTGACAGACCGTTACGGCAGGTCGGTTCCCAAACAGGCCAACGGGTCCGTCAACCTTGGATGCCAGACCTCGTCAACAAAACGGATCCTGGATGCGGTGACGGAGCTGTACGACCGGATCGTAAACCCGAAGCTTCTGATTCGCAGAGTTACGGTGACCGCCAACCGTCTGGTGGAAGAGGGCGCGGCGAAGGAAACGCCGGTCTTTGAACAGATGGAGCTGTTTACGGACTATGCGGCGCTGGAAAGGGAGCGGGAGGAAGAGAAAAACCGGCTGGAAAAGGAGCGGAAGCTTCAGGAGGCCATGCTTTCCGTAAAAAAGAAGTACGGGAAAAACGCGATCTTAAAGGGGATGAATCTTCAGGAGGGCGCGACGACAATAGAACGGAACAGCCAGATCGGAGGACACAGGGCATGAAGGATACGCATAAGTATGACGACATCATCCATCTTCCCCGTCCTGTTTCCGCAACCCATCCGCAGATGCCGCTTGCGGACCGCGCGGCGCAGTTTTCCCCCTTCTCTGCGCTGACCGGGCACGAGGAAGCCATCAGAGAGACCAGGAGACTTACGGAAGAATGGACGGAGCCTGACGAGGACAGAAAGGCGCGGCTGGATGAAAGGCTGCAGATCATCCGGGAGTGTCTCGCGGGCAGAAACGGGGACCGCGGGCTGCCGGAGATTCAGTTCACTTATTTTCAGCCGGACGAAAAGAAGAGCGGCGGCGCATATCTGACCGTGACGGGCCGGGTGAAAAAAATTGAAGAATATGACCGCCGGGTGGCGCTGGAGGACGGAAGGGTCCTGGACGCAAAATACATCACAGACATAAAAGGGGTGCTGTTTCGGACTTATGAGGACTCCGAAATGCAGCCTTGAACAGGGCTGTATCAGTCTACCATATCATCGTCCTCTGAAGATACTTTCGTGTAGATCGCTTCGTTGGAACTGCGGAATACGGTATTGCTGGACCCCATCTGATTTACCTGAATCGTATTTTCGCCTTCGGAAAGTTCGCTTGCCTCGATCTGAAGCTGTCTGTCGTTGATAAATGAGGTCGTGACCATCTTGCCGTTTACCATTACCCGGCTCCAGGGAGTGAAGTTGGAACCGAAGACAGACAGATATTCTTCGTCGGACATGAAGGAGTCCACTGTAATGTCTTCCACGCCCATTACAAGTTCGGAAGCGGGATACAGGTCCAAGCCACCGTAGATATACCGGTCGCCGTACAGGAGGTCATACTGAAGCAGCTCCATATCGTGTTCGTATTCCTCGGACATTTGATAATTTCTGGACTGATGATAGGATACCATGGTGCCGTCATGAATGCCGAGCTGATCCATCATGTAAGGCATGAGCTGAAAAGCAGTCAGGTCTCTGGATGCGTCTTCCATGCCGAAATTGTTCCAGGTAACGTATTTTGTCTCAAACAGGCTTCCGGTAACCATATTTTCCTCCGTCAGACCCATGGTGGGGAGGTGGTCGCCGAACAGTATCACAACGGTTTTCTCATCCCGCTGGGAGAGCATATTGATCAGGTCGCCGATAAAGGTGTCCACATCATGCTGCATGTTCACATAGTATTCCCATGCGTAGTTATCTTCCTCGGTCATAGCGCCGCTCACCCTGATTTCCGGATTTTCCAGAATGGGCTCTGTGGGATAGGTGCCGTGCCCCTGAACGGTAATGGTATAGGTAAAGTCCGGCGCATCCGGCGTCAGATCCAGAGTCTTTTCCACTTCCTCCACGAGACAGTGGTCCGTGGGCCAGGTTCCAAGCGGTGTCCAATCCTGAATATTGATCATTTCCTTGCTCGTAAACGTATCAAAGCCCATCTGGGAAAAGGCATTGGCACGGCTGTAGAAGTTTCCGCCGTTGTTATGTACCACATGAGTTCCATAGCCATGGTTGTGGAACACTCCGGCGACGCTCTCGCAGGAGGTGGTTTTCAGAATCGTTTTATAGGGATATTCTCCGAGGCCGAAGAACTGCATTCCCATTCCGGTAAGGATCTCAAACTCCGTATTGGCGGTTCCGGCGCCTACGACGGGAACCTGCAGATGACCGGAGGTGTATTGATCATACAGCGAATGGAAGTTCGGAACGGGATCTTTGTCATACTGCAGAAAGTTGAATTCATAAGGATCCACAAAGGATTCCAGCAGCACACAGATGACGTTCGGCATATCCTGCGCCGCCGTCTCGGAGACGGCGGGAGTCAGATCTTTGGCGATGGTGTCAATGGTTTCGGCGTTGTAATCATCCGGCTGGCTCATGCCGCGGTCCACCACACTGGCGGAAAAGCTGTAGACGAAGCCGTAGTCGGAATAGCCCTGGGCAATGTTTTCAAAATAATCGGCCAGCACATCGTTGCTGACGGCGGCGTTCGTGACCATCGGAATAAAGAAGGCCAGCACGCCGATAAAGAACATGCTGAAAAGACGGTGGGTTTTCCCCTGGAATTTGGGACCTTTCCACCAGACGTATCCCAACAGGGAAACGACGGCCAGCACACTGAGGACGATCAGGATTTCTTCCGCCAGGTTAAAATAATTCTCACGCATGGTCAGAAGATCGCCCACCATTTTCAGGTCCGTGTAGCTGAAAGGGGTTACGCGCTTTAAAAGGACGCAGCCGTTGACGGTCCCAAGAAACAGCCAGAACACACTGATCGCCATACGGGCCAGCACTCTGCGGCGGAACAGGTACACCAGCATCAGGGAGGCGAAAACGATCAGGGAATTGTAAAGGTAAACCAGACTCCGGTCAAATACAAAAGTAAAAGCATCTGCAAACGAATGACGGGAGATCCATTCGATCAGAAAGCAGATGCCGCAGGCAAGGAGTGCATGGAACAGAAGAGAATAACGGTTTAAGAAGTCAACCATCCGTTTTCTGTTTTCAGTGCCGAACAGTTCACCTGAAAAAATTTTATCTTTCAGTTTTTGTATGTAACGCTTGCTTTTTGTCCAGTTTTCTGTCAGATTATTGTTGTACATAAATTCATCATCCCTTATCATAAATATAACGTCATAAAAATATTTATGAACAAAATATGAATAAATTGTTAATGGCGTTTATTTTTTCATAACATACATTAGACGAACTGAGCGGAAAAGTCAATCGGTAAAAAGAAAAATTTATGTTTTTCATAGTAAATCTTCCGAAAAAATTAAAAAATTGGTGAAAATGTCAATGTATAAATCCGGGGAGACGGGCGAGAGGATCTTTGCCGCTCTCCGGGAAAGGGCTGGAAAAGGGCGAAGGAAAGGGGAAAACGATTATGATGGAAGTCGTGCCGCGGGCAGGGGAGACCATTGAAGAGATCAGAAGGGATAAAAACGCGCTGTATCTGCGTCAGGAGGCGGGGCTGATCCGGCTCATACCTTGGGCGGATAATATGATCCGGATTTCCTATACAAAGGAATCCTCTTTTAAAGAAGAAGGTTCTCCGGATGAGACCGCATTCCGCAACGAAGCGCCGGACGGTTTTCCGAAATGGCAGGATATCAGGACGGAGCGGGAAATCCGGCTTGTCACTTCTTTGCTTCAGGTGATCATTTCCAGAGATACGGGCTCGCTTCGCTTTGAACGAAGGGACGGGACGCTTCTTCTGGCGGAACGGGAACGGGAGAGCAGGGAAGCGGAGGTTTTCGATGCGTACCGCACGGTGGACGGCGAAGCGGCGGTAGAAGAGATCCGGACGGCGGACGGCGTGAAGAGAAGGATCCGGGATGCCGCCAGAGTTTTCGACCGGAAACTGTATCACACGACTTTGCATCTCGATTTTCAGCCGGACGAAAAGCTGTATGGACTGGGGCAGGCGCAGGAGGGCGTCTGGAATCTCAGGCACACGACCCAGTATCTGCATCAGGCGAATTTAAAGATTGCGATTCCGATGCTTGTCTCCGACAGAGGATACGGGCTGATGCTTGCGACCGAAAGTCCCGCCGTTTTTGACGATACTGCTTACGGGACGTATTTTCACACGGAGGCGGATGCCTTTCTGGATTATTATTTGATAGCCGGAGACCCGGAAGAGATCGTAAAAGGGTACCGGCTCCTGACGGGGAAGGCCGCGCTGCTTCCAAGATGGGCCTTCGGCTATATCCAGTCTCAGGAACGCTATGAGGACGCGGCCGGGCTGCTGGACGCGGCAAAGCGGTTCCGCAGCACGCAGTTCGGACTGGACGCGCTGGTGCTGGACTGGCTCTCATGGCCTGAGGGGCAGTGGGGACAGAAATCTTTTGACAGCGTTCGGTTTCCGGATCCCGCCGGAATGATCCGCAGCCTGCGGGAACAGGACATCCGTTTCATGATCTCTGTCTGGCCGAGCATGGCGCCGGGATGCCCGGACTATGAGGAATTTCGGAAAGAAGGGCTTCTGTTCCCGAACAGCAACATTTACGACGCTTTTTCCGGGGAGGGAAGAAAGCTATACTGGCAACAGGCAGAAAAGGGACTTTTCCGGCACGGCGTGGACGCCTGGTGGTGCGATTCCAGCGAGCCTGTGACGCCGGAGTGGGAGAGACTGTGCAGGCCGCCCGCCCCGGAAAGCTACCGAACCTTTGTGGAGGAAGCGGGAAAACTGATGCCGGCGGACAAAGCGAACGCTTACGGCTTATATCATGCCCGCGGGATCTACGAGGGCCAGCGGGGAGAGTCGGAAGAAAAGCGGGTGGTGAACCTGACGCGAAGCGGTTATCCCGGGATCCAGAAATACGGAGCGATCCTTTGGTCGGGCGATATTTCCGCAAGCTGGGATACCCTTCGCAGGCAGATCGTGGCGGGGCTGCAGTTCTGCATTTGCGGCCTGCCTTACTGGACGCTCGACATCGGCGCATTTTTTGTGAAGAAGGGCCCGCAGTGGTACTGGGACGGAGCCTATCCGACGGGGCTGGAAAACCCGGGTTATCGGGAACTCTATGTGAGGTGGTATCAATACGGCGCGTTTCTTCCTGTCTTCAGGAGCCACGGAACGGATGTGCGCCGGGAACCATGGAATTTCGGCCGGCCGGGAGAAGTGTTTTATGACGCGCTCCTTGCGGCCAACCGCCTGCGCTACCGGCTGATGCCGTATCTTTACTCTCTTGCGGGGGATGTATGGCGCAGCGACAGTCTCATCATGCGGCCGCTGTTCTATGATTTTCCGAAAGATCCCAATGTTTGGGACATATCCGGACAGTTCATGTTCGGACCGGCGCTGATGGTCTGTCCGGTGACAAAGCCCATACTTTATGGCGAGGACGGGGCGCCGCTTGCCGAGGCGGACAGGACGATGCGCGTCTATCTGCCGGCGGGATGCTGCTGGTATGATTTCCATACACAGCGCCGCTATGAGGGCGGGGAAGAACTGGATGTGGAGATACTGCCGGACAGAATCCCGGTGTTTGTGCGCGCGGGCTCGATCCTTCCTGTGACGGAGCCGAAGGCAAGTACGGCGCAGACCGTGGGAGCGGATGTGGAACTTCTGGCGTATGCTGGCGCGGACGGAAACTTTGCCCTGTATGAGGACGCGGGCGACGGCTGGGGATACGAAAAGGGCGATTTCTGTATTACGGATCTTGTCTATGAGGATCAGACGGGCAGCCTGACGTGGAAGACGCGGGGAAACGCCGCATATCGTCAGGGGAAACTGGTGCCTAAAATAATAGGAAAGAAATAATCAATAGGAAGAAACCCTGCCGTGCAGCAGGGGACTTAACTCTCGGCGCTGTCAAGATCAGAGCCTTTCGGCGTGTCGCCGTGAAGATAGGTGATGATAACCTGAATGCATTTATAGGCGCGGCTGTAATTTTCCTTTGCGTATTCCGCCATGCTTTCATCGTAACCGCCGTCTTTGTATGTCTCATGATAGCCGGAGACGGCGGCAGCCATATATTCGCCGGATCGGTCGGCCAGTTCCTCAAGATAATCGAACTCTTCGGGGAAATCATATTCCGCGAAGGTCCCGAACACGATCTCCAGTTCGTCCAGACAGGAGAGAAGATCGTTTACGGCGGTATCCGACTGAGCGTCAATCCCGTTGATGGCGGTGTCTATCTCGGAGATCTTTGTGCAGAAATCATCCATATAATTCTGAAACCGGACCAGTTCGGGATCGTCGCCGCAGCCCGCAAGGAATAAAGCGGCCAGCAGAATGGAAAACAGTTGTCGAATTTTATCTTTCAATCGTCAATCCTCCGATGTATTCGCGGTCAGGGAACAATACCTCATTCAATGTAACACAATTCTGGCTATTTCGCAACTATTATCCACAAAAAGGTTAAATCCTCCCCTTTACGACCAAAACCCATCTGTGGTATGATTGTGTTACTGTCTGGAAAAAAGAGCGATACTTACACTTTTGGCGGAAAGGGTTGTGCAGCGGTATGACGAGAGAAGAATTTGACAGGCTGGCGGAACAATATCTGTATCTGGACGGCGCGACCGGGTCGAATCTGGTGCGGGCGGGCATGCCGGCGGGAGTCTGCCCTGAGAAGTGGATCCTGGAACACAGAGAGACCATGCTTTCCCTGCAGAAGGAATATGTCGCGGCCGGCTCGGATATTCTCTACGCGCCTACTTTTACGGCGAACCGCGTAAAGCTGGCGGAGTACGGACTGGAAGACCGGCTGGAGGAGATGACAGAACAGCTGGTCGCCATCTCCAGGGAGGCGGCAGGTTCCGCGGCGGGAAGGAAGGTCTACGTGGCCGGAGACCTTACCATGACGGGGGAACAGCTGAAACCGATCGGCACCATGGAACTGGAGGATCTGATCGCAATTTATCAGGAACAGATCAGGGCGCTGGAGAAAGCCGGCGTAGATCTTCTGGTGGCGGAGACCATAATGAGTCTCGCGGAAGCCAGAGCGGTGCTGATCGCCGCAAAGGAGGTCAGCAGTCTTCCGGTCATGGTGACGATGACCTTTGAACAGGACGGCCGGACTTTGTACGGAACCGACGCCGCCACGGCCGCCGTGGTTCTGGAAAGCCTTGGCGCCTGCGCCGTCGGCGTGAACTGTTCCGCGGGGCCGGCGCGCATGAGACGGATCGTGGAAGAGATGGCCGCCGCGACGGTATCCGTCCCCATCATTGCAAAGCCGAACGCGGGTCTGCCCTATCTGGACGAACAGGGGCGCACCTGCTATGATATGTCCGCCGGAGAGTTTGTCCGGGAAATGGAACAGCTGACGGAGGCGGGGGCCGTGATCCTTGGCGGCTGCTGCGGCACCACGCCGGAATTTATCCGGGGGATCAGGGATGCGTTCGGAAGGGAGCGCAGAAGCTTTCCACGGCGAAGGGAGCCCGGAACCCGTGTGCTGACTTCCGAGCGGAAGACGCTGACGTTCGGGCTGGACGGCAGTTTCCTGATTGTGGGAGAAAGGATCAATCCCACGGGGAAAAAGCAGCTGCAGGCTCAGCTGAGAGAGGGCGTGACGGACAGAGCGCTGCAGTTCGCGGAGGAACAGGAACAGTGCGGCGCGAAGGTTCTTGATATCAATATGGGGATGAGCGGCATCGACGAAAAGGCCATGATGCTGCGGGTCGTGGAAGAGGTCTGCGGCGTTACGGATCTGCCCCTGTCTCTGGATTCCAGCCATGTGGACGTACTGGAGGCGGCGCTGCGCCATTACCCCGGCAGGGCGCTGATCAACTCGGTTTCCCTGGAGAAGGAGAAATATGAGAAGCTGATCCCGCTTGCCAAAAAATACGGAGCGATGTTTATTCTGCTGCCCCTTTCGGACAGGGGACTGCCGGAAAATCTGGATGAGAAGAAAGAAATTATAGAGACCGTTCTGAAACGGGCTTATGACTGCGGACTGACGAAAGAGGACGTTGTGGTGGACGGCCTTGTGGCGACGGTGGGCGCCAATCGGCTGGCTGGCCTTGAGACGCTGGAGACGATCCGCTACTGCAGGGAAAAAGGGCTTGCCA
This sequence comes from uncultured Acetatifactor sp., assembly GCA_947586055.1. Classification (GTDB taxonomy): domain Bacteria; phylum Bacillota; class Clostridia; order Lachnospirales; family Lachnospiraceae; genus Acetatifactor. The sequence continues at coordinate 11,916 of CANPXL010000032.1, read as the reverse complement.
CGATCTGCGGCCTGTCGAACATTTCCTTTGGTATGCCGGAGAGAAGCTTTGTGAACGCGGCATTTCTCACCCTTGCCATCCGGGAAGGGCTGACCATGGCCATCGCGAATCCCTCTCAGGAGCTGCTGGCCGGCTGCGCGCTGGCGGCGGATCTTCTGCTGGGCAAGGAGGATGCGGATATCCGTTATATTGAGTTCGCCGCCGCGGCGGCGGAAAACAGGAAGCAAAAGGAGACTGAAAGGAAGCGGGAGGACGCAAAGGCGGATCCGCCGGAAGAGGGAACGGAACGTCGGGAGGGCGCCCGGCGGCCTGACGACGGGAAGGAATCTGCAAAAGACGGGATTCCGGAAGGCGGGGCTTCTGACCGTGACGCCTGCGTACAGGCGGTAAGACATGCGGTTCTAAAGGGAAACCGCGGCAAAATTGCGGCGCTTACAGAGGAAGCGCTGAAGGCGGGGGAAGACCCGCAGTCGCTGTTGGACGACGTGCTTCTGCCCGCCATCAACGAGGTGGGCGAGCTGTTTGACAAGGGAAAATATTTTCTTCCGCAGCTCATCGGAAGCGCGGAAGCCATGAAAGGCGCCATTCAGGTGCTGGAACCGCTTCTGACGAGGGAGGACGGGGCGAAAGACATGCCGACGGTGGTCATCGCCACGGTGGAGGGAGACATTCACGACATTGGCAAGAACCTGGTGTCGCTGATGCTGAAAAATTACGGATTTCGCGTCATTGACCTTGGCAAGGATGTGCCGGCACAGACCATTGTCCGGGCGGCAATGGAAAACAAGGCAAAGATCATTGCCCTGTCGGCCCTGATGACGACCACCATGCAGCGTATGCGGGAGGTGGTGGAGCTGGCCGGAAGGGAATGCCCCGAGATCAAGGTGATGATCGGCGGGGCCGTGATCACGCAGGAATATGCGGACGAGATCGGCGCCGACGGGTTTTCCGGAGACGCCGCCGAAGCGGTCAGAGTTGCCAAAAGGCTTATCGGCCAGCCCTAGACGGCGAAACAAATTTGCTGCCCGCCCAACCGCGTGGACAACGGGAAAGAGCGACAGAGATCAGCATGCCGGATTGCCGGCGGAAAAGAGGAAAAACAGCATGATTGGAGCAGACGCAATCGTAAAATGTCTGGAAGCGGAGGGGGTTACGACGGTGTTCGGGTATCCCGGCGTGGCAATCTGTCCGTTTTACAACAGCATTCTGGATTCAAAGATCCGGACCGTTCTGGTGCGGACGGAACAGAACGCGGCCCATGCGGCCAGCGGCGTCTCCAGAATGACGGGAAGGCCCGGCGTGTGCGCGGTGACCTCCGGCCCCGGCGCCACAAACGTGATTACCGGGATTGCCACGGCGTTCGCGGACAGTATCCCGCTGATCTGTATTACCGGCCAGGTAAACAGCGAACTCCTTGGAAGCGACGTGTTTCAGGAGGCCGATATCACGGGCGCGGTGGAATCTTTTGTAAAGTACAGCTATCTTGTGCGGAACGCGAAGGATATTCCCAGAATCTTTAAGGAGGCGTTCCACATCGCCAACACAGGGCGGAAAGGCCCCGTGCTGATCGATGTACCCATCGATATTCAGAACGCGCCGGTCTCCGGATTCCAGTATCCGGAGGAAGTATCGCTGCGCACTTATAAGCCGACGGTCAGAGGACATGCGGTGCAGATCAAAAAGGTCATAAAAGAGCTTGAAAAGGCGGAAAGGCCTCTGATCTGCGCGGGGGGCGGCGTCCTTTTAAGCGACGCGCAGGAGGATCTTGAGATCTTCGCCCGGCAGCACAATATCCCCGTGGTGTCCACCATGATGGGAAAAGGCGTGCTGCCCACGGAGCATCCCCTGTATTACGGCATGGTGGGAAACAATGGGGAGAAATACGCAAACCGCGCCATGAGCGAATGCGACGTTCTGATCATGGTGGGGGCCCGGGTGGCGGACCGGGCGGTGAACCAGCCGGATCTGATCACGAAGGACAAGGTGCTGGTGCATATCGACGTGGATCCCGCCGAAATCGGAAAGAACGCGGGCCCTACCATTCCTCTGGTGGGGGACGCCAGGCACATCTTCGAGGATTTTGAAAAGGAATCGTTCGGCTGCGATACGGCAGAATGGATCAGGACGCTGGACGCCTACCGCAGGGAGATGGTCAGAAAGCGCCGGCCGGATCCGGCTTACGTGGACCCGGCGGAACTGATCGCAAAGCTTACGGACCGGATGCAGGAGGATGCGGTATATGTGGCGGACGTGGGGCAGAACCAGATCTGGTCCTGCGCGTACGCGAAGGTAAAAAAAGGACGGTTTCTGACATCCGGGGGCATGGGAACCATGGGATATTCCATCCCGGCGGCCATGGGCGCAAAGACGGCGATGCCGGACAGACAGGTGGTGGCGGTCTGCGGGGACGGCTCCTTCCAGATGTCCATGATGGAGCTTGCCACGATCTGTCAGCATCATATCCCCGTGAAGATCATGGTGCTGAAGAACAATTATCTTGGGATGGTACGCCAGTATCAGCATTTTACCTACAAGGACAATTATTCCGTGGTGGATCTGTCCGGCAGCCCGGATCTGGAAAAGCTTTCCGCGGCTTACGGCATTCCCTTTCTGAGACTGGAGAACATGGAACGGTGCGACGAGACCATTGAGGCGTTTTTAAAGGATGACGCCACCATGCTGCTGGAATGCAGGATCGATCCCATGGATCTGGTATAGGGAACAGGCGCCTGCGGCATAAAGACAGCGCGGGCGCGGCCAAAGGAGAGGAAATCATGAAGACAAGAATCTATTCCGTGTTGGTGGAAAACCGGTCCGGCGTACTCTGTAAGGTGGCTGGCCTGTTCTCCAGAAGATGTTTCAATATCGACAGTCTTGCGGTGGGGGAGACCGAAGACCCCGCCACGTCCCGGATGACCATTGTCAGCAGCGGGGACGAGCGCACCATCGAGCAGATTGAAAAGCAGCTGAACAAAAAGCTGGATGTGATCAAGGTGAATACCTATGCGGAACGCCAGTGTATCACAAGAGAGATGATGCTTGTCAAGATCAGGTACAACAAGAACAACCGCCGGGAGATCATGGAACTGTGCGAGATCATGAAGGTTGCAATCGTAGACATGTCGCGGCATTTTATGATGCTCCAGATCTGCGATACGCCGGACCGTGTGAAGCTGCTGCTTGAGATGCTGCGGACCGTCAGCATTGTGGAGGTGGCCCGGACCGGGACCCTCGCGCTGGCAAAATGCGGCGAGAACGATGAGGGTTGACATTCCTGAAAGAAGTTGCTATATTAGTAAATTGGATGGACGTAGGATAGGCCGCCGGATGCCTGTATGAGGCGGCAGAATGCGAGGAAACATGCAGAAAAGAGTTTATCAGCTGCTCGTAAATAATACATCCGGCGTTTTAAGCCGGATCACAGGTCTGTTTTCCAGACGGGGATATAACATCGAGAGCATTACGGCCGGCGTGACGGCGGATCCCAGGTATACCCGGATCACGATTGTGACTTCCGGGGCGGACGAGATTCTGGAACAGATCGAGAAGCAGCTTGCAAAGCTGGTGGACGTTCGGGACATCCGGGAGTTAAAGCCGGACGAGAGCGTGTACAGGGAACTGATCATGGTGAAGGTGCGCGCGACGGCGCAGCAGCGTCAGAGCGTGATCGCCGTGGCGGATATTTTCCGCGCAAAGATCATCGACGTAGGCTCGGAAAGCCTGATGATCGAACTGACCGGAAACCAGCAGAAGATAGACGCGTTCATCAGCCTGCTGGACGGCTACGAGATCCTGGAGCTGGCGAGAACGGGAATCGCGGGTCTGGGAAGAGGAACGGATCATGTGATTTACATTGACGACTGAGCGCCTGTGTTTTGGAAGGCGCAGCTTTTCGTATCAACCGGTTTGTAAAAAAATTAAAATAAAGCAACAAAATGGAGGAAAAGAAAATGGCAAAGATTTTTTATCAGGAAGATTGCAACCTGTCCCTGTTAGAGGGCAAGACCATCGCCATCATCGGCTACGGCAGTCAGGGTCACGCACATGCGCTGAACCTGAAAGATTCCGGATGCCATGTGATCATCGGCCTGTACGAGGGCTCGAAATCCTGGGACAAGGCAGTAAAGCAGGGATTTGAGGTTTACACCGCGGCTGAGGCGGCAAAGAAGGCCGATATCATCATGATCCTGATCAACGACGAGAAGCAGGCCGACCTGTATAAGAAGGATATTGAACCCAACCTGGAAGCCGGAAATATGCTGATGTTTGCCCATGGCTTCAACATCCACTTCGGCTGCATCGTTCCTCCCGCGGACGTTGACGTTACCATGATCGCGCCCAAGGGACCCGGACATACCGTCCGCAGCGAATACCAGGCCGGAAAGGGCGTTCCCTGCCTGATCGCAGTGGAGCAGGACGCTACCGGCAAGGCGCAGGATCTTGCACTGGCGTACGCGCTGGGTATCGGCGGCGCAAGGGCAGGCGTTCTTGAGACCACCTTCCGCACCGAGACGGAGACCGACCTCTTCGGTGAGCAGGCCGTTCTGTGCGGCGGCGTCTGCGCGCTGATGCAGGCAGGCTTCGAGACCCTTGTCGAGGCAGGATACGATCCCAGAAACGCATATTTCGAGTGCATCCATGAGATGAAGCTGATCGTGGATCTGATTTATCAGAGCGGTTTCGCGGGCATGAGATATTCCATCTCCAACACCGCCGAGTACGGCGACTATGTGACCGGTCCCAAGCTGATCACGGAGGAGACCAAGAAGACCATGAAGAAGATCTTAAGCGACATCCAGGACGGTACCTTCGCAAAGGAATTCCTTCTGGATATGTCCCCCGCCGGAAAGCAGGTTCACTTTAAGGCCATGAGAAAGCGCGCCAGCGAGCATCCCTCCGAGAAGGTCGGCGAGGAGATCAGAAAGCTCTACAGCTGGAACAACGAGGAAGATAAGCTGATCAACAACTAATGCTGAAAAGAGATGCCTTTTAAAATTCCCGTCAGGTTTGCTCTGACGGGAATTTTTTTAGGGTAATCTAAAGAAAATCTTTTGATTTTTCTATACCTTGCCTTTGGAATTGTCTGGTATCCTTTACCCAGAGAAAGAGAGAAAATCCCTGCGCGGGAGCCGTCGGAAAGAAACCGCCGGGCTGTCGAAGAAGAGGTGGCGGGATAGGATGGAAAGATGAGAGGGAAAGATAAAAGGGAAAGATGAGAGGGAAGAATAAGGCGTTAGACAGGACGGAAGGATGAGAGGGAAGATGGAAGGAAAGTATCGTATTCTGGTAGTGGAGGATGACAAGGAGATCCGGGAGGGAATCGTAATTTATCTGAAAAATCAGGGGTATGAGGTGTTTCAGGCGGCGAACGGTGCAGAGGGTCTGGAACTCATCGGAAAGACAGAGCTTCATCTCGCCATCGTGGATATTATGATGCCGGTCATGGACGGGGTCGCGATGCTGATGAAGCTGCGGGAACGGGAATATGAATTTCCCGTGATCATGCTTTCCGCAAAGTCCGAGGAGGTGGATAAGATCATGGGGCTCAACATGGGAGCGGACGACTATGTGACGAAGCCCTTTACGCCGCTGGAGCTGCTCGCAAGGGTCAATTCCCATCTGCGCCGGTATTCCCGGTATCTTGCCGCGCTGGACGGGGATGGGCCGAAGGATCATATCTACACCATCGGCGGGCTGGAGCTGAACGAGGACACCGTGGAGGTCTCCGTGGACGGGGAGCCCGTAAGGCTGACGCCCATGGAGTTTAAGATCGTACAGCTTCTGATCAAAAACCCGGGGCGGGTCTTTTCGGCGGATGAGATCTACGAGCGGATCTGGAATGAAAAGGCTGTGAATACGGATACCATCATGGTGCATGTGCGGAATATCCGGGAAAAGATCGAGCTGGACCCTAAAAATCCCAAATATCTGAAAGTTGTGTGGGGCGTGGGATACAAGATTGACCGGCAGTGAAGCATGAGGGAGGGAGAGACAAAATGACGGACGAAAAGGTTGACGGCGGGAAGAAAAGAAAAAAGAGATCGGCTGCGGCGGCGTGGACGCTGCGGGGAATCCTGCTGTCCGCGATCCTTGCTGCGGGGTTTGCAGCTTGTTACGGCAGATTTCGGAAATCGGCAGACACGCCGCCGACTTCCGGTGAAAATGTAGCATGTCTGTTTCAGAACACCTATCTTCTTTATCGCGATCTTTATAATCATATAAATAAAACGCAGCTGGATTGTCTGGAACTGTATCTGGATACGCCGAAAGAGTGGGAATGGATCAAAAACAGTCAGGCAATGGAGGAATACGGCCGGCGGTATGATTCCGACGGGACAGAACCGATGGTCTTGCCGGAGGATACGGAGGATACGTCCACCGCCGGGTGGGAGGACGGAAATTTCCGTTCCGAAAGCGAATACCGCTGCGTCGGCATCGAGTTGGATATGTTCCGTCAGATCTTTGACGACCTTTCTCGCAATTATGCCATTTTAAACCGGAATTACGGATATGTGATCACCGACCATAAAACGGGGGCGTATCTGTCCAATCTTTCCTCCGGCGAAATTGATATGCTGACCGTGAACAGCTGCTTTTACGTAAGCTTTGTCTTTGACGAGAGCGGCGGCGTTACCGTCGGCGACCGGATCCTGGCGGACGAAGGCAGTGGATCGGAGTTTCGGAGGACGGCGTACCTTGCGGCGGGAGAGGGACTTCGCGTGGAGAACATTCTGCCTGTGACGGACTGGATCTGCGGTGACGTCAGGCGTCCCACGGACTGCACCGTAACTTACGCGATCCCGAAGGGCGAAGAACTGATCAGCCTGAATTACGATGTGAACTTATGGTCCCTGGGCAGCAACTATAGAAATTCGGAGATCCGCTATTATCAGATGTACGATTATCAGAGTGTGCTGCCGAATTATTACAATGCGGGGGTCTATGAATACCTTTTGCTTTTTGCGGCAGCGGCGTTTCTGGCAGGGCTGTTTCTGCCGGAAAGGAAAGCCGGAAGCCCCTGGATGGAAGAAAAAGGCGTTTACGGCATACCGTTTGAGATGCTGTTTGCCGTAGGATGCGCGGCCATATTCCTGGGGCATGCCATCGTTTTCATGACGGCGTATACGGCCAGCGGAGAGGCGCTGAGCCGGCTGGGCAGCGTGGCCTGGCTTGGGAACTCCGGCACCCGCAAGCTGATTCTTTTGGGAAATCTGCCGGTCCTTGCGCTGTATTTCCTGATCTTCTGGTATCTTGGCGTATGCCTGAGGGCTCTGCGGCAGATGGGGCTGAAAGAGTATGCGGCCCGGAGGCTGTTTTTCTTTCATACCCTGCGGACAATGGGAAAGAAGGCGGCAGGGAAGATCAAATGCGCCTATAACAATTTGCTGCGCATGGATCTGACAAAGAACGCCAGAAAACAGATCCTGAAGATCGTGATCATCAATGCGCTGATCCTTTTTGTAATGTGTATGCTATGGTTTGGGGGACTTGCGATGACGCTTCTCTATTCTCTGGGGCTTTATCTGCTCCTGAGAAAGTATGTCAGCGACCTTCAGAAAAAGTATGGCATTCTGTTGATGGCGGTGGACGAGATAGCGGAGGGGAACCTGAATGTATCCATTCCGGAGGATCTCGGCGTTTTTGAACCCTTTAAGCCTCAGATCCTCAAGATCCAGAACGGCTTTAAAAAAGCGGTGGACGAGGAACTGCGCAGCCAGCGGATGAAGGGGGAGCTGATCACAAACGTGTCTCACGACTTAAAGACGCCTCTCACTGCCATCATCACTTATGTGAACCTGTTAAAGGATCCGGATCTGACGCCGGAGCAGAGAAGCGAATATCTCGATACGCTGGAGCGGAAGTCCATGCGCCTTAAGGTTCTGATCGAGGATCTGTTTGAGGTCAGCAAGGCAAATTCCGGGAATGTGACATTAAATCTGATGCCTGTGGACATCATGAACCTGATCCGTCAGGTGTGCTTTGAAATGAAGGATAAGCTGGATGAGGCCGGACTTGACGTGCGCTTAAGCCTGCCGGAGGAAAAGATCGTCCTTCCGCTGGACAGCCAGAAGACCTATCGGGTCTACGAGAACCTGTTCTCCAATGTGGCAAAGTATGCGCTGGCGGGCACAAGGGTTTATGTAAACGGTTTCCGGGACGGCCAGCGGACGGCCGTTACGATCAAAAACATTTCCGCCATGGAGCTTACCGTGGATCCCTCGGAGTTGACGGAGCGGTTTGTGCGGGGGGATCAGGCACGCAATACGGAAGGGAGCGGGCTTGGTCTCGCCATTGCGAAAAGTTTTCTGAAGCTGCAGGGAGGGGATCTGGAGGTAGAGGTGGACGGAGATCTGTTTAAGGTGACGACGGTCTGGAAGACAGACGGAGAAACAAATTAATGTTTGAAGAATGTTGCTTTTTATGTTATGATGTTGTTCGGAATGGTTTGGCAATCAGATATCCGCAGTCGAGAAAGCTGCTGAGAAAGGCATGGTAAGTATATGGGAATGACAATGACACAGAAAATTCTTGCGGCGGCGGCCGGATTGGAGAAGGTGGAGGCCGGCCAGCTCATCGAAGCGAAACTGGATCTGGTTCTGGGCAACGATATCACCAGTCCGGTGGCGATCAAGGAGATGGATAAATTTACCGTAAAGGGCGTTTTTGACAAAGACAAGATCGCCCTTGTGCCGGATCATTTTGTGCCGAACAAGGATATCAAGTCCGCCGAGCACTGTAGATGCGTCCGGGAATTTGCGAAAAAGAACGATATCACCAATTACTTTGAGGTGGGAGAGATGGGGATTGAACACGCCCTCCTGCCGGAGAAAGGACTTACCGTGGCCGGGGACGTGATCATCGGCGCCGATTCCCACACCTGTACCTACGGGGCGCTGGGCGCGTTTTCCACGGGCGTGGGCAGCACGGATATGGCGGCCGGAATGGCTACCGGCAAAGCGTGGTTCAAGGTGCCCGCCGCCCTGAAATTCCGTCTGACAGGGAAGCCCGCAAAATGGGTCAGCGGCAAGGACGTGATCTTACATATCATCGGCATGATCGGCGTGGACGGGGCGCTTTACAAATCCATGGAATTTGTCGGCGACGGCATTGCGAACCTTTCCATGGACGACCGCTTTACCATCGCGAACATGGCCATTGAAGCCGGGGGAAAGAACGGGATCTTTCCGGTGGATGAGAAGGCGCGGCAATATATGGAAGAACATTCCAGCCGGAGTTACAAAGTGTTTGAGGCGGATCCGGACGCTGTGTACGATGCGGAATACACGGTGGATCTGAGCGCGCTGCGCCCCACGGTGGCCTTTCCCCATCTGCCGGAAAACACGCATACGCTGGATGAGATTAAGGCGATGGATCCCATCGCCGTGGATCAGGTGGTGATCGGCTCCTGCACCAACGGAAGGTTGGAGGATCTGCGCACAGCGGCCGAGGTGCTGAAGGGAAGGCATGTGGCCAAGGGGATGCGCTGCATCGTGATTCCTGCGACGCAGGCCATCTATCTGCAGGCCATGGAAGAAGGGCTTTTAAAGACCTTCATCGAATCCGGAGCCGTCGTCAGTACGCCTACCTGCGGCCCCTGTCTCGGCGGCTATATGGGGATTCTTGCGGAGGGAGAACGCTGTGTCTCCACCACGAACCGAAACTTTGTGGGACGCATGGGTCATGTGACTTCGGAAATCTATCTCGCCAGCCCGGCAGTTGCGGCCGCCAGCGCCGTCACCGGCAGAATTTCCGGCCCGGAGGATCTGTAGGATCCTCACGGTTTATCAAACAGGTTTCAAAGAACAAACAGGAAGGGCATGGTAAATAATATGAATGCGAAAGGCACAGTTTTCAAATATGGCGACAATGTTGACACAGATGTCATCATTCCGGCCAGATATTTAAACTCTTCTGATCCGGCGGAACTTGCCGCTCATTGTATGGAAGACATTGACGGCAATTTTATCAAACAGGTAAAAAAGGGGGATATCATCGTGGCGGAAAAGAATTTCGGCTGCGGTTCCTCCAGAGAGCACGCGCCTATCGCCATAAAGGCCGCGGGCGTGAGTTGTGTGATCGCGGAGACCTTTGCCCGCATCTTTTACCGGAACGCCATCAACATTGGCCTTCCCATCATCGAGTGCCCCGAAGCCAGCAGGGGGATTGAGGCCGGGGATGAGGTTGAAGTAAATTTTGACACAGGCGTCATAACCAATGTGACGAAGGGCACCTCCTTTCAGGGGCAGGCGTTTCCGGAGTTCATGCAGAAGATTATCGCTTCAGAGGGACTGATCAACTATATCAACGGCAAATAAGCGACGACCAAAGTTCCGATGCCGATTAAGGTTCTCGGATAGGGATATGACTGAAGACAGGAACACTCCGCCCAGGGCGGGGTGTTTCGGATTTACGGAATTTTTCGAATCGAGCCGTCCGGACAGACGCCGGGCAGTCAGAGAAAATTCCTCAAGACGGAGCAAAGAGCAGGAAGGATCATAGAGGGAAATGGGTATGGAAAAGGAAGGATACGGGAACGAAAAGACGGAACAGAAGAGCGCGGGGGCAGGCGGCAGGAAGTATGAGATCGACATGTGCAACGGCCCGCTGCTGGGAAAAATCCTGATCTTTTATGTGCCGCTGATGCTGTCCGGCATTTTACAGCTTTTGTTTAACGCCGCGGATATCGTGGTGGTGGGGCGTTTTGCCGGGAACGAGTCTCTGGCGGCGGTGGGAGCCACCGGTTCCCTTACGAACCTGATCGTGAATCTGTTTATCGGGCTCTCGGTGGGCGCGAATGTGCTGGTCGCCCATTTCTATGGCGCGGGCCAGAAGGAAGAACTGAAAAACATGGTGCAGACCGCCATTGCCACGGCTGCCGTAAGCGGCGTGATCCTGATCTTTGTGGGATTTTTTGTGTCGCGCCCGGCGCTTGTGCTGATGGGGACGCCGGACGACGTGATATCTCATTCAGTCCTTTATATGCGGATCTATTTTGCGGGAATGCCATTCATGATGGTGTATAACTTCGGCAGCGCCGTGCTTCGGGCGGTGGGAGACACAAGGAGACCGCTGTATTATCTGCTGGCCGCGGGAATCGTCAATGTGATCCTGAATCTGATCTTCGTCATCGTCTTTCACATGGGCGTTGCGGGCGTCGCGACGGCGACCGTGATTTCTCAGGCCATCTCGGCTGCGCTGGTGGTCCGCTGTCTGGCGCTGTCTGACAGCGATTACCGGCTGGTTCTGAAAGGAATGAAGATCGACCCCGGAAAACTTGTCAAAATGGTTCAGATTGGTACGCCCGCGGGGCTGCAGGGCGCGCTTTTCTCCATCTCAAACGTTCTGATCCAGTCCTCCGTGAACAGCTTCGGCTCCATCGCCATGGCGGGGAATACGGCGGCCAGCAATATCGAAGGCTTTGTCTATACAGCCATGAACGCCTTTCATCAGGCCGCCGTCAGCTTCTGCGGTCAGAATTACGGCGCGATGAAGTTTAAGAGAGTGGGAAAAGTGACGGCCATCTGTCTCGGTCTTGTGACGGTGGTAGGATTTCTCATGGGCAGCGGCGCTTACCTTGCGTCGGGGCTTCTGCTGCGTATTTATTCTCCCGACGCGGAGGTGATCCGTTACGGAACGCTGCGGATGGCTTATATCTGCATTCTGTATTTCCTGTGCGGCGCGATGGACGTCATGGTGGGATCGCTTCGGGGAATGGGTTACTCCATCATGCCCATGCTGGTGTCCCTGACCGGCGCCTGCCTGTTCCGGGTGGTCTGGATCTACACGGCATTCCGAAGGATTCCGACTCTGGAATGTCTCTATGTTTCCTATCCCATCAGCTGGGGCCTGACGTTTCTGGTGCATCTTCTGTGCTTTGCGGTGGTCTACCGGAAGCTGTTGGTTTCCGGGAACGGC
>CANPXL010000031.1 GCA_947586055.1 uncultured Acetatifactor sp. | reverse complement strand
TGACGGCGGCGGTACTGCGTCAGGCGTTTTTCTCCCAGTTCCTTCAATTTATCGCCGCCGATAGAGATATAGCCGGAATCGGCGCTGTCTATCCCTCCGATGATGTTCAGCAGTGTGGATTTACCCGAACCGGAAGGACCGAGAAGCACGCAGAATTCTCCCTTTGCCACAGAGAAGCTGACTTCCCGAAGCACCTCCTGTTTGGTATCTCCGCTGCCAAAGGATTTTGTGAGGTCAACGATTTCCAAAAAATTTTTTTCTTGCTCTGACATATGGAAAACCATTCCTTTCTTATCTACGGTTCTTTACAGAGAGTCATTTTTGTTGAGAGTTAGTCGCGGCTAACCTTAACCCTTAATAAAAGCTGCTTGGAAAGCAGCAGAAAACCATGAGTTAGTAAATCCTAACTCATGGTTTACCATGAATTTTTTTGTTTGTCAAGCGGAATATTCTTGTCGGGGCAACCGCTGGTTGTGGTAGATTTCTTCACATTTGGATGATATAATGTTAAATGTCGAGTGAGCAACTGTTCGATAAACGCACAGGAAATCACTAAAAAGAGCATTTGAGGAATAATGTATGTCAACAAGTAAGGAATATTTGAGCTTTATATTAGAGCAATTGTCCTCTCTTGACGGAATATCGTATTGTATGATGATGGGTGAATACTTAATATATTATCACGGTAAGGTTGCCGCTTATATTTGTGACGGGCGTTTTTTGGTCAGACCTGTTCCGTCAGCAATAAAAATGCTGCCTGAGGCTGAATATGATGCAATAAGTGAAGGCGGCAGAAAAAAATTACTTCGAGTTGATGACATTGACAATAGAGAGCTTTTAACAAATCTGTTTATGGCAATGTATGACGAGTTACCCGAATCAAAGCCTAAAAAGAAGAAGTGAAATTCGTAAAAGGAGACTGCAGATGGAGGAACGGCTGAGAAAGCAGCTGGAATTTTCGCTGGAAATTGACAAAGAGAAAAATATTGTCCGTCAGACGCATCTTTCCGGTCACGGGCGAAGGGAGAACGACGCGGAACACGCATGGCATATGGCGGTCATGGCATATTTGCTCCGGGAGTACGCGAACGAGGAAGTGGATATTGCCAGGGTGATGCTGATGTGTCTGATCCACGATATTGTGGAGATCGACGCGGGAGATACCTACGCCTACGATGCGGAAGGGCGGAAGACGCAAAAGGAGCGGGAAGACAGGGCAAAGGAGAGAATTTTTTCCCTGCTCCCCGATGACCAGAAAGCAGAGATGACGGCGCTGTTTGACGAATTTGAGGAATTTCAGACGGCGGAATCCCGGTTCGCCCACGCTATGGATAATCTCCAGCCGCTGCTCCTGAACCACAGCAACGGCGGCAGCGATTGGAAGGAGCATGGCGTTTCGGCGGCCGCGGTTTATGAGCGGCAGAAGAAAACACGGCTGGGCTCGGAAACATTATTTGAAATTACGGACCGGATCATCCGGGCGAATATCCGAAAGGGAAGTCTCCCGGAAGCATAGCAGGATAAGACAGGACAAGGCGGGACAAGGCGGGACAAGACAGGACAAGGCAGGATAAGGCGGGACAAGGCAGGATAAGACAGGATAAGGCAAGATGCGGCAGGATAAGGCGGCCGCGGGGCGGAAGCCAAAAAGAAGATGCGGAGGAAAAGTATGACGTTTTCGGATGATTTTACGGTCAGTTCCATGCAGGAGCTTATGGATCTGACGCAGGAAATGGGATTTGTCCCCTTTTTTCAAAATGAGATTCCGGGTTTCTCGCTGGAAGAGCATATTGCTCCGGAATGCTGGTACGGCGGCAGCGAGGGCTTTTGGGACGCATGGGAATGGAAAGGGCCGGTGATCCGGCAGACGAAATGCGCCTACGGAAAGTTTCTCCGCAATAAGGCCATGTACATAAGCGAAAAGTGGTTTCCCGATTTCGCGAATTTCCGCAGGGACGGGTACGATTTTGACGCCAGATATGACGACGGCCTTGCGTCGTTTCGCGATAAGGAGCTGTATGAGTTGTTGGACGCGGACGCGCCCGTCCTTTCGACGGCGCTCAGACAGGCCGGAAATTACGGCAAGGATGGACGAAAAGGATTTGACGGGGGGATCACCCGGCTGCAGAAGCAGTGTTATGTCCTGATCAGCGATTTCCGGTATGCTTCCGACAGGCACGGGAACAAATACGGGTGGGGGATCGCGGAGTATTCCACGCCGGAGAAGTTTTTCGGGAGGAAATTTACCGACTGTGTGTATCAGCGGACCCCGGAGGAATCCCGCAGGCGGGTGCTGAAGCAGCTTGGAAAGATCCTGCCGGACGCGGACGAGACGCAGCTTGGGCGGATCTTAAAGTAAACTGCCGTAAGGGAACGGATGGAGAGCAACGGTATGAACGAAAAGGAAAATGGTTCCCGGTTCCGCTGGGGGACTTTCTTAAAGAATCTGGCGGCGATTGCCGTCCCTATTGCGGTTCAGAATCTTCTGACGACCACGGCCAGCATGGTGGATACCATGATGGTAGCCCCGCTGGGGGAGCTGTCCGTGGGCGCGCTTGGACTGTGTGCGCAGTTTTCCTCTCTGATGTTTTCCGGGTATTGGGGATTCGTGGGCGGGGGGATGCTTTTTATCTCGCAGTACTGGGGCGCCGGCGACGATGACGGGATCGAGCGTTCCTACGGAATGACGTGGATGTGCATGATGGCGGTGGCGGTGGTTTTCGGCAGCCTTGCGATCTTTGCGCCGGCGTCCGTCATGAGGCTCTATACGGACAAGACGGCGATTCAGAAAATCGGCGCTTCCTATTTACATATCGTGGGATTCGCTTATGTGATGCAGGTCTTTTCCATGGCGATGAGCTGCCTGTTGCGGGCCACCGAGCGGGTGCGGATCCCGATGATCGCGTCTGTGGTTTCCGTGGCTGTAAACCTGGGCTTAAACTGGGTGTTTATTTACGGCCATTTCGGCGTCCCGGCAATGGGAATCCGCGGCGCTGCGCTGGCTACCGTCTGCGCCGCGGCCGTGAATGTCCTGACGATTTATCTGCTCGCGTGGAAAAGCGGATATCCGTATCTGTTCCGGTTACGGGGACATTTTCGCTGGAGCAGGGCGCATTTGAAGAATTTCTTTGTCAAGTGCGTTCCCATTCTCTGTAACGAGATACTGGTGGGGATCGGAAACATGGTGATCAATGTTACTCTGGGGCGGCAGCCGGAGCATGTGATCGCGGCGGTGGCGGTGTTCCGCACGCTGGAGGGACTCATCATCGGATTTTTTGCGGGATTTTCCAACGCGGCTTCCGTGTTGGTGGGAAAATGTGTGGGCTCCGGCGAGCCGGATATGGCGTACGAGCGGGCGAAACGTCTCGTATATCTGTGCAGCGGCGTGATCCTTACAGCAAACCTTGCGCTGTTTGCCGTACACAGGCCCGTCCTGACCAGAATGAGCCTGTCCGGGGCGTCCTATGAGGCCGGAGTGTGGATGCTCGTCATCTACGGCGTCGTCTCCGTGATCCGTATGGGAAACTGGATCCAGAACGATACCTACCGCGCGGCGGGGGACGCGGTTTACGGGACGGTGCTGGAGATCGTTTTCATGTATGTTCTTGTGCTTCCGTGCGTGCTGATATCCGGCTTTGTCCTGCATCTGCCGTATTGGGCGGTCTTTCTGTGCTGTTATATCGACGAGCCGATCCGCTATGTGCTGATGCAGATCCGCCTGTATTCCGGGAAGTGGATCAAGCCGGTCACGGAGGCCGGAATGGCGGCCTTGCCGGAATTTCTGGAAAAACGCAGGCGGCGGGAGGGCGCTTCCCCGAAAAACAGTTGACAAATTCCTTTGTTTTGCATATTCTGTTTAGTAGATGACAGATAGTTGAAAAAGGCGGAGAGGTCTTTAAGCAGAGTGGAACCGCGGGAAAACCGTCTCTTGCAGGACGGTTGTCCCGCGTTTTTTCGGTGTCTTCTTCCGCATCCGCCTTTGCAGATGAGAGGAAAAATGGGACTGATCGGAAGTGTCAGGGAAGAAATAAAAATCATAAGGGAACGGGATCCGGCCATCCATTCTTCCATGGAGGTATTTCTCTACCCCAGCTTTAAGGCCATGCTGCACTACCGGGCGGCGCATCGGCTTTATTTGAAAGGCCATTATTTCTGGGCCAGATGGATTTCCCAGAGAGCGGTGCGAAAGACGGGGATTGAGATTCATCCGGGGGCAAGGATCGGCAAGGGGCTTTTTATCGATCACGGGAACGGTGTCATTATCGGAGAGACCGCCGTTATCGGGGATAATGTGACGCTTTATCAGGGCGTGACCCTCGGAGGAACCGGAAAGGAACACGGGAAGCGTCATCCCACCGTGGAGGATAACGTGATGATCAGCGCGGGGGCAAAAGTGCTGGGTTCCTTTACCATCGGCGCCAATTCCAAGATCGGGGCGGGCAGCGTGGTGCTGCATGAGGTGCCGCCGGGCTCCACGGTGGTGGGCGTGCCAGGACGGGTGGTAAAGCGAAACAACATGACGCTGCCTCAGGAGACCATGAACCAGACGGATCTTCCGGACCCGGTGCACGAGGATATCGCCGACCTGCAGCGGGCGAACACGGAACTGATCAACCGGATCCTGGAGCTGGAGCGGGAAGTGAAACAGCTGCGGGAAGGCATGGCGGGCGAAGAGCCGACAGAGCCGGAGCGGAGACCGGAGACAGAGAAGGGCTGAACCGGGCCGTTACGGAGACCGGAGACAGAGAAGGGCTGAGCCGGGTCGTTGCAAGGATGAGCCGAAAGCGGCAGATGGAGGAAATATGGAAAACAAACTGCATTTTTACAACACACTGACCAGAAAGGTGGAACAATTTGTCCCCAATGAGGACGGAAAGGTCGGGATGTACACCTGCGGGCCTACGGTGTATCATTTCGCCCATATCGGCAATCTGAGAAGCTATATCATGGAGGATCTTCTGGAAAAGACCCTGCGGTATCTGGGATACGATGTGAAAAGGGTGATGAACATTACGGACGTGGGACATCTGTCCAGCGACGCCGACACCGGAGAGGACAAGATGGTGGCGGGGGCGAAGCGGGAGCACAAGACCGTCATGGAGATCGCAAAGTTCTATACCGACGCGTTTTTTGCGGACTGCGCGAAGCTGAACATCAGGACGCCGGACGTGGTGGAGCCTGCGACGAACTGCATCGACGACTTTATCCGGGTGATTGCGCGGCTCATTGAGACGGGATACGCCTATGAGAGCGGCGGCAATATTTATTTCGACACCTCGAAGCTGAAGGAATATTATGTGTTTTCCAGCCAGAGCGAAAAAGAGCTTCTCGTGGGCGTGCGGGACGATGTGGAAGAGGATGAGAACAAGAGGAACAAGAGCGACTTTGTGCTGTGGTTCACCAAGTCCAAGTTTGAGGATCAGGAGCTGAAATGGGAGAGCCCCTGGGGAACGGGATATCCCGGATGGCATATCGAGTGCTCCTGCATCAGCATGAAGCATCTGGGAGAATATATGGATATCCACTGCGGCGGCGTGGACAACATCTTTCCCCACCATACCAACGAGATCGCCCAGAGCGAGGCGTACCTGGGTCATAAATGGTGCAATTACTGGCTGCATGTGCATCATCTCAACGACAGGTCGGGGAAGATGAGCAAGTCGAAGGGCGGGATCCTCACCGTCACTACGCTGGAGGAGAAAGGGTACGACCCCATGGTGTACAGGCTTTTTTGCCTGCAGTCACACTATCGGAAGCCGCTGGAATTTTCCTACGACATTCTGGACAATATGAGCGCGGCCTACGACAAGCTGGTGAAACGCATCGGCTCCCTGAAGCGGGAGGGCAGTGTGGACCGGGCCGTATTTGACGAGTACAGGACAAGGTTTGAAGACGCCCTCTGCGACGATTTAAATTCCGCCATGGCGATTACCGTGCTCTACGACATGCTGAAGGCGGATACGGATGACGCCACAAAGTTTGCGCTGGCGGAAGATTTTGACCGGGTATTGTCCCTGAATCTGACGCGCGAGCGGACGCAGAAGCCGGATGGCGGCGTGGACGAGACGCTGGAGCAGTATATCGCGGAGAAGATCGAAGAGCGAAAGGCGGCGAAAAAGGAGAAGGATTTCGCAAGGGCGGACGCCATCCGAAACGAGCTGCTGGAGAGGGGAATCGTTCTGGAAGACACCAGAGAGGGCGTAAAATGGAAGAAAGTCTGAATCTTGCGCAGTCCCGGGAACGGGAACTGTCTCAGGCGGTTTCCGACGCGTTTGTGGAAAAGCGTCAGGACATCAGGACGTATTCGCCGCTGACGCTGGCGTACATCGGCGACGCGTTCTACGATCTCATCGTCCGCACGGCGGTGGTGGAGCGGGCGAACCGGCCGGCAAACGAGTTGCACCGCGCGGCGGTACGGTTCGTCAGCGCCGCCGCTCAGGCAAAGATCGCGGACGCGCTGGCGGAGAGCCTGACCGAGGACGAGAAATCCGTCTATCGCCGGGGGCGCAATTCCAAACCCCACACCATGGCGAAGAACGCCACTCCCGGGGAATATATGAGAGCCACGGGACTGGAAGCGGTTCTGGGCTATCTGTATCTGAGCGGCAGGACGGATCGGGCGCTGGAGCTTGTGAAAAAGGGAACCGAGCTGGCCGGTCTGCGGCTTTGAGAAAGGCAGGCAAAAAGGATAGATATGGGATATGAAGAAGTTACCATAGAGGGCCGCCACGCCGTGACGGAAGCGTTCCGCTCCGGCAGAACCGTCGACAGGCTCTATGTGCTGGACGGCTGCCAGGACGGCCCCGTTCTCACCATCAAAAGGGAAGCAAAAAAACAGAACACTGTCATAAAATATGTCACAAAGGAACGGCTGGACCAGCTTTCGGAGACGGGAAAGCATCAGGGTGTCATCGCCGTCGCCGCGGCCTGCGCCTATGGGTCGGTGGACGATATGCTGGCGGCGGCCGAACAGAAGAAAGAGCTGCCGTTTCTGTTTCTGCTGGACGGCATTGAGGATCCCCATAACCTTGGGGCCATTATCCGAACGGCCAATCTGGCGGGCGCCCACGGCGTCATTATTTCCAAAAATCACGCGGTAGGTCTTACCGCCGCGGTGGCAAGGACTTCCGCCGGCGCGCTGAATTACACCCCCGTGGCAAAGGTGACCAATCTGTCCAGAACCATGGAAGAACTGAAGCGGAAGGGGCTTTGGTTTGTCTGTGCCGATATGGGCGGCACCCCTATGTACGATCTGGATCTGAGGGGGCCCGTCGGACTTGTGATCGGAAGCGAGGGAGAGGGCGTCTCAAGGCTTGTGAGAGAAAAATGCGATATGACGGCCGCGATCCCAATGAAGGGAAATATCGATTCCCTGAACGCTTCCGTGGCGGCGGGAGTGCTGGCTTACGAGATCGTGCGCCAGCGGATGCGCTGAACCGGCGCATGCGCCGATGCGGGCTTTGCGCGGAAAGGCAGAGTATGACAGATAAGAACGAAGAATACGCGCGCTGCAGCGACAGCGAACTTGTTGACCGCCTGCGGCAGGGAGAAGCTTCCATCATGGATTATATCTGCGACAAGTATAAAAATCTGGTGCGCAGCAAGGCAAAATCCATGTTCATTCTGGGCGCGGACCGCGAAGACCTGATTCAGGAGGGCATGATCGGCCTTTTCAAGGCGGTGCGGGATTTTGACTCCGGCCGGGACGCCGGGTTCCGCACCTTTGCGGAGCTCTGCATCAACAGGCAGATGTATACGGCGGTACAGGCTTCCAAGCGCAAGAAGCATGTCCCGCTGAACACTTATGTGTCCCTTGACGACGGCGGCGCCGGAGAGGGGCAGGAAGGCGGCACTCTGGCGGAGCTGCTGGCGGACAGGACGGAGTTAAGCCCCGAGGAACTGTTTCTGGACAAGGAGCGTGTGGCGTACCTGGAGGACGCCATCGACAGGGAGTTAAGCGAGTTTGAGCGTCAGGTGCTGGATCTTTACATGACGGGAATGAGCTACGCCGAGATCGCCAGAGTCCTCGGCCGGGAGGAAAAGGCGACGGACAACGCGCTCCAGAGATTGAAGGCAAAGATCCGCAAAATGCTCTGAGAAGAGGAAGGAATAAAAGATATGAAAATTATCATTGTCGGCTGCGGCAAGGTGGGTTCTACGCTGGTAGAGCAGCTGAACGGAGAAAATCATGATATTGTGGTGATCGATGTAAAGGAGGAAAAGGTAAAATCCATTACCGACGAACTCGACGCCATGGGCGTCGTGGGGAACGGCGTCAACCATGAGACGCTGCAGCAGGCGGGGATCAAGCGGGCGGATCTTCTGATCGCCGTGACGGGTTCCGACGAACAGAATCTGCTGTGCTGCGTGATCGCCAAAAAAACGGGAAACTGTAAGACCATCGCCCGGGTGCGCAATCCCATCTACAGCACCGAGACCGCCTTTTTGAGGGAGGAACTGGGGCTTGCCATGATCATCAACCCGGAACAGACGGCCTCGGCGGAGATCGCCCGGCTGTTCCAGTTCCCCACGGCGGTAAAGATCGACACCTTTTCCAAGGGACGGATCGAGCTTTTGCATTTCCGCGTCACCAGCGAATGTCTGCTGAATAATTATGAACTGATCCATATCCGGACTACGCTGAAATGCGACGTGCTGGTCTGCATGGTCCGCAGGGGAGAGGAAGTGCTGATCCCCAGAGGCGATTTCATCTTCCGGGAGGATGACGTGGTCGCCATCGTCTCCACGCCGGCGAAGGCCAGCGACTTCTTCAAAAAGATCGGGATCAGCACGGGAAAGATCCGCACCGCCATGCTGGTGGGCGGCGGGACCATGGCTTATTATCTGGCCAGGCGGCTTCTGGACGTGGGGATCGAGACAAAGATCGTGGATCAGGATCCCGTGCGCTGCGAGCATCTCAACGAACTTCTCCCCAAAGCAAAGATCATCTGCGGGGACGGGACCGACGAAAAAGTCCTGCGTCAGGAGGGACTGGAAACCGTGGACGGTTTTGCCGCGCTGACCGGTCTGGACGAGGAAAATATCCTGCTTTCCCTGATGGCAAAGAAGTATTCTCCGGCGAAGATCGTCACGAAGATCAACCGGGTCAATTTCAACAGCGTGCTGGGCGATATCAGGCTGGACAGCACTGTCTTTCCAAGGCTTTTGACGGCGGACGTGATCATCAAGTACGCCCGTTCCATGAACGAGTCTCTCAACAGCAATGTGGAAAATCTCTATAAGCTGGAAGAGGGAAGGGCGGAGGCGCTGGAGTTTTACATTAAGGAACCGTCCGCCGTCACGGGAGTGCCTTTGGTCAGGATGAAGTTGAAGAAAAACCTGCTGCTCTGTTCCATTACGAGAGGAAGCAGGATCATCATACCGGGCGGCCAGGACGAACTTGAGGTGGGCGATTCCGTGGTGGTGGTCACGACCCATACCAGGCTGAACGATATCAAGGATATACTGGAGGGATGACATGAATTTTGCGATTGTGCGGTTTATTCTCGGCTGGGTGCTGGAGTTTGAGGCCGGGTTTCTGCTTCTGCCGCTGCTTGTGGGATTCCTTTACGGGGAGGTCCGCTTTTCTCTGTGCTTTGCGGCCACGGCGGCGCTGTGCCTGCTCGCCGGCGTCCTGCTGAAATGCAAAAAGCCCGTAAAAAAGGATCTCTATACCCGGGAGGGGTTCGCCACCGTTGCGCTCAGCTGGATCGTCATGAGCGCTTTTGGCGCGCTTCCGTTCCTGTTTTCCGGGGAGATCCCGAATTATGTGGACGCGGTGTTTGAGGCCGCCTCCGGGTTTACCACGACCGGCGCGAGCATTCTGACCGACGTGGAGGCGCTCAGCCACGCCAGTCTGTTCTGGCGCAGCTTTACCCACTGGATCGGCGGCATGGGGGTGTTTGTGTTTATCATGGCCATCCTGCCCCTGATCGGCGGAGGAACCACCATAAACCTGATGCGGGCGGAGAGCACCGGGCCCGCTGTGGGAAAGCTTCTGCCAAAGGTCCGGGATACGGCGAAGATCCTTTACGAGATCTATATCGGCCTCACCGTTGTGGGAACCGTTGTGCTCTGCGCCTGCGGCCTGAATCTGTTCGAGTCGCTGACCACCATCTTCGGCACGGTGGGAACCGGCGGCTTCGGGATCTACAACGACAGCGTGGTCAGGTTCAGTCCTCTGGCCCAGAATATGATCACGCTGTTTATGGTTTTAAGCGGCATCAACTATACGGCGTATTTCTGCCTTCTGAGCAGAAGAATAAAGGACGCCTTTTCCATCGAGGAAGTGCGCTGGTATCTGGGCATCATCCTCGGCAGCGCGGCGGTGGTGGCATGGAATATCCGCAGGCTGTATCCCACCGCGGGGGAATCTCTGCGCCATGCCTTTTTTCAGGTGGGCTCCATCATGACCAGCACCGGCTTTTCCTCCACGGATTTTGACACCTGGCCCCAGCTTTCCAAGACGATCCTGATCCTGCTGATGTTCGTCGGCGCCTGTGCGGGCAGTACCGGCGGCGGGATCAAGGTGACCCGGTTCATCATCCTGCTGAAGGCGGTCCGGAAGGAACTGGCAATGATGATCCACCCGCGTCTGGTCAAAAAGATCAGGGTGGACGGCCATACGCTGGCGCATGAGACGCTGCGGGCGGTCAACGTGTTCATTTCCATATACTTTGTGCTGCTCTTTGCCTCCGTGCTGCTGATCAGCCTGGATAATTTCGGCTTTACCACCAACTTCACGGCCGTCCTTGCGACGCTGAGCAACATCGGCCCGGGCCTTGACATGGTCGGGCCCACGGGGAATTACTCCATTTTCAGCTCTTTTTCCAAGCTGGTGCTCATATTTGACATGATCGCGGGCAGGCTGGAGCTGTTTCCCATGCTGATCCTGTTCCTGCCGTCCTGCTGGAAAAAATACTGAGTCCCGGCATCGCGTCCCGGGGCGTGAATCTTCTTTATTCTTTTTTAATATTTTCTTCCCGGTCCGGTTCTTGACTTCCGGTTGCGTCGGAATTATAATCAACGGGTAAAAACCGACCGACCGGTCGGACGAGGAGAAAAGTCATGATTTCAAAGTTCAGCGTGAGAAAACCGTATACGGTCCTGGTGGGCGTGGTGCTTGCCGTTATTCTGGGGATCGTCTCCTTTACCAGAATGACGGCGGATCTGCTGCCCAGCATCAGCCTTCCCTACGTCATTGTGATGACCACTTACCCCGGCGCAAGCCCGGAGACGGTGGAGACGGCGGTGACGCAGCCGGTGGAGGCGGCCATGGCCACGGTCAGCAATATTGAGGAAATCAGCTCCGTCTCCGGCGAGAACTATTCCATGGTGATTCTGGAGTTCGCCCAGACGGCGGATATGAACGCGGTGTCCCTTGAGATCCGGGAAAGCCTGGATCAGATCACAAGCTATTGGGATGAATCCATCGGCAATCCCATTATTATGAAGCTGAATCCGGACATGCTGCCGGTGATGATCGCCGCTGTGGGAATGGAAGGGATGGACAACGCGGAGATCAGCGCTTACGTTCAGGACAACATCGCGCCGGAGCTCGAGAGCATCGAGGGCGTCGCCAGCGTCAGCGCTTCGGGACTTCTGGAGGAGAGCGTAAACGTGATCATCCGCCAGGAAAAGATCGACGCCGTGAACGCAAAGATCTTTGCGGCCATCGACGAGAAGATGGCGGACGCGGGACAGGAGCTGGACGACGCGGAAAAAGAGCTGCAGGACGGCAGGCAGGAGATCATTGACGGCCGGGAGGAACTCGTAAACGGCAGGCAGGAGATTATCGACGGACGCAGGGAACTGGAGGACGGAAAGAAAGAGCTGGAGGACGGAAAGAAGGAGCTGGAGGATAAGCAGAATCAGACCAGCGCCCAGCTTGCCGCCCAGAAGACCCAGTTGATGACGGTGAAAAACCAGCTGGAGGGGATGCAGACGACGCTTGCCACGGCGGCGCAGCTGAACCAGAGCATCAGTCAGATCGACGCGGC
This sequence comes from uncultured Acetatifactor sp., assembly GCA_947586055.1. Lineage (GTDB taxonomy): Bacteria > Bacillota > Clostridia > Lachnospirales > Lachnospiraceae > Acetatifactor. Next base: position 18,961 of record CANPXL010000031.1, on the reverse strand, counting down.
GCTGAAACCGCTGGAACCGCTGAGCAGGCTGAAAACGGATCTGGAGACGCTGCAGGGCGGTACTTATCTGACGCGGTATAGCGCGGCCATAGCAAAATGGAGCACCGCTGCCGGAAAGCTTGCGGTCAGCGGAAGCGATCCGGGAGCCGCATCGGACAAGAGCGATGCGGAGAAAGAACTGGATACCCTGAAGAGCGAATTTGCTTCCAACCCTGCGGTTTCCGCTCTCTGCGCCGCGGACGCCCAGATCGCGCAGCTGATCCGGCCCGCGCTTGCCCTGGACCACTGGTATTCCGACGATCCGACACAGGCGGAGAACGTCGCCACCACGGTGGGCACCGCGCTGGCAACTTCTCAGCAGGCCGCGAAGACAATGCAGACGCAGCTTGCGCAGATCGATGCGCTTCAAACCCAGCGGGATAATCTGAATACCGCTCTGATCGCACAGACCGGCGGTCTCGGGTATGACGCCTACGTGGCCATGGTGAACGAGACGCTGAAAAAGCAGAATATCACGGACCTTGGCAAGGCCATTTCCGATATCAACGCTGCCATCACCGCCATCGAACAGGGCGAGATGACGGCGGCCATCGAATTTGCCAACGGCAAGGCGACCATCGCGCTGGGCGAATATCAGCTGGAGCTGGCGCAGACCCAGCTGGAGGCCGGCGACGACCAGATCCAGTCCGGATTTGACCAGATGGACGACGCCCTGAAACAGCTGGAGGAAGGGGAACAACAGCTTGTCGACGGAAGAAAGCAGTTTGAGGAAGCGAAGGAGAGCGCATACGATCAGGCGAATCTGTCGAACATCCTGACGGTGGACACCGTGGAAGGACTGCTGACCGCCCAGAACTTCTCCATGCCGGCCGGATATGTGACGGAAGAGGGCGTGGACTATCTGGTACGCGTGGGCGACAAGCCCTCCGATGTGGAGGAATTAAAGGCGCTGCCGCTGATGGATCTCCATATGGACGGGGTGCCCGTGATCACGCTGGGCGACGTGGCGGACGTGTTCTATACGGATAACTCCGCGGATATCTATACCAACGTGGACGGCAGCGCCGGCGTGATGCTGACCATTCAGAAGCAGACGGGCTACTCCACCGGCGAGGTTTCCGACCGGCTGGGCGAGCGTTTTGACGAGCTGATGGAACAGAATCCGGGCCTGAGCCTGATCAAGCTGATGGATCAGGGCGTTTACATTGACCTGGTCATGGATTCCATTGTGAATAATATTGTGTTCGGCGCGGGACTGGCGATTCTGATCCTTCTGCTGTTCCTGAAGGATATCCGGCCCACTCTGGTGGTGGCTTTCTCCATTCCCATCAGTCTGGTGACAGCCGTGGTCTGCATGTATTTCAGCGGCGTGACCCTGAACGTGATCTCGCTTTCCGGACTGGCGCTGGGCATCGGTATGCTGGTGGATAACTCCATCGTGGTGATCGAGAATATTTACCGCCTGCGGAACGAGGGCATGTCCGTGCAGGATGCGGCCATAGAAGGTGCGAAGGAGGTGGCAGGCGCCATTCTGGCGTCCACGCTGACCACGGTCTGCGTGTTCCTTCCAATCGTATTTACGGAGGGCATTACCAGACAGCTCTTTGTGGACATGGGACTGACCATCGCTTACTCACTTCTCGCCAGCCTTGTGATCGCGCTGACGGTGGTGCCCGCCATGTCCTCGAAAATGCTGAGGAACACAAAGGAAAAGAAACCGGGCAGGCTCTTCGAGGCGTTTGTCAATCTGTATGAAAAACTGCTGCGGGGAGCGCTGCGCGTAAAACCCCTTGTGCTTCTTCTGGTTGTGGCCCTGCTTGTGATCAGTGTCGCGCTGGCGTTCACCAACGGCACGGCGTTTATGTCCGATATGGATTCCACGCAGCTGACGGTGACCGTCACGCTGGAGGAAAACGCCACTCTGCAGGAGACGGGCGACGTGACCGATCAGGTGGTGGACGCGATCCTGTCCATTGAAGACGTCCAGAATGTGGGCGCCATGACTTCCGCCGGCACCGCGTCCCTTTTGGGAGGTGACGGGGGAAGCGACAATATGGCCACCGTCTATGTGGTGACGGGGGAAGACAGGACGATGAGCAACGATGAGATCGCAAAGCAGATTTTGGAGAAAACAGCCGGTCTGGATGCGCAGATCGATGTGGACACATCCAGCATGGACATGAGCGCGCTGGGAGGAAGCGGGATCTCCATTGAGGTGAGAGGCCGCGACCTGGATACCATCCAGCGCATCGCCCGGGAGGTGGCGGACATTGTGGAAACGGTGGAGGGAACCGCCGAGGTAAGCGACGGCCTGCAGGATTCGGACGAGGAACTGCGCATCGTGATCGACAAGGAGAAAGCGGTGCACTACAACCTTACCGTGGCCCAGGTGTTTACGCAGATCATGTCGAAGGTCGCGGACGCCGGCAGCGCCACGACGCTGGTGGAAGCCGACAGGGATTACAATGTCTATGTGAAAAACGAAAACGATATGGGGCTGACGAGAGAACAGGTGAAGCAGCTTTCCATCGACGGCACCGACGAAAACGGAGAGAGCGTGGAAGTGCCGCTGTCCGAGATCGCGGACTTTGAGACGGCCTACGCCCTTGCTTCCATCAACCGGACGGCCCAGACCAGATACGTGTCCGTGACCGCCGCCATTGCGGAGGGATACAACGTCGGCCTTGTGTCGGCGGATGTGGAAGAGAAGCTGGAGGATTATGAGATGCCTGACGGATATCAGCTGGTGTTCTCCGGTGAAAATGAGATGATCATGGACGCCATGAGCCAGGTGATGCTGATGATGCTGCTGGCGGTCCTGTTCATGTACCTGATCATGGTGGCTCAGTTCCAGTCGCTTCTGTCGCCCTTTATCATCATGTTTACCATTCCGCTGGCGTTTACCGGCGGCTTCCTGGGACTGTTTTTCAGCGGGAGCGAGGTCAGCGTCATCGCCATGATCGGCTTTGTCATGCTGGCGGGCATTATCGTGAACAACGGCATCGTGCTGATCGACTATATGAACCAGCTGCGGGAGCGCGGCATGGAGAAGCGGGAGGCCATCCTGACCGCCGGGCGTACCAGACTGCGGCCCGTGCTGATGACGGCGCTGACCACGATCCTTGCGCTGTCTACCATGGTATTCAGCCGGGATATGGGCGCGGAGATGGCGAAACCCATGGCGGTTGTCACCATCGGCGGCCTGCTGTACGGAACGCTGCTGACGCTGGTGGTGATTCCCTGTATCTATGACATTTTTATCAGGGAGCGCAGGCCCGGGAAGGAAAAGAAACCCGGGAAAAAAAGGAAAGCAGGGGTGGATGACTGATGGCAAGGATCACGGGGACGGAGGAAACGGGCCGTATCCCGCCCAAGGTGCTTTTGCTGTATCAGGCAGTGAACCAGCTTCTTGCGGAGGGAGCGGATCCCGCAAATCTGAAGGTTTCCACCATCACGGACAGGGCGGGGATCGGCAAGGGAACGGCTTATGAATACTTCGACAGCAAGGAAGAGATCGTCACCCATGCGGTTGTATATCAGATGCAGACCGCGATGGAACAGCTTGAGAAAGAGCTCCTTGCGAGAAAGAGCTTCCGGGACCAGCTGAATTATCTGCTGGATGAAGTGAGCGCCCAGAAAGGAGAGTCAAACTGTTTTCTTAAGCTGGTGCATCTTCTGACGGACAACTCGCAGTTCAGCCGTCAGGTTCAGGAAATACTGGATTCCGCGACCTGTGAGAGATACCGGCTGATCCGGCTGTTCAGAAAGCTGCTGGGTTCGGCTGTGGAGAGAGGGGAAGTGAAAGGAAACCTGCCTCTTGACTATATGGTCTTTTCCATGGGGGGCAGAGTTCTGGCCTATATGGTGGCGATCACGGGAGGCGATCTGCAGATCGAGATTCCCAGAATGCGAAAGCTGGTATACGAGGGGATCCTTGCGGAGTTTTGCCCCGCGTGACAAAAGAGGGAAAAAGTTTCTTGACAGAGCTGTCTAATCGTGTTAGACTAAAAATGTCTAATAAGATTAGACAGCTTTTTTGACTGCAGCGAAAGAGCATACTGTCACAGGGAAAAGGAGAGCGAAGAAATGGAGCAATTCAGGCTGGGAGAAATGGAAGAAAAATTTGCGGATCTGATCTGGGCGAACGCCCCCATACGTTCCGGTGAGCTGGCAAAACTCTGCGAGAGCGCGTTTTCCTGGAAGCGGACGACGACCTATACCATGCTGAAACGGCTCTGCGACAGGGGGCTGTTTGCCAACGAAAACGGTCTGGTGACGGCGTGTATGAGCCGGGAGGATTTTCAGGGCGTCAGGGGCGAACAGTTTATCAAAGACAATTTTCAGGATTCGCTGCCGCTGTTCGTAGCGGCTTTTGCGCGGAAGCGGAAGCTCCGCGAGGAAGAGATCAGGATGCTGAAAAAGCTGATCGACGAGTATGAGGAGGAATGATGATGACGAATCTGTTTATCCGGATCTTAAATATGAGCATGACGGGCGCGCTGATCATTCTGGCGGTTCTGGCGCTGCGCCTGCTTTTGAGACGGGCGCCCCGCATTTTTTCCTACGGGCTGTGGGCGGTGGTCCTGTTTCGGCTGTTGTGTCCCATATCCTTTGAGAGTCGTTTTTCCCTGCTGGGGGTGCTGAACGCGCCGGTGGAGAAGGGAACCATGGAATATATATCCGGGACGGAGCGGAATGCGCCCGCTGCGGAAACGACGTTTGCGCAGACGTCTTCGTCGGAGGAAATGATCCCGGATCCGGCGGCGGGGCGGAACGCGGCGCCCGGGGCGGAAGAGAGCGGGAAAGTGCAAAGAACCGTCTCGGAAACGCTGCGCGGGCTTCTTCCCGCGGGGGCGGCGATCTGGCTGGCCGGCGTCTGTATCTTTCTGCTTTTGGGAGCGGTATCCTACGGCAGATTTGTGTTCCGGCTGCGGGCGGCGGAAAAGATCCCGGAGGGCGGACAGAAACGGGTTTTCCGCACAGACGCGGTGTCGACGCCTTTTGTCGTCGGGTTTTTCCGACCCTGTATTTATCTGCCCGCGGGCCTGCCGGAAGAGGAACGGGATTATATCCTCCTTCATGAGCGGATCCACTTAAGAAGGGGAGACAATATGACCCGGGCGGCGGCATGGCTGGCGCTGTGCCTGCACTGGTTTAATCCGCTGGTCTGGCTGGCCTTCTTCCTGAGCGGCCGGGACATGGAAATGTCCTGTGACGAGGCGGTCATCCGCCGGGCGGGAAATCAGATCAAGAAAGCGTATTCCGCGTCTCTTTTGGCGCTGACTTCGGGGCGGAAAATTTCCGTCGGAATCCCGCTGGCGTTCGGAGAGGGGGATCCCGGAAGCCGGATCAAAAATATCCTGCATTATAAAAAGCCGGCTTTCTGGCTTGCCGCGGCGGTTCTGGCCGTCTGTGTCCTGACCGGGGCGTTCCTGCTGGGAAATCCGAAAAAGGACGAAAAGGAGCAAGAGAAAGAGGTATTCTACGTCTACGGGGTGGTGACGGATTCGGAAGAATTTGGCGGCGACGTGGTCCTGATCCCGAAGCTGGGGGAAATGATGCGGATTCCCGCCGCGCAGAAGGTGGAGCCCTATTATGAGATGGAATTTGACGGTCTGGCGCCGGGACATCTGGTGCGGATCGCTCTTCCGGAGGAAACGGTAATTCTGGAGACCTATCCGGGACAGTTTTCCGAAAAGGCGGATTCCATCGAGGTGATGGGCGAAGGGTTTGTCCTGCAGACCGCGCCTGACGGCGGTTATCTCCTTGGCGTGCCCCTTGGCATGGCGCGGGAGGCGAAAGCGGGGGATACGCTGGACATTTACCACGCGGTCCTGGAGGAAGGAAATCTGATGGAGAATTATCATCTGTTCCTGCTGGAATCTCCGGAAAAAGTTAAGACGGAGCTGCTTGCCGAGACGCAGGTGCTTGCGGTGGATCCGGAAAATTATGATATTATGGTGGAACTGTCAAGAGAAGAGACGGATATTTTCCTGTCGGAGTTTGGCTTTGGCGTCTCCTGTGAGGTGAAAACGGGCGGAGCGCAGGAAACAGACGGGGCGCAGGGGACGAATGGGCAGCAGGAAACGGATAGGCAGCAGGGAACGAATGGACAGTCCGAACCGGAGGAAGAGATCAGAGAACTCGACAGCGAGATCATCGCATCCGGCGAGATTCCCGACGGGACTTACTGGGTATATGCCAGATCCATCAACCGCAGCGGCCGCAGCATTGACCGTTATGTGATTCCGTTTGGGATGTCGGAGGACGAGGCGGTATTCCTTCCCGTCTTTTCCGATGACTGTGTCTTCTATGGAAACAGGGAGATGGACAGCGTCCGTTTTGAAGAGATCGGCTTTGATGAGTTTGCGGAGCTGGTGACGGAAGGGACATCGTGGATTAATGTACCGGTCCGCTGTGTGTTCCGGGAGGGACTCATTGAGGAAGCGTACCTTATGAGCACATTTCTTGGCCAGGGCATCTCTTATGAGCCCCTGACCTTCAACTACTCCATGTTTTTCGAAGATTTCCTGGCCATGGAAGGGTACTCCATGGAAGAGGCGCTGGCGGAATTTTATGAACTGGTTCGGACGGAAGAAGCGGATGTCTCCGACGCGCCGGGCATGGAGCGGATGGAAATCTATCTGGGCAATATAGGGGATGGAGACAGCGGCGTCGTGTTATTCTATGATCAGGACGGAAATCTGCTGCATACAGAAGACGCCCACATTGCGCGGGTAGGATGGAACAATGTGTATCTGGGCGAACGGAACGGGATTCCTTATCTGATGACCATGCATATAGAGGATCGGGATGATTACGGGGAGTATTGGTATCAGGTGTTCCGGCTGGACGAAGCGGGAACGCCGCGTCAGATCGCAGGGTCGGATTTCCAGTGGGGCGATTCCATTGTTTATGACGACGATCTGTTCCGCCAGTGGGCCGACGGGATGGAGGCATATCTTGCGGACAGTCATCTGCTGCTGAGCTCTCAGGAAGGGGAGCTGCGCGCGGAAGCCGTTTGCGAGGCGGATCGATATTGCTACGAAATGCTGCGCAGACAGTGAAGGCCGAGGCGGACCGGACATTTTCGGTTTTTTCCTGTTGACAAACGGAAAGCCCTTTGTTATAATAAGTCACGGTGATTGCGGGAGCAATCACCTGCGCTGCTGTGGCTCAGTCGGTAGAGCGTCGCATTGGTAGTGCGGAGGTCACGGGTCCGATTCCCGTCAGCAGCTTTTAAAGAGAAGTCCGAAATCCTTGAAAATAGAGGGATTCGGACTTCTTTTTTGTTTGCGGTATGAAATATACTATGATTGGCATGGCTGATATAAGCGGAGAATATTTATGTGTTGCAGGTATTGGAGAAAATGTACACGTTATGACGCTGGCGCGCAACTATTTTTAGTTGCACACTACACCTTTATGTGCTATACTGTATAAATCAAGGAGAATAATATGAGCAAGAGAGATAAATTATTGGAAAGACTACGAAAGTGACCAAAAGATTATACTTTTGATGAAATGAAGTCTTTGTTATCATATTTTGGGTATGAACTAAAACAGGGCGGAACAGGATCGGGTGTTAAATTTGTCAAAGAAGGAAGCAATGATGTGATAAATTTTCACAGACCACATCCGGACGGAATATTAAAAAGCTATATATTAGATCAGGTAATAGAGAAATTGAGAAAGGACGGTTTATTATGAGTGATCTCTTATTATACCGGAATTATAACGGGACAGTGGAGTATTCCAAAGAAGACGGTTGTCTTTTTGGAAAAGTAATTGGAATCAAGTCTTTACTGTCGTATGAGGGAAATTCTGTTAAAGAGCTGGAACAAGATTTCCAGAAAGTAATAGACGAGTATCTGAATGACTGTAAGGAACGGAATATTGAACCGGAACAGCCATATAAAGGTACTTTTAATGTACGGATCAGTCCGGAACTTCATCGGAATATTGCCGTGTATGCAATGGAGCACGGAAAAACATTAAATGCGGCCGTTGAGGAAGCTATTGGAAATATGGTTGGAGCATCCTGATTGTCCCCGGGGGTTTGACATCAGGATGATTTGTGATAAAATGGAGATAAATGAAAAAACGATAGGGAGGGTTTATATGAGTCAGAAAAGTTCTGCAGAAGAAAAGACGACATTGCTGTATTCGCTGCGCATGCGGATCGCGGGCCTTGCAATCCTTGCGGTTTTGGTGACGGGCATTTTTATCGCGCTGTTTATGCTTCCGAGCAGCAGAGACATCATCATCGACGCGGCGGAAAACAATATGGCGGAACAGACGGAAGCGTATGCGAAGCTTCTCAACGCCGGAAGCGGAAACGGCGAAGATGCGGACTCTTATGAGAACTACAACGCTGTTCTTGCCGGCGTGGGAATAGAGGGACTCTCTTCCTCCTATGCTTATCTGGTGGCGCCGGACGGAACCATGCTGTACCATCCGACGAAATCCAAGGTTGGGCAGCCTGTGGAGAACGAGGTGATCTCCGGGGTGGTAGCGCGGCTGAAGAGCGGAAATCCTCCGCGGGGGATCAATGCCGCAAAATATGTGTATAATGGAGTAAAGAAGTATGCCTCCTATACCCTGCTGAATGACAGCAGCATTCTGGTGATCTCTGCGGATGAGGTGGAGATCCTCTCCACATTCCGGGGACTGGAGTGGAAGCTTCTGGCGGGAGTGCTGATTATTGTGGCGCTTCTCGCCGTCTTTGAGTTTTTTATGGCGGGCATCCTGCTTCGTCCGCTGAATATTATGACGGGGATCATTAACGACACGGCAGATTTTGATTTCCACCACAATCCCGCCAGCGCGTCCATCTGCAAGCGGAAAGACGAGATCGGGATCATTGGGCGCGCAATCCAGAAGATGCGGAAGAATCTGCGCTCCATTATCAATGACATTGAGGCGGTGAACAATCAGATCACGGACAATGTAAAGGAACTGAACAGCATTTCCGAAGACATCAACAATCAGTGTCTGGACAACAGCACGACTACCCAGCAGCTGGCGGCCGGGATGGAGGAAACCTCTGCCACTACGGAGACCATAACGGTCAATGTGGGGCGTGTCCGGGACAATGCGGATGACATCAGATCCATGACCGACGAGGGCAGTTCCGTTTCGGAAGAGGTGAAGCGCCGGGCAATGGAACTGAAGAACACGACGCAGGAAGCGACGGATAAAACGACCAAGCTGTATCAGTCCGTAAAAGACCGCACGGAGAAAGCCATCGAGGATTCCAAGGCCATTGACAAGATCAATGAACTGGCGGATGTGGTCATGGCGATCTCTTCTCAGACCAGTCTGCTGGCGCTGAACGCTTCCATCGAGGCGGCGAGAGCCGGCGAGGCGGGACGTGGGTTTGCCGTCGTCGCCACGGAGGTGGGAAATCTGGCCAACCAGACTTCGGAGACCGTGAACAACATCAACCGGGTGGTGAGCGAGGTAAACGACGCGGTGGGCAATATGACGGCGGCGCTTACGGACACGGTGGAATTTTTGGAGAACGTTGTACTGAAGGATTACGACAGCTTTTCCGAAGTGGGACAGCAGTATAATAACGACGCCGAAGTATTTCAGGACAGCATGAACAGGATCCGGGAGGCGGTCAACAGCCTGAACGGCACCATTCGGGAGATCGCCGATGAGGTATCCGGAATCAATACGACGGTCAATGAGGCGGCGAACGGCGTCACCAATATTGCGGGCAAGACTTCCGACATGGCGGGCCGGACCGCACAGAATCAGGAGCTTGTGGAAGACTGTCTTGCCACTGTGAAAAAACTGCAGGATATCTCCGACATGTTTCAGATGGACTGACCGGGATGGAAGCTGCGGGACGCCGGGAGACGACGGATAAAGTGACGATGAGCGGGAAATGTATTGTGATCGGAGCGGGCGATCTTACCGTCGATCTGCCGGAGAGAGCCCGGGACGATTTTTGGATCGCGGTGGACGGCGGCCTTGGTCACTGTAAAACGCTTGGGGTAAAGGCGGATCTGATCCTCGGAGATTTTGATTCGGTGAGTCCGGAAGATGCGAAGGCTGTCCAGACTCTGGAGCGGGAGGCGCCGGAGCGGATTTTTCGCCTTCCGACGAAGAAGGACGATACGGATATGCTGGCGGCCCTGAAAGAAGGGATGCGCAGGGGATACCGGGATTTTTGGATTTACGGGGGAACGGGCGGACGTCTGGATCATACGCTGGCGAACATCCAGTGTCTTCTGTATCTGAAGAAAAACGGCGCCGCCGGGTATCTGGTGGACGAGGACGGGATGATCTTTGCGATTGTGGACGAAACGGTGGAGTTCCCGCAGGGACGGAAAGGATGCCTGTCTTTGTTTTCCCTGACGGAGGAATCTGTGGGCGTTACCATACGCGGCATGAAGTATCCGCTGGAGAAAGCGGTGATCCGCAACGATTTTCCGGTGGGGATCAGCAATGAATTTACCGGAGAGAAGGCTGCAATCTCGGTAGAGAAGGGACAGCTGGTGTGCATGGTTCGGCCGGTCAGGGAATGAGAAACAGTTCCAGAAGGAAAACCGTGGCGCAGCAGAGCACGGCGACCGGAAACAGCCCGGCTCCCAGCCATGCGGCAAGAATGCCGATGAGAAGAGCGGCAGCGCCGGCGGCGGGAGACTGCGTGGCATCCATGATGGCGGGGAATGTCATTACCGCCAGCGTGATATAGGGAACATAATATAAAAAGGAACGCAGAAAGCGGTTCCGGATCTGCCTGCGGAGAAGCGTCAGGGGCAGTACACGGATCGCATAAGTGACGCCGGCCATGACTGCCAGGTAGAGATAGATATTGTGGGTCATGGGCGGCCTCCTTTTTTATCGGATGGAGTTTCCCCGTTTCCGGAAGTGTCGGAGACGGGAAAGAATGCGGCTGCCAGAGCGGAAAGAGTCACTGTCAGCAGGATCGTTCTTGTGCCCTGGGACAGGCGCGAAATCAGGGGCAGCTTCGCCGCGGCAAAGCTTGCGGAAAAGCTGAGCAGTACAAATACGGCTACGACCCGGCTGCCGCGCGCCGCGGGAATAATGATGGCAAGAAACATGCCGTAGAGCGCAACGCTTAAGGCGCTGACGGCCCGGGCGGGCAGGACATTGCCCGCTGTCACTCCCAGCGCCGTACCGCAGGACCAGCAGGGAATGGCGATCAGGATAGCGCCGTAGGTGTACCAGGGCTGAATCGGCCCCGGCCGCGCGATGGTGATGCCGAAGAGCTCGTCCGTGACGTCGAAGCCGAGAAACAGTCTGTGACGCAGAGGGGTCTCGGGTGAAAAACGCTGGCTCAGGGCGCAGCTCATCAAAAGATAACGGGCGTTTGCGATGAGAGTCATCAGCGCCATTTCCAGATACCCGGCGTCTGCGGCGATCACGGTAAAGCCGGCGTATTCTCCGGCGGAGGCGTTGTTCAGGAGACTTGCAAGAAAGCCCTGAAAAGCTGTGAGCCCGGCCTTCCTGGCAGCCACTCCCAGCGAGAAAGCGACCGCAAGATAACCGAGCCCTATGGGGATGCCGTCGCGCATACCGTCGGCCAGCATTCTTTTATTGGAAAGAAACGGATTACAGGTATTCATTTCGGGTTTTTCGCATGAGAAATTTTACGGCATAGCCGCCCTCGTCACAGATGGCGCGGACAATGTCTTCTGCGGTTTCTACTACGTTTTCGTTGACACAGAAAACACAGCCGGGAACTTTGCGGCGGAGAAAAGAAGGCTTCAGCCAGCGTATGTAGAAGGAGATCCGTTCTTTTAACAGCGCCTGTTCGATCTGGCGTTTGCACTCCTGATCCGAGATCTCACATAATTCGATTTCGTTGTTTACTTTTAAGGCGGTATAGATGGGCTGGTTCATTCTGTCTTTCACCTCTGATCGGTCTGGAGCCTTCGCTCTTTGGATAGTATAACACAGTCCGTCCCATTTTGCAAACGGAACGTTCGTCTGATGCGGCGCAAACTGTTCATCTGACGCGGCGCAGACGTTCCTCTGCAACGGCGCAGACCGTCCGCCTCAGCCCCTTTACTTACGAAGGATTTTGGGATATACTGATACTGTAATTCAGGAAAGGAACGGTGATAGAGATGGATTGTTTTGAAAAACTGGGAGAGACAATTTCGGCAAAAGGAAAGCAGATGGCGGACAAGGCGAAAGACACGGTTGAGATTTTAAATCTGAAGAGCCAGATCTCTACCTGTGAGGAAGTCATCCGGATGAACTATCTGGAGATAGGCCGGCTCTTTTACGAAACGTACGGCGCCGATGCGGACGCGCCCTTTGAAAAGCAGCGGACTGCCATAAAGAACGCGCGCATCGGCGCCGAGGAACTGCAGAAGAAGATCGACCGCCTGAAGGGGCTGTAAGAGCGGTGTTACTGCGGCGGCTGTGCATTGGCGGCGGCGTTGGCGGCAGCCTGGGCGGCCGCCCTTCTCTGCTCAATTTCCCACCGCTGACTGTTTAAGATCGTTTCGTAGTCGGGGTTGGCATAGAAGGCCGCGTCATGCTGGCACTGGTTGGTGGTCCTTGGCTGGATCACGGTCTGAGTGCCGTCCGGGTTGATGACAATTGTCGTGGAGCCCGCGATCAGAGCGGGATCTTCCAGCAGCGGAAGCTCCAGCGTTCCGTAATAGCGGAACGGGCAGTCGGCGCAGGCCGGGAGCTGGTCGTATTCGCAGATATCACCCTGATAATGAATGTCACAGTAGTCGGTGGGAACGGTTCCGTCTTCAAAGTATTCCGTTTTGATGTTGGACGGATCCAGATCGCAGAGACCCTCGATGGGAAGCTTGCCGGATTTTCTGCAGACCTGGGCCTGTACAATGTTGGCAGGCTTTTCAAAGGGTACGCTGGCAAGGTTCTCATGGATACGCGACATGACGGCCCGCCACAGCTTCTTTGAGGTGTTGGTGGCTCCGGAGCGTGTCATCTTGATGGCGTTATCGTATCCGGACCAGACCGTACAGGTATAATAGGGAGTAAAGCCTGCGAACCAGACGTCCTTGGGCCCGGTGGAGGTTCCCGTCTTGCCGGCCATGGTCATGCCGTCGAATCTTGCGCCGCTTCCGGTACCGCCGCTGGCGGTCATGACGTCTACCATGGCGTCGGTGAGCAGGAACGCGGTGGTTTCCTTGATGACGCGCCTTGTGGTGGGAACGGTGTTGTCGAGGATCACGTTGCCGTCCGAGTCGGTGACGCGGGAGTACAGCTTCGGCGTCACGTAGGTTCCCATGTTTGCAATGGAAGCGTAGGCGGCGTTGAGTTCATAAGGAGAGACGCCGTTGGTCAGGCCGCCCAGCGCGGTGGGCTGGCGCAGATCGGTAAAGACCTGGCCGTTCTTAACCGTGCTGGTCGTCAGGGTGGTAAAACCAAAATTCAGCAGATAGTCATATCCCAGCTGGGGCGTGATAACGGTAAAGGTCTTGATCGTGACGATATTCAGAGATTTTACGATGGCGTCCCGGATGGACTGGATCCCCTTAAAATCGGTATAGCTGTCCACGGAAGTGCCGTCGTCATAGTTAAAAGGCGCGTCATTGTACACGGTGGCGAGGGTTTGTCCGGCGCTGTCCAGAGCGGGAGCAAAAGCTGCCAGAGGTTTGAAGGTGGATCCCGGCGAGCGGAGAGCGCTGGTGGCCCTGTTCAGGGTCCGGCGTCCCTCTTTTGTGCCGCGGCCGCCTACAATGGCCACCACATAGCCTGTGTGCTGGTCTTCTATGACGATCGCGGCCTGGGGCTGGGCGGTCATGGAGATGGATTCCTCATAATTGTCTTCCGTGTTCTCCACGCCCAGTTCCTCCATCATGGCGGCGCGGTAGGTTTCTATGGCTTCGTTGGCGGCGTCCGTGGAACTGAAGATCAGATTAAAGTTACTGTTCTTGTTCTTGCGGAACCATGTGGTCATGTTTTCCTGACTGAAGTTATGGGGCTGTTCCTCCGCGTCAAATATGGTGAGGGCGTAATTCAGATACCAGTCCACGTCCTCAGGGTAATTGTCGGGATTTGCAAATTCTTCGTCCGCAATGGCCTGAATGGCGGGATCCAGGGTGGATTCGATGCGCAGGCCGCCGGACGTCAGCATATTTTCCGCCATGGCGTCGGTGTAGCCCGCAATGTTTACCAGATCCTGCTTCACCTGAATATATACGGCGTCGGAAAAATAGGAGCCGGCGGTTGCGTTGGTATTCTGGTGCAGATTGGTGTTATAGACCGTGATGCGGTCGTATACGTCGTCCGTGTCCGCCACGGCTTCCGCATACTGCTCGGGCGTGATGAACTCCTTCTCCAGCATCTTGTCCAGGCAGTCCTGACGGCGGCGTTTGTTCCTGTCCGGATGGCTGATGGGGTTGTAGCCGGAGGGATTCTGGGTAATGCTGGCGATAACGGCGGACTCCGATATGGTCAGATCGCTGGCGGATTTACCGAAATATCTCTGCGCCGCGGCTTCCACGCCCAGCGTATTCTGCCCCAGGTTGATAGCGTTCATATAGTTTAACAGGATGTCGTCCTTGCTGTAGTATTTTTCAATCTCCAGAGCGAGAAACTGCTCCTGCAGTTTTCGCTTTACCATTTTGACCAGGTTTCCGTCTTCCTCGGTCCATGTGGTGAAGACGGTATTTTTCAAAAGCTGCTGGGTGATCGTGCTGCCGCCCTGTTTTTCATCGCCCATGGTCTTCAGAAAGCGGTAAGCCGCCCGGCCGATGCTGTAAAAGTCAATGCCGTTGTGCTGGTAAAAGCGCTCGTCCTCTATGGCCACGACGGCCTTTCCCAGATAGTCGGGGAGCATGTCTATGGAGGCCACGGGGATGCGGTTAGAGTTGGTAGTTACATACCGGTCGATCTCGTTGCCCGCGTTGTCGTAGACGATGGTAGCCTGTCCGGAAGCGACGACGTCTCCCAGACGGATCTTGGGCGTGGAGGCGAGGATGCCCCGGTAAGCGCCGATCCCTGCGGCGGCGAGACAGATGAAGCCGCCGGCCATAACGACCAGCACTGTTTTTACGATCAGGAGCAGGAATTTCCGTTCCAGTCTGCCTGCTTTAGAGTTCAGCGCCCGCTGTTTGGAGCGGACGCCCTTTTTTCCGTAATTCATGGATCCCTCTCATTCTGCCGTTTGCACGGCTGAAAGTTCTGACGTTCAGACCAAAATCTATTCTTTATTATAACAAAAACCGGTATGTAAAGAAAGGTTTTCTTTTTTTTCTTAAGAATTGTTTCACATTTTATTCGGTTTATGCTATCCTAAACAGGGGGAATTTGCCGGGACATTATCGAAAACAGGTGTTATATTAATGAAGGATGCAAAGGGAGACATGCCCTGCTGTCGTGTGCTGCTCCGGGGCGGACAGGGAGAATATGAGGAAAAGAAGTCCCGTTTTATCGCTACGATCCGGAAATGCGGGAGCGAGGAAGAAGCCGCAGCTTTTATCGGGGAGATCCGAAAGAAGTATTGGGACGCCCGGCATAACTGCTATGCTTTCTGTATCGGCCCCAAAGGAGAACTGACCCGGTGCAGCGACGACGGGGAGCCGGGGGGAACTGCCGGCCGGCCGATGCTGGAGGTGCTTGTCAGGGCGGGGCTGAGAGACGCGGCGGTGGTGGTGACCCGGTATTTCGGCGGCGTGCTGCTGGGAACCGGCGGGCTGACCCGCGCCTATACAAGGGCTGTGCAGGAAGGGTTGAAAAACTGTGTGATCGGCCGGATGCGCGACGGATTTGAGGTGGAGATACGCACCGATTACAACGGGATCGGGAAGATCCTGTATCTGTTGGAGGACATGGGGCTGAAACCGGCGGAGAGCAGTTATACGGACACCGTGACTCTTCGGCTGTCCGTGCCCGCGGAGGACACGGAAAAACTCAGGGAGCGGCTGGTGGAGAGCACCGGAGGGAAGGTTGTTTTTCAAAAGGGCCGTCCCGTTTCGTATATTGACCGGCAGGAAGGGCCGGACGAAGAGGAAGGGGCCTGACAGGACAGGAAGACCGGCGGAAAGGCAGACGCCCGCCGCCCGCAGGGAGACGCTTCCGCAGGGGGCGTCATGATGGAATCGGAAGGAGTACGGCTATGGAGAGAGAAGAGATGAAGGAGCTTTTGCAGCTCCTTGAAACAAAACAGTACACAAGGCTTCGCCAGTTTCTGGGAGAGATGAACGACGCGGATATCGCCGCGCTCATGGAGGAACTGGAAGAACAGGCGATGCTTAAGGTATTCCGGATCCTGCCGAAGGATCTGGCGGCGGATGTGTTTTCCTATCTGGAGGTAGAAAGCCAGCAGCTGATCATTACGTCTCTGTCCGACAGAGAGGCGGCCAATGTCATCGACAACCTGATGGCGGACGACGCGGTGGATCTGTTGGAAGAGATGCCGGCCAATGTGGTGGATAAGCTGCTGGAAAACGCAAAGCCGGATACCAGACAGGCCATCAATCATCTTCTGCGCTATCCGGAGGATTCCGCGGGCAGCATCATGACCGTGGAATATGTGTCTCTGAAGGAGAGCATGACGGTGGCGGAAGCCATTGAGCGCATCCGCAGTGTGGGACTGGACAGCGAGACCATCAATATCTGTTATGTGCTGGATTCCAAGAGACAGCTGGTGGGGACGGTGGCCCTGCGGTATCTGCTGTTAAGCGATTCGGATGAGATCATAGGGGATATCATGCATGAGAATGTGATCTCCATCAACACGCTCATGGATCAGGAGCAGGTGGCGGCCCAGTTTAAAAAGTACGACTTTACCGCAATGCCGGTGGTGGACAATGAGGACAGGCTGGTGGGAATTATCACCGTGGATGATATCGTGGATATCATGGAAGAAGAGACCACGGAGGATATGGAAAAGATGGCGGCTATCGTGCCCAGCGACAAGCCTTATATGAGGACATCCGTGCTGGAAACTTATGGGAAAAGGATTCCCTGGCTGCTGCTTTTGATGGTGTCCGCCACGTTTACGGGGGCCATCATCAGTTCTTTTGAGGAAGCGCTGAGCGTGTATGCATCCCTTATCGCGTTTATTCCCATGTTGATGGATACCGGGGGAAATGCGGGCGGTCAGGCCAGCGTCACCGTGATCCGCGGACTTTCGCTGGGGGAGATCGGGTACAGGGATGTGCCGGGGGTGATCTGGAAGGAGATCCGGGTGGCTGTTTTATGCGGTCTGACGCTGGCGGCGGCAAATTTTGCCAAGCTGATGCTCTTTGACCGGGTGGGGCTGGCGGTTGCGGCCACTGTATGTCTGACGCTGGTTGCGGCGGTGCTCATGGCCATGCTGGTGGGGTGCCTTCTTCCCGTTGGGGCAAAGCGGCTGGGATTCGATCCGGCGGTGATGGCGAGTCCTTTTATTACGACTATCGTGGACGCGCTGTCGCTGATCGTTTATTTCCGGGTGGCTTCGCTGATTCTGGGGATTTGAGGGGGCCGCGCGGCATTTTATTCCGCCATGCGGCGTTCCATTCCGCCATGCGCATCGGGAGAACGCAGGGATGTTCTCCCGATGTACGGCTGCGCCGTATAGAAAAGGAGCCAGGTCAGTTCCGATGAGAGCAAGCTCTCCCGGAATCGCCCTGGCTCCTTTTCTGCATGGCTATGCTAAAAAGTCAAACTGTGATATGTACAGGTCGTAGTAGGCGCCTTTCTGGGCCAGCAGTTCGTCGTGGGTGCCGCGCTCTACAATGCCGCCCTTGTCGATGTACATGATGCAGTCGGCGTTTTTGATGGTGGAAAGACGGTGGGCGATGATAAAGGAGGTCCTTCCCTTTAACAGTTCGTTCAGGCCTTTCTGCAGCAGGATCTCGGTCTCCGTGTCTATGCTGGAGGTGGCTTCGTCCAGTATCAGGATCTTCGGGTCCGCGAGCAGCGCCCGGGCGAAGGAGATCAGCTGTCTCTGGCCGGCGGAAAGTCTGCTTCCCCGCTCGTTCACTTCCGTATAATATCCGTTCTCCATCTGGGAGATAAAGTCGTGGGCGCAGACGGTTTTGGCCGCGGTGATTACCTGCTCGTCGGTGGCTTCCCTGTTGCCATAACGTATGTTATCCATGATGGTTCCCGAGAAGATAAAGCTGTCCTGCATCATGACGCCCATCTGAGTGCGCAGAGAGTGGATGGTCACGGTGGAGATATCGGTGCCGTCGATCAGGATCTGCCCGGAATCCACGTTGTAGAACCGGCTGATCAGGTTTACGATGGTCGTCTTTCCCGCTCCGGTGGGCCCGACGAAAGCGTAGGTTTCGCCCTCTTTTGCGGTAAAGTTGATGTTGTCCAGGATCCTGTGGCCTTCCTCATAGCTGAAGCAGACGTTCCGGAATTCCACCTGTCCCCGGATGGGCGGCATGATTCCCGCGCCTTCGGCATCCTTTACGAGAACCGGTTCGTCGATGGTCTCAAAGATACGCTCCAGATAGGAGATGGCGGTCAGCAGGGAATTGTAAAAGCTGGCCAGAGTGTTGATGGGAGCCCAGAACCGTCCGATGTAGGAGGTGAAGGCGATCAGCACGCCGACGGTGAGCGTCGCATCCGGCGCCAGGATCCAGCGGATGCCGAGGACGTAGATAAAGGAAGTGGTGATGGCGGAGATGATGTCCACGCTGGGACCCATGATAAAGTTGAACTTTACCGCCCGCATCCATGCCTTTCGGTAGTTGCCGCTTAAGTTGTTGAAAATATTGTTGTTTTCCTTTTCCCTCACAAAGGACTGGGTGACCCGGATGCCGTTGATGCTCTCCGCAATGTAGGCGTTCAGGTTGCTCTGCTTGTTGGACTGGATCTGCCATGCTCTGCGCTGTCTTCTCTTGATGAAGACGATCACGGCGGCCAGAAGGGGAAGGCCGCAGAGACAGACCACCGTCAGCCTCGCATCGCAGATCAGCATGAACAGAATGATGAAGAACAGGTTGCAGAGATCCGTGATGGTGTTGACGATACCGTTGCTCAAAAGGTCGCTTAA
>CANPXL010000030.1 GCA_947586055.1 uncultured Acetatifactor sp. | reverse complement strand
CCTTGCTATTATTGTACCACAAATATGGCGAAAAGTCAGCAAAATCAAGGATATTCGGCCTAATCAGCAGACACTAACTAATGAATTATACTGTTTATCTAATCCATGCTCAACAATTAACGAACCCCAATAATTTTCTGTAATAACAGCATCGCAATATGGTAACGCTTGCGCTAAGCTGACAATGTCTTTATAGTCATTGATATCATTCTTTCTTTGCTTATTCTTTAATTTACTGTAATATATTAAGGCAATCTCCACATAAAACGAACTTGGTATGTATTTTTTAAAATAATCGTATGCAATACTAATCTTTTGTTCTTCTGTTACATCTAATTTGTCAAAAAATTCTTTATATTCTGCCACAAAGCACTGAACAAATAATATTTCAAACTTCCATTTGTCTGGAATATTATGAGAATTGTCTTCATCTCTCAATGCATCAAATGATTTTTGATAAAATAGATTATTTTCTCTTAACCCATCTGCTCCTTTTATCCCATTTTCTACAAAATACAAAAAGAAATTATATTGAGATGCAAAGGAATTGGCTCTATCCAATTTATCCTTATCGATAGGTACTCCCTGACTCTCCAATAGCTTCTCAGGATTAAAAAGTTTTCCAACAAAGCAACCCGGACTATGTTTAACTGGTGTATAAGAATGTTTTTCCGGGTTAGCACAAGCAACTAATTCCTCCATTTTATTCATTCCAAACGGGAATATTCCCCAGTTTCGTGAAATCGTTCCCATATACTTTGCTAAATCATGCCTCTGATCTTCCTGTTTTCTTGTGACGGTTTCATTATAATGAATTATTGATAATGGAAATACCCATTCTCCATCTAAACTTTTTTATAAACCATATCATATATTTCTTTTAACTCTGGTTTTTTTCTCTTTCCGAATCATATCGCGCTAATTCTATCCATTTATTTTGATCCAAATATATAATTTTACTCAACTTTTCCCCTTCTCTCTAAACAATAATCTACGGTACCGCTTTTGTCACAGTAATATAATAGCTATCTTTACAACTAGAAACAATCCCTTTCTTATCTATGTAGAAATAAAAGTCATTCCTGTGTTCAGCATATATGTCATC
This sequence comes from uncultured Acetatifactor sp., assembly GCA_947586055.1. Classification (GTDB taxonomy): domain Bacteria; phylum Bacillota; class Clostridia; order Lachnospirales; family Lachnospiraceae; genus Acetatifactor. The sequence goes on along the minus strand of CANPXL010000030.1, from coordinate 30,969 downwards.
AATTAATCCAATGAACAGTAAGTCGCGGTTCGCTATCTTTTAGGTATAATCTGATACCGTGCGTAAAAAATCTGCTGATACAAAATAAGGATTATTGGAATCACCAATTTTTTCAATCAATATGGATTCTCCGTCTGACTCCAGAATCTTATATGTGTCACCAGAATTCAACACCAAATCCTTACCACCTTTACCATCAGCAGTAACATTATATATTTTTGCTGTCTCTGCCTTTTCATTTAAACTCTTCATCTTTTTATATGTTTTTTTAACTGCCACTTCACCACACTTATAAAGCGCACCGCCTACTCCTAAAGTTAAAAAAAGAAGATTCCACGGGCCACCGACCTTCTTTGCAAACGTAGTCATTACTTGATACCCACCTAAATTGCTCATATCGATCCTCCTACATTAATTCTAATTTTCTGCTAATTTTACCAGCCCTTTCCACCACAAATATAGCAGAAAAGGGCTGTTTTTTCAATTAGAAACGGTCCATATCTTTCTGTGTTCCGAGTGCCACATAGAAACAGGATTCATTTCTGCTCTCGGCATACATATCATTGATAAGACCGATTTCAAAAACAAACAACAATCTCTATAATATTGGTAGTAAGTCAATCTAATTTATAGTATAATCAATTCACTACTTAACAAAGGAGCAATCTAAGTCACCAGGGGCTGTTGCAAAATAGATGAGTAATCTATGGCGCAGCAGCTCCCTTTCTCAAAAATATTATTTTTCTGCGAAATCCGTTCTTTTAAGGATATAGAGAACAGACATTTTGCTCCATATGTTTATTTCACTCTATTAATTTTTCCCAAATCCACAATCCATTATTTATAATTTGTTTGCTTTCGCTATATCCAATCCATTGTCCTTTCATTTTAATAAAATTCGGCTCAACTAATAATTGAAACGATCCGTGATATCTATAAGTTTCTATAGGATGATACCAAAATCCAGTAAAATATCTATTGTCCGATAGAAATCCTTTTAACCGAATAGGATTTTTGTCCATTACATATTGTAATCTTGCATAATTTCTACTATCATTAGCAATATAGCCATATATCGTACTAAATCTTTTTTTAACCAATATAATTTCTGTATATTCAACTTTATTTTTACCATAACCCATAATAAAAGTTGCTTTCCATAATCCAGCAATATTAGAAGGTTTTGATACCCCTAATTTTGTAAATATCCGCTCTATGCCAAAGATTATTTTATCACTTAAAATTACTGACACTACTGAAGATAATATCATACTTATAATCCACATAATAATCACCCCTTTAATAAATTATATCATAAGGTATTTTTATTTTATAGTGGATTATTTCATAAATAATTGTGAAAAGTGTAGGCTAAATTAATCTCAATAAAGAACTTTCAGACATTGGACAGGCATGGATGGGGATCCGTGCCTGTCCATTCTTTTTCCTAATCTTTCATTTCAACATCATATTCAGGACTCTCTCTTGAGGACCTGCGCCCCGGTGCTGGTCAGGTTTCTTTCGATCTGATCCTTGCGGCGCTGCTGCGCTCTCTCCTTCTTTTTCTGCGCGGCCTCGGCCTCTCTCTTTCCGTTTCTGCGCGGCCGCTTCGTCTATGGCCTTCCGTTTCTCAGATTCCTCTTTTTCTTTTTTGAGCCGGCTCTTTCTTCCGCCAGCGCCTTCTCCCGGCTTTTCAGTTCTCTCTGGTCTTGCAGTGCCTCGAATATACTTGCCTTATATCGCATTCTGTCTTACTGTTTTTATAGTTCGTGTTGTGCGTGTTGTGGGATGCCGATGCCGATAACGGGACAAAGCATGGACAAAAAGGAGGATACAAATGAAAAAACAAAATTTAAGGCTCCAAAAGACCTGGCAGCTGTCGCTGCCGGAAGAATTTATTGAACAACTTGGCATTCAGGACGGCAGTACACTGACCTGTTTTCTTGAAGATAACGAACTGCGAATCCGCCCGGAAACATTGACGCAGACTGCTCCGGAATCCTGCAGTCTTCCGGGCAAAAAGACCCTAGAAATCAAATGCTTCGGCAATATGTCCGCCATTCTGGGCAAAAGTGAAATCGCCTTCCAAAACAAAAAGGCAAAAGAATTGACGGCCTATCTCTTATGCCGCGGCTATGGCCCGGTCAAAAACACGATACTGGCAGAGGCCTTGTGGCCCGATGTTCCCATCGCCAACGCCATGGACAGTCTCTATAAAGCGATCCGTTATCTAAAGAAAATCTGCGTAAATGGAACGCTTTTTCCAATTACTATGCTGCATGGCGAAACATATCTAGAACGTCAAAAAATCTCTTGTGATCTTGAACAATTTGAATCATTGTACCGCCAAAAGAACATTCCCGGCGATTGGAAGTCCGCCGTGGAACTATGCCGGGGAACTCTGCTGGAAACCGAATCTTTTGACTGGATAGCCCCTTATGAAGCCTACTACGACATACGCTTTCTGGAAATGACAGAATATCTTGCTGATTATTACGAAAAAATCGGCAGCGAAAAGTTCGCTCTATATTACCGCCGTCTTTTGCAGCGGTAATTTCTGATTTTATTCTAACTTTATTCTAAATGTATTCCAACTGTATTGATTATATTATATATTGTACAGAGGATGCATCCCAGCAAAACAAAGAAAGGAGTCGCTATGTCATGAGTAAATATCAGGAAATCGGCCAAATGAACTTAAAAAATCTCGGCGAATTTGTCGTCAGATTACAATTCCAGTATTTTGATGAGGAATCTCTGGACTGGAAACGCACGAAGGGCACCGGCGATATCACACTGCTAACCCAGAAAACCGCCAATCCCGGCAATTACGGCGTTAAAGACGGAATGAAGGTCAAATTGTATGCCGACGTCACATGGGGACATGACCGTGCCAGTTCCGAAATTTTCATCTACAAGACAAACTGCAACCTTGTGGCGCAGTACACAATTTCCGGTACAACGTTGGACAACCATCTGAATTATGCCGGTATTCTCCAGCCGCCCGTTAAGGCTTGCGCGGCAGCAAACAGAGCAGACGCACTATTGGAAACGCCGGCAGAACAGGAACTGTCGGAAGAACAGGCCAAGACGCTGCTCACCTCTTTGGAGGCGACCGATCTCTCCTCCAACGGAAGCAGCGGGCCTTTCGCCTGGGATATTGCTCTGGACATTAACCGCGGCGATATCACCAAAAGCAGCGCCAATGTCAAAATCACGTTCCTTTCCTGCGAACTGACCAATGCTGCGCTGGATTTCAAAAATCCCAAAGCGGCGGTGGACATGAAAGTTTACGGTACCGGCGTCAATGCCGAACTCGGCATCGACTTTGACCGGCGGATCATTTACCTGAAAGGCTTGCTGGCCTTTCTGAATTACAATCGGGAATTCAACTATACATTGTTGGGCTTCTGACAGATACCCCGCCGTGCAGCGGTTCCTACCGCGGCGGCGGGGCTTATTACTGCCGTCCTTCCAAAGCATTTTCTCAAATCATCCCGTATTTTTTCATATTTGTCCTATTACGTTTCAAATGTCCCTGATCTGATGGCATCCGCAAGCGCGAGGAACTTTTCCGATTTCATGATCGCCAATCCCTGCCCCTCATCTCCAAGAACAACAAGCTGATCCCCCGGAGATATTTCAAAAAGCTTACGTGCCTTTGCGGGAATCACAACCTGCCCCTTATCGCCAACCGTCACAACGCCAAATAAATGCTTCCCTTTTGGCGGAAGACCCAGCCCCAGGTTTTCTTCCGGCTCATAATTGGCAAGATCGTCAAGAGATACCTCAAAAACTTCCGCAAGCATTTTACATTTGTCCAGATCCGGTACCGTTTCACCCGCTTCCCATTTTGCCACAGCCTGCCTCGTCACACCGACCTTTTCCGCTATCTCTTCCTGTGTAAACCCTTTCATCTTTCTCATTTGCAGCAGGTTATCCTGAAACATCCTTTCTCTCCTTTTTGATTCCCAGCACGGCCCATCTGAAATACGGGATCCGCGAAATGATCTCATACAGCCCAAATCCAAACGCAAAACCGGCTGACAGACTTAACAGATAACACACAGGCGCCGGCAGCAATCCCGGCTTTGCGATCAGCAAAGCGATCAACGAAACCCCAAGGTAATGAAAAACATAGAGGCCAAAACTTCGCCTGCTCATCCATTTTGTAAAACGATTGCCGCAGTCTCCAAACCGTGCCATTCCGGAAAGTACAGCCAGCGAACCAAAATATGCACATACCGCATACAGCGGATTTCTGTTTACCGGCTCCTCCGCATAATTGGCCCCGGTACTGAAATACATGGCAGAAAAAATTACACAGGCCAAGACCCCTGTCACGATCAAAGGAACGGCATATCTCTTCAGCTTTTCCATCACTTCATCATGGGAAAATACATAATATCCAAGGATGAAGAAAACAAAGTAAAACGCAATCCTATACACCGATATGATCGGCGTATTCAGAATCTGGGCGGCTCCCCAGATCAGAAGGTAAAATGACAAAATAAGCCAAACCGGAGTTTTTGCGCCCGCCCTCAAAAGCTTTCCTCGTTCAACCTTTTTCAGAAAGACAAGTATCATGCAATACAGCCAGAGAAGCTGGATAAACCAAAGAACCCCTATGCCGGAAACAGCCATGATCAGAAAGATCACAGGCTTTGGAACTCCCGCTGCAGCAAGCTCCGTAAAACCGGTACCCAGCGACATGGACACATACCCCTGAATAAACTGAAAAGAAAAAAGTCCTATGGTTGACGGCACAAGAAGCTTCCTTGTCCGGTTCTTTACAAATTCCCTGTCCGTGTGACGCTGCAGATATAACCGGGAACTGATCCCGGAAACAAGAAACAATACCGGCATAAACCACGGATATACAAAATACAGAAATATGTCATAAGACTGAACCGAAACATTTGTAATCCTGCCAAGACCTCCCAATATTCCCTCGGCATTATACATATAGAAAACGTGATAGATCACTACCGTCACCACTGTGATCCATCTGATATTGTCCAAATAATATTTTCTCATAAACATTCCACCTTTGCAATTATTTTTAACATTATCATAAATGCAAAGGCAGCGTATGTCCACCAAGCAAACCTGACATTTTCGGATGGATTGTGTTATATTTCGTTGCGTTTATCGAAACTGGTCAGATTGAGCGCCTATCGGACACGCAAAAAAAGCATCAGTCAACTAAATGATTGACGCCTTCCTATAATAATCATAAAATCGCTTTAAAAACGTATCAGCTACGCTGCCAAGTCTGTATATGAAAAACAATCTTCAACGGTCACTCTTTTACTTCATCCTGGCTGAAATTATTTTTTTGTAAAAACCCATCAGGCTTTTCATTCAGATAAGAATAAAATAACAGTACAGTTTCCAGATTTTTATACTCACCATTCTCTGTTATTTCATGCACTACATTTTCTGCCTCGTTAATCTTTCTTTCATCCACCATATCCAACAAGGCATTCAGTGTTACCTTTACCTCTGAATCTTCCAGCATTTCCTCTGTGGGAGATTCTGTATAAATATGAAATATCAGTTTTAGCACAACCCTGATCATTTCTTTAATCAGCCGCATGATATAACCCTGTTCATACAATTTTGATGTTTAGTCTTTCTGCATTCTCATTGGCAGAAAGGTTTAATCATCCATGCGTCGGTGATTGAGATAGTGCAGTGCATATTTCAACCCACGCTCCCCGCGAGGGGAGTGACTTCAGTGCCGCTTCGACGCACTCCCGTCTTGTGGCATTTCAACCCACACTCCCCGCGAGGGGAGTGACCGTCCCTCCGGTAGGATAGCGTGTCCGTTTTTGTCGATTTCAACCCACACTCCCCGCGAGGGGAGTGACCGCCGCTGAAAGAGCGTCTATAGTGCTATCTGACATTTCAACCCACACTCCCCGCGAGGGGAGTGACCTGGAAGTGGGTAAAGCCGTCTGTTAATCTCAGATTTCAACCCACACTCCCCGCGAGGGGAGTGACAGGATAACCAGGTTCAATTCTTACGGGCTGGACCCATTTCAACCCACACTCCCCGCGAGGGGAGTGACGGCGGACCTTCGGAAGGTCAGTATCGGATGCAAAGTATTTCAACCCACACTCCCCGCGAGGGGAGTGACTTTTATACGGTACAACAGGATTCTCGACTGAAGGAATTTCAACCCACACTCCCCGTGAGGGGAGTGACAAGTCCTCGGGGTTCGGGATTGCCTGTCCTTTTGTATTTCAACCCACACTCCCCGTGAGGGGAGTGACGATATAAGACCAACAACAACGCCAGCACATATAAATTTCAACCCACACTCCCCGTGAGGGGAGTGACGGTAGATCGCATTACGGCGTTCGTGTTTTCATCATTTCAACCCACACTCCCCGTGAGGGGAGTGACCCACAGTTATCCTGCTGTTGTGCCTTTTTATCATATTTCAACCCACACTCCCCGTGAGGGGAGTGACAGTCCGCTTCCGATTCCTCTCGCGTGTTCTGCAGATTTCAACCCACACTCCCCGTGAGGGGAGTGACCAACATTGCGCGTCTGGATGTGGTCAAAAACATATTTCAACCCACACTCCCCGTGAGGGGAGTGACGGCTCATGACCGCGGGAGGGTTTACCGCAAAAGCGATTTCAACCCACACTCCCCGTGAGGGGAGTGACCCTTTTCGAGTGCCAGCCTGCCACAGAAATAGATATTTCAACCCACACTCCCCGTGAGGGGAGTGACCTTTTCCATTTCTGCATAATGTCCTCATTGTGGAATTTCAACCCACACTCCCCGTGAGGGGAGTGACCTTCCCCGACAATCGGTATGAGACTGTCCTTCATATTTCAACCCACACTCCCCGTGAGGGGAGTGACGTAGTTGACCTCTTCTTCATACTGTTTCAGCACATTTCAACCCACACTCCCCGTGAGGGGAGTGACCGAAGTCAATGATCCTTTCCGCCTGCTCAACATCATTTCAACCCACACTCCCCGTGAGGGGAGTGACACTGCGTTATCTTATTACTTATCAACTTATGAAAATTTCAACCCACACTCCCCGTGAGGGGAGTGACGAAGCACTGTGGACTTTGGCGCCGTTGCGGAAGGATTTCAACCCACACTCCCCGTGAGGGGAGTGACATAGGCGGCAGAAATCCTCGTGATGTTTTCATGATTTCAACCCACACTCCCCGTGAGGGGAGTGACCCTTTGTGCTGTTTGCCATTTCGTTATCCTCCTTATTTCAACCCACACTCCCCGTGAGGGGAGTGACCTTGCCCTGAAACATTCCCCTCCACATATACCTATTTCAACCCACACTCCCCGTGAGGGGAGTGACAGCAATTATGCACAAAAAGGCATAATTTTATAAGCATTTATATAGTAAAAATACTATTATTTCAAAAAGAATTATGCCAGGGAACTTCCCTTTTCCCTGCTTTTCCCTTTAATTCACGGTGCGAAACTCCCAGTCATTTCATGTTCACTTCTGGCTCGCACCTTCCATATATTTTTAAAGAATCATTAATCCTTCTATATCCATCCCTCGATCCACGCCCAAGTGCTCGACTTTCGTCTTATGATTATTTCCCAGATAATAAAATCGAATACTATCTTTCTCCGGATCAATCATTTCCAAAAGGGAAGCCTTCAACTTTACACATTGCGCATAATCCAGGATGCACTCAAATACAGAGTTCTGGACACGTCTTCCATAATTAACACACTGTTTTGCCACTTTCCGCAGACGACGCTTACCCGATTCCGACTCAGTATTAACATCATAAGTAATCAAAACCAGCATATTCCACCTACTTCCATAACAGAGGCGGGTATTCATCCAGATCCCCTCGCAAATGCCTGGACAATAACATTGCCTGGACAAACGGAACCATTCCCCACTCTACCTTTTCATCCAGAAATGGATGACGAATTGTTTCTTTCTTTTTATTCTGCCATTCCGTAAGAATCCGTTTGCAGGCATCATCTTTCATGAAAACCGCCCCATTTTCCTGAGTGGCAAAATCCTTTTCCGAAACAACTTTTCTGTTAATTAAAGTCAACACAAAACGATCCGCCAACGTTGGCCGCAGTTCCTCCATCAAATCAAGCGCCAGGGAAACTCTTCCTGGACGATCTGTATGAAGAAACCCTACATAAGGATCTAATCCCACACTTTCCAGCGCCGAAGCTGTCATGCTGGTCAGCAATGTATAAACAAACGATAAAAGTGCATTGACCTTGTCAAGCGGTGGACGTCTGTTTCGACCTTCAAAATGAAAAACTGTTTTTTGCTGTAAGATCATTTCATCAAATACTCCGAAATACTGACTTGCCGCTTCTCCCTCCATTCCCCGCAGTTTTGCAGGATCTGTACAGGTTCTGATCTGCGAAAGGGCCTGTTGCAGATTCTTCGATGCCCTGCTTACCCGTTCTACATCAATCTGCATCTCATGATCCCTAAGAGTCCTCTCCAACACCCAGCGAGAATTAAATATTTTCCCCAAAATGAAATTTCTCGCAATTCTGCAACTGGCAGACTCATCACGGGCTGTTTCAAACTGAGTCCGTCTAAGAATCACATTCCCTTTTATCTTTCCAGTTACTCTGGCAAGGAATTTCCCTTGGGGCGTGAGAAAGCACAAATTGATTCCCTTTTCCGCGCAAGCCCCCATCAGAGCCGGACTGGCGCCGCGATATCCAAAAGACACAATCGCCTCCAGATTATGTAGCGGCACCCGTCCAACCGTTTCCTCCCCGTCCAGGACAACTACATTTTCCCCATCCAAAGACAGATAATAATTCGGCGAGGTAAGGTACAAAGTGTTCAGGAGTTTTTTCATTCCGCACCTTCTTTCAACGTATCATCAATATATGTTCCGACAGAGGAAACCTTTCCCATCCGCGGCAGACAAATATCCTTTAAAGAGCATGCAGAACAGCCTTTGGTCCAACGAACTCGGGGAGTATATTTTCTTTCATACATGCGATGCATATCTGCGGCAATTTCCTTCACCTTATCTTTCAGTGTATCATCGATGACCGCTCTTTCCCTTCTTCGTACTTCACCATAATAAAGCGCTCCTTCACAGACAGGAATACAAAACATTTCTTCCAGGCACATCGCCTGCGCTGCCAATTGGAAAATGTCTGCATCTGTTATCTTCGGACTTCCCTTCTTATACTCTACAGGATAAGGACGGTAAAGCCCCCGGTGCCCGGACAGACATATTCCTTCCCTATCCTCATGAAACTCAACCACATCACATTCTCCACTGAATCCAAGCTGCCGGGAATGAATCCGCAAACCCCGTACCGTCAACACTTCTCCCCGTTTCTCATAAGAAAGCGGATTATGAGCTTTTTTTGTGAAGAAGATTTCCTTCCACGGTATGGACATTTTCCTGCCACTGTTGTTCAATGTGGATCAAAGCCCACTGCCTTTTACAGAACTCATAGTGTTGAATCCCAGAAAGCTGCAGATAATCCTCCTCATCATATTCCATTAGATCCTCCTCGATACTTCCACTGTCTCAGGAATCTCCTCACGGCAGATCTCCACCGTATAATCATTGTATCCGCGCGGATATGTCACATCCGGCTTTCTGCTCACTTTCACCGCATCAAACAGCTTATAAGCCGGACAATCTCCCAACTCCCTGCTATGCTTAAATACAATCAGTTCCCGAACGGCCATTTTCCCTCTTGCCGCCGAATGATCGATCTCAAACATATTGATAATAGCCTCCCAAAGAAGTTCCAGATCTTCTTCAGAGAATCCTGTCACCTTTCTCGCCAGGTTTGCCGAAACATACCCTTCTGCCCGATAAAGCGCATACGGAACAATGTTCTTCCTCCCCATCTCCGTCTTCTTTTCTTCCGCATCTTTCTCCGTTGTAATCGCCACGCGCGTAATCGTCACTTCCTGGCTGATGATCGGATCAATGCTTCTGGCGAAACCAAGCTGCACCGGGCCGCGAACCTGACCGCAGTTCAAAGCAGCCTTTACAAACGTCGTCATGACAGCTCCGAATGTTCTGATATCATAAAAATTCCTGCACATAAAGTCACGGATCTTCACATCAATATCAGGATCTGTTTTTTTGGCCTCCTTCACACTCTTTTCATCAACCCCCAAATACTCATAGGCCAAATTATCGCTCCGATTCAAGGGGATGTCTTCCTTGATATAAATCTGATATCCTTCCTCGCCCTCTTTTACCGTCTGGACATAATTGCGGATTTTCCGTTTCAAGCACACATCCGTCACCAGACCATAGCCGCTCTCCGGGTCAATACGGGGAAGATTACCGGCGTCGGGATCCCCATTGGGATTGCCGTTCTCCACATCAAACAAAATAACAAACTCATACCTGTTTTTAATCGCCTCACTCATTTTCTTTCTCCTCCTATATTTTTTTAATAATTTTGTGTCTGATGATAATAACCTAAAATGAACATTCCTTGCTCTTCCAGCGTCATACGCTTCGGATATGCGGTAATCTGTCCGTCTTCCAGATCAATTTTGGCTTGAAGATTTCCAAGCGACTCTTCAAATTCTTCTGCCATTTTCCTTGATGGTATTTTTTTGATATGACTGTTCTTTAACCTGAACAAAGTTGGGAAAACAACTGCCGGTGTCATACACGCCGAATTGAAGTATCGGTCTTTGATCGTGGCATTAGTTTCAGAATTATTGGCTTCTTTCTGAATCTCCTCAAGAACCGCAAATTCCCGCCCCAACACATATGCGATGTTCGTATTATTTTCGTTCAACTCTATTGAAACCTCCTTCTTATTATTTCTGATCAAAAATGCCTTTATAATGGCAGCGCGTCCCGGGGTGATCTTCTCGATACGATTATCTCTGTCATCCTGTTCTGACCGAATCCTGCGGAGCACATCTGTATATAGCGATGCAGGATAAGGGGTACCGGAAAGCACGGCACGAAATGCAGATGCTGCCATATGTGGAGCAGGGGTCTTGTCTCTCGATTTTTTATTAACGGTCTCCTGCAGCATGCGCCAGATTCCCAAATATTTAGTCTGATCCCCGTTCGGATGGCAGATCTGCATATCCTTATAATGCTTCTCCAGATTTCTCAATATATTTTCAAAGCTATCCCGATAAAAGAAACGAACAGAAAGTCTTGCCGCATTGGGTGCCAGTCCCAGCACATAAAAACATTCCACCAACGACAGCTTGTCCCGAACATCTTCCGGATCAACAGACGCTTCCCTTTGCAGCCGTTTAAACACATCATTCAAAACATCTTCTGCCCCCGGCTGGGGGTCCATCATCTCCGCGAAAAGATCCTGATATTCCGTTTGGCCGTTCTCCGCCCAATAGACCACAGCCGTATCCCCTATCATACTGCGATGCTTATCATCCTGGAGCAAATAATTCAGAGCCGCCGTATATGCGTACATCGCCTTTCTGCCCACTGGAGCGTTGAAGCTCTGTTCCTTTCCATAGGACTCGAAGGACGGCGCATTGAACGATACCAGGGCAGCCCCGCTGGACTGTGCCCCGGGCACACCTTTAATTGAGGTATGGATCCTTGCAATCTCATCCATCGTCCCGGAGACCATACAGAGTCCCTTCTCATCCGTCCCATTCTGTTCACGATACCTTTCCCACGCCTTTTGAATCTCCGGATCTTCCTGGACAAACTTTCCGTTATATCGAAATACCAGGTTTACACCTGAAAATAACTCTTCCTTGTCTTCAGCAAGCGCCTTGTCATTTTCCCCTGACCGAATATCCCAGTTTTCAAAATGGGCCATGACCGCCCGTGCCGCTTTGCCCTGACATTTTTTCAATATCTCCAGGTGCAGATCCCGTGCCGCCTGAAAGCACTGCTCCGCCCTCTCTGGTTTGCCTTTTCGATCGATTCCAAGCAGATACCCGGAATTATCACAAAGAAAATTCGCGGATATTCCGGCTGTACGCACCACTGGCTCCGGTACCTTCAGCATTTGCGGAAGCCAAACCGTTTTCTTGCCCCGGGTTTCTTCCTGTTTCAGAGGTATGACACTCATGATTTTACCGTCTTCCCCCAGATTCAGTGCAAAAGACACTTTCGCCTTGCCCCATCCCGGACGTTCCACTTTTCCTTCTTCTGCCAGTTTTTCATAATAACCGGCCAATGCCTGTAAAATCATCGCATTACCTCGCAGTCTCTCAAATCCAGGATCCCATCCTCCAGTATCGCACGGAAAAACATGGGCTGTATCCGTTCCACATCCGTGTAATCCATGCCGAACAACATGATTCCCAAATCCTTCCGCTCTCCAGGATAAGCTGTCTCCACTTCATCTTCTTCGAAAAGTTCAAAGTTGGCCGGAAATTCCCGACAGCCAAAATAAGGCTGATGATAACAGGCCCCTTGGCGCAGCCGCCGCATGATGATGTCCTTGAACTTACCGGGATTATCCATCTCGCAAGCCTTCTCTGTCATGTCAAAATGAGCCTCGATCACATAATCCACGTCTTTCAAAATCAATGCAGCTCTCTGCACAATCTCTTTTTTGCTGCTGATGCTGATGTCTTTCCTGCTTCCGTTCATGATGCTCATGGCGCTGCTCGCCAGGACTTTGCTCTTGATCTCGTTACGGCGGACACTGGTAAAACGGATCGGCTTGCACACATAGATCCGGTCAATATGATATTTAAGACCTGGATGCCAGTACACGCTCTCCAGTAGTCCTCTTGCGGCTGACGGCGTGATCATGTCGTAGCTGCAGCGCTCAACCTTGAGCTCGGGCCGTGAAAAAAGCGCATAATCCCCCCATACATGAACTCTGATTCCATAAGACATCTTATCACCTCCTTCTTTTTTAGACTATCGCACTTTACAAAATATGTCAACATTTTCTTATAGATTTACTGAATTTTTATTTCCACAAAATTAAAATTATAGCAGAAAGGATTTGTAAATCCGAATTTTCATGATATACTATTTACCGTCAGAATATTTCTGCGGGTTGAAATAGTAATTCTATTAGCCTTACATCCAGAGCCGCCCTGATTCCTACAAAGGGCGGCTCAAGATCTTCAGAAAAAAAGGCCCTCTCCCTTGACTACTTTGATATTCAGCCCCGTTTCCTCCGAATACTTTCCCTCATCTGACAAAACCGCAAGTTTTTCCTCGATCACATCCAGGAATCCTGCCTCCCTCAGATCTCTATAGGTATTTTCATAAACGTTTACCGAATACCGTCCCGCAGACCGCATCAATTTCCTGCTGCGCTCGCCGTGACGCAGCTGCTCAGCCAAAAGCTTTGCCTCCGGTTCCCGCGCAATCAGGATACTCCTGGTGTCCTCTTTGATCATTTTGAAATCCTCCGCTACGGCCCGGAAAGGGATCGCGTCTACTTTGGCCTCGTTTAAATGCTGAAGGATTCTCTTTTTATCAAGGCCATCCCCTTTTACGTAATGCAGCCTGTCGAAATACTCATGAATCGCCTCTAAAGAGTCTATCTTTGCATAGAGAGCTATTACTTCCTCCGCTATCCTCTGCTCCTGGCTAACAGAATCATTTCTGATTCGTTCCTCCGGAACAAACTGAAATATATGAGTCCTGCTATCAGCCATCGCATTTTTGCCTTCCCGATTGCAGCGCCCGGCCGCCTGAATCATACTGTCCAATCCCGCCGCCTCCCGATATACGGTTTGGAAGTCCAAGTCCACGCCTGCCTCCACCAGGCTGGTCGCAATCACGCGGCACGGTTCTTTTAAATTCAATCTTTTGCGGATCCGATCCAAGACCTTTCGCCTATGTTCCGGATACATCAAAGTGGACAAATGAAAAATCCCTTCGCACCCCTCCATCTTCTCATAAATCTCCTGAACCTTCGCCCGCGTATTCAAAATACAGAGCACCTGCGATTCTGTCTTTAAGCGCTGCACCAGTTCATCCCCTGTCATATCCTCGTCTTTCACCAAAACCGTCCTGCGAAAGGCCTCATATTGCTCCTCCACATTTGGACAGAGTTCTCCTTTCAGCAGCTTCTGGGGGAAAAACTGCTGAAGCGACGGCTGGGTCGCCGTGCAAAGCACCGCCGTGCATCCATAATTCAATACCAGTTCACTGATCGCCCGCAGGCATGGTTTTAAATAATCATTAGGCAGCATCTGCGCCTCGTCGAAGATCAGGACGCTTCCCGCAATGTTATGCAGCTTACGGCATTTGGAAGAACGACTCGCATATAAGGATTCAAAAAACTGCACATTCGTTGTCACAACAACGGGCATATCCCAGTTTTCCGCCGCCAATTGCTTCGGGTCCAATTCTTCCTCATCCGGATATTCTACATTGCTATGATTTTCCAATACGGCCTCATCACCGAGAATATCCCGAAACACCTGTGCGTTCTGTTCAATAATACTGGTGTAAGGTATAACATAGATAATCCGCCGAAGACCATGCTCCACCGCATGGTTAAGTGCAAAAGCCATGGAAGAAATCGTCTTGCCGCCGCCAGTTGGAACCGTCAGATGATAAATCCCCTGTTCCTTACTTCCTCCACTGATACAGGCTCTTAAAATATCCGTTCTTCTTACATTCAAAGGACAAGATTCCGGTCGCTTTGCGCGCTCATCCGAAACATCAGAGAAAGCTGTTAAATTCTCGGCGCTGCTCTCAAGCCATGGTTTAATGTAATCATCCAGCCGTTTTTTCAGTTCCATCATCGAAACACCAGGCAAAACCCGTTCCTGGTTTTTCATAAAGGCTTCGGTATCCAGATAATCCGCATCCACCAGGCAGGAATACACCATACGTATAAAAAAGGAAATACAAAATTTCCCCTGATCCGTTTTCAGCACAGGCAGGTCAGGTCTGGAAACATGGATTTCTCTTTTATAATTTTGATAATCCGGTATTTCTTTCTTTAAACGGCTATCCAGTGTGGCCTCCGAGGATGCGCTTCCGCCCATATACATCCCGTCCGGAAGACCTGCATGATGTCCTGCAATACAATAGGCGGCTGGAAAAACTTTCAGTTTTTGGGCTTCCCTAGCTCCCGCAGTGGAATGGTCCACTCTTATATTTTTTCCCTGGATTCTTTGTTGAAACTTTTCAGAATACTTCCCGATATCATGCAAAAGACCGCAAAAATATCCCCAGTCTCCAGCATGAAATATATCCGCAAACTGTCTTGCAAGGTCTGCCGTCTGAGTAAGATGTTCCGATAAAGGCTGACTGCGCAGTCCATCCTCTGAAATATGTCCCCAACACATAATATGCACTCTCCATAATAATATATCAAGCTAAACATATTCCTGATTGCTTCCAACTCCGCTGATTCCAGAGCTTACACCGCAAAATCAATTATTTCCGTAGCAGATGAAAAGTATTTTTATCCTTTTTTTCGATTCCTTATAAATCCTATGTTTTTTCTCACAAACATTCCATCTTTGCATTTCAATCCCCTGTCCGAAAAAGCTCCACACTATACCATACAGGATTATCCTTATCGATATAAACATTGGCATGCAAAATTGGCACTTCTGAAGAATAGATACGTTGCAGGCCGAATATCTGCTGCTTGCTTTTCTTTAAACAGAAAGCTTTCAACCATTTTATTTCCCATTCAGTGAATCTTCTAACCCCTTTCGGATTGCTTCATTTATTGTTTCAGATATGGGGCTGTCTTGTGAAAAAATAGTTCCAAACATACTTCCAAGGGCATTAGCCGCAAATTGATTTTTCGTATTTTCTTCATCTTTTTTAATTTCATTATCATATTGCAGTTTGATTAATTCCACCTGATGTGCATGCTCTCTATCTTTCATTTCCATTTCAAGAACATGCTTTTCTTTTAAAGATTCTATATCAACTTTATTTTGTTGTATTAATTTTTCAATATCCGCCTTATTTTGTTCTTTTATTGCCTTTATCTGAGTGTTTGATGTTTTCCATGAAGCAAAATAAGACAATAACGCCGTAATGGCCGACGGTATAATCGCGATCAAAAATGTTTGCCAAAATTCTCTCATTTGTACTCTGTCTCCTTTGACTGATATAATGATTTTTAAAGCATAAAAATGTTATTCCTACATTACGTAAAATTTATAATATTGATTTCTTTTTGCGTGTCGATAATGAAATTATTCCTTTTGACCTGAAAATTACGCATGTGTCAGATGAGTATTTTGAACTCGCGTCAAGGGGAATAGCTGCGTCAGCCAATAGCCGCGATGATTTTGTTGCAACCAGGGACAACGCCAGCGAACTGGAGACTATAAAGGCGTACTATAAAGAATACAAAAAGGCTCACAAAAACCTTTCTCTGCCAAATATGAATGAGTTTAAATCAGACACGAAAGCAGCTCTGTCCAGTCTCATCAGTATGTTTGACTCAGAATCCAAGAATTTCATCACGGAGCTGCAGAAAGCGCATGCTGCTTATGTACCGTCTGATCAGGATTCATTAAAAATGCTGGAATGGTGGAATTATAAATATCAAGGCGAACGATTATTCTGCAATAATAACCGGTTATTTGTATTTCTTGCCTATAAAACCAGATTTGTCGACGGAAGAGAATTAAAAGGCAACACAACCAAAATCGAAAGAAAAATCAATATTTTGCTCGACAATCTTTCATCCAGTTCTATTCATACGATTAAGTATCATTACGAAAAGGATCCAAAACTTGTAGGGGACTATACCGTATATTCTCTTTCAACTATTTATTCAGAATAATAATTATTTTATTAATTCAGCGCACCTCTTCACAATTTTAGACACCTTATAAATATACCCGTGAGGAATTGTCTTTTCAAATAACGCATTCATAACGTTATAAACCTCATAGTCCGGATTATTGCTTAAGATATCCGCGATATCTTCTTCCAATTCAATGTCATCGTATTTAAACACAATCCTGCTGAGTTTTTTATTTCCGGTATTCTGAAACGTTAATACAAAATCTGTTTTCAGCGCATTCTTTCTGTTATCCTGGATAACCGACGTAGCCGAATATTCCAGTGGGACTATATCTCTTATTTCAAACCCATGCGCCACAAAAAGGTTTAATGTATCAATCCATGTATCGTCGTCAAGACAATTGAATGCTAATGAAAAATACTTGCCAGGCTTAAGCACTCTGCTTACTTCCGCAAACGCTTCCCCCAAAAGCTCGTTATAATTATCTGTATCTTTTTCTTTTCTGCCCTTTGCCTCAGTTACAATAATTTCATCCTCCCAGTTAATATTACCGTCAAGTTCAAGCCACGCATTCCACATTAAACTCTGTTCCATATATAAGATTCGATTCGCATGAGGCGGGTCAATAAATACATAATCCACTGAATTATTATCGATAGGAATATTGGTGGCCGATCCATTGATCAGTTTTAAATGCTCTTTCATATAATCATCTGTCTTATCAGCGAACAAATCATAAATCTCCTGCTCTCCTTTCAGAATTCTTTTGAATCTGTTTTCAAAACAATTCCATACATTTATCTCAAAATGTTCTTCTGGAACCCAATAGCCTATAACCCAGCTGCCAACTTCAGCTTTTGGTGGGTCTCCTTCCTTTTTCTTTCTTCCTCTGATTACAAACACAAGATTACTTGCCTGAGATAATGTTCCGGAAAATGTAAGCTCGAATACCGCTCTTAATTTTTTATCCTCTATCCGTTTAATTTCATCATAAAGCAATGATAATCCTACCAGTGCTCTTGGCGTAAATAAATCTGATACCTTCTGTTCTTTCCCAACGTTGATACGAGAGTTTTCGTACAGAATACTCTCCGGATACCACTTTGGTGCAATTGCAGGTTCATTACACATTTTAATATCCGTATCATTGCCGATTCTTATTTTCTTCTTATCTCGATCAGTACAATACCAAACTTCGACAGGTTCACCATTTTTCCATATAGTATGAGTCACTCTTGTAGGTTCGCCCTCATATTCCATTTCATAAAGGCTGTAAATTTTTTTTTGTAATTTTTTCTTTATGGACTTAAAAGCTGCGTTAATTTTCTCAATTTTAACAGCTGTCATCGAAACATTGGCCAACTTAACAGCAATTGGATTCAAGTCGACTCCAACTGCCTTTCTACCAGCTTTTACCGCTTCAATCAAAGTCACGCCTGATCCACAAAAACAATCCAGCACCGTATCGTCTGGCAAAGAATACTGCTCTATAAATTTTGATATTTCATTAAAAGGCTTTTTACCCCAGTATTTATGCATTGCATAAATACCCTTGTAAGTATTTGTATTTGCCATTAATATGTCCTCCGGCTAATCATGCCGATTATGCAAAGGTTTTAAATACCACCGTTCATTCAGCATATTGCGCTTTATCGTCACTGATACTCTTTCTCAATAGACTTCCTTAATCGGAAGGTAAGGCATTCTTTTCATTATTCTCCTTCATAATTCTGGCAGCCTCTAATAGCGCTGTCCTTCTTATAAATTCGCTATACGAAGAATACGCTTCTAATTTTGCAGCAATCTTAATCTTTTCAAGTTCGTGTTCATCTATTCGGATACTAATTGACGTTGATTTACTCATGCTAATCCCTCCCACATAATAATACAAAATGTGTAGTGCAATGTCAATACATTGGGCATACAGCCAGGTGTTCACCCAGTCGCCAAACACCTCTTCAAGCGGCGGTATATACTTCTTGATGGCTTGTTCTGTCACATTGCCTGTTGTCGCGGCAGGCTTCTCCGTCACTTTTCAATAACCTGCCGCAACATATCCCCTGCGGATCATTTCGGCGGCCACAGCCTTATCATTCTCGCTGAAGTGCTCTGTACTGCCCCTGGCAATGTCCAGAAATATATTGGTGACATTTTGCCGGTTAAAGTAGTAATGCTGCACCATTTCTCCATTGATGGGAAAATCCATAAACTGTACATAATCTCCGTCGCCGTTTGCAACATTGGAGACTCCAAAACCGAACTTTGATCTCCCAGGGCTCCAATCCCCGTTCTCGACGCCCCAGAGAAAGCACTCCGTTCCGAATTTATCTCTGGGATAGACAACTTCCATTCTACTACGGACATTCGCTCAACAAAATACACCCCTGTGGTCAGAAAAATTTTTGCGGCGTAAGCTGTGTATGCCGTTTTAATTTTTTTTGCAAAGATATTGACACCGTGTCAGAACAGTGCTATGCTAACTACACTGACACGGTGTCAGAACATATATGCAGATCAGGAGGACGCAAGATGCCAAAAGGATCACCGGAGCTGACAGAGACCCGCAGAGAGGAAATCGTGGACGCCTGCGAAAAGCTCTATCAGACGATGAGCTTCAAGGAAATTACCATCAAGGAGATCGGGAATGTAACCAGCTTCACCCGCACCTCCATTTATAACTACTTTCAGACGAAAGAAGAAATCTTCCTTGCCCTGCTGAAGCGGGAGTATGAGCTGTGGATCGCCGATTTGAATCGGATCATGGCGGAAAATGTAACTCTTACCAAGGACGGATTTGCGGACAAATTGGCACATTCCCTTGAAAAGCGCGCGCAACTGCTCAAAATCATGTCCATGAACCATTATGATATGGAGACCGGAAGCCGCCCCGAACAACTCGTCGAATTTAAGGTCGCCTACGGCAACTCCTTAAAAACGGTCATGCACTGCCTTGAGCAGTATTTCCCCGAGATGCCGATTGCCGAAAAGCAGCGGTTCCTCTACACCTTTTTTCCGTTCATGTTCGGGATTTATCCATACACGTTCGTGACGGAAAAGCAGAGGACGGCGATGGAGGAAGCCGGCGTCAACTACGTGTTTATGTCGATTTACGAGATCACCTATAACTGTGCAAGAATACTGTTGGGAGAATAAAGGAGGTTTGATGATGAAGTACACGAAACTCGGCAAATCTGATCTGACCGTTTCCCGGATATGCATGGGCTGTATGGGCTTCGGCAACGCCGCCACGGGGCAGCATAGCTGGACGGTGGACGAGACGCAGACCCGCGAGATCATCAGGCACGGCCTCGATCTGGGCATCAACTTCTACGACACCGCCATTGCCTATCAGAACGGCACCAGCGAACAGTATGTGGGCAAGGCGCTGCGGGACTTCGCAAAACGGGACGATTTTACGATCGCCACCAAGTTCACGCCCCGGACCCAGGACGAGATCGATGCCGGCGTCAGCGGCCAGAAGCACATTGAAAATTATCTGAATCAGAGCCTGAAAAATCTCGGCATGGACTATGTGGACCTGTACATCTATCACTTATGGGACTACCACACGCCCATGGAAGAGATCATGGAGGGGCTCCATAACGCCGTAAAGGCCGGAAAGGCCCGTTACATCGGCATCTCCAACTGCTATACATGGCAGCTGGCCAAAGCTAATTTCTACGCCCTCGAGCATGGCCTGACAGAGTTTGTGTCCATTCAGGGACATTACAACCTGATCGCCCGCGAGGAAGAACGGGAAATGGCTCCCTTCTGCAAGGATCAGAACATCGCCATGACGCCGTACAGCGCCCTGGCAGGCGGACGGCTCTCCAGGAGACCGGGGGAGACCTCCAGGCGGTTGGAACAGGACGCCTACGCCAAATTCAAGTACGACGCCACAGCCGAAACGGACGGCCGTATCATCGCCCGCGTGTCGGAGCTGGCCGAAAGACGCGGCGTCTCCATGACGGAAATTTCTCTGGCGTGGCTGCTGACGAAGGTGACCGCCCCGGTGGTGGGAGCGACGAAGTTCTCCCATGTGGACGGCGCGGCAAAGGCGGTTGATTTGGAACTGACCCAGGACGAGATCGACTATCTCGAAGAATTATATATCCCTCACGCCCTGGTGGGCGTCATGGCCCAGAACGGCAAACAGAAGGCCGGAAATGTAGTCTAAATATCAAATTACAGGAGGATTATACCATGGAAAAAATCACACAAACCGCAGGCAGAGATCAGCTCGGCGGCTTCGCGCCGGATTTTGCTCACTTCAACGACGACATTCTCTTTGGAGAAAATTGGAACAATCAGGATATTGATATAAAGACGCGGTGCATGATCACTGTGGTGGCGTTGATGAGTTCCGGGATCACCGACTCTTCGCTGACCTACCATCTGGAAAACGCCAGGGCGCACGGCGTAACCCGCGCGGAGATCGCCGCCATCGTGACCCACGTCGGTTTCTACGTCGGCTGGCCCAAGGCATGGGCGGTGTTCCGTCTGGCGAAGGAGGTTTGGAACGAGTGAGCGCCAGAGCTGACGGATGAGGTGCCGGGAGAAAACGGCTCCAACGAGTGGCTGGAGCCGGTGGATGACAAGCAATAGGGAGGTTTGTAATGAAAATGAAAAAAATCGTAACGATTTTACTGGCGGCTATCATGATTCTTTCCCTCGCGGCTTGCGCCGGAGGAAATGAACCGGCCGGGGATAGCGACAGCAACACGACGTCGCAGAGCGGTTCGGAAGGATCCAAAACGTCGGAGGAAAGCCGGCAGTCAGGCGAAACGCCGAGCAATGCGGCAGACAGCGCTGACTCTTCGCCGGACCAGGAGCCGGAGGGCATCAAAATCCTTGTGGCCTATTTCTCCGCTACCAACAACACCGAGGGAGTGGCGCAGAAGCTGGCGGAGGGGCTTGGCGCTGACCTTTACAAGATCACGCCGGAACAGCCTTACACGGACGAGGATCTGGACTACGGCGATTCGGACAGCCGTTCCTCCGTGGAAATGAACGACCCGTCCGCCCGCCCCGCAATCTCCGGCTCTGTGGAAAATATGGAACAGTACGATGTTGTACTCATTGGTTATCCCATCTGGTGGGGCGAAGCGCCGCGGATCATGAGTACCTTTATGGAAAGCTACGATTTCTCCGGCAAGACGCTGGCGGCGTTCTGCACCTCCGCCAGCAGCGGCTTCGGCAGCAGCGATTCGGCGCTTCGATCTGCCGCTGACGGCGCCAACTGGCTGGACGGACACCGCTTTTCCGCCGGGGCTTCCGCGGACGACGTAATGGAATGGGCGAATGGGCTTGGAATCAACTGAACAAAAAGAATTTGAGACGCCTGTGCCGCAAACCCCGGCGCAGGGCGTCCATCCCCATGCCGATTGCCTCTTTTTTAGAGGAATACGATTTGTGGTGCCGCATACCGGTTCCTTCCTGCCCTATATGCTTCAGCGGTTTACCGGCGTTTCCGGGATCCTTGCATCTATGGGCATGACGGAGGCTGTGGACGGCACGATTGTGGAGTGCAACACCGCTTATGGCGGCTCCCGCTCCGAGACGGCCATGCACTATCAAGTGGCGGAGGATCACGGCTTCACCGAGATCGCGGATTTTCATTCAGGTCTTTTCTCCGTTCAGTCCCTCCACAATCTCGAAATATTCCCGGATCTTTTCCTGCGCTTCTTCCGCCGAGAGATGAAAGTGCGACATAACCAGATGACAGACCGTTTCCACCGAACAATCCTGTGAAAATTTATCCCGTATCAAATCCATCGGATCCATGGCCGTTTCCTCCTTACTCTGTGTGTTCCGAATCCTAGCACCCGAACAGTTCCGCCGTCTTCTTCATCTTCTCCGCGACAGGAACCCCGAACGGACACCTTGCTTCGCAGGAGCGGCACTGCACACATTCGTTAGCCTTATGCTCCAACAGCATATAATGAGATCTGACTGTCGCAGGCACCGTTGGCTGCATCGCCGCCAGATCATGGAATTTGTTGATCATCGCGATGTCCAGCTTTGCCGGACAGGGTTTACAGTGGCCGCAGTAAGTACATTCTCCCCTGTAAGAATGCAACGGCGCGTTTGCAAGCACGGAGGCATAATCCTTTTCCGTCTCCGCGGCAGTTTCATACCATACAGCCTGATCCACCTGTTCTTTTGTATCGAAACCGCACAGGATCGAAGATACCCCGGGCCGCGTCAGGGCGTAATGGATACACTGCACCGGCGTGAGAGCCGTTCCAAACGGCGAACGCTTTTTATCCAGCAGCCTTCCCCCCGCAAACCCCTTCATAACGGTGATGCCGACGTCGTTTTCCTCGCACATCCGGTACAGCTGCGCCCTGTCGGCGTCGATGCCGGCAAGCTTCCGGTCATACTGATAGCCTTCCGAAAGCAGGTTGTCCAGATCTTCATCGGCGGGCAGCATGTCAAAGGCAGGATTGACGCTGAAAAGGATCATCTCCACATACCCGGACTGTACGGCCAGTTTTGCGGTTTTCGGATTATGGGAGCTCATCCCGATATGACGGATCGTTCCCCTGGCCTTCAGCTCTTTTACATAATCCAGAAACGCGGAGTCCTGAATCGCCTTCCATTCCTCTTCCGTATCCACATAGTGGATCATGCCGATGTCGATATAATCGGTCTGCAGACGCATCAGCAGGTCTTCAAATGCAGGTTTCACATACTTCATATCTCTGGTGCGCACATACTGACCGTTCTGCCAGACGGATCCCAGATGGCCCTGTACATACCAGTTTTCCCTGTTGCCGGACATGGCCTTCCCGATGATGTCCCGGGATTTCGGATCCGGCATCCAGCAGTCGATGATGTTGATTCCCTGTTCCCCTGCATACCGGAGAAGCGCTGTGGATTCTTCCTGCGGATGACGCTCCAGCCACTCTCCCCCGAATCCTATCTCACTGACAGGAAGTCCCGTCTTTCCAAGAAGTCTCTTTTTCATACCCATTCCTCCGAAATATCGTTTTATTTCCCACCATGTATGTATTTTATTATATTTTACCTGAGAACACGGAAAAGAGCAATAGGAACCGTTCAGCCGCGCGCCTGCCTTTGCTCATGAAATGCTCATGAGACGGCGCACCGCAATCTGGACATCCCGTCGGATATCTGATATAATGAGGGCAATTCAGATTTTTTCGATAAATAACGACAGAAAAACCGACATACCGTCGAGGGAGAGAACGAAACATGTTGTACAACAGAAAACAGCAGAAAACTGTAAAACGGGACAAAAGCCTGACGGCTACAGGCATTGTGATCGCCATTATCGTGATCCTTCTGACCGCCGCCTATTTCAGGATCAACGCGGTGCTCCGTCAGCGCTCTTTAGACCGGCTGGAAGAGGGAGCCAACACCGCGATCGAAGAGATCGTGTCCAAGCTTGAGCGCGACAGCCGCATCCTGAACGCAACGGCCGACATCATCTCCCAGACGGACAACCTTGACATTGATGCCACGCTGGAGATCATGGAAAGCGTGAATCCTCTGCTGGATACCATGAACATGAGGGTTCTGCTGCCGGACGACCGCATCCTTACCGCAGACGGCAATATTCTCGACACCTCGGAAATCAGCCATATCTCCTTTGCGGAAGAAGCTCCGCTGGGCGAGCATATCTCAAATCGCACCTACAATCTCTCCACCGGCCAGCCGATCCTGCGGCATTTTGTGCCGATCATCCAGGACGGTGAGACCGTCGCCCTGCTTTACGGCATCACCGATCTGGAGAACCTGCCCGACAGCCTGAATGTGGACAACATCTACAACGCAAAAGCTTATGTCTACATCATCGACACGAGATCCGGGGATTTCCTCGTGGACACCCGGCATGACACGCTGGGGAACATCTCCGATTCTTCCTCTTCCGACACCAGAAGAAAGACCAAGGGCGACAAGACCTGGGAGGAATACACGGACGATCTGGTCAACCTGAATTCCGGTTTCGTCGTCTACCGCACGCCGGACACCGACGGCTGGGAATACATGTATTACGCCCCCATCGGGGTCAACAAATGGTCAATCGCGGTGGATGTGCCGGAGAAGGAGGCCTTTTCCAGCGTCTTCGCGGTCCGGAACGTTTATATCCTTCTTGGAATCCTGATGGCCGTCACAGTCATCCTGTACTATCTGTGGATGCGGCGCAACGCAAAACAGGTGATGGAACAGGCGGTGGAGCACGCAACGCTCACCGAAAAACTGCATAAGGCCGAGGCGGCCGACCGGGCCAAGAGCGCTTTCCTCTCCAACATGTCCCACGATATCCGGACGCCGATGAACGCCATCATCGGCTTTACCACACTGGCCCAGACCAGCCTCGACAACCGGGAGCGGACGCAGGAATACCTGAAGAAAATCCTCTCTTCCAGCAACCATCTGCTTTCTCTGATCAACGACATCCTGGACATGAGCCGCATCGAATCCGGCAAGCTGAACATCGAGGAAAAAGAATGCTCCATCTCGGATATCTTCCGGGATATGAGGAATATCATACAGACGCAGATGGAATCCAAGCAGCTTAACTTCTTCATGGACACGGTAGACGTCATCGACGAGGAAATCTACTGCGACAAGCTGCACGTAAATCAGGTTCTGCTGAACCTCCTTTCCAACGCCATCAAGTTCACCCCCGCGGGCGGCACCGTGGCGCTGACGATCCGGCAGAAGCCGCGCGCGCCCAAAGGCTACGGCTCCTATGAGATCCGGGTCAAGGATACGGGCATCGGCATGAGCCCGGAGTTCGTCGAGCACATCTTCGAGCCTTTTGAGCGGGAGCGCACCTCCACGGTCAGCGGCACTCAGGGCACGGGGCTTGGCATGGCCATCGCAAAGAATATCATAGACACCATGGGAGGCACGATCGAACTGCACTCCGAGCAGGGCAAGGGCACGGAATTTATCATCAACCTTGATTTCCGTCTTCGCGACGAGCCGCAGAAGGCGGAGGTCGTTCAGGAACTTCAGGGCCTGCACGCCCTTGTGGTGGACGACAGCTTTACCACCTGCGACAGCGTCACTAAAATGCCCGCCAGATCGGCATGCGCTCCGAGTGGGTCCTGCACGGCAAGGAAGCCGTTCTCCACGCCAAACAGGCGTATGAACTGGGCGATGAGTACCACGCCTACATCATAGACTGGCTGCTTCCGGATTTAAGCGGTCTGGAGGTGGTGCGCCAGATCCGCTCCATCATAGGAGACAACACGCCCATCATCATCGTCACCGCCTATGACTGGACCGCTTTTGAGGACGAGGCCCGCGCGGCAGGCGTCACCGCCTTCTGCAATAAGCCCATCTTCCTCTCCGAGCTCCGCGATACCCTGATCGCGGCTACCCGCAATACGCTTCCGGAGCAGACGCCGCCTGTTCCCGACCTGACCGAACATCTGAAGGGAACCCGCCTGCTGCTGGCGGAGGACAACGAGCTGAACCGCGAGATTGCGGAAGCGCTTCTCACCAACAGCGGCTTTTTGGTGGAAACGGCGGAGGACGGAAATGTAGCTGTGGATAAGGTAAAGAACTCTGCGCCCGGTTATTATTCTCTTGTTCTCATGGATATCCAGATGCCTCACATGAACGGATATGACGCCACAAAGGCAATCCGGGCGCTGGAAAATCCCAGTCTGGCCCGGATCCCCATTGTGGCCATGACGGCAAACGCCTTTGAAGAAGACAGGAATCAGGCGCTGGCCTGCGGCATGAATGCGCACATTGCAAAACCCATCAATATCCAGAATCTTCTGGAAGTGCTCACCGATATTCTCAATCAGGAGGGACGGGAGCGGTAAAATTCCCTGACTACCGCTTCCGCCGGCTTCCCGTAAATGTTGTAGCCTTCGTCCCGGACCGCCTCCTGCAGGGAAAGCTGACACCAAGCCCAGTCCCACAGGCAGAAACCTTTCACGAACGCTCTGTTTCCTGCCGTCCGGAACATTTCCCGGTACCAGTCCGCCTGCTCTTCCAGCGCCAGTTCTCCCCGAACGCTCCAGTCGTTGGGGACCTTCGACGAACCGGCCGTGGACATACATCCCGTCTCCGCAAAGAAAAACGGCTTCCCGTATTTTTCCGCCACCCGCTCGATCCTGTCAAGCTGCCGGTCCCAGTCGTCCATGGGATAATACCCGCTGGAGGATATGATATCAACGCAGTCCCACCATGTCACGCGATCTTCCTGGTACTTGTCCGTGTTATAGGAGACGGGCCCGCGGTAAACCGTCCTGATATCCCCGATCAGCCGTCTCCATTCTGTCTCCCTTCGCTCCGCCATCACCATCTCGCAGCCCGGAAGAAACATTTCACAGCCGGTTTCCTGCGCCAGTCTGGCGTAATGCATCTGAAATTCCGTATAGGCGTCAAACCAGACGGACCACTTGGGCTCGCAGGGCACATCCCAGTCGAAAAAGCTGATATGCGCCCGCCAGGTGCCGTTCCTGCAGTTCACCGTCGGCTTCAGTCCCACGGAAAGTCCCTTCCCGTGAATATAGTCGATCATCCGGGACAGTTCGTCATCCTCCATGAAATGTTGGGACGTATAATCAATGTGTTCCGACTGAGGCGTATCCTGCAGGCCGCCGGGAACCAGCATGATAAAGTTGGCGCCTGTCCGCTCCGCCAGAAGGTCCAGACTCTCTCTGGCCTCCGCCCGAAGAAAGCTTCCCTTTCCCGCAAACGGTCCAAAGGTGATCCCCTTGATATATTCCATACGCGTTCTCCTTTCATTACCATCTTTCCCGGCTGTCTCATCTTTCCCGGCCGCCGCGTTTTTCTGCCTTCCTACAGCCCGCCGTTCTTTTCGGTACAGCCCTTCCCCTGCAGGCGGGCTTCGTTATTTCCCCTGAAGCTTCTCCAGCCTTGCGTCCACCTGTTCCATCATCCGGGTATATTTCTCCAGCTTCTCTCTCTCTTCGGCGATCTTGGTCTCCGGCGCCTTAGAGATAAATCTTTCATTGGACAGCATCCCGTTTACGCGTTTCAGTTCTCCCTCCAGACGGCTCTTCTCTTTCTCAAGCCTCTGAATCTCCTGCGCGATATCCACCAGCTCCGCAAAAGGAATATACAGCGTCGCCCCCGGAATCACCACGGATATTGCGTCCTGATCCACTTTGTCCGGCATCTTCTCCCCGGCCCCGTCCACGATGGTGACGTCGCTTGCATTCGCCAGAGAAGCAAAGAACAGCCTGCCTTCGGTAAAGGTACGCAGGATCTCCCGATCTTCGCTGACAACAAAGACCGCCGTCTTCCGGCCCGGCGCGACATTCATCTCACTTCGCACATTCCGGATGCCGCGGACCGCCGCCTTGATGGTCTCAATGTCATTTTCCTCCTTCGCAAAGCAGCGCGCCTCGGTGTATTCCGGCCAGCGGCTGATCATGATGGTCTCTTCCTCGCTCTGAAGCGTACAGAAAATTTCCTCCGTGATAAAAGGCATATACGGATGCAGCAGCTTCAGGGCGTCGATCAAAACCGTCTTAAGGGTCCAGAGCGCCGCGTTCTGACCGGCCGCATCGAACGTGTTGTACAGGCGCGGCTTTACCATCTCGATGTACCAGTCGCAGAATTCATCCCAGATAAAGTCGTAGACCTTCTGTACCGCGATTCCCAGCTCAAAATTCTCCATATTGTCGGTGGCATCCTTCACCAGCGTATTCAGTCTGGACAGGATCCATTTGTCCACCGGCTGCAGATCGGCCGCGGCGGGCTCCGTCACCTGCTTTCCGTCCATGTTCATCAGGATGAAGCGGGAAGCGTTCCACACCTTGTTGGCAAAGTTCCTGCTGTTCTCCACTCTCTCGTAATAGAAACGCATATCGTTTCCAGGCGCGTTTCCCGTGATCAGCGTCAGGCGCAGGGCGTCCGCTCCGTACTTGTCTATGATCTCCAGCGGATCAATGCCGTTTCCCAGAGATTTTGACATCTTTCTTCCCTGGCTGTCCCTTACAAGGCCATGGAAGAGCACCGTCTTAAACGGCTTCTCTCCCATCTGTTCATACCCGGAAAAGATCATCCGGATGACCCAGAAGAAGATAATATCATAGCCCGTGACCAGCACGTCGGTGGGATAAAAATACTGAAGATCCTCGGTCTTATCCGGCCATCCCAGAGTCTCAAAGGGCCAGAGCGCGGAAGAAAACCAGGTGTCCAGCGTATCGGGATCCTGCGTCAGGTGCACGCAGCCGCACTTCGGACACGCCTTCGGCATTTCCGCCGCCACCGTGACTTCTCCGCAGTCCGCGCAGTAATAAGCCGGGATCCTGTGGCCCCACCAGAGCTGGCGGCTGATACACCAGTCCCTGATATTGTCGGTCCAGTTGAAATACGTCTTTTCCATCCGCTCCGGAATCAGTCTGATCTCGCCCTTTTTCACCGCTTCCACGGCGGGCTTGATCAGTTCGTCCATCTTTACGAACCACTGCTCCTTCACAAGAGGTTCGACCGTGGTCTTGCAGCGGTCGTGGGTGCCGACGTTATGGGAATAATCCTCAATCTTTACCAGAAGTCCCAGACGGTCCAGTTCCTCCACGATGGCCTTCCTCGCCTCGTAACGGTCCATGCCCGCATACCTGCCGCCGTTTTCGTTGATGGTGGCGTCGTCGTTCATCACGTTGATCACAGGAAGGTTATGGCGCTTTCCCACCTCAAAGTCGTTGGGATCGTGCGCAGGGGTGATCTTTACCACGCCGGTTCCGAATTCCCTGTCCACATACGTATCCGTGACGACGGGGATCACCCGGTTCATGATCGGCAGCATCACGCTCTTTCCCACAAGGTGTCTGTAACGCTCATCCTCGGGATGGATCGCCACCGCGGTATCGCCCAGCATGGTTTCGGGGCGGGTCGTGGCGAAGGTCAGAAATTCCGTATCGCTGGGCGTGCCGTCTTCCTTCATCACAGGATACTTAATATGCCAGAGGTGGCCGGCCTGTTCCTGATACTCCACCTCCGCGTCGGAGATAGAGGTATTACAGACAGGACACCAGTTTATGATGCGGGACCCCTTGTAAATATAGCCTTTCTCATGCATTTTTACAAAGACTTCCGTCACGGCGCGGTTGCAGCCTTCGTCCATGGTGAAGCGTTCCCTGTCCCAGTCACAGGAAGAACCCATCTTTTTTAACTGGGAAATGATGCGGCCGCCGTACTCTTTTTTCCATGCCCATGCTCTCTCCAGAAACTTTTCCCTGCCAAGGTCGTGCTTATCGATCCCTTCCTCTTTCAGCTTCTCAATGATCCTGACTTCCGTCGCAATGGACGCGTGGTCCGTTCCGGGCTGCCAGAGGGCGTTATACCCCTGCATCCTCTTAAAGCGGATCAGAATGTCCTGCATGGTATTGTCCAGCGCGTGGCCCATGTGAAGCTGTCCCGTGATGTTTGGGGGCGGGATCACAATAGTAAAGGGTTTTCTGGAATGATCCACCTGCGCGTGAAAATATTTTTTGTCCAGCCATTTCTGGTAAATGCGGTCCTCCAGTCCTTTGGGATCGTAGGTTTTTGCCAGTTCTCTGCTCATCGTCTGATTGCTCCTTTCCGTTTTCGGGTGTCGTTTATGCCGTAAGATCTGACGCAGAACAGTGGTATTGCGCGTTTTCCCCTTTTTATCGGCCGTCAATCGAAAACGCCCTTTGCCGATCATACTGTCTCGGCAAAGGGCGTCATAAACGCGGTACCACCTTTGTTCCCGGTTCCTTTCACAGGGAACCGTCTCGGGGACTTCCTGCAAAGTCCTATCCTGTAACGGGGATAAAACGGGAGTGCTTACGGTCCGGCAGACGCTTTCCCGGACCGATCCCTGATCGGCCGGCGCTTTGCCGACTTTGAGCCCTCCGGCTCGGAAGCCACCTTCCGCATTCCTTCCTTCAAACGGCCTCTCAGCGCCTTCCGGCGGCCGTCCTCTCTGGCAAGGGGCCATGCGTACTCCTCTTCGTCACAGCCTTTGGAAATTGTTGTTTCCATGGTTGCATATTAGTCTATTCTGCATGGAGTTGTCAAGAGTTTTTCCGGAAAATTTTCTAATGTTTCTTTTTATAATGGGCGTAACTTTTGTCTTCGCCATACCCGTCTCTGAACCGGATACAGTGAAAATGCCTTCCATAGTGAAACACATAACGGTCATATTCCTGTTTATCCGGCACAAAAACATACGCCGGATAAGCTGCGATATGCCGGTTTTTCAGAGATATAAAAAAATCGGCTCATCATCAGAATGTGTGGAATAGAAAACGGCTTTAAAGCCACATAAGCATTGAAAAAGCATACGATCTCAGTT
>CANPXL010000029.1 GCA_947586055.1 uncultured Acetatifactor sp. | reverse complement strand
ACAAAAAAAGCAAGTAAAACCTTGCAAAATAAGGAAAAAATTTAATTGGGATTAACTAACAAGTGGCA
Source organism: uncultured Acetatifactor sp. (assembly GCA_947586055.1). Taxonomy (GTDB): domain Bacteria; phylum Bacillota; class Clostridia; order Lachnospirales; family Lachnospiraceae; genus Acetatifactor. The sequence goes on along the minus strand of CANPXL010000029.1, from coordinate 32,030 downwards.
AACTCGGGATTAAGATTCAATCTACTATATTCCGGTCCGGCCAAAAGAGTGTTGTTTTTTTGGCGTATTATGTTATGATTAGGACAAGGGATCAACCGAAAGGCTCCGGCGTTCGATGGCGCCGGAGAATCTCCGGAAAAACAACTGCAGCAGGGAGGTTTCATAAAATGAGATTTGTATATCCGCAGGCAAAGAGAAAGGCTCTTACCTTCAGTTACGATGACGGTCAGGTTTACGACAGAAGGCTGGCCGGGTTGTTTCGCGACGCGGGGATGAAGGCCACTTTCCATTTGAATTCCGGAAATCTTGGCCCGGACAGGGACCGGGATACCTTTATCGGCGCGGAAGAGGTAAAGGAAGTTTATCAGGGGCATGAGATCGCCTGTCACGGCGTCTGGCACAGGAATCCCACCACGCTTACAAGGCAGCAGCTTGTTCTGGAGATTCAGGAGGATAGAAAGGCGCTGGAAAAGCTGACCGGCGGGATGGTTCAGGGACTGTCTTATGCTTACGGCAGCTATGACGGAGAAGTGATGGACGTGGCGAAAAAGCTTGGCATAAAATATTCCCGCACTGTTCAGGGGACGGGAGGTTTTTTTCCGCCCGCTGATTTTCTCGCGTGGCATCCCACCTGCCATCACGACAACAGGCTGATGGAGCTGGGAGAGCAGTTTTTGCACATAGCGGATTTCTATGAGCTTCCCCTCATGTATGTCTGGGGCCACAGCTTCGAGTTCGCAAGATCCGGTGACTGGAGCGTGATAGAAGCCTTTGTGGAAAAGATGAAGGACAGGGAAGATATCTGGTACGCGACCAATATCGAGATCGCGGACTATATTATGGCAACGAGAGCGCAGGAGTTTTCCGCGGACGGTCTTACCATGCACAATCCCACCGCAGTGGATGTATGGGTAAGCGCAAAGGAGGGTATTCTTGTAGTAAAGCCCGGCGAGACAAAAGAAATCGGTGAGCTTTGAATACTGTTCCGGACAGGAGGGACTGCGCATGACGGAAAAATTGACGGTCATCGGAGAGGAAGCGTACAGGGCGGCCGCCGAGCTGCTGGAGGCAGCGGGAATGGAGAAAGGCTGGCTGTTTGTGGTGGGATGTTCCACCAGCGAGGTCGGCGGCGTTGCGATCGGAACCTTTTCCAGCCCGGATGTGGCGGAAGCGGTGTTTGGCGGTGTGTATCGGGCGGCCCGGGAGGCGGGGGTCTTTCTGGTGGCCCAGTGCTGTGAGCATCTGAACAGGGCGCTTATCATGGAGAAGGAAGCTGCGGAACGCTACGGCTATGAAATTGTGAATGTGGTTCCGCAGCCAAAGGCGGGGGGATCCTTTGCAACGGCGGCCTATAAGGCGTTTGACCGTCCGGTGGCTGTGGAACATGTAAAGGCCCATGCGGGAATGGACATCGGCGATACTCTGATTGGAATGCACCTGAAGGATGTGGCGGTTCCGGTGCGGATTGGCACGGACAGGATCGGAGACGCGCATGTTGTCTGCGCCCGGACAAGACCAAAATACATCGGCGGCGCGAGAGCGAAATATGACACAAACGTCAAGTAACAGGACGGCAATTTGCAGGAAACCTTTCAAATAACGGATGAATTTTCATACTTTTCCACAAAATGAAAGAAATAAATTCATTTTTTAACGGTTACAGACAATAACAGATATGTCATATAAGATGTTTCAGAAAACAAAGCGGCGAAATTCATAAAAATGACACTTCTGTCTGAAAACGGCAGGGCGGGGACGGCAGGATGCGCCCCGCCCTGCGCCGTCTGCAAAGGATCGATCTTCAACGATTTTGGTACGGCCCGGCAGGACGCTACGATTCCGACACCGGCGCCGCGGCGGCTTCCTGGATCAGGTTCATGATGGTGAGAACGGAATCGATCTGTCCGCTCCTGCTCATGGCGTCGTGGTAAGTCTGTCTCGTAAAGTAGAGTTCATGTACTTTGTCCGTCAGCAGTTCCGGCGTCAGGTCGTCCTCGTTTAACACGATGGAGAATCCCTGCGCCTCAAAGGAACGGGCGTTTAAAAGCTGGTCGCCCCGGCTGCTGGAAGACGGAAGAGGAATGAGGATGTTGGGCTTTTTCAGCGCCAGCAGTTCACAGATGGCGTTTGCGCCGGCCCGGGAGATCACAATATCCGCCATGGCGAAAAGATCCTTGAGCTCCGCCTTGACATACTCGAACTGTTTGTAGCGGGGCGTGTTGAGCAGCAGGTTATCCATTTTTCCCTTTCCGCAGAGATGAACCACCTGAAAATCAGTCAACAGCTTCGGAAGGGCGTCACGGACCGCCTTGTTTACATTGGCGGCGCCCAGGCTTCCGCCCATCACCATGATAACGGGATCGTTCGCGCTGAACCCGCATAGATTAAGGCCCGCAAGCCTGCTTCCCTGAGAGAGTTCGGCGCGGATGGGAGAACCGGTAAGGACCGCCTTTTCCGCGGGAAGAAGCTTCAGGGTCTCCGGAAAGTTGCAGCAGATCTTTTGCGCTGCCGAAAGACAGAGTTTGTTGGCAAGGCCCGGGGTCATGTCGGATTCGTGTATAATGCACGGAATGTGGAGGGAAGCGGCGGCCCGGACTACGGGGACGCTGACAAACCCGCCCTTGGAGAACACGACGTCAGGTCTGTTTGACTTAAAGTATTTCCGGGCTTCCGAAAAGCCTTTGATGACCCGGAAAGGGTCGGTCAGGTTTTTAATATCCAGGTATCGCCGGAATTTTCCGGTGGAAATGCCTACATAAGGAATGTCAAAGTCGCCGATCAGCTTCTTTTCGATTCCGTCGTAGGAGCCCATGTAAGTGATCTCAAATCCGGCTTTCTGCAAAGCGGGGAGAAGAGCAATGTTGGGAGTGACATGTCCGGCGCTCCCGCCGCCGGTCAGGACAATTTTTTTCATATCGCAGCATCTCTTTCATCGACACGATTCTAAATGAAACTTAAAGCATGCTTTCCAGAGCGTGGGCCAGCTGGTCGGGACAGGAGGTTGACTTCATTCCGCACCGGATTCCCTTCAGTCGGTCGATGGCGTCCTGAGGCTTCATCCCTTTGACAAGGGCGCTGATGCCCTGCAGATTGCCGTTGCAGCCGCCGATAAACGAAACGGAATCAATGACGCCGTCTTTTAATTCAATGTCGATCTCCTGTGAACAGGTACCCTGTGTTCTGTACTTCATAATGATTCCACCTTTCTGTTCTTTTTACTATTTTACAAAGGATCCCTCCGATTATATGTATCCTTCGGCATCGGTTTTTATTATTCTACCTTTATTGGGGATTTTTGTCAATGAATTGCGTTCCCCCGGAAAGCGGGTAATTTCCGCTGCCCACGCGCCAAAAGGGGCCGGATAAAGGCGGCGGACGAAAGCGCAAAAGCCGCTGCGCGCCGTCGAAAGGGCGTGGGAAACTGTCGCCTTATGCGGAAGTCTGACGATGAAAAAAACTGTAAAAACAGGCATATTTCAGGTAAAATACAGGGGAGAGTCAGGAGGTGGCCTATGTTTGATATTTTTTTGCAGGAAAAGGTTATGTCGGCGCTGATGCTGTCTTTTCTGGGACTGAGTCTCTTCCTCAGAATTTTTCTGGGGCTGCTTTATCACAACCTGATCCGTGAGACGGACAATATGGCGACGACCGGCAACAAGATGCTGAAACAGTGTAAGCTGAAATTTGCCAACTGTTACCAGCTCAGCAACGGCGTGGCGAACATTCCCGTTTTTGTGGACAAGTTTCTGAACAGGTTAAGCTTCGGACATGTTTCCTATACGATGCTGTATCATCTGTCCGGTCAGACAATGCTGTTGTCCGTAGTGTTTTCCGGCGTGGGTATCTGTAAATGTATTGTGGGGGGAAGGACGCTGGGAGACATCCTTCCGTTTTACATCGTGAGTTTTCTGGGACTGTATCTGTATTTTTCGGTGTCCGCCGTGGCGGATATCAAGGGGAAAAAACGTATGCTGAAGGTGAATCTTGTGGATTATCTGGAGAATCACCTTTCGCCGAGGATCGATGTGACAAGGCAGGATATCGAAATGCTCTACGGCGAAGAAATTTTTGACGGCGCGTCCGGCGCCGCAAAGACGCGGGGCGGCATCGACGGCTCCGGGCGGAGAAAAAAACGTTCGGCCGGCGGGGACAAAAAGAAAAAAACGGTGGAGCTGATGCCGATATCGGGCAGGCTGACGCCGGAGGAAAAGAAAGATCTGCTGGCGGTGGCGGAGCGTTTCTCCGGCCGGGGCGGGGAAGACGGCCAGAGCAGGGAGGACAGGCAGAACCGGGAAGAAAGGCTGAACCGGGAAGGCTGGCAGAGCCGGCCGGGGCGGGAGGCGGCGGAAGAAAAAACGGACCGTTCCCACGAGTCCGCTTCCGATGAGGAACTGGAAACGCTGCTGAGAGAATTTCTGGCTCTGTAAGGGGAAGAATCGGCCGGGAACTTCATCTTTTTGCTTGAATTTGCCATACAACTTTGTTACACTTAAAGAAAGCGGGCTGACGCGCAAAGGCGAAAATGCGCCGGTCCGGGAAAAGGAGCAGAGCATTATGAGCAAACAGGTTACATTTGACTATTCCAAAACCGGTTCTTTCATCTCACAGGAAGAGATCGGGTATATGAAGAAGCTGACGCTGGACGCAAAGGAATTGCTGGTATCGAGAAGCGGCGCTGGCAACGATTTCCTTGGCTGGATCGACCTTCCCGTGGCGTATGACAGGGAGGAATTTGCAAGGATTAAGGAGGCTGCGAAGAAGATTCAGAGCGATTCCGAGGTCCTGCTCGTGATCGGTATCGGCGGATCCTATCTGGGCGCGCGGGCGGCAATTGAATTTTTAAGCCACAGCTTCTACAATGTGATCGGGAAGGATCAGAGAAAAACGCCGGAAATCTATTTCTGCGGCAACTCCATCAGCTCCACTTACCTCAAGCACCTGATGGATGTGATCGGGGACCGGGATTTTTCGATCAACATGATCTCAAAATCAGGCACCACCACGGAGCCTGCCATCGCGTTCCGCGTGTTTAAGGAAAAGCTGGAAAAGAAGTACGGCAAGGAAGGCGCGGCGGGAAGGATCTACGCCACCACCGACAAGGCCAGAGGAAGCCTGAAGCATCTCGCCGACGAAGAGGGGTACGCGACCTTCGTGGTGCCCGACGACGTGGGAGGACGTTTTTCCGTGCTGACCGCAGTGGGCCTGCTTCCCATCGCAGTCAGCGGCGCTGATATCGACCGGCTGATGGAAGGCGCGGCGAGCGGCAGAAAGCGCGCGCTGGAAAACGATTTCGAGAGCAACGACGCCCTGCAGTACGCGGCGCTTCGCAACATTCTCCTGCGCAAGGGAAAGAGCGTGGAGATTCTGGCAAATTATGAGCCCGCCCTGCACTATGTATCCGAATGGTGGAAGCAGCTTTACGGCGAGAGCGAGGGCAAGGACAAGAAGGGACTGTTCCCCGCAAGCGTGGACCTTACCACGGATCTGCACTCCATGGGACAGTTTATCCAGGACGGCGCGAGGATCCTGTTTGAAACCGTGCTGAATGTGGAGACCTCCAGAGAGGAGATCGTCATCGGCACGGAGCCCGTCGATCTGGACGGATTGAATTATCTTGCCGGAAAGACGGTGGATTTTGTAAACAAGAGCGCCATGAACGGAACCATTCTGGCTCATACGGACGGACAGGTGCCGAACTTTGTGGTAAACATTCCCGAGGTGAATGAATTTTATCTCGGCGAGCTGTTCTATTTCTTTGAGTTTGCCTGCGGCGTCAGCGGTTATCTGCTGGGCGTGAATCCCTTTAATCAGCCCGGCGTGGAGAGCTATAAAAAGAACATGTTCGCTCTGCTTGGGAAACCCGGATACGAGGAACAGAGGGAAGCTCTGCTTGCAAGACTGAAATAAGACGGATCACGGAATGCACTCTGCTTTCGGCGGAGTGCATTTTCGTTCGCCATTGTGCGGCTCTGTCGGGGGACGCGCGGGCGGTGGGGTGAGAAACGGTATGAAGATAGTGATTCTGGAACGCAACAGCGTGGGACCGGATATTTCCGTGGACTGCATCGGCGATTTCGGAGAGGTAACGGCCTACCCGAACACGGTCACGGAGGAAGAGGTGCGGGAGCGGGTAAAGGACGCGGACATTGTCATTGCCAACAAGTCCCCTCTGCGGGAAGAGACATTGAAGGACGCGCCGAATGTAAAGCTGATCTGCGAGTTCGCAACGGGTTTTGACAACTGCGATCTCGAATATTTAAGCGCCAGGGGGATCAAAGTGGCGAACGTAAGGGATTACTGTACCGGGATGGTCGCCCAGCACACCTTTACGCTGGCGCTGGCCTTAAGCCAGAAGCTCATCCACTATGATCAGTATGTGAAATCCGGACAGTACAGTGCGCAGGACAGATTTTCCAACTTTGACATTCCCTTTACGGAGCTGGAGGGAAAGACGTGGGGAATCGTGGGCATGGGAAATATCGGCAGGCGAGTGGCTTCTGTCGCGGACGCCTTCGGATGCAGGGTGATTTTTTATTCCGTCACGGGGAAAAGCGCCTGCAGGGAATACGAAAGGGTGGATAAGGACACGCTTTTAAGGGAAAGCGATTTTCTTTCGCTGCACTGTCCCCTGAGCGATCTGACCCGGAATTTTATTGACGCCCAGGCGCTGAAAAAAATGAAGCCTTCCGCCGTTTTGATCAATGTGGCGAGAGGTCCCGTGGTCAGCAACAGCGATCTGTATGAGGCACTGACGGCAGGAGAGATCGCGGCAGCCGGGCTTGATGTGGTGGAAAAGGAACCTCTGGAGGAAAGCAATCCCCTGTACCGGCTGAAGGACAGCAGCCGGCTGATCATCACGCCTCATCTGGCATGGGCCAGCGTGGAGGCCCGCACGCGATGCGTGGAGGAAGCGTACCGAAACATCAAAGCCTTTCTGCAGGGAGAGAGCAGGAACATTGTGAATCCTTAAGAAGGAACGAAAAACGGAAGGACTTTTGGAAGGACGAAAAAAAGAAAAGACTTCGCAGGAACGGAGAAAACGTATGATAGAAAAATGCAGGGCGCTTTATGTAAAGTATGAGGAGATCATTGTTTACCTGATCGTAGGCGTGCTGAATACCATTGTGTCGTGGGCGGCGTGGTTTCTGTGCGCATACACGATTCTGGACGCGGAGATCGTCTGGCAGAACGGGACGCTCAGTGTGATTCAGTGGGTGGTTGGCGTTGTGTTCGGGTATGTGATGAACCGGAAATATGTGTTCAAAAGCCATGAGCCCGGAATAGTAAAAGAGTTTCTTCAGTTTTCCGGCGGAAGACTGGCGACTCTCGCTCTGGACGCCGTCATGATGATCCTGCTGGTGAACTATCTGGGCGTGGATAAGAATATTTCCAGAATCCTTGTGGCGGTGCTGGTCATGATAGGGAACTACTTTATCAGTAAATTTCTGGTATTTAAGAAAAAGTAAACGGAGTCTGGATAAAAAATCCGGAGCTTAAATGCTCCGGATCATTTCTTTTACCAGTGCGGCCGAATGCTTTGCCGCCGCGGCTTCAAACGTGGGATAGTCCATTTCCGAACTGTCGTCCGCCTTGTCCGAAATCGCCCGGATGATGACAAAGGGGATCCCGTTCAGATATGCGCCGTGGGCGATGGCCGCACCCTCCATCTCCGCACAGTCGCCTGCGAACTGCTGGATCAGACGTTGTTTTACCTCTTTGCTGGAGATGAACTGGTCGCCGCTGACGACTCTTCCCGGTATTACATGGATGTCGGGATTTACCTTTTCGCAGGCGGATCTGGCAAGCTCTGCCATGCGCTCGTCCGCCTTAAATTCCCGGAAGCCCATCTGCGGCACTTCCCCCGGCTGATAGCCGAAGATGGTGACGTCCATGTCGTGCTGCAGGGCGTCCACAGAGATCAGAATGTCTCCGATGTCAAGACTGGCGTTCAGGGAGCCTGCCACGCCGGTGTTGATGATGTGCGTTACCTGAAACAGGTCGGCCAGAAGCTGGACGCACAGGGCGGCGTTCACCTTGCCGATGCCGCATTGCACTACCACTACGGATGTGCCGTTTAAAGTACCCTCATAAAAATCCATTCCGGCTTTTTTTTCGATCCTTGAGACGGACATCTCCGATTTCAGGGATTCCACCTCAAGCTCCATAGCGCCGATGATTCCGATTTTACTCATTTTTCTTTTTCCTTTCCTGCCGTGGTTTCCGACGCGGTTCGTTTTCATCCCGGCGGGTCATGCGCTGGGGCGGCGATCAGGCGGCTCCGGCGCATACGCGGGCCGAAACGGCAGAACCGACTTTTGCGCCGCCTACTGAGGATAGTTCAGTCTGCTTTCGTCGATGACGGAAAGAACCTCGTCAAGATATTTCCCGGCCAGATATTTTGCCATGCCGAGGTTCATATCCAGATAATTTCCGCAGTCCTTTGGATCCGCGCCGGGAACCGGGCCCTCGAAGTCTCTGATAAATTCATACATTTCCTTCATCAGCGGGACGATGTCGGCGGAGCGATAATCTCCCGCCAGCAGAAGATAAAATCCGGTCCGGCAGCCCATGGGGCCGAAATAAACGGTCTTGTCCTTATACTGCGGATGATTCCGCAGGAAAGTGGCCCCCAGGTGTTCGATGGTGTGGACTTCCGCCGTGTTCATCACGGGCTCGTCGTTGGGGCTTGTCATGCGAAGATCGAAGGTGGTGATGACTTCCGCCCCCACGTGATCTTTCCGGGAAACGTATACCCCGGGTTTCAGTTTGATGTGGTCTATGGTAAAGCTTGCAATCTTTTCCATACTGTCCCTGTTCCTTTCCTTTGATGATCCTGCATTTCCTGCGATTCCGATGCAATTTCAGTATACAGGAATCGCGGATGTTTGAACATACCAAAGATAATGAAATACAAAATGCGGCACGGTATTTCTACCGTGCCGATACGACCGTGAAGCCGGATTTTCCGCTCAGCCGAAATATCTCTTGAGAAGGCCTTCAAACGCTTTCCCATGTCTCGCCTCGTCGCGTGCCATTTCATGTACCGTGTCGTGGATCGCATCCAGACCCAGCTCCTTCGCTCTCTTTGCCAGATCGGTCTTGCCGGCGGTAGCGCCGTTCTCGGCGTCCACTCTCATCTCAAGGTTTTTCTTGGTAGAGTCGGTCACAACCTCGCCCAGCAGCTCGGCAAATTTTGCGGCGTGTTCCGCTTCCTCATAAGCGGCCTTCTCCCAGTACATGCCGATCTCGGGATAACCCTCCCGGAAAGCGACTCTGGACATTGCCAGATACATGCCGACTTCGGAGCACTCGCCGTCGAAGTTGGCGCGAAGATCCTTCAGAATATCTTCGGGAACGCCCTTCGCAACGCCTACAACATGCTCCGCGGCCCAGGTCTTTTCCCCGGCCTGCGCGGTGAACTTTTCAGCGGGAGCATGGCAGATGGGGCACTCGGCCGGAGCCGCGTCGCCCTCGTAAACATAACCGCATACCTGACATACAAATTTCATAAGTATAGATCTCCTTTCCAGATTGATGAACTGATTAAATTATATGAATTTATGCCGGGGCATGTCAACAGTTTTCATAAAAAATTTACCTGCACAAAATTTATATTTTTTTAATGATTATATCTTTCTCAGTTTACACATTCGGCCGGGAAATGTGGTATGATGATACTGATATACGGAGGCGCGGCGTTATGAAGTTCAAGACGAGGCTGAGAGTTACCTTTATCATTATCATAGTAGTGCCGTTAGCGCTGATCGCCTGCGCGTTCTGCATCATAGGACTGTATCTGATGAACGCCCAGAAGGGTCTTCCCATGGAGCGTATGGATTACGGCTATATGTCCGACAACATGCAGGAAATTGTAAATTCCACGGAAGAAGTCTACCTTGTGCTGCAGAAGCAGGCGGAATCGGATGCGTCCCTTTTGGCCGACAAGGAGTACCTTGCCCGGGTAAGCTCGAAGATCTCCCGCAGATCTACCTACATTATCGTGCGGAAAGACGCCGAACTCTACTACACGGGCAACGAAGAAGCGGCAAAGCTGATTTTCCCGAAACTTCCCGATTATGGCGAGGGGGATACGTCGGAAGATTCCGGTTATTATTACGGAGAGTTCGACAAATTTGTCAAGCAGCTCGACTTTACGTTTCCCGACGGAAGCCGGGGAAGCATTTTTGTGATCTCAAGGGTAAACGCGCTGATCTCAAGATATCTGCTGGTCGACATGATGATCGCGATTGTGCTGATCCTGATTTTTACGGGCGTGATGCTGACCCGCTGGATCCACAGGGGCGTCTTTGATCCCATCAATGAGCTGAATGTGGCGATGCAGGAGATCAAGGAGGGAAACTTCGAGTACGCGCTGCAGACGGACGAAAAGGGTGAGATCGGCGACCTGTACCGGAATTACGAGGATATGAGACTGCGCCTGAAGGAGTCTACGGAGGAAGGCAGGCAGAACGAAAAGCAGAACAAGGAATTTATCAGCAATATTTCCCATGACCTGAAGACGCCCATAACCGCTATCAAAGGCTATGTGGAGGGAATCATGGACGGCGTGACCAATACGCCGGAAAAGATGGACAAATATATTAAGACCATCTACAACAAGGCCAACGATATGGAACGGCTGATCAACGAGCTGACCTTTTATTCCGGCATTGACAATAACCGTATTCCCTATAACTACCACCGCATCAACGTGGCCGATTACTTTGGAGACTGCGTGGAGGAAGTGGGACTGGATCTGGAGTCCAAGAATATTCAGTTGAATTATTCCAACCTGACGCCGCCTGACACTCGTGTCATAGCAGATCCGGAGCAGATGAAAAAGGTCATTAACAACATTATCAGCAACAGCGTAAAATATATGGACAAGCCCCGGGGCACCATCGACATCCGGATCCTGGACGACGCGGATTCCATTCGCGTCGAGATCGAAGACAACGGTAAGGGCATCGCCCAGAAAGATCTTCCCAGAATTTTTGAGCGGTTTTACCGCACGGACGCTTCGCGCAATTCCGCCCAGGGAGGCAGCGGCATAGGGCTTTCCATTGTAAAAAAGATCGTGGAGGACCACGGAGGTTATATATGGGCGACCAGCAGAGAGGGCGAGGGAACCTGTATGCATTTTGTCCTGAGAAAGTATGTGGAATTGCAGGGCGAAAAGTAAGGCGGCCGCGGCGGGGCAGGAGGAAAGCGCCGGATGCGGCAGAACGGAGGAAGTTATGAGCAAAATTCTGATCATCGAGGATGAAGTGGCGATCGCGGACCTGGAAAAGGATTATCTGGAACTGAGCGATTTTCAGGTGGACATCTGCAATGCGGGGGACGAGGGACTTGACACCGCTCTGGCCGGGAATTACGATCTTGTGATCCTTGACCTGATGCTGCCGGGCATGGACGGCTTTGAGGTGTGCCGCAGGATCCGGGAGGAAAAGAACATTCCCATCCTGATGGTATCCGCCAAGAAGGATGACATTGACAAGATCAGGGGACTTGGCCTGGGAGCGGACGACTACATGACAAAGCCCTTCAGTCCCAGCGAGCTGGTCGCAAGGGTGAAGGCGCATCTGGCCCGCTATGAGCGGCTGGTAGGGACGAACCAGAAACCTCAAAACGATATTGTGGAGATCAGGGGAATCCGCATTGACAAGACCGCCCGCAGGGTATATGTGGACGGGGAGGAGAAGGTATTTACCACCAAGGAATTCGATCTGCTTACGTTTCTGGCGGAAAATCCAAACCATGTCTTTACGAAGGAAGAGCTGTTCCGGGAGATCTGGGACATGGATTCCATCGGCGACATTGCGACCGTTACCGTGCACATCAAGAAAATACGGGAAAAAATCGAAAAGGATACCGCGAAGCCTCAGTATATTGAAACGATCTGGGGCGTGGGATATCGGTTCAAGGTTTAGGTTTAACGCAGGCAGACACGGCCGGAATAAAGCAATAAAGCGGAAGACGCAGAAAACGGAATACGGACAGAATGAAACGGGGACGACGACAATCCCCGTTTTTTATCGTCTGTTTTCGACAATTATCGACAAAAATTTTATAGTTTATAAAATATTTTTGAAAAACGATGGAATAATTAAATGCAATGTGATATGATAATAAAAAACAGGAGAAATAAAAATTGAACGGGAAGTTTTTACAGAAGATGAAAAAGATCCTGCTGAATTTTGTGGGACTTGAGGAGGAAGAAATAGACACCAGGGATCCCAGCGAACTTACGGAAGCCGAACGGTGGGTCCGGGATGAGATCGCGTATGGCCGTTTCGTGAAAAACGCCATGTCCTTTCAGTGTTTTGGGATCCATTACTCCGAGAGCTATCTGCGCAGCAAGCCGGCGGAAGAAATTTACGCACAGTGGCAGAAAGATCTTGCCGAGATAGACGACTATATTGAAAAATGTATGCAGGAAGGCATAGAGGAACGGCGTCTGAGGGAGGAACAGGAGCAGGAGCAGCTGCGGCTGAAGGCTGAACGGAAACAGGAGCGTCAGCGGAAAAGACAGGAGAGGAAAGACAGAAGGAGAAGGAGAAAAGAAAGAACGGATGTAAGCCTGCAGGAGCAGGATCCGAAGAAGACGGCCGTCTAACGGGGAGCGGGCGTCCCGGGATCCGTGCGCAGAAAAGCGCTCCCGATCCCAAGGAGGGCGAAAACCGTGGCGACGCTCATGGACTGCTGAAAGCTGAAGATATTATTCACGGCATAGGCGAACAGGCATATACCGCAGGCGCACGCCGTACGGTTTCTGCCGACGCTTCTGATCAGCCGGAAGAGGGCGGTTGATATCATGCCGGCAAAGGCTGTCAGCCCCAAAACCCCTGTGTTCACCAGGAGGGTGAGCCATTCGTTGTGCGCGTTTGTGAGGGTTGCGCTGCCGAAGGCCGCCCGCACCGTGTTCAAAAGTTCCTCGCTGCTGTCCCGATAGAGATAGAAGGACATGGCATCCGGTCCAACCCCGACGATCTTTTTTAAGAGACTCTGTTCCCGGAAGCAGTTCCATCCGGCGGTCCAGGTTGCGCCCCGGCTGCTTCCCCAGTGAGAATCGAATTGAAAGACGGAGTATTTTGACAGCGGCCCGATGCTTCCCGGAGAACGTGTCTGCGCGACGATCAGAACCAGAAACGCGCACACAGAAACCGACAATCCCGTCATAACTATTTTGGCCAGGATCCCGAAAGCTTTCGCGGGATAATGGTCTTTTTTTATGAGAACAGAAACAGAGAGAAGCACGAAAAACGACACAATCGTCACAATAAAGGGCGCTGCCCCTTCGGACAGGAACCTGCAGGAGCCGTACGGCAGTCCGGCGCTTTTCTGCGGCAGGGCCCGCCGTATCAGGGAGATCATTATGCAGGCGCATCCGAACAGCGTCATTTCCAGCCAGAACATCTTCATCCGCCTGCCGTCCGATACGGAAAGCAGAAACAGGATCAGGGCCACGGCGCCAAAGGCCAGAATGCCGCTGTCGCTGCCCTGGCTTATAAGGGCCGCGAAGCCCGTCAGCACATAGAGAGAAAGCAGGAGGGTTTTCCAGGGACTGCGGGAATCCTGCTGCCAGAGAAGCGCCGCGCCTGCAAAGAAAACAGATACCAGATATCCGCAATACCAGTTAATGTTTCCGATTGTGGAAATAAACCCGGTCACGCCGATATCCATGTTCAGCGGATCAACGCCGAACCGGTTCAGGCAGCCCAGAACGAACACGGCAAAGGACGCGCACAGGCCAAGGCCGAGAATCCATTTCCGCGGCTTCCAAAATTTGGAAATAAAGAAGTAACCGAAGATCAGAAACAGATGAGGGCACAAACCCATATACCACCCCGTCGCGCCCCAGATGCAGTCCTGCCTGTAGCGGGAACAGAGCCAGGAAATCAAAAGGGCGGCGCAGTAGCCTGCGGCGAACAGGTCCGTCACCGTAATGCTCTCTTTGAACAGGCGCCATGCCTGTTTTTTCAGAGAAAACAAAAGCGCCGCCAGATACAGCACGGTTACGGGAATCAGGATTCTTCCCATATAAATGCATACCGTATTAAAAAAGTACGATTTGTCCGTTCCGATGTAACGATAGCCGTTCCGGTTAAAAAACGGCATGACTGTCAGTATCAGGATAAGATAACCACAGATCGCGTAATCTATCACCGTCTTCAGAAATCTGCGGAACATGTCTGCGCCGGTCTCCCTTCTTTTGTCTTATGTGTCTATCATAGAACAGGGAAAATTTTTCGTCAATTGATATTTGGAGGTTTTCCCAGAGACAAACGCCGCTCCAGACTCTGATAGGTCTGGTATATGATCACAAAGCCCAGGGGTCCCGCCACAATGCCCCAGACGCCGAACAGCCTGATTCCGGCGTAAAGGGAGACGAGAATGGCGATGGGAGAGACGCCCACCCGCTGTCCGATCAGCTTCGGTTCCAGCACCTCCCGGATGACGATACAGGCCACATACAGGAGAAAACATGCGGCTGCCCGGCCGTATTTTTCGTAAAAAAGCTGCTGGATTCCAAGGGGAACCAGCACAATTCCGGTTCCCACGAAGGGGAGAGAATCCAGAATGCCCGCCAGAAGCCCCCAGAGGATCCCGTTGCGGATGCCGCTAAGACCCAGCACGACCGCCGCCAGAATGCTGATGATATTAATGATAATAAGCTGGGCTTTGACATAAGTCGCAATATAGCGGATAATGCCGCAGATGATCTCCAGCAGAAGATGAAATTCCTCCCGGTCCAGCAGGCTGTTCATGATGTTGTCGTAATCCTTTGCAAGCAGGACGGTGGCGATAATAAAGATCAGAAGAAAGCCGCCAAGAGAGATCAGAGTCCGGACAAATTCCAGAGACTGGGAGAGCATACCCGGGAGAAACGTCTGCTGAAAGTAATCGATACTTTCCTGAATCCGGGAAAAGATGGTCTGTTCCAGATACTCGCTGTCGATGCCGATCGCTTTTCCAACGGCGCCGCAGACGTTATGCACCGCAACGGAAAGCATATCCTCCAGAGAATCCAGACCGCCGGTCCAGTCCGGAAGGCTGCCCACGATCCAGGAAAACAAAACCCAGACAAGCAGGCCGAGGATCAGGCAGGCCGCCAGAAGGAGAAGCATTGCCCCCACCTGGCGGTGGATATGGAACCGGCTTTGCATTTTCTGCAGGAGCGGTCCGAATATCGTTACAAAGAGCATTGCGATCAGAACCGGCGCCGTCAGAGGCGCGACCACCTTCAGAAAAAAATAGACCGCTCCCGTCAGAAGAAGCAGTACGACCAGCCGATTGTGTCCGATTTTTTCCACCATACATACCTTCCTGTTTTTCCAAAGCCTGTTTTTGGTATCTTCCGAAGATAGTATGGTTCCTTTCCGCCGGAACTATAATGTAAAATTTTTCAACTGAGAGATTTAGGCCGGCGCGGCATAATCAGCCAAAGAAAGAAGAAAAAAACGAAAATCCCGGACTCTCCGGACGGATCTGAAAATGCAGGGGTTTTCGGGAGACCGGATGGACAAAGTCCAGACAATAGGCGCAGAGCGCGGCGCATCGGATGCCCAGAAGCTCCGAGATCCTGCGGCTGCGGCTGTCGCCGTATCTGCCGTCCCCGAGAAGACTCATCCCATGCCCGGCAAACTGAGCGCGTATCTGGTGAAAACGGCCGGTCTGAAGCGTAACGTCCGCCAGAGAGAGGACGACGTCGGTATCTTCCGGGAGGGAAAGTTCCGTCACGCCCACGATCCGGTATTTCAGCGAAGCGTATTTTGCCCCGCCGTTTTGGCCTGCGCCGTCTGCGTCGATCAGGACGGCGTTTCCGGAGCTGTCCCGACAGAGATAATCCGTGAGCATGCCGCTTTCTTCCGGGGCGCGTCCACAGAAGACGCAGTAATAGCGCTTGTTCAGCTCTCCGTCCTTTCCCTGTCCCTTTAACTGTGCGGTGAGAGCCGCGGCTGCCGCCCTGTTCTTTCCGAAGACCAGCAGCCCCTCCACAGGCTGGTCAAGCCGGTGGACGATTCCAAGCCAGGGAGAGCCCAGATAATTTTTCAGTTCGCTGACAACATCCGGCTGTTCTACCCGGGCCGTCTGGGTGGCGAGCCCCGCGGGTTTTTGTATGACCAGAAGGTCCTTGTCCTCGTAGAGGATCCGAGTTTTCATCTGTTTTTCCCCTTTGCCTTTCTGCGGTTTTGCCGCTGTATGTCCTGTATGTCATCGGCGCGGAGGGCGCTGTCTTAAGGAGAAGGCGGAGAGTCGGACTGCTGTGGTCTTAAGGGAAGCCGCAGTCCCTTGGGATAATGATTCTTCATGATCCCGCCGGCCAGTTTTCCCCAGCCAAGGCTGAACCCCTGCAGACAGATCAGGTACCAGCCCTTTTCGCCGGCCGCGTCAAAAGTCTGGCCGTTCAGGTAGGAAAGCGCCTTCGTGTCGTCTGTGCCGAAATCCCATACGTGGGCGGCGAATTTTGGCCAAAGGGCGAGCGCAAGCGCATGGGAGGGTTCAAAGCGGTCCTTCTTCAGCGAGCCGACCCAAAGGCCGGGGCGAAGCGCTTTCAGTCCCTTCAGATCCGGCGTCTGCGCCGGGACCAAATACAGATTGTCCCCGAACCGGATCAAAACGGTTTCCTCTTTCAGGCCCACGGCCTCCGCAATCTGTTCCGCAGGACTGCCCTGAAACGGCGTCAGGTTTTCCCGGCAGAAAGAAAAAAGCGCTTCCGCTTCCCTCTCCGGAAGCCCTTTTACGGAGCCGTTCGCGGGACAGGAACGGACGGCGGCTTCCCGGCCGCCCTCTTTTTCCATCAGGGCCGCGAAATGGCCTTCTCCCTTTATCCGGTGGGGCCACAGGCGCAAGGTGCCTGTCAGACGTTTGTCCGTTTCGCCTCCCCATTCCGGGACGCCGTCGCAGGAGGCGTCTCCGAAGGCGGATTTGTCGATGGGAAGAAGGGAAAAGTCAGGATGTCCGGCCAGAAACCGGCTGACGCTTCCCTCGTTCTCCGCCGGCGCAAAGGTACAGGTGGAATAGACCAGTCTTCCGCCGGGCCGGAGCATTTCCGCGGCCCGGTTCAGGATGTCGTCCTGCCGCCGGGCGCAGAGCGCTACGTTTTCGGGGCTCCATTCCTCACAGGCGGCCGGGTTTTTCCGGAACATGCCTTCTCCGGAACAGGGGGCGTCCACAAGGATCCGGTCAAAATAACCCGGAAAAAACCGCGCAAGCCGTTCCGGCGTCTCGTTTGTCACAAGGGCGTTGCATACGCCCATCCGCTCCAGGTTTCCGGAGAGAATCCTGGCCCGGGCGGGGTGGATCTCATTGCAGACCAGCAGGCCCGTTCCGGCCAGAGCCGCGGCGAGCTGGGCGCTCTTTCCCCCGGGGGCGGCGCACAGGTCCAGAACCCGTTCTCCCGGCTTTGGCGAAAGGATCTCCGCGGGCGCCATGGCGCTGGGTTCCTGAATATAGTATAGTCCGGCTTCGTGAAAGGGATGCTTTCCGGGCTGTTCGCCGGAAGAATAGTAACAGGCGTCCTTTGCCCAGGGCACCAGCGAGCGGTTTTTGTCCTGGGGCGCAAACACTTCCGCGGCGCTTTTTCCCTCTGCGTTTTTCTTCAGCCGGTTGAGACGCAGCGCCTGATGCCGTTCCTGCTCCAGCGCGTCCAGAAACGCTCCGTATTCCGTTTTGAGCAGTCCCTCCATTCTCTCCGCGAACTGATCCGGCAGCATAGAAATACCATACCTTTCTGTAAAACTTTCCGTGAAAGAAACAGGACCCTGAAAAGGGTCCTGCCTTTGCGATCGGCGCGACGTGATTCGAACACGCGACCTCTGCGTCCCGAACGCAGCGCTCTACCAAGCTGAGCCACGCGCCGTCTGGTAACAGTAAAATAATATAAAAAAAGCCATTGATTGTCAAGAGAAAATCCAATATTATAATAATACCCGGGGTGAAAGATCCGGTAAAGGGATCCGGTGAGAGACGCTCCCGGATTCCTCTTTGGAGGGAGGAAAAGAGGGATGGCGCTTGGAACCTGTATGGATACGGAGATCGGGCGGCTGTATCTGGCGGAAGAGGACGGCCGCATCGTGCGGCTTACAATGGGACCGGCTCTGGCGGGGGACTGCATGGGCGTAAGTCCGCTGCTTACGCGCGCCGCAGCACAGGTGAGGGAGTATCTGGCGGGAGAACGGAAAACGTTTACCGTTCCCCTGAAAGCGGAGGGAACGCCCTTCCAGAAAACCGTCTGGGAAGCGCTGCGCAGGATCCCCTACGGCAGGACGAGAAGCTACGGCGAGATCGCGGAAGAGATCGGGAACCCGAAAGGCGCAAGAGCGGTGGGGATGGCGTGCAACCGCAATCCCATCCTGCTTCTGATCCCCTGCCACAGGGTGATCGGCAGCACGGGAAAGCTGGTGGGGTTTGGCTGCGGACTGCCCGTGAAGGAGAAACTTCTCTCTCTGGAAAAGCGCGTTGAAAGGGAAGCGTGTATGGAGCAGGAACCGACGGAGCATTGAAGTCAGGAGAGACGGCTATGGCAGAATCGCCTTATTTTCAGAATGCACTGCATGACTTTGTGTATGAAGCCGCAAGCGGCGACGCTGTCCGCCATCTGACCGATCTTGGCTTTACGGTGAAACAGGTGGCGGAAAAACTGGATTTCCCAACGCCCTACGAGCAGGTGAGACAAAAAGTCTGGGAACGCCTGCTGGATACGGGCGTTATCCTGACAAAGGAGCCCGGTTGCGCCGCCGGAAAAAAGGCGCGCTATGTCAGGGAATACGATTCTTATGGAAGGGCGAGCTTCCGCAGAGTGGAGCAGCCCTGTCGGGAGATGCCGGCGCCCCAATGGCGCGACCTTGCGGCGGGGCAGAAGGGAACGGAAGAGATCGCAGCCCTTCTGCGGGAAAAGACCGCGGAAAACGGAGTGGAAAACGCATATATGTCCTGCGATTTCGGGCTGATCTTAAAGCGCGATCCCGGGAAATATCAGGAGATTCTTTCGGCGCTGAAAGGGCGGGACAGGGAGTATGTGGAAGGACTCCCATGGAAGGCAGAGAGAGTTTATCACAGGCTGGATCCAAGAATGCAGAACCTCATACCGCGGCTGCTTGAGAGAGGACTGTGGCAAGGAACATGCTTTTTCCTGAAAACAGGCGAGAGGATACGGATTTGAAAGAACGGCGGGAAGGAGAACGGAAATGTATCAGACCATTGTAACGCTGAAAAAAGGCGAGGGCCGCGCCCTGAAAGCGGGCGGCGCATGGATATATGACAACGAGATCGCGTCCGTCATGGGAAGCTTTGAAAACGGAGATGTGGTGGAGGTCAGGGATTTCGACGGTTACCGTATGGGCTGCGGCTATCTCAATACGCGGTCAAAGATCACGGTGCGGATGCTTTCCCGAAAGGCGGATACGCTGATCGACGCCGCCTTCTTTGAGGGAAGGGTGCGCGATGCATGGGAGTACAGAAAACAGACCATCGACACCTCAAGCTGCCGCCTGATTTTCGGGGAGGCGGATTTTCTGCCGGGAATCGTGGTGGATAAGTTTTCGGATGTGCTCGTGGTGGAGTCTCTGGCGCTTGGGATCGACAGATGGAAGCCTGTGATCGTGGATGCGCTGAAAAAGGTGCTGGCCGAGGACGGAATCCGGATCCGCGGCGTCTACGAGCGCAGCGACGCCAGAGTGCGCCTGCAGGAAGGAATGGAGCGGAGCAAGGGGTTTATCGGGGAGCCTTTTGACACGAAGGTGGAGATTGTGGAAAACGGCGTAAAATATCTGGTAGATGTGGAAGACGGCCAGAAGACGGGATTCTTTCTGGACCAGAAAAACAACCGGGCCGCCATCCATCGATTCTGTAAGGATAAAAGGGTGCTGGACTGTTTTACCCATACGGGGTCTTTTGCGCTGAACGCGGGAATTGCGGGAGCAAGAGAGGTTTTGGGGGTGGACGCTTCCCAGCTGGCTGTGGATCAGGCGGAGGAAAACGCAAGATTGAACGGGTTGGAGGAGAGAGTCAGGTTTGTCTGTGCGGATGTGTTTGAATTGCTGCCCCGGCTGGAAGAAAAGGGGGAAAAGTTCGATGTGGTGATCTTGGATCCTCCTGCTTTTACAAAGTCCAGAAATTCCGTAAAGAATGCGGTAAAAGGCTACCGGGAAATCAATCTGCGGGGGTTGAGACTGGTGAAGGACGGCGGATTTCTGGCCACCTGCTCCTGCTCTCATTTCATGGAGCCGGAATTGTTTGCAAAGACCATCCGGGAGGCGGCCGTGGGGGCGCATAAGCGTCTGCGGCAGGTGGAATTCCGCACTCAGGCCTGCGACCATCCCATCCTTTGGGCGGCGGATCAGTCTTATTATCTGAAGTTTTATGTCTTTCAGGTGGTGGAGGAACGGTGAACCCCAAAACGCCAAAAATGGCGTATTTATGCGGGAAAGAGGGATTTTGCCAAGGAGAGGATATTGCCATAACCTAATGTAAAATGGTGTGTTTTTGTAAAAAATGGTGCGGAAATGGTGTAAGTCAGAGGGGAGGATATATGGGATATCCTGCAGAAAGCCGGGAATTTTTTTAATATTAATGGAATATATTGACGAACGGTAAAAAAGGGAATAGTATATTTATAGGAAATGTGTATTTTTATTTAGTTATTGGATATGCCAAGTTTTATGCATGGCTGATAATTAAAATAAAATTAAGAAAAGTAGTAGTACATAATTGCATTCTAAAGCGATTATATGATTGGAGATGATTCCAATGGAGATTTCATTTTAGAATTTAGCAGACACCGGCTTTATTTTGTGTTCTCCCGATGTTGGTTCGCCTATTGGGGATGTAGCGGTAAGTTATTATATGACTGCGCGTACGCTGAGTGATAATGACACTTACAGCTGTAAAGGTACCGTATCGAAAAAAGAATAAATTAGGATCCGGTGGAGAAAATGACGCAAAAGTTTGAAATGTAGAGGCTGAAAAACAGATTTATGGAGTTGGAAAAGCTGTTATGAGAAAAAAATATCTGTGGTGCATCGTAATGTTTTCCTGTTTGTTCTTATTCTGTTCGGGCTGCGGACTCGGCAGCGGGAAGAATACTTCTGCAGGAAATGGTATTGTTGAAGACTCAGCAAACGCTTCTATTGATGGAGACGGAGAAATTCCGGAAAATCCGCCCGGCCCGGCCCCGGAGGGAGATCCCCAATGGTTTCTCAACGGTGTGTCCTATGATGAGGAAAGTATAACGGAGCTTCTCAGCTTCTATCAAAACCTGAGCCCAAGTGAAAATCTGTTTTTTGATATCCCGGAGAAATGTCGGCTTTACAAATATAATTATGAAGTGCTGGATCGGCCAAATCAGCCCTATGCGCAGGAGTTTTACGAAGCATTTCAAGCAGTATTCCCGGGACGGACAATGGATGAAAACTGTCTGTATTATGTAGGGAATGACTCTAAGTACTCGAATGAAGGCGGATTGAACCTGGTAAAGGGTCACGAGGATGAGATCTTCTCCGATACGAGTGAAGTGGTCTATTTTTCGTATGACGAGAGCAAGAATGGAAAGGCACCGGTGGAGGGAGCTTATGTATCCCTGGAACTGGGCAATCCGGCAGGATATGGATACGGGGGATTTAATAGGGGAAAGACCGCGGCGATCTCCATGGCCTCCTCCGGCCGGGATACTTTTTATAGTCTGACAACCTATGACCCGGAGGAACATTTTCCATCGGTTGGTTATTATTCCCCAAAGAGTGAGCAGAGTTTCCCGCTGGCGGATAAGGAAGTAAAGATCCGGGACGCGGCGGCGTTTGTGGAGAAGTATATGGCGGAGCTGCCGGTCCCGAAAGAGAGCAACATGGAGGTTTCCGTAAAGGACGTAAACGTTCTAAAGATCGCTGAGGGACAGTACGGATATAGTTTTCTCATTGTCGGCACCTTTGACGGCGTTCCGATGGATTATGCGAGATCTGTATTATATTCCAGTGCGCTCAGAAAATATGCGCTGTTTACCGGAGGACAGGCGTTTATGCTGGAAAGCGATGATTTGGATATCGTGAACCGTTTCCGGAAAAAGCAGAATGTGGTGGATCAGGAGGAACTGACGGAGGGGATCTCTCTGGAAAAGGCGATTTCCCTGCTCAGCGCGGAGGTGACGGCCCATGTCAGCTTTGAGGTGGAACGGATTGAGCTCGTTTATCGCATAGAATATATCCCCACCGAAAGAGGATACTTTAATATTGAGACAAACGCCCAGAAATTCTGGCCCAGCTGGAGATTTATGCTGTACAATGCCAACGATGGCCTTACGTATGTATTTTACGTGGATGCAGCCACCGGAGAACTGGATCATTTTACCACGGAAGGCAGGTTAACTTTATTGAAATGAGAACGATCAGACTGGAACTGGAAAAAATTATAAGGGGAAGCGGTTTCTGGCTGTGTATCCTCTGTACGTTCCTGCTCTGCCTGACCGCGGACGTCTATGAAAACATGCTGACCGGAAGGAGATATTCAGCGGCAGAGGCGGTTGTGACATTTTCAGAGAGAGAACTGACGGAGGACTGGCAGTTCTGCTCCCGGGAGGTGATCAGGAAAGGCATGGACGGCTGGCTCTCCTTTTTTCTTCCCATCGTGGCAGCATTCCCTTGTATCCCGTTGTTGTGCGATGAATACCGGACAAAGTATGTCCGGTACGAGATCCAGCGGAACAGAAAGCGATCCTTTTACGCCGCAAAGCTGGCAGCCGTTTTTCTGGGCGGGGCCATGGCGGTGACGGCAGGATACGCGCTGTTTTCCCTGACGATAAGTCTTGTCTTTCCAGGCCCCATGGAGTTTTCGCCGGCAATTCGTGAATTCTATGAGCTGATGGCGGTGGGCGGCAGTGAATCGTTTTCCGGAATTTCCTCTTTCTTATATGTTCTGAAAATTTTATGCTGCGTATTTCTGGCGGGCGGACTCAGCGCGCTGCCAGCGGTGGTTCTCACCAGCGTTTCCCTCAACAAGTATGTTGTCCTATGCGTCCCGTTTTTCCTGAAATATGGGTTGCTTCAGATCTGTCTGAGCCTGAGACAGTCGGATTTCTTTTTAAGTGGGAGGGCGCCCGGGTGGCTGATAGAAGCAAATACGATAATCAATCCGGATACGCCCCTGTATCTCTATCAATATCCGGGGGATTTCCGGGGAAAGATTCTGGCATGGTGCCTGATCCTGGTTGTCTTCTATTCAGGATGTTATCTGATTCTGCAGAAACGGAGATTTGACTGCGGTGAATAAAAATCTGAGATGTATCTGTTCTGTCGCGTGGACGGAATATGTGGGCTGGATCGTGAATCCCCGGATGCTGATGGCCGGCGTGATGCTGGTCTTTGTGCGGGCCCTGGCGGTGAATCCGCTGTTAGAACATGCCGAGAAGTTTGGCGAGCCGTTAAATATGCTGGAGCCTTTTATAGCAGTGGGCAATTCCGGCGTTCTGGTCCTGCTGATGCCCTGTGTCTTTATGGCGCTGCTCAGCGATTATCCGAAGATTACGGCGGACACACTCCTTGCCATGCCCCGGACCGGCAGAAAGAACTGGTACGCGGGACAGGTGCTTTTTCGTTTCCTGGCGGTGACCAGTTTTCTGGTGGTCATGCTGGTTGGAAGTATTCTGGTATCCCGGGGGGTATTCGGGAGGGAGTGGAGCGACACGGTGACGAAATACGCATTCCAATTCCCGAACGAAGCATACAGCTATGCCTCTCTCCTTCTGCCGTCAAACTTATATAACCAGATGTCAGTCACGACAGCGGTTGTACATACCGTACTGCTTCTGGGATTATATTTAATGGTGTTGTCGGAGATCATGTGTCTTTTCCAGTTGCTGCATCTGCAGCCTTACGGTCTGATGGCGGCAGCAGCGGTGATGGCGGCGGGCCTGGTCACCTGTTCTCTGGATCTTCCCTGCATGTGGTATTTTCCCCTGGCAAACGCCATGATCCGGCTGCACTATGACGAGATTCTCAGCGCGTTAAAAATGCCCGTCTGGTATTCCTATGCCTATCTGCTTGTGCTGAATGCGGTGTGCATGGGGGTCAATCTGTTTCTGGCGTCGAGGCTTCAGTTTTTAAATACGGAAAGGAATCTGTGAAGGAATATGATCGAAGTGAAGAATCTGACACTGACAGTGAGGCAAACCATAATACTGAAGGATGTGAACATGATCTGTGAACGGGGAACAATCTGCGGTCTGATCGGCAGGAACGGTTCCGGGAAGACCATGCTGATGAAATGTATCTGCGGGTTTGTCAGGCCAACGGAAGGGGAGATTGTCGTAGATGGGAAAAGGATTGGACGGGACCGGGATTTTCCGGAAAGCGTGGGTCTTCTGATTGAGAATCCGGCTTTTATCCCGTATTACTCCGGTATGCGGAACTTAAGGATTCTGGCAGGATTCCAGGGGAAGATAGGAGCAGCCATGATTCGATCCGCCATGGAGAGGACGGGGCTGGATCCGGACCTGAAAAGACATGTGGGAAAGTATTCCCTTGGTATGCGGCAGAGACTGGGGCTGGCTCAGGCCATCATGGAAGATCCGGACCTTTATGTCCTGGATGAGCCTATGAACGGGCTGGACCGGGAGGGAATCCACCAGATCCGGGACCTTTTGCTGGAAGAAAAAAAGCGGGGAAAGACGATCCTGCTGGCTTCTCATTCCATGGAGGATATCGACTGCCTGTGCGATCAGGTCTATCGGATGGAAGAAGGGAGACTGCAGGAGATAAACAGTTGAATACAGTTTTAGTGTAATTGTTCATAAATATTGGAATCTGAATCAGAACATGGATGAGATAGAAAAAAACAGTTAGAATAACATCGCATATAAAAACAGATAGAAGTGGAACGATATATACCGTGGCTCTGAATAATGTGTCGCTGACAATTGAAAAGGAAGAATTTGTGGAGATTGTTGGACCTTCTGGTGGTGGAAAGACAACACTTTTAAATGCCTGTGAATGAACACATATAGTTTTCATTCCCCAATATAGTAAGGGAGTGTTTCCGGGTAGTTTACTCAGAAACACTCCTTTTTCAGTTTACATCAGAGGGCTTGCCACTTGAGATCGTTTAACCCTTTCGCCTCGTTTATCGCAGCTTTAAGAGTATTTGATGCAGTTTGTTCATATCCTCGTCCCGAAAAAGATGTTCCTCCACGCAGAAACGTCTGGACAGGAAAGATATTTCAATCACCTTTTTCCTGGAAAAGAACAGGCGCAGACCTTGAATGATACAGAGAACCGCCGCCGCATTTACAAGCCATGAAGTCCAGTCCGTATCCAGAAAAAAGAGATAATCGTCCAGTTTCCCTGCAATCGTATTAAAAAGCTCCAAAATACAGGCAAATACAACAAACTGTACCAGTTTTTTAGGGGAACGTTTCCACAGATTCCCAAGTCCCATGTATTCTTTTATGCTGCAGGTGTCCCTTCCATTCTTCACAGGGCGAAATTCCTTGTTTACCAGATAATAGAAATCGCCCTCTATGCAGAAATCCGTTTCGGTAACGGTAATCCTGCAGTTCTTTTTATTGGAACTGCCGTCAATATGTAATAATTCCATACACATCTCCTGTCAGGCATTTGTGCCGGATTTTCATAATCCTAACGTCTTTTTCTTTACGGCATCATATTCTTCCTGGGAAATCAGACCGTCTTTCAGAAGCTCTGCATATTTGCGCAGGTCGTCCGGCACACTGGCGGGAGCGGGACTTTGCGCGGCCGCCTGATTGGACGGTGCAGCGGCAGCAATTTTTTCCGCCGATTCTGCTGCCAAGTCTTTTATGCGCCGTAACTGCTTTTGAAAATCATCAATTTCCGCTTTGGCATAATAGGAAACGTCAAAAGCGATGGAGCCGCCGGCATATTGTATTTGAAATAAGGTTTTCCTCTTTCTCAGATAATTTAAAAATATGAGAAAACAGGAAATCAAAAAAGAAATCACTACGCTCACAAGGGCAGAGCATCCGAGCGATTGGAATGTATTACGGTGAAGTTGATATTCGACATCTCTTCTACGCTCCCGACATCGTTCAAGTTCCTTGATACAATAATCTCTATTCTCTCGCGCCTCCGCAGCATCATAACTGTCACCTTCACCCTGCATCTCAAGCTCGCGTATATATGAATCATCCTCATTTATTTTCGCTTCATAACTTGCTATCCCCGAATCAACAGCGTCTAGAGACCACAGCTCCTCGTTTACACTGCTTAAAGAATAATACATCATCACGATAGAGCAGGCGCTGCCTGCAATTAACACTGCAAGCGCAGTAAACAGACCTAAAAGAATTCCGATATACCGCCGGTAAAGAAATCCGCTTCCGGTTATATCCTTGACATCCACGGTTCTTTCCTCGTCTGTCTTAACCAATAATTTTCCGCTTCCGCTGAAACAGCTCCCCCTAAAATAGACTCTCTTATTGGATATGACGGCAAAGCCCCTGCGTAGGTTTCCGCTTGCAAGGAAATTCATAAGATAGCCGTTTCCCAAAGAGGATACATAGGTTTCGTCTTTATTGACAAAGTATTGGGAAAATTTGTTAATATCGCTGTCTGCCAAAACGCACTGGGCGATCTCCTGCGAACCCTTGCGCCTGCGTTTGCGCAGGATGATTCGGAACACTGCAATGGCAGCGGCGGCAACAACTATCATGGGTATGCTGCAGTACAGACTCCAGAATCCGAATATGATGATGCCTAAAACAATAATGAGAACCACTGCAATGGCAAGAAAAATAAATCCGGGATGTTTCATCAATGGTTTCTTTGCAGATGCATCATTTCTCTGTTCCTTTTGAATGGCATTTTCATTCGGCTGAATTGATACCGCCATACCGCATTTCGGACAAAATTTTGCGTTTTCTTCCAGTTCCGTTCCACAATTGCTGCAGTTCATTGTTTTTATCCTCCTTTTTCACCCAGTTTACGCCCCCCCGTGTTTTTGTCAACGGCAAAAGGACAATTTGCCGTTTGGGCTTGCAAGGTCAATGCAAAGATTGA
Source organism: uncultured Acetatifactor sp. (assembly GCA_947586055.1). Lineage (GTDB taxonomy): Bacteria > Bacillota > Clostridia > Lachnospirales > Lachnospiraceae > Acetatifactor. Next base: position 5,007 of record CANPXL010000029.1, on the reverse strand, counting down.
TAGAATATTGCCGAAGGCGTAAAACCGGCGGCGCGGCAGAAAATTTCAGAACATCGGGACATAAGCGGCTGCAGGCAACCATAGACTTGTTTTGTGAAGAGCGTTAAGGGCGGGAGGTATCAGAGGTTATATGAAGCAAAAAGGGCAAAAGCGGGTTTTCAAAAGAGAGTGGAAAGAATTGAGATGGAGAAACTTTCTCTTTTTGACGGCGGCGGGAATGATAAACGCATTTGGGGTTTCTCTGTTTCTGTTTCCGGTAAAGCTGTACGACAGCGGTATATCGGGACTGTCCATGCTGCTCGATCAGCTTACGCCGTCGGCGTTTACGCTTTCCATGTTCCTTATTGTCCTGAATTTCCCGATTTTTATATTTGGCCTGAAGAAACAGGGGCTGGCCTTTACCGTGTCTTCCCTGTACGCCATTGTCGTCTATTCGCTGGCTTCTTTTCTGATCCTGCATATCCTGCCCATCGACGTAAATTTCGTCTCTCCACTGGCGGGAACCGACCTGCTTCTGTGCGCGGTGTTCGGCGGGGTCATCTCGGGCATCGGAAGTGGCCTGACGATCCGCTTCGGCGGGGCGATCGACGGCCTTGATGTATTGTCGGTAGTCTTTGCAAAAAGGATCGGTATCTCGATTGGCACTTTTGTGATGATCTTCAACACGCTTCTCTATATTGTCTGCGGCATCGTTATCAGGAGCTGGATCCTGCCCCTTTATTCCATTGTGACGTATTATGTGGGATCAAAAACGATAGATTTCATTGTAGAAGGCTTCGACAGATCCGTATGCGCAATGATCGTGACGAATAAGGCGCAGGAGCTTTCCGCGGCGCTTTCGGAAAACTTCCGGGCGGGCGGTACGATCGTCAGCGCCACGGGCGGCTATTCCAAAGATGAAAAGCAGATCATTTATTTCATCGTCAACCACTTTCAGATCAACAAACTAAAGGAGATCGTCATGGATATAGATGACAACGCCTTCATTTCCTTACAAAATGTTTCCGAGATCGTAAGAAGAACGGCGCAATGACGGCGCGGCCCGAAGTTCTTGACATTTTGACAAAATATGGTATAGTTGAATTCCAGATGCAATTCATTTGCATCTGGAATTTTTGGCCGTCTGGAACGGCGGATAAATAAAATTTTTTGGAAGGGCTGCTTTATGCTGGAAGTGATTTGGGACACGGTAACAGAAACATTGAAACTGATTCCCTTTTTGTTCCTTGCCTATCTGGCGATGGAATATCTGGAACACAGAACGGGGGAAAAAACACAGAGACTGATCGGGAAGGCCGGACGTCTGGGCCCCGTTCTGGGAGGGATTCTTGGAATGGCGCCCCAATGCGGCTTTTCCGCCGCGGCGTCCAACCTGTATGCGGGGCGCGTGATCTCGCTGGGAACGCTGATCGCGGTCTATCTTTCCACGTCGGACGAGATGCTGCCGATCCTGATCTCAGAACAGGCGCCTGTGGGACTGATGGTTCGCTTTCTGCTGACGAAGGCGGCGATCGGTCTTGCGGCGGGAATGGTCGTCGATCTTCTGTTCCGGAAAAAGGATCTTGCGAAACAGGGGCACATTCACGAAATCTGCGAGCAGGAGCATTGTCACTGCGAAAAGGGAATTGTGCGTTCCGCGCTGCGGCACACGGCGCAGATTGCTTTTTTTATTCTGCTGGTCACGTTTGCGCTGAATCTGGCGCTGCATTTTGTAGGGGAAAGGGCGCTGGCGGGGCTGGTCCTGAACAGACCGGTTCTGGGACCGGCGCTGGCGGGGCTGGTCGGCCTGATTCCAAACTGCGCCGGTTCCGTGGTGATCACGCAGCTGTACCTGGAGGGCGCGATGGGCCCCGGGGCCGCCATGGCCGGGCTTCTGACCGGCTCGGGCGTAGGGCTTCTGGTGTTGTTTCGGGTGAATCATGACAGAAAGGAAAATCTGAAGGTGCTGGGCCTGCTGTACGGAATCGGCGTGACGGCAGGGATAGCGGCAGGGTTTGTCTGGTAATATCGCGGTATGGGAAGAAAGCAGGAAAAGGGCATGGAGAGACGACAGCCGGAGGGGACGGAGAAAGACGGTCTGCGGGATCCGTCCGAAGGAACGAAGGGGGACGGTCTGCGGTATCCGCCGGGGCTGAGATGGACGAGACAGAGAAAAAGCGTATACAAGGCGCTTTGGGAGGCAGAGGAGCCCTTAAGCGCCGTACAGATCCTCCGCCTGACGGCCCGGGACGGCGGGGAAGGGTATGCGCTTTCCACCGTCTACCGGATATTGGCTGCGTTTGAAGAAAACGGCATGGCGGAAAAGACGGCCTGGATGGAGGACGGAACGGCGGCCTATTGCCTGAACCGGGGAGAGCACACACATTACGCCGTCTGTCTGGAGTGCCGCAGGCGTATACCGCTGCGAAACTGTCCGATTTCCGGGATCCATCTGGAGCAGGAGACGGAGGATTTCGTCGTCACGGGTCATAAACTGGAACTGTACGGCTACTGCAGTAAGTGTAAAAAGAAAGAAAAACAGGAAAAAATTACAAAAAGAATAGAAAAGTAAGCGAAACATTATAGAAATATAAGTGGTTTTATGGTATGATTAAAATACAGTGTTCCGGAAAAGAGGGAGATCAGGGGATTCGGCAGATGTTTTACCTTCTGCGGGGAGTATAAGAAGACAGGGGGAATCTGGGATTGGAAACGCAGGCGAAAAAATATACATGCGATGTTTTGATCGTGGATGACGACGAGTTTAATTTAAGAGTTGCCGGCGATATTCTGAAGGGGGATTATACCGTCTGCGCCGCTCTGTCTGGGGAAAAGGCGCTGGAGTGCCTTCGGACGGAAAGGCCCAGACTGATTCTTCTTGACCTTCACATGCCGAAGATGGACGGACGGGAGACGATGAGACGGATCCGGGAAAATGCGGACTGGAGAAAGATTCCTATTATTTTCCTGACCGCGGATTCCAGACCGGAATCGGAAAACGAATGTCTTATGCTCGGCGCTTCGGATTTTATTACGAAGCCCTTTGTTCCCATGGTCATGAAAAGCCGTATCAGCCGCATCATTGAGCTGGCGGATCTTCAGAACGATCTGGAGACCCGTCTCGAGGAAAAAACCCGGCTGGTGGAAATGGTTTCCCTAAAATCCATCATGGTCATCGCGAACACAATTGACGCCAAAGACGAATACACCTCGGGCCATTCCGTGCGGGTGGCGAACTGCTCGGTGGAGATCGCAAAAAGGCTGAACTGGAGCGAGGAAGAAGTGCAGAATCTGCATGACATGGCGCTCCTTCACGATATCGGAAAGATCGGCGTGCCGGATTCGATTCTAAATAAACCCGCCCAGCTGAGCAAGGAAGAATTTGAGATCATCAAAAAGCATCCCGTTATCGGCAGTGATATTTTAAAGGATATCCACATGATAAAAAATGTGGCGGAAGGTGCTTTGTACCATCATGAGTGCTATGACGGAAGCGGCTATCCTTTCGGCCTGAAGGGAGAAGAAATACCGCTGTGCGCAAGGATCATCGGGATAGCGGACGCTGTTGACGCCATGACCACCAACCGCATTTACCGCCGGCAGCTTAATGTTTCCAGAGTGAAAGAGGAACTGGCCAGGGGACGCGGAAAACAGTTCGACCCGCAGCTTACGGACCTGTTTCTGGAAATGCTGGAGGAAAAGGAGAAGGCAGGCGACCAGAGTCCCTTTTCCTGGGGCAGCGATCCGGGAAGCGGCTCACAGCTTAAGAGAGTGCTGGATGAACGTGCGGCCGAGGAACAGGACGACTCCAACACGGATGTGCTCACGGGAATCTATAACAGAAATTATGCGGAAAGCAGGATTGACAGACTGCTGGCGGACGGACATTTCGGCAGTGTGTTCGTAATGGATATCGATCAATTTAAGAGCGTCAACGATACGCTGGGACATATTGCGGGGGACAAGGCTCTGCAGCTCTTTGCGGATACGCTCAGGGAAGGCACAAAACCGGAGGATGTGTTCTGCCGTATTGGCGGCGATGAATTTGCCGTGTTCCTGACGGATGTGTTTGACATGCAGGAGGCCGAGCAGGAGGCGTGGAATCTTCAGGACGCGCTTGCCAAAAGGCTGAAGGAGTTCAATGAAGGCAGGGAGATTTCGGTTTCCATAGGGATCTCTCTTTATCCGGGAGACGGAAAGACTTTTGAGATCCTGTATCAAAATGCCGCCAAGGCGTTATACTATGTGAAACGGTGCGGAGGCGGGATCTGTTCGTTCTACAGAGAAAAAGGGACAAAGGAGCGGACCGCGGACAATGTGACCGATCTCGACTATATCCGTTACATGATAGAAGGACGGATGGAGACGGAACAGGGTCTGTTTAAGGTGGAGTATGAAGATTTCCGCAAGATCTACCATTATATTTCCCGCGGCGTTAAGAGAAATCGCCAGCATGTGCAGACGCTGCTGTTTACGCTGGGACTGAACAACACCAAGGGAACCGAGGCGAGACCGGAGGAAGCCATGAAGATTCTGGAACTCGCGGCCGCGTCTTCTCTGCGCATGGTCGATGTGGGCACCAGATACAGCAACATACAGTATATCGTGATCCTGATGGATGCGGATCTTGAGAACGGGAAAAGGGTGGCGGACCGGGTAGTGAAGCAGTTTTACAAAATGTACGGGGGCGGCGACGTCGCGGTAACATACGATATCCGTACCATGCTTCCGTCGCAGAATCAGGAAACGCAAGAGGGGAAGCAGGCGGTGAACTGATAACAGTTCAGCACACGCCATTCGCAAAGCCGCGCTGACGCGCTATCCGGCGCCATGCGCCTGACTTTGCTCATGAAATGGCGCTCCCTCGACAGCCGTCTTCAACGAAAAATTTGTGCGAGCACGATTTTTCCGCTGAAGACGGCTGTCGGCTGAACTGTTACAAATTCAAAAACGCTTGAATGCCAAAGTAAATTCCAGTGACAAAGGAAATTCCAGAGTGCCAGAGAAAATGCGGGGTTCAGCCAACTT
>CANPXL010000028.1 GCA_947586055.1 uncultured Acetatifactor sp. | reverse complement strand
ACTTTCAGGGAGTAATCAGACTCAATTTTGTAGATATGTCTTTACTTTGAACTGGCTACGGTGTGAAAAGTAACCAGTATATCACAATCACGGCGTTTCCGCCAGAATAATTCTTGACAAAACCGCCGAAAACCGCTACACTGATAAAGCCGTACATTCCTGTGGCCGTGCGATGATGAAATTCGGTCTCACGCAATGGATATCTGCGAACCGTGTCAGGTTGGGAACAAAGCAGCACTAAACAGAACTTTCCATGTGCCGTGAGTCAGCCGGATGGAGTCGCACTGTCCGGGGATGTGCGGTATTTTACTGGCATCAGGCCGCCGTCCCGGGGAGGTTTTTATGGAGATGACACCTGAAATCATAGATACGCTGATGCGGGACTGTACTCTCTGTCCCAGACACTGTCACGCCGACCGCACCGGGGGCGGCTGTGGATTCTGCGGCCAGAGTTCCCGGATCATGGGCGCAAGGGCGGCGCTGTACTTCGGGGAAGAGCCCTGCATTTCCGGCAGCTGCGGCTCCGGTGCCGTATTTTTCTCCGGCTGCAGCCTGCAATGCATCTACTGCCAGAACCGGCAGATTGCTCTGGGACATAAGGGCCGTGTTCTTTCTCCGGAACGTCTGGCTGAAATTTTCCTGGAGCTTCAACAAAAGGGCGCGGCCAACATCAATCTTGTCACCGCAGGCCACTTCCTGCCCCAGACAGCCTACAGCCTTATGCTGGCAAAACGCCAGGGACTTACGTTACCTGTAGTATACAACACCGGAGGCTATGAGGAAGTCTCTTCTCTCAGGCTGCTGGAAGGGCTGGTGGATATTTATCTGCCGGATCTGAAATACCGCTCTTCCGCACTGTCCGCGGCCTGTTCCGGCGCGCCGGATTACTTTGAAAAGGCCGCGGCCGCCATCGGGGAAATGTTCCGTCAGGCAGGGCCTCCGATTTTCGATCCAAAAACAGGGTTAATGAAACGGGGCGTGATCGTCCGGCATCTGGTTCTTCCCGGACAGGCCAAAGACTCCAAGCAGATCCTGCGGTATCTTCACACTACATACGGGAACGACATATATGTCAGTATTTTGAGCCAATATACTCCCCTTCCCAACGCCGACCTTCCGCCGGAATTGAACCGCCGGGTAACGCCGGAAGAATACGGAAAAATCCTGTCCTTTGCGGAAAAGATCGGCATTGAATATGGTTTTTGTCAGGAGGGAGAGTCCGCCGGGGAAAACTTTATTCCACCCTTCGATTATGAAGGCCTGTGAGATTCGGTCTCGCTCTCCGTTTTTGTTTCGACACACGTGTCATATTTCAACACGCATCATATAATACCCAAAATCTCCTGATTGTGCAGGTTCCCTGTCGCATTCAAAGCTTTCAAAACCGAACATGACCGCCACCTGCTTTTCCCTGTCATAGTAATTTCCCGGCACCCCCAGATAATATCTGGTCTCGCCCCGCTGTTCCACTCTGGCAAGGATCAAATGTTCATAATTATAGTAACCGTGCAGCAGAAAGCTGTTGTTTGCAATCCGGTAAAACTTTTCAGGAAACAGCACAAAGTCGGAAGGCCCCAGAGAGAGATATTCTCTTTCGTCCTGAAATGGCCTGATATGCGGATATATGGCGGAAATCTGCTGCCACTTTTCCTCCAAAAGCTTTACCGCCCTTTTTTTGCGCCGGCTGTCCGCAGGCTCAGCGCTGCCTTTTGTGTTCCCGGCACTTTCCGCTGAGCCGGGGCTTCCCGCCATTCGGATATCTTCCGCCCTTCGGACAGCTTCCGGCTCCCACGCGGTCTCCGCTATCGGAATGGCTTCCGCCTCCCGGACAGTCTCCATTTCCCGGGCGGCCTCCACTATCGGAACGGCCTCCGGTGCCTGAACGGTCTCCGCTATCCGCACGGCTTCCGGCTCCCGGACGGCTTCCGACTTCCGAGCAGCTTTCGCCTCCTGAACAGCTTCCGGCTCCCACGCGGTTTCCGATACCCGCATGACTTCCGGCTTCCACGCGGTTTCCGCTATCGGAACAACTTCCGTCCTTTCCTTCTCATCCGGCTTTCGGTCATCCGCATCCTTCCCCACGTCCGCCGTTTCCCCGCTTTCTCCCGCCGTCCCGTCGTATACGGGCCTCCCCTCAAAGACAGGCGGCGTTTTTTGCTCTTTTGCCGCCGGTTCTGCAGTCCCGCCCCGACTCTTTTTCCAGACACAGCGCAGTTCCCTGCTCCCGCCTATGGGGACTTTCATCTCTTCCAGACTGTCATAGGAAATGCCGGTATCGCCGATGCCCCGGTCCATATTGCAGGAACAGGCAAAGCGCCCCTGCCCTTCCTGAAGAGAAATCTGTCCCAGTACAGCTTCCGCATCCGCACATTTCAGCACTACGTCCCTGACAAAAGTATCCGTGGGATAAAGCCCTCTGACATTCAGTTCCAATTTCAGCCTGTCGTCCCGCACTTCTGTTTTCACGAAGCCGCCGCCTCTCAGGCGTTCTTCGTTCTCATAATAATCCACATATTTTATCTGCCTGTCATATCCCATAAAAACACCCCCGGATCAATATGAAGTGAGCGAAATGCCCATTCCATATCTATTCCGGAGGTTGTCTTAAAATGACTTAATAGTCAAGATTGTCCAGATATTTCATATAGTTTACTACCATCATGGCGATCTTAAAGGTAAGCGCGTCGTCAAAACTGCGCAGGTCAAGTCCCGTGCTCTTCTGAATTTTTTCTATCCGATATACCAGCGTATTTCTGTGAACGAAAAGCTGTCTCGAGGTCTCCGACACGTTCAGATTGTTTTCAAAAAATTTCTGGATCGTGCTCAGGGTTTCCTCATCCAGATCGCTGGGGACATTATCCCCGAAAATCTCATGAATAAAAATCTGACACAGATTTACCGGCAGCTGATAGATCAATCGGCCGATCCCCAGCGTACTGTATGCGGCCACGCTTTTCTCCGCATAGAAGATCTTCCCCACGTCCAGCGCCATTTTCGCCTCTTTGTAAGACTTTGATACGTCCTTCAGCTCCTGTACCATGGTGCCGAAAGCCACTCTCACATTCAGCATGGCTTCACTGTTCATCAGCGAAACAATGGTCTCCGCCGTCTCCGTCATATCCTCATAGTCGCTGTCTCCGTCCACCGATTTGATCAATATTACGCTGCTCTCGTCCACGGCTGTGATATAATCGCCGGTCTGACTGGTAAACATTCCCTTCAGCAGTTCCGTCACAATGCCATCCCTGTCCGCCTTCGCTTCCACCAGAAACACCACTCTCGGCGCCGTAACCTCAATGTGGAGCTTCTTTGCCCTGTTATAGATATCCACCAGAAGCAGATTGTCCAAAAGCAGATTCTGAAAGAAATTGTTGCGGTCAAACCGCTCCCTGCAGACAGCCGCAAGATTCTGGAGCTGGCTGACTGCTATCCTGCCCACCATGTAGGCGTCCTCGCCGTTTCCTCTTGCGACCAGCACATAGGCCAGTTCTCCCTCATCCAGTATCTTAAAAAGATGATGTATCCCGATCACCTGACTGTCCGCAGGCGACATTGCAAAAGCGTCGATCAGTTCATCAGAAAGCTCCGTCCGCTCGGAAGTAGCCGCTATCTGCACACCGGACAGATCATAGACGAACAGATCTACCTTCGTAATCGCCTTCAGTTCATCTATACTGTTCTGAATGGTCTGACTTGAAATCATCTTATCACCCCCGGCTTCCCTGATACAAAAGTATGGAAAAATAAAGGGGTGCTGTCACCAGCACCCCCTGATCGTCAATACTAGTTCGTAATGATCTGTTCGGTCTCCTTATCAAAGACGTGAATCTTTTCAATATCGAACGCAAACTTGATGACATCGCCGGGTCTTGCAGTCGTACGGGAATCCACTCTCGCAGTGATCGGGAACTCCTCCAGATCAAAGTACAGATAAACTTCCGCGCCAAGCAGCTCATAAACCCTGACAGTGGATTCAAACACGCTCTGCTGAGGTGCCGCCTCGATAAACGCAGGCGAATCATAGACGTCTTCCGGACGGATACCAAAGGTGACAACCTTCTCGTCGTAACCGCCTTCGATCAGCTTCTTGGACTTTGCCGGAGGAAGAGGAATGCTGTGCCCCGCAATGTCAAGATGCGCGACGTCGCCGACCACTCTCACAGTCGCATCCAGGAAGTTCATCTGAGGAGATCCCATGAATCCTGCCACAAACAGGTTGCAGGGCTTCTCATACAGATTCTGAGGGGTATCTACCTGCTGGATCACGCCGTCCTTCATAACAACGATTCTGGTACCCAGCGTCATAGCCTCGGTCTGGTCATGGGTAACGTAGATGATGGTGGTGCCAAGTCTCTGATGCAGCTTGGCGATCTCAATTCTCATCTGCACACGCAGCTTTGCATCCAGGTTGGACAAAGGCTCATCCATCAGGAAGACCTTGGGATTACGCACGATTGCACGTCCCATAGCCACACGCTGTCTCTGACCACCGGACAGAGCCTTGGGCTTACGGTCCAGAAGGGGAGTCAGGTCAAGGATTTTAGCCGCTTCCTTCACCATCTTGTCGATCTGATCCTTGGGAACCTTTCTCAGCTTCAGACCGAACGCCATGTTATCGTATACAGACATGTGAGGATACAGAGCGTAGTTCTGGAATACCATTGCGATATCCCTGTCCTTCGGCTCCACATCGTTAACCACTCTGTCACCGATCTTCAGTTCACCGGAAGTGATATCCTCCAGTCCGGCGATCATACGGAGAGTAGTGGACTTACCGCAGCCGGAAGGTCCGACGAAGATGATGAACTCCTGATCCTTGATCTCCAGGTTAAAATCCTTAACCGCCTCAAAGCCGTTGGGATACACCTTGGTAATGTTTTTCAGAGATAAACTTGCCATAAATTATGTAGCTCCTTTCCTGTAAGCTGGTTGCATGCAGTCATTAACGGACATACACCATTCATCAACATATTTAGTATAGCGAAATTCCACTCAAAATGCTATACCATTATTACACAAAATTTTTTTGTCAGGTTGTTAAAATTGCTTACCTCATTTGACTTTTTTGAAAAAATCCGTCAGATTGCACAAAAAAACCACGGATTTTTTGTCATGTTTTACAATCCCTCACTGACGCGTCTTATCCTGAAGCGTCTCGTCCAGCTCATCCCGAAAGATCCTGACATCTTCCTCCCCGTCCGCCTGCTCTTCTCCACCGGCTTCTTCCTTATGACGCTCCCAGTAACTGTCTTCCAGCTTCTTAAAAAACTTCTGATACAATTTCGCCGATCCCCACGCCGGTACGGAAAGCCCGAAAAACAGCACAAACGGGATCAGCTGGAAAAAGTTCAGAAAGACCAGCAGGGGGATCAGATACATCACGAACATCAGAATCGTTTTGGGAAACTGCGCAACGCTGATCATAAACGCATTTTTCAGGGTTGCCTTGATGGTATTGTGAAACCTTGCCAGCACAGGGAACGTATACAGAAACGTGAAGATGACGAAAGCGGCCGCCACAAGGATCAGAACCTGCATGACGCTGGCATACCTTGTATCCGATCCCAGCAGGATAAAATAATCGCACACCAGGACCGTTCCCAGCGCCAGAAAAAGAAGCCAGATCAGCACGCCCTGGCGAAAGTTCTCCTTAAAAGACTTGAAAAAGCTCTTCGTGATATAAGTCTCCTCATTCCGCGCAATCTTCAGAGCCACATGGTTCAACGCCGTCAGCGCCGGCCCAATGGTGATCACAGGAAGACAACAGGCCAGCGTCAGCAGATTCAGGATTACAAGATCCGACACCTTACTCAGCGCCTGCATCAACGGGCTGTCGACATCAAAAATTTTCATGATTCCTCCCATTCCGCCGCAGAACGGCTTATAAAATCTTTACCATCTCGGTCACTCTTATTCCGGAGTACTCTGTCTCCGGCCGGACCGTCCGAAATCCCAGCTTTCGGTAGAAATCAACGGCATAGGGCGCCGCCTTCAGAGAGATATACCGCTCTCCCATCTCATGTTCCAGATACTCGCACAGCCGCATCAGAATAGCTCTGCCCACCCCTCTGCGGTGGTAGGCCCCGTCCACAAACAGCAGGGACAGATGATTTCTGTTCCGAAGGGATCCCGCCCCGATGACGCTGCCCTGCGACAGCGCCACCATGACCTGATACTCGCCCCGTAGAAAGGCTCTGTACAGATCGTCGTCCGTTATAAAGTCAAAAAAGTTACGGATGCCTTCCTCCGTGTAATCCTGTCCGTCATACTGAAGGAAAGTGCTCCAGATCATTTTCATGGCAGGAGCCCATTCGTTTTCTTTTGCCCATCTGATTTCATAAGTTTCACAGGACGTATCCGCCGTCTTATCCATATTCACTCCTGCCGGCCGCCATGAAGTATGACGTCCTCAATCCAGAAACAGATATCCTGCGCCACATCGCTTCGGTTCGTCTCGTTCAGAAGCTCATGCCGGCCTCCCTCGTACATTTTAAGAACGATGTTTTCAAGTCCCGCGTCCTGCATCATATTATATGCTTTCTGCACGCCTTTGCCGTAGTCTCCCACCGGATCCGCCGTCCCCGAAACCATCAGCACCGGAAGCTTTTTGGGAATCCGGTCCAGATTATCCGCCACATACAGCCTGAGGATCAGTTCAAAAAGCGTGGAAAAACCGTTGACCGTAAAGGTAAAGCCGCACAGAGGATCCGCGATATATCGATCCACCCGCTCCGGATCCCGGGAAAGCCAGTCAAATTCCGTCCGGGGTTTGTCGATCCCCTGGTTATACTTGCCGAAAGCCAGCCTGTTGATCATCTCACTGACATGCCGGGAACCCATAACCGCTTTCTGCATGCCGGCGACCATCTTGGACAGAACCATCAGTCTCTTGTCCGGCATGCCGGTGCCCATGATCACGGCGCCGGAAATGCCTGTCCCATACCGGAACATGTAATTGCGCGCAATGAAAGAACCCATACTGTGACCCATGATAACATAGGGGACGCCGGGGAAAACCTCCTGCGTGGCCTTTTTCAGTCTGTGGACGTCCCTGACCAGCACTGTTGCCGGATCCTGCTCGCAGAAATAGCCGAATTTTCCGTCCCTGCCCACGGACTTTCCGTGCCCCATATGGTCTTCGCCTGTGACGGCAATCCCCCTGGACGTCAAAAACTCCGCAAATTCTTCGTAGCGCTCCACATACTCCGCCATCCCGTGAACAATCTGAACCACACAGCGGACTTCTTCGTCGTTGTCAGGCGTATAGCGCACCGCGTGCAGCTTGCTGACCCCGTCTCTGGAATCATAGTAAAATTCTTCTTTAACCATTCTTCACCTCTTAAGACGCTTATATAAGGCAGTATAACGCATTCCGGCAAAAATTTTAAGCCCTCTTCGGGAAAATTCACAAAGAGTTTACACTTCCTCATTCCGGAACATTCCGGGACGGCCGGCGTTCAGCTGATTTGTGCGCCTGCGGGCATTTCTTTTTCCGGAACCACAAGCGAAAGATTTCCTTCCTCATCCTCGGCGCAGAGCAGCATGCCCTCCGACACCACGCCTGCCAGAGTCGCAGGCTTCAGGTTTACCAGCACCATCACTTTCTTGCCCACCATTTCCTCCGGGGTATAACCGGATCTGATGCCGGACACGATCTGGCGAACGCTGTTTCCGATCTTAACCTGACTGCACAGCAGTTTTTTTGACTTCGGAACCGCCTCGCAGGAGAGGATCTCTCCCACCTGGAACTGCAGTTTTGCAAAATCATCATAAGTGATCTCCGGCTTCGGCTCCAGACAGACAGCCGTCTCCTTCTCCGCAGTCTTCCCGCTTTTTTCTGCCCCGGCCACCTCCGCCTTCTGGGCTTTCTCAGCCCTGGCCGCCTCTGCCTTTTGGGCCGCCGCAATCTCTTCCTCCCGCCTGCACACTTCCTTCTTGTCCAGCCTTGCAAACAGGATCTGGGGCTGATCCGTCACTCTGCCCCCGTCGGGGTAGACTCCGAAGCGGTCCAGCTCGTCAAACTCTCTCAGATTCGTTCCCAGCTGGTCCGCAATTTTCTCCGCCGTCTCCGGCAGGAAGGGCTGCAGCATGGAGGCCCCGATGACGATGCTCTCCACCAGATGATACAGCACGGTGGCGAGTCTGTCCGCCTTTTTGGGATCGCCGTCCTTCTCCTTTCCCAGCACCCATGGTTCCGTCTCGTCGATATATTTGTTGCAGCGCTTGAACACGGCGAAAATTTCCGTCAGGGCATCCGCCACGCGCAGGCTCTGCATGTTCGTCCTGCATTTTTCAAAAGCGCCGGTCACGGTCTTGATCAGATCTTCGTCGATGGCCGCGTCGTTTTCGTTTAATCGGGCGCGGCGGTTCTCCACAATGCCGCCGAAATATTTGTTGCTCATGGAAACGGTACGGTTCACCAAATTTCCCAGCGTGTTTGCCAGATCGGAGTTCGTCCGCTCGGTGATCAGCTCCCATGTAACGTTTCCGTCATTGTCATAGGGCATCTCATGGAGCACATAATAACGCACGGCGTCCACGCCGAAAAAGTCCACCAGATCGTCCGCATAGATCACATTACCCTTGGACTTGCTCATCTTATCGTTGTTCATCAAAAGCCAGGGATGCCCGAACACCTGCTTCGGCAGCGGCTCTCCCAGAGCCATCAGGAAAATGGGCCAGTAAATCGTATGGAACCGGATGATATCCTTTCCGATCAGATGCAGATCCGCCGGCCAGAACTTTTTATACTGTTCCGTGCTGTTGCCCTCGGCATCATAACCGATTCCGGTGATATAGTTGGTCAGGGCGTCAAACCATACATACACCACATGACCCGGGTCGAAGTCCACGGGAATCCCCCACTGGAAGGTCGTTCTGGATAAACACAGATCCTGCAGCCCCGGGAGCAGAAAATTGTTCATCATCTCATTTCGGCGGGACACGGGCTGGATAAATTCCGGATGGGTGTTGATATGCTCGATAAGCCTGTCCGCATATTTGCTCATGCGGAAGAAGTACGCTTCCTCCTTTGCGGGTTTTACCTCTCTGCCGCAGTCCGGGCACTTTCCGTCCACCAGCTGGGATTCCGTCCAGAAGGCTTCGCAGGGCGTACAGTACATCCCCTCATAGGCCCCCTTATAGATGTCTCCCTGATCGTAAAAGCGTTTGAACATCTTCTGCACCTGGCGCTCATGGTCCCGGTCCGTGGTACGGATAAACTTATCGTAAGAGGTATTCAGCAGATCGCATAAGCCGCGGATCTCTCCCGCCACCCTGTCCACATATTCCTTGGGCGTCACGCCGGCCTCCTGCGCCTTCAGTTCAATCTTCTGGCCGTGCTCGTCGGTGCCGGTCTGGAAGAAAACCTCATATCCCTCCTTCCTCTTAAACCGCGCGATGCTGTCCGCAAGCACGATCTCGTAATTGTTTCCGATGTGAGGCTTTCCTGAGGCATAAGCAATGGCCGTAGTAATGTAATAAGGTCCTTTGTTCTGCATGACTTCTGCTCCTTTCCAAATTTTGTTTTGACTCCCGCCTGCTCTTTGGCAGCCCTGAAACGCTCCGCTTATCTACGCAAACAGGCCCGCCCTCGCGCACTTTATCCGTGCGAGAAGACGGGCCTTATCACCCGTGGTACCACTTCTCTTTGTCCGCACCTCGCGGGGCGGACCTCTTCGGGTCGATAACCCTATCCGCTGTAACAGGCGGATCCTGTCGCAGCCTTACCGCTTCTCTCCGGCGGTTCGGTGCGCTGCTCAGGGGCCATGTTCCACGTCTTTTTCTTCCTTCCTCTCAGCTTTTGAATCCTCCCGCGTCCTGTTTTCAGTCCGCCGGAAGTTCCCCGGAAGGTTCTCTGTAAAGCGTCGGCGCCGTGTACTCTTCCCCGTCTCTGCGTTTCGGAATCCTGATTTCTATTGCATAAGATAACACAGACCGCCGCCTTCTGTCAATCCCCGGTTTTGGGAATTTTAAGGAGCCCGCGATCCGAGCCGTCACTTCCTTGTGGTGAGCTGCGTATACTCTCCGTTCCTGTCGTAGGAGTCCAGAAGATAACTCTCGTCCGTAAGAACGCATTCGATCTCCAGCGTGTCCTCCCGGTACCTGCTTCTCCTGCGGAGATCTTCCTTCGCGCTCTCTTTGCCCGACTGAAAAGACCCTTTCTTCTGAAACCCAAATCTGGCCAGAAAACGGCCCGGCAGATGATCCGCCATCTGGCCCGCCGCCTTCCTGCACTTCATTTTTATTCTCTGTCCCAGCGGAAGCTTTTCCATGCTCTGCGGCTGGGGAGAAACCGCGGCGAAGTAAGCGTTCTGCTGTACAAATGCGCTTTGTCCCGCCGGACATTTATTTATGACACTTGCGTCGTTTATTTCGAGCGGCATCGGCGTCCGGACGACGCCCGCATTTTCTCCCGTCTCCCCGGAGGATGCAGGATTTCCACGCCAGAATCCCAGAAATCTGCCCCCCGTTTCCCGAAACAGCTTCCTGACCCAATCCGCCAGGGAAAGCTGTACATTCTGCCCCTGATCTTCCCGGATGATCCGTTTCGATTCGGCGCCTGCAGCCGACGCCGTTTTCAGACTTCCTTCCAATGAATGCCCGTGATCATGCAGACACGAAGTGACATGATGCATCCCTGTGTCATGATCGTCACGGATTCCTCCCAACTGCATACGGCCGCCCCCTTTCTCCCGAAACCGTTTCGTCATACAGGTTATCGGCAGAAAGAGACGGCCGCATTAGCTGACCGGACACTTTACCTGTCCGTTTTTATCCCTCCATTTTTTCCAGAAGCGCCCTTGCGTTGGCTTCCGCATCGCCCCGGAACACGGCGGATCCCGCCACGATCACATTGGCCCCCGCCTCCAGCGCCAGATGAACATTCTCCCGGTCTATGCCTCCGTCCACCTCGATATCCAATGCCGGGCCGTGAACGCCGTCCAGCCCCATGGCGTCCGCCATCTCCCGGACTGCCCGAACCTTGTCCAGACAGTGCGGAATCAGCTTCTGTCCTCCGAATCCCGGCTCCACCGTCATGACAAGAACCATATCCACCTGCCCCAGATAAGGCTTTACCGCCTCGGCAGGCGTGTTCGGCTTGATCGTAATGCCCGCTTTTTTCCCAAGACCCCGGATCTGTCGGATCACGCTTTCCACGTCCTTCGTGGCTTCGACGTGAAAATTGATCAGATCCGCTCCGCATTTTGCAAATTCTTCCAGATAGCGCTCGGGTTTTTCGATCATAAGATGCACGTCGAAAAAAAGCCCCGTATGCTTTCTGATCGTGGAGATCACGGGCATTCCGAAGGAGATCGACGGGACAAATGCGCCGTCCATCACGTCGATGTGAAGATACCGCACGCCCGCTGTCTCCACTTCCCGCAGCTGTTCTCCCAGTTTATAAAAATCGGCCGCCAAAATAGACGGTGACAGAATATTCATGTCGGCACCAAGCCTTTCCGGAAGCAGAATCCACCTTGATCGGCGCTCTTTGCTTTCACGTCTATTTTATCAAATAAAGAGAGGAAGCGCAAGCCGTTTCCCGTCCCCGTCGGCTTATCACATTTCGCGGCGCGAATGTTTTTTCTAAATATAACAAGATGTTTCATCCGGGCGTTCTAAAGGGAAGTTTTCTCCGACTGCTTCGCCACATCCTCCTTCAGCCGCTCCCAGGCGTCCGGATGTTCGGTATAATACAGCGGACATTTTTTGCCCCCGCAGTCATAGTGGCGCAGGATGTCTTCCTCATCCAGCCCGTAGGCGTCCGTAAGCCAGGAGAGCAGTCGAATCAGCGAATCGTAGGTTTCCTGGGTAAAGGAACCATCCTCCGCCTTGTAACAGCACTCGATGGAGACGGAATCCATATTTCTCGTCATGACCGCATAGGCAATCTCATCCAGCGGGATACATTGAAGGATCTCGCCGTCGTATCCGATGATGAAATGCGCGCTGACACTGCGCTCGTGCGTGTCCTTCTGCTGCTCGAAATAGCTGCGGTTCTGCGCCGCGCTGGTGCCCGGGTTCGCGGTATAGTGCACAAAAATATTCTTTACCTCCTCCAGCTTATCGCCGGGGCGGGAATATTCGTTGGGCGTAAGGAAATCCTCCGTCCATGCCGGATGGGCGTTATACACCGATTCCGGCAGTCCCTGGACAAGAGACTCCTGCTTCAATGTTTTCAGAGCATCCTCCAAATAGCCCTTTTTTAAATTGTCCGTGTCTCTTCCGGCGGACGCCGTGACCGCGTTTCTGCCGATTACCAGCGCCAGCAGTACGGCCACGAGCGCCAGAGCCCACAGGCCCACTGCCATACGCTGCCGTCTCACGATCCTCCGGCGCCGTCTGGCTCTCTCTTCCCGCCGCATTCTGAGCGCCCGGCCGTCGTCTTCCTGCATATATTCCGGCGTCTGGTATACCCTTCGATTCATACCGGCCTCTGCGGGCCTGCTCTTCTGCCCTCCACTCTGCCGCACCCGCCGCTGCGCACCGGGCAGTGCCGGTTTCCGGTCCCACTTCCCGGCCGTTCTTCTCCCGGAACGGTTGTTCCGTCTCCTTTGTTCCTCATAATCAACCAGATATGGGTTGCGCTCACTCATTTCTTTTCCCCCGTAAACCGCTTCCGAATCCGTACTTTTGCCGGCGGCTTCTTCCGCCGCCTTTTCCCTTTTATAGGGGAAAGATACCAGAAAAATGTATCATAGTTGTTAAGTTTCCATTAAGATTAAAAAAGCCAGACCGCATGGCCCCGATCCGGTTTGACTTTTCCGGCATGTGGTGCTAGAATAAACCATGTCCGATTGCCGTTTTATAAAACAAACTATTCTATTGCAAAAGGGTGAATCATGCCGTTTATTTCAGAAAACGAAAAAAACCGTCTTTTTTCCAGAACGGAAAAAGGCGAACATAAAGTATCCGACCTGCAGAATGCCCTGTATATGCTGGGAATCCGACAGGGCGACACTATATGCGTCCACTCCCAGATTTACAGTCTCGGCATTCCCGGCATGTCGAGAACCAAATACTTAAATACCCTTTTAAACGTGTTAAAGGAAGCTGTAGGATCAGACGGAACCGTTATCATGCCGGCGTTTTCTTACAGCTTTTGTGAAAATGAAGTATTTGATGTCCAGAATTCCAAATCCACGGTAGGACTCCTGACGGAATTTTTCCGAAATTCGGAGGGCGTTTCGAGAACCGTGCATCCGATTTTTTCTTTTTGCGTCTGGGGAAGAAGAAAGGAAGAATTTATGGATATCAGTACGGATGCCTTTTCCATGGACAGCGTATACGGAAAAATGATCCGGAACAATGATAAAATGATCCTGCTGGGCGCCGACAAGGGTTACACCATATACTACCTGGCGGAAGAAAGCGTGGGCGTCAGCCACCGGTTTTACAAAAACTTTTCCGGCGTAGTCCGAGACGGCGAAAGGGAATCCACGCTCACGGTTCCCTATTATGTAAGGCATCTGAATAAAAGAAGCGAAGAAGACCCGCAAAAAGTCAGCGCCTATCTTTTGGAACAGGGGATTGAAAAGAGCGTGCCGTTCGGATGGGGGACCATTTCCGTTTTCCCGTGCAGATCCATGTATGAAAGTATTGTATCAAAATTAAAAGAAGACGAAACGCATTTTTTAAAGGAGAAGACTTAACATGAACGACGGACAGAAAATGTATCGGTTAGTGGAAAGGCTTTTTCCGATCTGCCGGAGCATTACGGGAGATGGCGTAAGGGAAACGCTGTCAATACTCAAAGAATTCCTTCCCGATCTGAAAACTTACGAGGTTCCCAGCGGAACACAGGTTTTTGACTGGGTGGTCCCCAAAGAATGGAAGATCCGTGAAGCCTATATTGAAAACGGAAAAGGGGAAAGAATCATTGACATGAAGAAAAATAATCTTCATGTCATGGGATATTCCATGCCGCTGGACAAATATGTAAATCTTGAAGAATTAAAGAATTTTGTTTATGTACAGGAGGATCAGCCGGATGCCATTCCATACGTCACCTCCTATTACAAAGAACGTTCCGGTTTCTGCATGAGCCGCCACATGCGTGATTCGCTGCCGGAGGACCGATATCATCTGTATATTGACAGCGAATTATTTGACGGAAGCCTGACCTATGGAGAACTCATTCTTCCCGGAGCGTCGGAAAAGGAAATTCTTTTATCTACATATCTGTGCCATCCGTCCATGGCGAACAATGAGCTGTCCGGTCCGGCTCTGGCAGCCGCTCTGGCCGAATGGCTCGGTTCACTGCCAAACAGAACGTACACATACCGGATCCTGTTTATCCCGGAGACAATCGGCTCCATCACTTATCTGAGCAGAAATCTGGATACCATGAAACAGAGAGTGATTGCGGGATATGTGTTGTCATGCGTGGGGGATGACAGGACCTATTCCTATATCCCTTCAAGAGCCGGTAATACTCTGGCTGACCGGGCGGCGCGTAATGTTTTAAGATTTCATTATCCGGAATACAAACGTTACACCTATTTAGACAGAGGTTCCGACGAGCGGCAGTATAATGCGCCGGGCGTGGATTTACCTGTCTGCGTGGTCTGCAGATCAAAATACGGCGAGTTTCCGGAGTACCATACGTCTTTGGATAATCTTTCTCTTGTTACCCCGGAAGGCCTGGCGGGCTCGCTGGACGTATATAAACAGATGATCCTGGCGATCGAAAATAATGCCTTTTATCGAATTAAGTGCCTGTGTGAACCTCAGCTCGGAAAAAGAGGATTATATCCCACAGTCAGCAAAAAGGGCAGTTACGATGCTATCAAAAGTATGACGGATTTTATCGCCTATGCGGACGGCAGACACGATCTTCTGGAAATCAGTGAAATAATCGGTGTCGCGGTAAAAGAGCTGATTCCCATAATCGAAAAGCTGACGCAAAATCAGTTGCTGGAAAAAAGCAACGCCAGATCGGAGTAAAAAATGAAGGAAAGGATCTATGTCTGCCACACATACTATCATGCATATATAGCATTTTTAAAAGAGTTGAATCTATGCCGGAATGCACAGACAGCGCCATGCGGAGAAGCGTCTCTGGTACTGAGCAGCCTGTCAAATAACTTTGAGCAGTTTAACGAACGGGTAAAAAGAACAGGATTATTTTCCGAGGTCATTTCTTTCGATGAGAAACGGGCAGATGAATTTCCACAGCTTCAGCGTTTCAGAAAAGACCGTGGAAACATTGTGACAAACATGTGGCAGCGGATTCGCTTCACAAGACTTTACGCCCGGATGGAAAAGCCGTTCATCCCTGTGGATTTTAAAAAATATAAAGATATTTATGTGTTCTGCGATTCGGATCCCATCGGATATTATCTGAATCAAAACAAAATTCCCTATCATGCGGTGGAAGACGGGTTAAACTGTATCGCCCACTTCGATGTTGCAAGATATGATAACAGGTCGTTTTTTTCACTGAAGGCTTTTCTGTCCAAAAAGCTGAATCTGATCTTTATACAGAACGGTTACGGCAAATATTGTCTGGATATGGAAGTAAACGATATCTCCGCGATTGCGTTCCCCTGTCCTTATTACAGGGAGGTGCCGAGACAGCCGCTTGTAGACGCGTTGACAAGGGAAGAGAAAGATTTAATCCTGCGTGCATTTGTCAGGGATGCCGACGATCTGAACCAAAAACTGATGCAGTGTAAAAAAGAAGAAAACAAAATACTGGTCCTGACCGAGCCGCTCTGTTCTTTGGATGTACGGAAACGGATCTTTCAGGATATTGTGAAAAAATATGAGAAAGAAGGGCGTATTTTTATCAAACCGCACCCAAGGGATGCCCTGGATTACCGTGAAATCTTTCCGGGATACCCGATATTTGACGCGACAATGCCCATGGAAATGCTGAATTTTTACGAAAACGTACATTTTGATCAGGTAGTAACCGTATTTACAGATCTGAAGGGAATCCGTTTCGGAGACAAACTTGTCCGGCTTGGAGACGAGTTTATGGATCAATATGAAGATCCTGAAAAGCACAATCAAAACAAGCGAATGGGGATTGTGGAAAAGGGAAATTAAAAATGATTTGTTAAATAGTATCGCAGATTTTTAGCTGTGCCTTTTTTCATCAGGATACCGTCTGAAACCATTTCGCGCAAAAGCAAAATCGCCGTTGCCTGAGAGATGTGCAGAGCCTGCTCGACATCTTTACGAACAACAAAGCCGTTCTTCCGGCATATACTTACAACAACTGCAACGCGATCCTCTTTTTTGGCGTTGCTCGTCAGCGGGCGTATTGTTTCCCCGGTTTTGCCGCTCTCCTTTACATAGTTGAGATTCGGAAGAGTAATTTTAAAAGCATTGCTGCTGGTCTCAATCAATGGCTTGACGGAGGAATCAGAATAACTCTCATTGATCTTCAAAATGCCTGTCCCATAAGCCTCAATCAGTCTTAATCGGTAAAATATATTGGCAAGATTTTGATTTCTGAGAATAGAAACACCAAGCATAATATCGTCATAGGACATTCCTTTGACCAGTCCCCCGATTGATACAAATTCTATACGGTCATCAAAAATGCTGATCAGAGTCGAGCCGCTGAATGAATAATCCCGATGAATGACAGCATTCAGCAGCGCCTCCCGAACTGCCGCGGCGGGATAATCCCGGCTTTCCAGCCGGTCAAGCCCCTGAAACTCTGCGCGGGTGCGATTATAGCGATCGATGTAATCAAAAGCATCTTGAAGCTGCTCCAGCAGGGAACCGAACAGCTCGATGCGATCCTTGAAAACAGTTTTTTTGCTTCCTTCAAAAACAGCTAACTTGATCGTATGGGCGCATTGTTCAGATAAAAGAAGCGCAAGATTTGTAAACGTCCCGTCCTCTCCGATAAGGTGAAGCGTCCGCATCTGCTGCGCGCCAAGCTCCAGTCCCCGTTTTTTGAAAAAGGCAGAACAATATTCAAGCGTGAGCTGTTGGTTGATAGAACGCGCCGCTTCATAGCTGTCGCCGCTGATCTCCCTGATCATGCTGAGAATGGCCGCGTCAGAAGCGGGAACGGTGGCCGAGCCCTGACGCACATAAACGCCCTCCGGACGGATGCCCTTGTCCCGGAGGTAATATGGCCTTGCCGTGCCGCGCTGTACCGAAACAGTGACAACCGCTTTGCCGTCCATCTCGGTATAATTGCAATCGACAAACATCATCACATCCGGTCTTATAGCGTCACGAAGGGCATTCGTTACACGAAGCATCGTGGCGTCCGCATCCGGCACTCCGCAAACCGAACCGTCGTCGCTTATTCCGATATAGATCGTGCCTCCGTCGCAGTTTGCGAAAGCCGCAACCGTTTTTTTGACATCATCGACATACTCCCGCTTAAACTCGACCGTTTTGCCCTCAATAAGCATTAACGCCCCTCCAGTTTCCAATCTAATCTAATAATTATTATAATCAGATTGTGTCCGCTTTGCAAGATATTTATAAAAACGATTTCTGTTTAAGCGCCAGATATGATTGAATTTTCAAAGTACATGGATACTTATACAAAGGCGAAATTGGAAAAACGGAAAGCAAAAGACAACCTTGATGCGACTCATGTTTCAAAACAAGCGAATGGGGATTGTGGAAAAGGAAAAATAATAAGAGAAAGACCACGGGGGCTGCCGCCCAGCAAACCAGTTTGCCGATACCGCAGCCCCCGCATGTTTACTTTTTCGATAAATCGCTTCGTCCTTTAATACCGCGCTATTTACGGTTTACAAAAATTCCTTTACGGACTTATAAACGCCTTCCGCATCCAGTCCGTACTTCTGTACCAGCGCCGCGGCGGAACCGGACTCGCCAAACACATCCTGCATGCCGATCTTCTTCACCGGCACAGGAAGCTTTGCGCACAGGCAGTCGCAGACCGCGCTGCCAAGGCCGCCGATCACGGAGTGCTCTTCCACCGTAACCACCTTTCCGGTCTTCTTTGCGCTCTTTACGATCAAATCCTCATCCAGCGGCTTGATGGTGCAGATATTGATGACCTCGGCGCTGATGCCCTCCGCGGCCAGCTTTTCCGCCGCGCCCAGAGCGGAATCCACGCAGATTCCCGTGGCCACAAGGGTCACGTCGGTTCCCTCCCGCAGAACGGTTCCTTTGCCGATCTCAAACTTGTAATCGGGATTGTCATTGATCACGGGCACCGCAGAACGGCCAAAGCGGATATAAACGGGGCCTTCATGCTCCAGAGCCGCCCGGACAGCAGCCTTCGCTTCGATATCGTCAGCGGGACACATAACCACCATGCCGGGAATCGTGCGCATCAGCGCAATGTCCTCGTTGCACTGGTGGGACGCGCCGTCCTCACCGACAGTAATGCCCGCATGGGTAGCGCCGATCTTTACGTTCAGATGAGGATAACCGATCGAGTTGCGGACCTGCTCAAAAGCGCGCCCTGCCGCGAACATGGCGAAGGAACTTACAAAGGGGATCTTGCCCACCAGAGACAGTCCGGCCGCAATGCCCATCATGTTGCACTCTGCAATGCCGCAGTCGATATGACGGTCGGGATAAGCTTTCTTAAAGATACCAGTCTTGGTCGCTTCCGCCAGATCAGCGTCCAGCACCACCAGTTCAGGAAATTCCGCGCCCAGCTCCTTCAGCGCATTGCCGTAGCTTTCACGGGTTGCAATTTTCTTTATCTCTGCCATTACGCTTCACCTTCTTTCTCTAATTCTGCCGCGATCCTGTCCAGATCAACCATCGCCACGGCGTATTCCTCGTCGTTTGGCGCCTTGCCGTGCCAGCCGGCCTGATTCTCCATAAAGGAAACGCCCTTGCCCTTTACGCTGTGGATCACCAGACAGGTAGGCATTCCCTTTGTCTCTCTCGCCTCTTTGAAGGCAGCCCTGAGGGCGTCAAAATCATGAGCGTCCACATTGATCACATGGAAGTTGAACGCCTCAAACTTCTTATCGATGGGATAGGGGGAGCAGACCTGATCGATGGGGCCGTCGATCTGCAGATTGTTGTTGTCCACGATCACGCAGAGATTATCCAGCTTGCGGTGGCCTGCAAACATTGCGGCCTCCCATACCTGACCCTCCTGGATCTCGCCGTCGCCAAGCAGGGTATAAACCCGGAAGCTCTTATTGTTCATCTTTGCGCCCAGCGCCATGCCGACGGCTGCGGAAATGCCCTGTCCCAGAGAGCCGGAAGACATGTCAACGCCGGGAATATGTATGCTGGGATGGCCCTGCAGATAGGATCCCAGTTTCCGGAGGGTCTTCAGATCCTCCACAGGGAAGAACCCCCTGTTCGCCAGGGTGGAATACAGACCGGGGGCCGTGTGTCCCTTGGACAACACGAACCTGTCTCTGTCCTCCATATCGGGGTTCTTCGGATCGATGTTCATCTCTTCAAAGTACAGGTAGGTATACACGTCAGCCGCGGAGAGGGATCCGCCGGGATGTCCCGCCTTCGCGCTGTGAACTGCCGTTACAATACCCTTGCGCACGTCGTTTGCGTGTTTCCGCAGTTCTAAATTGTTCATGGTTTCCTCCATTCTGCCGTATCCGGCATCATTTAGTCCCCGCGGGCAAGAAGCGTGACGGCAGGGCTGACCTGCGCCGGCGCCTGTGCGGGCATTTGGCAAATGCCGCGGGGGATTTGATTTGCTTCCATAGTAGCATAGTTCTCACAATGCGTCCAGATTTTTGTTGCGGCCGTCTTACTTCAGCCCCTCGACCGCAGCCTTTTCCGCTGCCAGCGCCGCCTTGTACTTCTCGATAAAGGCATCGAAGCCCTTTACGTCCTCCGGCCGGGGAGCGACGGTCGTTCCTGTCTGGCCCGCAAAAATCCTGTTCTGCAGATAATCCGCCAGACTCTCCTTTGCATCCCGTTCCATCATATAACATGCCAGGATCGCGATGCCCCAGGGGCCGCCTTCGCTTGCGGTGTCCATCACGGTGACCGGCGCGTTCATGGCCGCCGCCATCAGCTGCTGGCCCACCACGGGCGTCTTGAACAGGCCGCCGTGACCCGTCAGGGAATCCACCTGCACATGTTCCTCCTTCATCAGGATGTCATTGCCGATCTTCAGGGCCGCCATGGCGCTGTAAAGATGGCTCCGCATAAAGTTCGCCAGCGTAAAGGATGCGTCCGGCATTCTCACGAACAGCGGCCTTCCCTCGTCCAGCCCCATAACAGGTTCCCCGGAAAAGTAATTGTACGCCATCAGGCCGCCGCAGTCAGGATCCGCCTTCAGGGCCTCCCTGTACAGCTCTCCGTAGAGATCGTTCCTGTCGATCTTCATTCCGAACTTTTCCGCGAACTGGTCAAAAAGCCCCACCCATGCGTTCAGGTCGGAAGTACAGTTGTTGCAGTGCACCATGGCCACCGGATTGCCATCCGGCGTCGTCACCATGTCGATCTCCTCGTGGACCTTTGAGAGCGCCTTCTGTGTCACCACCATGGAAAAAATGGAGGTTCCTGCGGAAATATTACCCGTTCTCACAGCCACGCTGTTCGTTGCGGTCATGCCGGTACCCGCGTCTCCCTCGGGAGGGCACATTGCCGCCCCGGGCTGGAGCGTTCCAGAGGGATCGAGAAGCTTTGCCCCCTCCGCGGTCAGCGTTCCCGCGTTTTCGCCGGCGCAGAGCACCTTCGGCAGAATATCGCGGATCCTCCATGAAAGTCCTCTGAGCGCCACCAGACCGTCAAACTGATCCAGCATCCTCCGGTCATAGTCCCTGATTTCCGAATCAATGGGGAACATGCCGGACGCCTCCCCGATTCCCAGCACCTTCTCGCCGGAAAGCATCCAGTGTATGTACCCTGCAAGCGTTGTCAGATAAGAAATATCCTTCACATGCTCTTCGCCGTTGAGAATCGCCTGATAGAGGTGGGCGATACTCCATCTCTGAGGAATATTGAACTGAAATGTGGAAGTCAGCGTTCTGCACGCTTCCTCCGTCATAGTGTTGCGCCATGTCCGGAAGGGAACCAGCAGCCTGCCCGTCTTGTCAAAAGGCATGTAACCGTGCATCATCCCCGAAAAGCCAAGGGCGCCGAGCTTCGTCAGCGGAATGCCGTATTTTCCCTGCACATCCGCGGCAAGACTCCGATAGCAGCCCCTGAGTCCTCCCCAGATATCATCCAGACTGTAAGTCCAGATATTGTTCTCCAGCCGGTTTTCCCAGTCGTAGGTTCCCATTGCCACGGGCTGATGGCTTTCGTCCACCAGAACCGCCTTGATGCGGGTAGAACCAAATTCAATCCCCAGCACCGTTCTGCCATCCTCTATGGCTCGTTTGATCGCTTCGCTCATTTTCCCTCTTTTCCGCTGCCGCACAGCCGTTTTTATTCACAAGAATTATACCATAATTTCTATGAAAATGTATACCCCGGGAAGCAATTTTCATAACCGTCCGGCCAAAATCATATATTGTAGCAACGCAGAATCCGATCAGGTGAATCTCTCTTGAAAAAACATATTCCTCTCTCCGCCAGACAGCTGCTGGCCACGGCAGTCCTGCTTCTGGCTTTCAGCTCCATGACGGTCTTTCTCTTTTCCTACCGGCAGGACGAAAAACGCTTTTCCAACATTACCTCCCGTCTCTTTGTGGAAGAGATGAGCGGCAACACGCTGAACATGCATTATTCTCTGGCTTTCCCCGCCCATTACGGCATCTGCGATTACGACCCCGTCCTTCCCGTTTACAGCGCGGACGGCGTAAAAGCGGGGCGGGCGGCCACGGAACACACTCTGTCCGCCCTGCGCGCCATACATAAGGAAAATCTTTCCGAACAGGACGCCTGGCTGTACGGTCTTCTGACCGCAAATCTGGAAAATTCTCTGGAACTGGGCAAATATCCCTACTACAGCGAACCTCTTTCCCCCACCTCCGGTATGCAGGTCCAGCTTCCGGTGCTGCTGGCGGAATATTCCTTCCGCAGCAGGCGCGACGTGGAGGATTACCTCGCCCTGCTGGACCAGACGGACGAATATTTTGCATCCCTGCTGGTCTTTGAACAGGAAAAGGCAGCGGCGGGGCTTTGTATGCCCGCAGCCATGCTTCGTCAGGTCCGGGAACAATGCGACACGATCGTCACAAAAGAGGAACTGGAAGCCGGGACACACTTTCTTCAGACCTCCTTCCAAAGAAGGCTGGAGGAACTGAGCGGCACGGACCCCATCACTCCAAAGGAAATGCAGTCGTATCTGTCCCGGAACGACCGTCTGCTGAAGACTGTGATGCTTCCCGCATACATCGCTCTGGGGGACGGCCTGATCCTGCTGGAGGACGATGAGATCCAGCTGACCGGTCTTGCGGCAAAACCGCAGGGAAAGGAATACTATCAGGCCCTTCTGGTTTCCGAGACGGGTTCCGGGCGGACGGTGGAACAGATCCAGAAACTGCTGGCGGAACAATTTTCGGATGTATACGATTCCCTTCGGACGCTCGTCACGGAGCATCCCGAACTTGCGTCGCTCTCCGCGCAGGAACAGCCTCTGTCCTTCCCCTGCACGGACGCCGCCTCCATGCTGACGGACCTCAAGAAGCGCATGCGCAGCGATTTTCCTCAGATTCCGGGAGATTCCGTCTCCGTAACGGTCAAGTCCGTTTCAGACAATCTGGACGACTACTGCGCACCGGCTTTTTACCTGACGGCGCCTTTGGACGACACGGACAGCAACGTAATTTACATCAACAACAAAAAGACCATCAGCGGCCTTGAACTTTATACCACACTGGCCCACGAAGGCTATCCCGGCCATCTCTACCAGACGGTATACGCAAACCGCGCCGCCCTGGCGTGCGGCGAGCGCCCCGTCCGGGAGCTTCTGTGGTACGGAGGCTATCTGGAGGGCTGGGCACTGTATGTAGAATTTCTCTCCTTTGACTACGCCTCCGATCTGCTCCGGGAACAGGGGATGGAACAGGAAGCCCTTTACGCGCAGGCGGAGAAATACAACCGCAGTCTTCAGCTGTGCCTGTATTCCATGCTGGACATCATGATCCACTACGAAAACGCCTCATACAGCCATATCGCCAAAATCCTTGAAGGTTTCGGCATTACGGACGAGACGTCCGCAAGAGCGATCTATACCTATATTGCTCTGGAACCCTGCAATTACCTGAAGTATTACCTCGGGTATCTGGAACTGCTCTCCTTAAAGGATACCGCCGCCGGACTCTGGGGATCGGACTACACTGATTATCAGTTTCACCGTTTCCTTCTGGAAGCCGGCCCTTCCGATTTTACTTCGCTGAATCAGCGGCTGAAACAATGGACGCCGGATTAAACCGGCGTCCTTCTTTTCGCTTTGCCTGTATAGGAGAAATCACATGAAAGCAAAGCTGATCGTCATTACTGATCCCCAGTTTTTGCTCTAACGCTCTGATGTCTTCCTCGCTGACCTCAATATGTTTTAAACTTGCTTCCTCCCCCACCGGGCTTCCGCAGTTTTCGCAGAACCTTGCTCCTTCCGGCAGTTCTTTTCCGCATTTTGAACAAAACATCTTCCTGTTCCTCCTGAAAACTTATTTCCTTTCCCAACTCCAATATTCGTGTAATTTAATGCGAATATTCGCAAAATATCCATTGATTTTTACACGAACTTTTACTATACTATAAGTGACTTCTGAACAGGAGGGTCATTTATGTACCGAAAAATCATGGCTTTTTTAGAAGCGTGGAAAGAAAACGAACACCGCAAGCCGCTGATCCTGCAGGGAGCAAGGCAGGTCGGCAAGACTTATTCCATTTTGGAGTTTGGGCGCACACATTATGAGAATGTGGCGTATTTCAACTTTGAAACAAATCCGAAGCTCTCGGAAACCTTTGACGAAAATATCAGCCCCGATTATCTGATCCCTATTCTGTCGCATATCGCAGGGCAAACCATAATCAAGGAAAAAACGCTGGTCGTCTTTGACGAGGTACAGCTTTGCGAACGGGCGCTGACTTCTTTGAAGTATTTTTGTGAGGACGCACCCGATTATCACATCATCGTGGCGGGCAGTCTTTTAGGCGTTGCGGTAAACCGTGCAAAGTTTTCTTTCCCCGTGGGTAAGGTCGATATGAAAACTCTTTACCCGATGGACATGGAGGAATTCATGCTTGCGCTGGGGGAGGACGCTCTGGTAGAGCAGATTAAAAAGTCCTTCCAGACCGACACGCCGATACCTTCCGCTTTGCACGATGCGGCAATGCTGCTTTACCGACAGTATCTTGTGGTGGGCGGTATGCCGGAGTGCGTCATGCAGTTTGCCCAGACAAAGGATTATATCCTTGTACGTCATACGCAGGACACCATTCTGGCAAGCTATCTTAACGACATGAGTAAGTACAACAACTTGAATGAGATTAAAAAGACACGGCTTGCATACGACAACATCACCGTGCAGCTTTCAAAGAAGAACACCCGTTTTCAATATAAACTGATTAAGAAGGGCGGTCGGGCTTCCGAATTTGAGAACGCCATCGAATGGCTCTGTCTGTCCGGCATCGTGTCACAGGTATTCAAGGTGGAACAGGTAAAAAAGCCTTTGGAAAACTACCGTGACATCGACGCCTTCAAGATTTATGTTTCCGATCTGGGTCTGCTTGCCGCCAAAAAGGATCTGGCCGCAAATGATGTCCTCTACATGGTGGAGGAACTGAACGACTTTAAGGGCGGACTTGCAGAAAACTATGTGAATGTGCAGCTCACCATAAACGGCTACCGGACCTATTATTGGGAGTCCGAGCGTGGGGCGGAAATTGATTTTGTCATTCAGCGGGAAGGCAGGCTCATTCCCATTGAGGTCAAATCCGCCGACAACACAAGAGCCAAGAGCTTAAAGGTCTATATGGACACCTACAAGCCCAATTACGCCATCAAGCTCTCTGCGAAAAACTTTGGCTTTAAGGACGGGAAAAAGACCGTTCCTCTCTATGCTGCATTTTGTATCTAAACCAATATGGCAATCGCAAAGGCCAGCATATCGATTTTCCTGGCGATACCGATTCCCGCAGCGGCAGATGTCCAGATGCAGAAGGCTGAGGTTTTCCGCGCCTTGTCCGTGTCACCCAGTCCTAAACTTCGTGAGATGAAAGTTTTTTGCCCGAAGACATCGCAGAGCTGCATGCAGACATGGAACAGGTGAACGATGCGCTCAGAGATTGCCTGAAAAGCTGAAAGGCACAGGCCGCCGCTTTTATGCGACGGCCTGTGCCTGATTGCCGGGATTTTACAGAGATGTTTCCATCTCTTAAAGCGTCCCCTGCGTAAACAGCTGGCGCACATGCGCCACTTCTTCCTCGGTCGCTTTGCTGGCGGGAACGTAATAGGACTTTTCCCTCGCGATCTGGTAAAGCTCTTCCTGAGACTGCTCGCATGCGTTTCTCAGCTGCTTCAGCGTCTGCTTCAACTCCTTGTTCTCAGACTGTGCGATCATCCCCGCATACCGGGTGAGTTCTCCGTTGATACCGGCCAGAGTGTCGGCCACCATAATCTTTTCCTGCATTTTTTCCCTCTTTTCTGCGCAGCATCTTTGCCTGTCCGGGCCTGCGGCGCCGCGCCGGCACAGCCCCGGATGTTTCTCAGTTCAAAAACTTCATCAGCTGCTGCTTGTTGTCCATGGCGGACTTTGCGCCCTTTTCAAAAAACTGCCTGATCTGAGGATCCTCCGCTTCCTGTGCGTAAGCCTGCATCTTACAGTGGGTGGTGTCAAAACCGCCGATCAGATGACGCAGGTTCTGCAGATCCAGTTCCGAAATGTTGCTCATATCCGTAACCTCCTTGAATTTTTTCCGGTCCCGCGCTAGTATACGGGCGTCCTTCAAGGATAGTTTGACTCGCAAAGGAAAAAATATACATAACGACGCTTTCTTTCATATCAATAATATCAATATTTCTGGTCAATTTCTTTCGTCCAGATACAGCTGAACCCTGTTCTGAATGATCGCCGCCGCTTTCTCCGCAGACTTCTGCCCCTGGAAATAAGTCTCCGCTTCTTCCTCCACGATATTCTGGATCTCATTGTGGTACTCGTACTTTCCCGAAGCCTTTTCCACAAGTTCCCGAACCGCGTCCACATCTGCCTGATCCGCCTTCTCCACCAGAATGCTCACATCGTTTTCCGGCTCGAAATAAGATATTCTATAGACGGGACTTCTGCCGCCGTTTTCGTCCTCCGTCACCTCTTCCTCCAGAGACTTTTCCAGCGCTTTTTCAAACCGCGCTCTCACCACCGGAAACCCGGTTCCGTCATAATCGCTTAACAGGCAATACCTCACAAATTCCCATGCTTCGTCCGGATACTCCGTTTTTGCGTTGATCGCCAGCCTCGTACCGTTGAAATACACTCTGGAGCCGGATCCCTCCGCGGTGGGATAACCGATGAACTGTATTTTTTCGCCGTACAGCTCCGACTGCAGACGGCAGCTTTCCACAGAATTGATCACTCCCAGCGACAGCAATATCTTCCCGCTTCGGATCGCCCCGTACATACCCTCCGGATGGGGTCCCTCGTATCCCTTCGCAAACTCCAGCAGATCCAAAAACTCCTTCGACGTAAAACTGCATGTCCCCTGTTCCCAGTCGATAAATTCATCCATACCCTGCGCGCAAAGAGTCCGCAGTACGCTTTCATCGGCAGAAAATCCGTAAATACTGTTGATATCTCCACCGTTGTCCCGAAGAAGCCCTATCAGTTCCTCCATGCTCACGCCGTCCCGTCCCTGAACCAGACTGCTTCCGCCCCAGACGGTAAATACGCTGAACGCGGGCGCAAGGACATATAAATGCCCCCCGGTCTCATACGCTTTCAACACGCTGGAAACCATTTTCTCCCTGCCGCATTCCGGGTCGCGGTCCATAAATTCATACAGGTCCAGAAAAACTCCTTTGTCCGCCAGAATTTCATAGTCGATCCCGCCGGCGTCGAAAAGATCCGGCGCGCTGCCCTTCAGCACGTCCAGTTTCAGCCTTTCATAAGCCGACTCGTAATCGTAATCCTCCACATAGTCCACGGGATCGATCCTTACCTGATCCTGAGACCTGTTAAAAGCCGTGATCGTCTTACGCAGCGCGGGATCCAGCGTCATGACCCCGAGAGAAAGCACCGTCTGCCCGCTTTCTCCGGCTTCAAACCGGGTATACTCGGACTCTCCGCTTTCCGGCGCGCGATCTATGATCTCGACGGTCCCTCCCCGCATTCCGAGATAGACGATATCCTCCTGAAAAACGCCGCCAAGCGCAAGATCCAGAAGCGCTTCGTCGTTTTCTCCTTCCGGAGCGTTCATCCGGTAAAGATGCAGCGCGCCGTCTGCTGCATACAACAGCCCGTCGCCGGTCAGCGCCATCTTTCCTCCTGTTTCCAGACGATACATGACATCCTCATCCGCCTCGTCCAGACGGTTGGCTTCGTACGCTTCCCCATCTTTGGTCCTGACCCTGCGCGTGTAATAGCCGTCCTCATCCCTCGCAAGAATCATCGGAACGCCCTCTTCGTCAAAAAGCAGGCTTACCAGCTTATTCCCGTAGGAATCCGGCACCTGCTCATAACAGAGAACGTTCATGTCCTGATCCAGCACATATATTCTGTCGAGAAACGTATATACGTCCTCTCTGCCATCTTCATAGACTTCGGAGCATGGCACGTCAAGCTGATACCACAGATAGTAAAAACCATTGGAGTCCGCCCAAAAGCCTTTCTGGGTATCAAAGCTTTCCGCCGTCTCCAGTTCTTTATTCTCCACCATGCGGATCTCACCGTCCGGATCGATCTGCCACAGAGCATTTCCCTGCTCCCCCACGCCGAAAAGACACAGCCTGTCCCGGGCGTCCACCGTGATATTCTGCACTTCGGCAACGCCCGGCAGAAAAAACCTTCCCCCGCTTTCACCCGTCACGATATCCTGTACCGAAACCGAATAGCCCCCGTCGGTGCGGAAGCACCCGTAAACGCGGTCATCCTTTATGGTTGCAAGTTCATAGGGATCCTCCAAAGCGATATGAGTGACATTCCAGGAATGTCTCTTTTCCCCGTCCGGCTCCTGAGCGCCGGTTCCGTCATCGCCATCCTCCAGAGCAGCGCCTGTCCCGGTTCCGTGCATATCCGGGGTTCCCTCTTTCCCGCAGCCCGATACCAGTATCAGAACCGCCGCCAGCAATACTGCCGTTTTCCGCATTTTACACATCCTGTCCGTCCTCCCGTTCCAATCATGTCGCTGCAGCCCTGCAGCCGTTTTCGGATAGGATTGTAAAACCCTTTTGTATAATAGTTGTAACATCGGTAAACGTTGCTATTCGTTTACATTCCCTTCCCCAAACAATTCCTCATAACTAAACTTAACTTTTTCCATCTGTTCCTCCGCCCGGTCATAGGTGATAAATTTAATTTCACGCATAAAAAGGTGCGGAAATGTCTGTAAAATTACCGTGACAAATGGATAAGCTTAAAGTATAATTTTAAGTTGAAATAACAAAATAAGGAAAGAGTTATGATTTCAGTCGATGAAAAGCTAAGTTTCCGTTTATCATCTTTCCATATAAAACGGAATACTAAAAATCAGACCGTTGACACACCGGCTCCCCGGTGAAAAAGCCAGCGGTCTTTTTTATCCAAAAATCAAAAGGTCTATTCCGCAAGCCTTTTTGCCCTCTCGGTCAGATTCTTATACCTCTCGTCCTCTCTCGCGGGGTCGAACCATTCCCAGCCGCGAACTGCGGTCATCGCGCCGTAGATCAGTCCGCTGTCGGATAGCCAGCCGTCTATCGTTCCGTCGGCGTCAATCTCGCGCTGAGAGCCGTCGGGCAGCTCGATCACCGATCTTCCCTTGATATAAACGATATTTCCGAACACTGCTTCGTCACCGAAGCTCAGCTTTTCGCCCTCAGGTATCACTTTCCATTTTTCGGCATATTCAATTGCCAACTCGAGATACTTATATCCCTCGTCCTTGTCGCCGCCGCCGATAAACGCGACAGCTGCCAAAAGACAGGTCCTTGAAGCCCTCGCATAGAACGCCGGGGCAATTTCTCCGTTTCCTGCAGCCTCCATCAGACGGTAATTGTAAAGAAGTCTCTTAGCCCGCGTTACGGCGTCCCAGAAGAAATGGTAGCCCTTTGTCATCTGATGAAGAAGAATATTTATCGCGTTACAGCAGCCCTCAAGGTTTGCCTCGTTATATTTTTCCATATTGTCAAGGCGCTCCTCCTCCATCTCTCCCATGATCGAATTGTAGCGGGTGATCTTCTGAGGCTTATGTCTTATGCCGGTGAGATCGGAAAAAATAACGGTCTTTCCCTCGCTGTCTTTGGCATATACATATTCCGCCGCGCCAACGTATCCGTCGGTAAGGGTAAGATCCTCATAGCGGCGCCTCATTCCCTCCTCTATCGGCATATAGCCCTCGCCGTCGCCCTCGTAGGAGGTCAGCTCGTATGCGCTTACGGTGCCGGTTTTGGAGTATATCTCGACCTTCACGAGCCCTATTCCGGGTGCGAAGTAATAGGTCCTTCTGCCGTTGCGGTAGCTCTGATCTTTCGGGAAGCCCTCGCAGACGGTATCCACTGACAGGCAGTTTTCAAAGATACCTGCTTTTACCTCGACTGTCCCCGCGTCCTCGCAGCTTATCCTTGTCTTAAGACCGCTGTCGTAGTAATTTACCGACTTTTCGGCACTGTATCCCGGCTTCCACTGCTCGTCAAAAAGACATTCCGCAACGTCGTTCAGTATCCAGTAGATGTGGTTTGAGAGCAGGCGGTCGAAAAGGGGATTGCGCTCGCTGCGCTTCCATTCAAAGGAAAATCTTCCGCTTCTCACGTCTGCGATAATTCTTCCGTCCGCTTTATTTATCTCGCTCCGGATAAAGAAATTCCATAAGCCTGTCGTCTCGCAGTCGGGGCTAATTTCCTGATCGGTCTCGATAATTCTCTTGACAACCGAGTAAGCCGTCTCGGCATGCGCCTTTTCGTAGGGCGTTTTTGCAAGCTCTATTGCGCGTTTTGCATATTCCCTTACGTCCTGTATCTTCCAGTTGTCGGAGCTTTCGCGGAAGCAGTAGTCCGCGCGGGTCTTGAGTATCATATCGAGCCAGCAATTTTCGTCGTATTTTTTCCTGACCGAGCGGGCATTCAGGGAAACCACCGCCTTTTCGCCGTCACAGCTGAGAACTTCTATTTTTGTGGGTGAAACATAAGCCTCGGGATTTGCGACAATATCATATTCCCAGAAGTTACCTTTTCCGAGCGGCAAATAGCCTTCTCCGCTTCTTATGTCATAACTTTTAAGAACTCTTATCTCCCTCGTTCCCTCGGAAACAGTTTCCTGCTTGATGAGCCCTACACCGCTTTTGAACCAGTTTCTGAATGTTATGCTCTTAAGGCGGGAGACCCAGACTTCGCAGCCGGAAAATTCTCCTGCGGGTACGGTTACAGTCTCGCTGTCGGATTCAAAAGTCAGCGTTGAACCGTCGGAGGCGGTGACGCTCTCGCCCGGCTGAATGTCCGCTCTCATCATTCCGTCGCAGGGCACAAGGTTGTCAAGCATATAGTTCGGCGTCCAGTTATAGCTGTAAAGCTCGCCATAAGTGTAAGATTCCCCATTGGAAATTTTCAGACCGCCCGAAAGCAGTATTTCGCGGACCAGACAGAGATTCATGCGGTTCCCGCGATCTTTTACAAACTCCTCTGCCGCCGATTTCACGAAGCATTTTTTGCCTTCGAGCGCGCTGTAGTAATAGACTCCGTCCGCCGGGGTAAGCAGCTTCAGCGCATTGTCAAAGCCTTCCATAGCCGGCTCCGGCTTTGTAATATCTGCCGAGCTGCCGTAATTCGCCCAAAGTCTCGCGATAGTCACCCTGAAATCAACAGGGTCGAGTGAAGGGATCTGAACGTTTTTGATATGGTTCAGCCTGTCGTCTCCCCAATACTTAAAAGATTCGCGTGACAAGACCGTAAACATGACGTCGTTATTTTTTCCGAGACGGGCGGCTTCCTTGATCCTCTCTAAAAGCTTATCGTTTTTCTCCCCCGGCAGCCACCAATACCCGCGCAGCAGCACGTCGGCGAGGGCATGGTACTTCTCCCGGCACTCGGGCATAGAGTCAATGTCCTTTAAAACGCTGCCATAGACTTTTTCAAAGCCTGCCTTGGAGTTTTTGTACTGCCAATTTTTGACCTCGTCGATCTTCTTGCGTATCTTTTGTAATGATGTATCGTTTAATTTTTCGTCCATTGAGCATAACTCCCTTCTCATTTTCCTCCTGCCGTCGTGGAGCTGCGACTTGACTGTGCCCACCGAAACGCCGATGAGCCGCGCGATATCCTCTGCGGTCATATCCTCGTAATAGTGCAGATATACCACCTGTTGGGCGCGCTCGGGCAGCTTTCGCAGTCCCCTCCGCAGGAGCCTTGCCTCCTCTTCGGTCATAAGCATCTGTTCCGGGTCGTCCTCGTCCGAGCGGATAAATTCAAGCCCGTCGACGTCGTCGAGGCTCAGATAATTCCGGAACCGAAGCGCCATGTTTTTCGCGCAGTTTTTGGCGATGCGCGCCGCCCATGCCCCGAATTTTTCGGGATCTATGAGCCGGTCGAGTTTCAGCCATGCCGCCAAAAAGGCGTCCTGTGCGGCGTCCTCGGCGATGTGGGGGTTATGTATGACCGAGTACGCGGCCGCGCGCACACGCTTTTCATGGCGCCTGACCAGCTCGTCATAGGCCGTAGGGTCGCCCGCGAGCGTCAGAAGCACCAGCGCTCCGTCAGAGCTTGTAAGATGAGGCATATTGATCGTCCTTTCGTGAAAGCTTTCAATAATAAGACAAGGAAAATGCAAAAAAGGTTGGGAAAAAATAAAAATTTTTTGACAGCTTAAGAGACTGTTCTGATAAGATATTTAATATTCTTCTCTAAAATAACCAATATCTACAACCACACCAGTTCCTCATAGGTATAAAACACATCTTCTTTTTTCTCATATGCTATTATGACTGCTTCATAAAATTGCTCTGACAGTTCTTCATTAGGTAGATTCAACTGCGCGACATTATCTTCCAAGTCGTCTTCCGAATCATTTATTTCAGAATTAAATGGTACCTCTTTCGCACTGTTCCATACATGACCATCTTTTGAGGGCTCCGTCAATGTCCATCTCGAGGATTGTTAATTGATTTATAGACGGAAACGGCTCCGCAAGAAAACATAGTTTGCCTTCCCTGATAAAAAAATTAGCTGTCTCATATATGTAAGAACTGTCTCCTGTGAAATAGTCAATAAAATAAAAGTTAATAAATGTAATGCAATGAACGTATGTGTTCACTTCGTTTTCCTCTTTTGACTCACCAAAATGTTCTTTCGTAGTTACAACATACAGCGCTATAAAGAAAATGCCTATGGATACACAACACATATCTATAGAAAGGCGGAAATTTTTCATGAGCTAATCTCTCCAATTATCTTTACTGTTTCAAGGTGACACTGAAACACAAACGGGATTTTATAAAAACCACAATAAAAATATTCCTCCCAATAATGGATCAATTATCCAGACTGTTTTCATTTAATAAAAAATCATAAATACTCATAATCAGCACCCCGTCCTCATTGTAATATGGCGCAGGCGCGTCTTTTGTAATGATAATCTTCTTAAAGAAATCACCGGTCAGCATCAGAGTGCGCTGCTCCTGCTCCATTTTTTCCTGATCCGGAATTGCGTACGCAGACTGAATATAATAACGTTTTGACCCCTTGTTGCAGACAAAATCAATTTCCAGTTGTTTTCGGATCCCATGACCTTTTTCATTGGTTGTGTTCAGAGTGACAACACCCACATCCACATTGAAACCCCGCATCTTCAGTTCATTAAATATAATATTCTCCATCGTATGCGTTTCTTCCAGCTGGCGAAAATTGAGCCGCGCGTTCCGCAATCCCAGATCCGTGAAATAATATTTGACCGGCGTATCAATATACTTCTTTCCCTTAATATCATAACGGAAAGCACTGTCAATCAGGAAGGAATCGCAAAGATAGTCCATATATCTTTTAATAGTTGCGTTACTGATCGTTTTCTTTTTAACCGTTTTAAAGGTTGACGACAGTTTTGTCGGATTTGTCAGCGAGCCAATGGCGGATGAGAGGATGTTTAAAAGTTCCTCCAGTTCCGCCCGATTGCGCACATTGTGTCTGTCCACAATATCAGAAATATACGTTTCCTCAAACAGCAGCTTAAGGAAGTGAGTCTTTTCTTCCGGGTCTGAAATATTCATAACAGGAGGCAGACCGCCATAAAGCATGTATTCATTCCATCCATCCTGTTTCGTCCCCGGATAAACGGACATAAATTCTGCAAAACTAAACGGATACATACGAACTTCATCACCACGACCGCGAAATTCCGTTATCACATCTTTAGACAAAAAACGCGCATTACTTCCTGTCACATACACATCCACATTCTTCATGCGGATCAGACTGTTCAATACAGATTCAAAATCATCCAGAAGCTGCACTTCATCCAACAATATATAGTAAATATCGTCATCTTTGATCTGTTCTTTCAAATA
>CANPXL010000027.1 GCA_947586055.1 uncultured Acetatifactor sp. | reverse complement strand
AATCGTATGCTTAACCGAAAGGAAGAGGGATGTTTGGGAGAGAGATTCAATGTTCGGTTTTGAGGGTGCAAACCTGAGAGATTTCAGATTATTTTATTTTATCCGTCTGTTCGTGTAGACGGATAAAAATGTTTCAGGGGATTATTTCGATCAGCAGGAGAGAAAATGAGAGCGGTAATCTTATTGGCGGACACATCTATAAGCGTGGATACCTGGATCGGAGCTGTCTTATTCGCTGTGCTGGTGATTGCGAGCGTCGGTTATCTTTTCCATCTTTCTTACAGCGGGAAAAAACAATACGGAAGTCTCTTCAATCCAGTGAATTAAAATCCTTGAACGCGCAGGAGTTTCTGCAGATGCTCTGTGCAAACGCACCATGGAGTATTGTGGGAAAGGAAGGCGAAAATATCAGCTTCCAGAAAAAGAAGAAAATGGTGCAGGAAAAGTATGACCAGATAATGAATCAGGAACGGCGCGGTCAGTCATAAACCTTTTACGAATCAAACCTCTCTCTGCTAAAATAATGGCGGGAGAGGTTTTGTCGTTGAGAGACGAAAGCCGGGCGCAAACGCTCAGATAGGGAAAGACGCGCGGAAATGCGAAAAGCTCAGCGCGGGAATGGAGCAGGTATGAAGCTTTTGCTGGTAGAAGACAATGAAGCCATTATCCTGGGGCTGGAGTATCTGCTCCGGCAGGAGGGATATCAGGTGCAGACCGCGAGAAGCCTGCGGGAAGCGGAAGGGATGGCGGAAAAAGAACCGCCGGATCTGATCTTGCTGGACATTATGCTGCCCGACGGGAGCGGTTTTGACTTCTGCCGGCTTGTGAAAAGGGAAAACGACGTTCCTGTCATTTTCCTGACGGCCAGAGAGCAGGAACGCGATGTAGTGCAGGGGCTGGATCTGGGCGCGGATGACTATATCGTAAAACCGTTCCGCAACAGGGAGCTGGTCTCCAGGATAAAAAGCGTACTGCGCCGAAGCGGCAAGGGGAACGCCGTTTTACAATGCGGGGATATCACGTTGGATCAGGAGACGGGGAAGGTCTGCCGCGGCGGGAGGGAGATTCCGCTCACAAAGCTGGAGTACAGGATCCTGTCCGCCATGATGGCCTGCCCGGGGAAGCTTTTTACGAGAGAAGCGATTTTGGCGGACATCTGGGACAGTTCCAACAATTTTGTAAATGACAATACTCTCAGCGTCACAATGAAGAGGATACGAGAAAAGCTTGGGGACGAGGACTGCAGTATCATCACCACGGTCCGGGGAATGGGATACCGTCTGGAGAAGGAATTTTGAGCGCGGCGGATGGAGGAAACGGTTTGAAGATAGTCTGGAACAGAGAACTGAAAAAACTGGCGGCAGCCTTTGCGGCGGTCTGGCTGCTTGCTCTGGCGGTCATAAATCTTTCGATGGCAGGATACCGCGCGGCGTGGAACCGGGAATACCAGTCGGCCCTTGCGGCGATGATCGGGAGCGTACAGGAAGCCTACCCGCAAGCCAGGGTAGAGGATGTGATCCCGGTGCTGAACGGAAGCGATCCTGACGGGAGGGGCTGGAAACTTCTGCAGAAGTACGGGGGATTCCAGAACGGAACCGAGATCGCTTTTTACGGTTCGAGACGGCAGGTAAACATTCTTCAGTGGCGGCTGAATCTGACGGCCGCGGTTCTGGGCGCGGCGCTTGCGGGAGGTATGTTTTTCTATCTGGCAAGGCGGCAGAAGCGGATACAGGGGATATGCGGCTATATGGAGGAACTGGCCCGGGGAAACTACAGGCTGGACATCCGGGAAAATTCCGACGATGAGCTCAGCGGGCTGAAAAACGAAGTGTATAAACTGACGGTCTTTTTCCGGGAACAGGCGGAAAAGGCGGCGGCAAACCGGCGCGCGCTGGCTGATTCCGTTGCGGACATCTCCCATCAGCTGAAGACGCCGCTTACCTCCGTGACGGTGCTGGTGGACGATCTGGCCGATAATGAGGATATGGATGAGAATACCAGAAGACGGTTTCTCGCGGAGATCAGCAGTCAGATTTCAGGCGTCTCATGGCTGGTGACGGCTATGCTGAAACTGTCCCGGCTGGATGCGGGGGTGGTGGAACTGGAGCGAAAACCGCTGAAGCTGCACGCCCTGATCGAAGAAGTGTGCGGCCGCATGGAACTGCCGGCGGAACTGGCAGAGGTAGAGCTGCGGCGGGAGATACCGGAGGAAATCCAGATTTTCGGGGACGGGCAGTGGCTGACGGAAGCTTTCCTGAATGTGGTGAAGAACGCCGTGGAACACAGTGAGCCGGGCGGTACGGTAGAGATCGGCGCGCAGGAAAATGACGTTTATACCATGGTAACGGTGAAAAACAGGGGCGAAGTGATCCCGGAGGAAGATCAGAAACATCTGTTTGAGCGCTTTTATCGGGGTTCTACCGCCGGAAAGGACAGCGTTGGAATCGGCCTCGCGCTGACCAGGGAGATCCTGAAGCAGCAGAACGGTACTGTCTCGGTGGAATCTGATGCGGAGAAGGGAACTCGGTTTTTTATCAAGTTTCTGAAATGTCACTGAAATGTCATCTTCGTTTTCTATACTGTTTCCAGATAGAAAATGCAGCCGCCGAAAAAAGGGAGAAAAACGCGGAGAGTCCCGGGGTAAACAAAAGGAGGAAACCACGGCGTAAGCGGCGGGATGCGGAAAGGAAACGGGAAAATGGAGATATTGAGAACGGAGCACCTCTTCAAGGTCTACGGGACGGGAGACAATCAGATCATCGCTGTGAACGACGCGGAAATTTCCGTGGAGCAGGGAGAGTTTGTCGCCATCGTGGGAAGCTCGGGAAGCGGGAAATCCACGCTGATGCATCTGCTTGGCGGGGTGGACCGGCCTACCTCCGGGAAGGTGTTGATCGAGGGAAATGACATTTATGAAATGAAGGACGACAGGCTGGCGGTATTCCGGAGAAGGCAGGTAGGGCTGATCTATCAGTTTTACAATCTGATTCCGGTGCTTGACGTGGAAGAGAACATAACGCTTCCTCTGGAACTGGACGGGAGGGAGGTTGACCGGCAGGCCGTAAAGGAACTGGCCCGGACGCTGGGACTTTCCAGACACATGCATTCTCTTCCGAACCAGCTCTCCGGCGGTCAGCAGCAGAGAACCGCCATCGGAAGGGCCCTGATCACAAGGCCTGCCATACTGCTGGCGGACGAACCCACGGGAAACCTTGATACCCGCTCCAGCAGCGAGATCATGGAGCTGTTAAAGCTTTCCAACCAAAAATACAACCAGA
Source organism: uncultured Acetatifactor sp. (assembly GCA_947586055.1). Taxonomy (GTDB): domain Bacteria; phylum Bacillota; class Clostridia; order Lachnospirales; family Lachnospiraceae; genus Acetatifactor. The sequence goes on along the minus strand of CANPXL010000027.1, from coordinate 37,095 downwards.
CTGTAATCATGATCACCCACAATCTGGAGCTGGCGAAGCAGGCGGACAGAGTGTTGACCATCGAGGACGGCAGGATCGGCGGAAAGGGGGAGCGGCGGCAATGAATGTTTTGAAACGGTGCTGTATGCGCTCCCTGAAGGAAAACCGCAAGAGGACGCTTGTGACCATTGTCGGGGTGATTCTTGCCACGGCGCTGATCACCGGCGTGGCGTGTCTTGCGGAGAGTATGCGGGAGAGTCTGATCGCCCACGCAAGGCAGGAGGGAGATTATCACTATCTGTTTACCGGCGTGGCCGGTGAAGATCTCGGGTTTTTCCGGGAAAACGTAAATGTGGAAAAGGCGGTGCCTGTGCGTGAGGTCGGGTATGCCTGGCTGGAGGGAAGTGAAAATCCCGACAAGCCTTATCTCTATATCAGGGCGATTGACCGGGCCGGCGCAGAAGCCATGCCCCTTCGTCTGACGGAGGGGAGAATGCCGGAGACGGACAGCGAGCTTGTAATCGGCCGGCATATCCTTTACAACGGCATGGTGGATCTTCAGGTGGGGGACGAGCTGACGCTTCAGGTGGGAGAGAGACAGTCCTGCGGGGAATTGCTGGATCAGGGGAAGCCTTACACTTATGAAAGAGAGTCCCTGCAGCCTTCCTTTACCAAAACCTACACGGTGGTCGGCATCGTCGAGCGCCCGGAATATTTTGTGGAGAACCGGTATGCGCCGGGATATTCCGCTTTTACGTACCTGAGCGGGGACGACGCCAGCATGTCCGGCGGTACCTTCGAGGTTTACGCCACTTATAATGAACAGGGGTTAAAAAACGCGGATCAGGTGACGGCGGGGCTCCTTGGGATTTCGGAGGAAGAGTATCTGCAGTATGAAAGAACCGGAAGCATGGCTTCCGGTGTAAAGGAGCAGAGCGAACTGATCAGATGGCAGATGTTCCGGTTTTCCAGCCGTACGCTGAGAATGCTGTACGGAATGGCGGCGCTGGCCGTCGCGGTGATCATGGTGACCAGCGTTTTCTGTATCCGCAACAGCTTTGTGATCTCCATGACGGAGAAAATGAGACTTTACGGCATGCTGGCTTCCGTGGGAACCACCTCGGCACAGCAGAGGAAGATGGTATACTACGAGGCGGCTTACCTTGGAATGTTCGGGATCCCGCTTGGAATCTTAAGCGGTCTCGGCGCTTCCGTGATCCTTGTAAAGGGAATCAGCGGTCTTTTGGACGACGCCATGGGACTTCCCATGGTATTCGGCGTTTCCGCCCCCGCGATCTTTGTGGCGGCGGCCCTGGCGGCGGTGACCGTCTTTTTGTCCGCGCGGCAGTCCGCAAAAAAAGCTTCAAAGGTTACGCCCTTAAGCGCCATTCGCGCAAACGACAGCATCCGGATCGGAAAGCGGGAGATGAAATGCCCCCGCCTGATCGGGAAGGTGTTCGGCGTCGGCGGGAAAGTGGCATACCGCAATCTGCGGCGCGCCAGAAGAAGGTATCGTACCACGGTGATCTCTATTGTTGTAAGCGTGGCGGTCTTTATCGGACTGTCCACCTTTGTGAAGCTGCTTTGGACGGCGTCGGGAATGAATTATCAGAATATGTCTTACCAGATGAGCGTCGATCTCATGGGGGAGGACAGTTATGCCGTCGCCCTTAAGATCGCGGCGCTGGAAGGGGTCAGCAAAGCGGAAATTTCCCGGGGGATTCTTGTGACGACGGATTTTGACAAACTGGATCTCACGGACGATTATCTGGAGCACTTTCACCAGACGCGGGGACAGATGGGCGACGGGTATATTCATATCTATTCCCTCGGCGAGGAAGCATTCAGGGCGTACTGTAAGAGCGTGGGCGTCGATGCGGAGGATGCGCAGGATAAGGCGATTGTCTACGCGGGCTACAGCCTGCACGAATACAGCGAGGATACCGGTCACAGCGTTTATCAGGGCTCTGTGGCGAAGCTTCGGCCCGGACAGATTCTGCATCTGAAGAAAATGCAGGAGGATGAAAACGTAAGCAGGACCGTGGAGGCGGAGATTCCGGTTCTGGTCCAGACGGACCGGAAATTCATGGCGCTGGAGAAGGTTACGACCAATACGCTGGTTCTGGCGGTAAGCGACCGGATGATGGATGAACTGTACGACATTTTCGAGGAAGGCGGGGTCGCGGATGCGGAGGTATTCCTTCAGTGCGAGGATGCGGGAAAGGTAGAGCAGGAAGTGCGGCGGATGCAGACGAAGGAATATCCGCTCCATGTGCGCAACTATCAGGCCGATTACCGGGAGGAAAGAAGCGCCTACCTTCTGACAGCCATTCTGCTGTACGGGTTTATCACGGTGGTTGCGCTGATCGGCATCACCAATATTTTCAACACCATCACCACCAATCTGGAACTGCGGGCGCCGGAGTTTGCCATGCTGCGGGCCGTGGGAATGACAAAGCGGGAATTCCGGCGCATGATCTGGCTGGAGGGCCTGTTCTATGTAGGGAAGGCATTGGCGTTTGGGATTCCGCTGGGGCTGGGGCTGTCTGTCTGGTTCTACGTGATCTTTTCGTCGGGGATCGCGACGGATTACCGGCCGCCCCTGCAGGCATGCGCCCTTTCCGCGGCGGCAGTGGCGCTTCTTCTGTACGGGATCATGCATTATTCCATGAGAAAAATCAACAGAAGGAACATCGTGGAGACCATCCGGAATGAAAATCTCTGAAAAATTTCAGTTAATTGTTTCATTTTCCGATCAGGTATGGTACAATGTCTATAAATGATTGGAAAAGGATGAACAGTACCTTTTCGCAGTCCGATACCTGACGAAAACAGCGAGGTGGAAGTATGGATACGAAAATATTATTGGAAAATGGAACCAATGAGCTGGAAATTCTGGAATTTACGCTTGCGGGGAATTCTTACGGGATTAATGTGGCGAAGATCAGGGAGATCATTCCCTACCAGACCGTGACGCCCGTTCCCAATTCCCATCCCAGCATCGAGGGAATTTTTATGCCTCGTGATACCATGATCACGGCGATCGACCTGAAGAACTGCCTTGGGCGGGGCGAGTCGGAGCCGAACGGATTGTTCATCATCACGAATTTCAACAAGCTGGACATCGCTTTCCATGTGGAGAGCGTGCAGGGGATCCACAGAGTGTCCTGGAGGGATATCATCAAGCCGGACGCGACCATTTCCACCACAGACGAAAGCATCTCCACAGGTATCGTCAAGAAGGACAATAAGCTGATTATCATACTGGATTTCGAGAAGATCGTCAGCGACATCAATCCCGAGACGGGCTTAAAGGTATCCGAGATTGAAGCCCTCGGAGAGAGAAAGAGATATAACGTGCCGATCCTGATTGCGGAGGATTCCCCGCTGCTGAACAAGCTGATTGTGGACTCCCTGAAAAAAGCCGGATACGACAACCTGATCCATACCGAGAACGGACAGAGAGCCTACGATGTGATCACACAGTGCAAGGCGGACGGAACTTTAAGAGATCATGTAAGGGTGATTATCACGGATATTGAAATGCCGGAGATGGACGGACACCGGCTGACGAAGCTGGTAAAGTCCGACGACGCTACAGCGGACATTCCCGTCATCATCTTTTCCTCGCTGGTGAACGAGGAGATGAAACGAAAAGGCGAGGCGCTGGGCGCCGACGCGCAGCTGTCCAAACCGGAGATCGGCAACCTGGTTAAAATAGTTGATAAGCTTGTTGCAGAGAGACATCTGGACAAATAAGTTTTCCGAAAAAGCTGGGAAGGTTCCCGGCTTTTTCGATTATGGAGGAAAACAGCGTGGAAACACAGACGATGGAAGAAAGGATCGCTCAGGCGGAAATGGTGCTGGTAGGGCTGGGCGAGGAATTTGACGACGCCTGCGCGGTCAGAGACGCTGCGGAATTTCGGCGGGGCAGGGATCTGCTGCAGAGCCGGGAACTGAACTGGCTGCTGCCCGCGTGGGGCGCCTACTGTGCGCGCAGACTGAAAACGGACAGGAGAGCGGCGCTGCAAAAGCTGGCCGGAATGCTGAAGGGAAAAAATTTTTTTCTGGTATCCGTATCTGTCGGAGAAGATCTGAAACGCGTGTTTGACGGCGGCCGTACCGTTTCGCCCTGCGGCAGCATCGAAAGAAAACAGTGCGGGAGAGGATGCGGAGAGGAAATCCGGCCCCTTGAAAAAGAAGAGTTCGATCTGCTGAAGGAATTGTTTGAGAAGCTTTGGAGCGACGGCGTCTGGCCGGAGGAATTCGAGGGACTGGGAAGCTGCGGCCGATGTCACGGGCCGATGGTGCTTAACAATGTTTATGCCGGACAGTATGACGAAAAAGGCTATCTTGATGACTGGAACCGTTATACAAAGTGGCTTCAGGGTACGGTGAACCGAAGGCTTCTTCTGCTGGAACTGGGTGTGAGCATGGGATTTCCCACCGTCATCCGTATGCCCTTTGAGAAGATTGCGGCGTACAATCAGAAAGCTTTTTTGTACCGGGTCAACGAAAAACTGTATCAGATCCCGGAAGAACTTCTGTCAAAAGGCGTCGGAATATCTGAGAATGCGATTGATTGGACAGGCCGGCTGTGATAAAATAATTTTGTGTGACTTGCAGATTTTTGGGCAGTGCTGAAATATGGAAAAGCGGAGGAGACGCGATGTCCTCACAGGAAGAATATCTTGACAATTTGCTGCAGAGTGTGATCGGCGGGCAAAAGAAAGAGCCCGAAGAGGTTTTGAAAGAAGTGTCCGGGGAAAAGACGGCGGATTTTTTGGCGGATCTGTCCGACGAAGTTACTTCCGCGCCGGATGGGGCAGGGCAGCCGGAACCGGAGACTGCGGAACCGGAAATTATGGATATGGAGCCGGAGATCGGGGATTGGGAACCCACGGAGACTGCGGAACCGGAAGCCATGGATTTGGAACCGGAGCCGGAGATCGGGGATTGGGAACCCGCGGAGACTGCGGAACCGGAAATCCTGGATTTGGAATCGAAGCCGGGGGACGCGAAGCCGGAAATTCCGGCGCAGGCGGAAGAATCACTGGGAGAGGACCTTCTGTCGGAGGTGCTGTCGGAAACCGCTTTGGGCACGGAGACGGAGGATATTCCGCTGCCGGAAGAACTGCTGGCGGGTCTGGCGGAGGACCTGAATGCGGACGGCGGAGCGGAACTGGAAAACGATACGCGGGAGCCTGAGATTACGGAAGATGCTTCGGATGACAATGATTTCTTCGAAGAAGATCTCCTGACGGAAGTGCTGGCGGAAAACAATGGGGAAATCGATTCTTTGCAGAACCGTTTCCCGGATGTCCCCGAGGAAGAGATTGTTTCCGACGACAGATTTCAGGAGGATGCCCTGTCCGGAGAAGAACTGCTGGCTCAGATGCTGGAGGAAGAACCGCTGCCGGAAAATATTCTTCCGGAGGGGGATAACGCGGGAACGTATCGGGAGGATGCGGCTGTCGGGACGCAGCCCGTTGAGGATGCCGGTTTCGGGGATCTTGTGTCTGTCGGGGAAGCGGACGACGCGGAATGGGATGCGGCGGAATTTGACAGGATCGCTGCGGAGCTGGCCGGAAGCTACGAAGAGTCGGAGAAACCGGTTCCCGAAGCGGAAATCCCGGGCGGGGATGCCGTCGAAGAGGCGGCGAAAGAAGACGTGTTTTCGGACAGGAGCGGCGCGCCGGATCTGGATACTGTCAGCGCAATGTCGGAGGAAGAGATTGAAAAGCTGCTGCAGGCAAGCGGGGAAGCTCCCGCGACGGAATCTGAGAAAACAGACTCTGAAGGATATGACGACAGTTTCGGCGACGACCTGTCCGGTATGCTGAAGGATACGGATGACGGCGACCTGATGGAGATTCAGGATATGCTGGAGAAAGCCGACAACAACGTGGCCGTAAATGAAGAGATCGAAGCGCTGTTAAACGGCGCGGATGGGGAGGAAACGCCGGATATGGATCGTGTCTTGGATCCGAAGGACGAGAAGCGCAGGCAGGCGGAGGAAAGAAAACGTCTGCGCCGGGAGAAGGCCGCCGCGAGGAAGGCGGAAAAGGCTGCGGCAAAGGAAGCAAAGGCTGCTGCAAAGGCGGCCGCAAGGGAAGGAAAGAAGGCCGGTGCGTCTGAGGGCATGGTCGCGCCGGGCGGCCAGACAGACGCGGAGAAGCCGGATAGGTCGGAGGAATCCGGACTGACGGCCGAAGAAAGTAAGCGGGATGAGGAAGAAGGGCTGTTTGACGCGGATCTTCTGGATGCGATCGTGTCGGAGGCGGAACTGGCAGACAGAGATGAGACGACAGCGCCGGACGATGCCGCCGCGACGGAGAGCGATGGCGCCGCTTATGAGGAATTGGATCAGACGGCGGAACCGACGTCAAACGAGACGGCAGTTCCTGACGCGGCTGCAGGCGGGGCTGACGACGGCGAGTCCGACAGTTTTGGATTCGATATGAACAGTCTTTTCGACGACGTGGACGACAGCAGTCTCGGCGCCGAGGGCGGAACAGACTCGGCGTTTCCGGATTTTGTGGATATCGACGGAGACAATGTGGATGATCTGATTCCGGAGCTGAAGGAAACGGAAAGAAAAAAGAAAGGACTTCTGTCCAGACTTTTTGAAATGCTGACGGAGGAAGATGAGGAAGAAAACAATGAGGATATCCGTCTTTCCAATGAGAACCGGGATATCCTGAACGATCTTGACAACGAGAAAAAATCAGGTAAGAAGAAAAAGAAAAAGGGAAAGAAAGCCGACATACCGGAAGACGGGGAGGAGGATGACAAAAAGGCAAAGGCGAAAAAGGGGAAGAAAGCAAAGAAGCCGAAGCCTGAAAAACCGAAAAAAGAACCTGCTCCGGGTCCACTGATCCCGGAAAAGAAGCTTTCTCCCAAAAAAGTGCTTCCGATCTTTGCGGTATGCGCTTCTCTCGGGGTACTGATCGTTGTCTTTACAAACGCTTCTGTGGACTTCAGGGACAAACAGACCGCCAGGGACGCATATTATGCGGAGGATTACCAGACCTGCTATCAGAATCTGTTTGGAAAGGACTTAAATGAGACGGAACAGATCATGTTCGGCACATCGAAGAGCATTCTGTATATCCGGCTCTGGCTCAGCGAATACGAAATGTTTTTGGAGGCCGGCGAGGAAGTGGAGGCGCTGGACAGCCTGATTCAGACAGTCGCTCAATATCCGGCGCTGTATGATTACGCGGTACAGTGGAACGCCGGGGATGAGGTTGCCGTGGGATACGCGGCGATCCTGAATATCCTGTCTGAAAAATACGGCCTGACGGAGGCGCAGGCCAGGGAGATCGCGGCGGTAAAGAGCAACTATAAATACACGCAGATGGTGGTTGACATTGTACAGGGGAAGCCTTTTGGATCCTGGGATGCGTCCGCGCCCGTATTGGATGAACCGCAGCAGGCGCCCGATGTTATGGAAGATGAACTCCCCGAGGAGAGCGAGCTGACCGACGGAAGTTTTATTGACGGAGGAACAAATTGAAAGTATGATCGCGATCATAGACTATGATGCGGGCAACATAAAAAGCGTGGAAAAGGCGCTGCTCTTTCTGGGACAGGAGACGGTTGTGACCAGGGATCCGGAAAAAATTCTTGGCGCGGACGGCGTGATCCTGCCCGGCGTAGGCGCCTTTGGAGACGCCATGGAAAAGCTGAAGACGTACGGACTTGTGCCGGTGATCCGCCAATGTGTGAGGGAGGACAGGCCGTTCCTTGGAATCTGCCTTGGACTGCAGCTTCTGTTTGAAAGCAGTGAAGAGAGCCCCGGGGTGGAAGGGCTCGGCGTCTTAAAGGGAAAGGTGCTTCGGATTCCGGAAAAGCAGGATCTGAAGATTCCCCATATCGGCTGGAACGACCTGAAATTTCCGCGGCCGGGAAGACTGTTTCGGGGAATACCGGAGGGAGCGTACGTATATTTTGTCCATTCCTATTATCTTCAGGCGGCGGAGGAAGCTGTGGTCACGGCGACGACGGACTACGGGGTCCGGGTGCACGCCGCCGTGGAACGGGGCAGACTTTTTGCATGTCAGTTCCACCCGGAGAAGAGTTCCGACGTGGGCCTGCGGATTTTGAAAAATTTTATTGCCATTGCGGGGGAAGGGTAGATGCACACAAAACGGGTGATTCCCTGTCTTGACATAAAGGACGGACGGGTGGTAAAGGGCGTAAATTTTGTGAATCTGAAAGATGCCGGGGACCCGGTAAGCGTGGCGTCGGCCTATGACAAGGAAGGCGCGGACGAGGTAGTGTTCCTTGATATTACCGCTTCCGCCGACGGGCGCGCCACAAAACTGGAATGGGTCAGAGAGGTGGCGGCGCGCCTGTTCATTCCCTTTACCGTAGGCGGGGGAATCCGGACGGTAGAGGATTTCCGCGCGATTTTAAGAGAGGGCGCGGATAAGATCGCGGTCAATTCCGCGGCCATCATGAACCCGCGGCTTATCAGTGAAGCGGCGGAAAGATTCGGCAGCCAGTGCGTGGTGGTGGCCATTGACGCAAAGCGGAGAGCGGATGGAAGCGGATGGAATATTTTTAAGAACGGCGGCCGCGTGGATATGGGAATCGACGCGGTGGAATGGGCGGCAAAGGCGGCGCGCCTGGGCGCGGGCGAGATCCTGCTTACCAGTATGGATGCGGACGGCACGAAGGAGGGGTATGACCTGGAACTGACGAAGGCGGTGGCGGAGGCCGTGGATATCCCCGTGATCGCGTCGGGCGGCGCGGGAGCGCCGGAGCATTTCTACGACGCGCTGGTGAAGGCAAAGGCGGAGGCGGTTCTGGCGGCGTCGCTGTTTCATTACAGGGAACTTGAGATCCGCGAGGTAAAAGAATACCTGCGGAAGAGAGGCGTAAGCGTAAGGGTGTAGGACGATGGCAATGATAACCAACGACTGGCTTGGGGAACTCAAGGGGGAATTCGGCAAGCCTTATTACAAAACACTGTATGAATTTGTCAGGACAGAGTACAATACCACGCAGGTGTTTCCGCCGGCGGATGATATTTTTAACGCCTTTCACTTAACCCCTTTAAGCAAAGTGAAGGTTGTGATTCTGGGACAGGATCCCTACCACAATACAGGGCAGGCCCACGGGCTTTGCTTTTCCGTAAAGCCGGATGTGGAGATCCCGCCGTCTCTGGCGAACATTTATAAGGAGCTTCATGACGATCTTGGCTGTTACATCCCCAACAACGGGTATCTGGTAAAGTGGGCCGAGCAGGGCGTGCTTCTGTTAAATACGGTACTGACGGTCCGGGCCCATCAGGCAAACTCGCACAGGGGAAAGGGATGGGAAGAATTTACGGACGCCGCCATCCGGACGCTGAACCGGCAGGACAGGCCCATTGTATTCATTCTCTGGGGCAGACCGGCCCAGACAAAAAAGCGGATGCTGGACAACCCCAACCACCTGATCCTGGAAGCGCCGCATCCCAGTCCGCTGTCGGCTTACGGCGGTTTCTTCGGGAGCCGGCCCTTCAGCAAGACAAACCGGTTTCTGGAGGAACACGGGGAGACGCCTATTGACTGGCAGATAGAAAACAGGTAGCGGGAAAAAAGCGCAGATCCGTCACAGCGCAAAACGACAGCGAGGAAAGGGAAGTCTGAAATCAAAATGAAAAAGGAAGCATTTTTGACAAAAAAACAGATAGAGGAAATTGTCGGGACTTACCCCACGCCTTTTCATATTTATGATGAGCGGGGAATCCGGGAAAACGCGAAGGCGCTGAGGGAAGCGTTCGCATGGAATAAGGGATACAAGGAGTTTTTTGCGGTAAAGGCGACCCCGAATCCCTTTTTGATCAACATTCTGCGGGAATACGGATGCGGGTGCGACTGCTCTTCTTACACGGAACTGATGCTTTGCGACGCCATGGGCCTGGAGGGGAAGGATATTATGTTTTCCTCAAACGACACGCCGGCCGCGGAATTTGAACTGGCGGCAAAGCTGGGCGCCACCATCAATCTGGATGATATTACACATATCTCTTTTCTGGAGAAGATACTTGGCAGGCTGCCGGAGACTTTGAGCTGCCGGTTTAATCCGGGCGGATATTTCTCTCTGGGGACGGATATCATGGACAATCCGGGAGACGCAAAATACGGATTTACCACGGAGCAGATGTTTGAGGGCTTCCGGATCCTGAAGGAAAAAGGCGTGAAGAATTTTGGCATCCACGCGTTCCTTGCCAGCAATACCGTCACCAACGAATATTATCCCACGCTGGCCAGACAGCTTTTTGAACTGGCTGTCAAGCTGAGGGATGAGACCGGGGCGCATATTACGTTCATCAATCTTTCCGGCGGGATCGGCATCCCTTATCGGCCGGATCAGACGCCCAACGACATCAGGGTGATCGGCGAGTCCGTGCGGAAGGTATACGAGGAAGTGCTGACGCCTGCGGGGATGGGAGACATTGCCATTTACACCGAGCTGGGCCGCTTTATGATGGGGCCTTACGGCGCGCTGGTGACGAAGGTGATCCATCAGAAGCATACTTACAAGGAATATGTGGGCGTGGACGCCTGCGCTGTGAACCTGATGCGGCCCGCCATGTACGGGGCGTACCATCATATCACCGTGCTGGGGAAGGAGGACGCGCCCTGCGACCACCTGTACGACGTGACGGGCTCTCTTTGCGAGAATAACGATAAATTCGCCATAGACAGGATGCTGCCGGAGATTGAGATCGGGGATTATATTGTGATCCACGATACCGGAGCCCACGGTTACGCCATGGGATACAATTACAACGGCAAGTTAAAGTCCGCGGAGCTTCTGCTCAGGGAGGACGGTTCCGTGGAACTGATCCGCCGCGCGGAGACGCCGAAGGATTATTTCGCGACCTTCGACTGCTTTGAGATCTTTGACAGGCTGACGGGGGAGGGCAGGGCGGACAAATAAGACGGCGGAGAAGTAAGACAGAGAAGTAAGGCAGAAGAGGATAGATAGAGGAATAAAACGGAAGAGGATGGCAGAGAAGAAAGACGGGAAAAGGAAGGCTGGAAAGGAGTAAACAGCGATGAGGTATCCGCAATTTTTACCCGCGGGAGGGACCATTGGGTTTCCGGCGCCCTCTTTCGGGTGCGCGTCCGAGCCGTACCGTACCGCGTTTGAAGCGGCTCTGGCGCGGTTTGGGGAAATGGGATTTCGGACGCTGGAAGGACCGAACGCCCGCGCGGCGCTGGGGGTCGGAATCAGCAATACGCCGGAAAACTGCGCCCGGGAGTTCATGGAAATGTATCTTGACGAAGCTTCGGACTGTCTGATCTCCTGCGGGGGCGGGGAGCTGATGTGTGAGATCCTTCCGTATTTGGATCTGGACAACCTTGCGAAGGCGAAGCCCAAATGGTTCATGGGTTATTCCGACAATACAAATCTGACCCTTCTTCTTGCCACACATACAGATACCGCGTCGGTATACGGACCCTGCGCCGCGTCTTTTCACATGACAACGCTGCACGATTCCCTTCGGGACGCCCTTGAGATCCTGACGGGAAAGCGGAGGACGGTAAAGAGCTACGGGCTCTGGGAAAAGGAATCTCTGCGGGATGAGGAACATCCGCTCGCACCCTATCATCTGACGGAAAAGCTGGACATGCACTGCTTTGTGGGCAGGGAACCTGTCCAAAGCGTGCGGTTTCAGGGAAGGCTTCTGGGCGGCTGTCTGGATGTGCTGGCGAATCTTGCGGGAACCCGCTTTGACCGGGTGGCGGAGTTTGCCAAACGCTACCGGGAGGACGGAATTTTATGGTTTCTGGAAGCCTGTGATCTGAACGTGTTCGCCATCCGCCGTGCTATGTGGCAGCTGGAGGAAGCCGGGTGGTTTCAGTATGTAAAGGGTTTTCTCATCGGCAGGCCGGCAAACGGGGAGCCTTTGATGAATCTGGATCACATTGAAGCCGTGCTGGAGGTGGCGGGCAGGAAAGGTGTACCTGTGGTGACGGACGTCGATCTCGGGCATAAGCCGCCCATGATGCCTTTGGTCGCGGGGAGCGTGGCGGAAGTTACCGTTGTTGGAAGCAGCCAGCTTACGGTAGAGATGAAGTTTGTCTGAAGGGGTACTTGCCAAGTGTCTTTTTCTATGATAAAATAAACTTTGTTGCAGGAAAAGCTGTAAATGCCGGCGTGTCGGAATGGCAGACGAGGCAGACTCAAAATCTGTTGTTGGCAACAACGTGCGGGTTCAAGTCCCGCCGCCGGCATTTTTACCCTGACGCCAAAGGGCGGCGCAGCGGGCCGAAGATATTCCAAGGGAGCGCGGTCCGGTGAAAGGCTGTGAGGAACGGCGAAAGGGCGGAGGTTATGGACGGGAAATACGAACACAGGGTTCAATATTATGAGACCGACAGGATGGGGATTACGCACCACTCCAATTACATCAGGTGGATGGAGGAGGCGCGGGTAGCATTCCTTGATGGAACCGGCTGGGATCTGGCGAGGCTGGAATCCCTGGGAATCGTTTCCCCGGTCGTGGCTGTGGAATGCCGGTATAAACAGACTACCACATTTCCGGAGACGATTTGGATCGGAGTCTCGGTGGAGAGTTTTAACGGCGTCAGGCTGAAGTTGAAATATGAGATGGAGAATGCGGCGGGCAAGCTTGTCTGCGAGGGAAGATCAGAGCACTGCTTCCTGAATGCGGCAGGGAGGCCCGTTCATTTAAAGAGGGATTTTCCCGATTTCTACCGGGTCCTGACGGATCTGGCGGAAAATGCGTAAACAGGCAGGGTGAAAGGTCTGCCGGGGAGGAAAACATGAAGGAGATTACAAATCTGATGGCATATCGTCCGGGTGTCAGGGTAATTGACGCCACCATGAGGGATGGCGGACTGGTAAACGACTTTTATTTTGATGACGACTTTGTAAGGGCGCTGTATCTTACGAATATCAAGGCCGGCGTGGACTATATGGAGTTCGGCTACAAGGCTTCCAAAGAAATGTTTGACGTCAACAAATTCGGCAAGTGGAAGTTCAGCAATGACGAGGATATCCGCGCCATTGTGGGCGACAACAATACGGATCTGAAGATCGCCGTCATGGCGGATGTGGGACGGACCGATTACAAGACGGACATTATCAACCGCGCCGACAGCCCCATCGATCTGATCCGCGTGGCAACCTACTTAAATACCATTCCCGCTGCGGTGGATATGATCGAGGATGCGGCGAAAAAGGGGTATGAGGTCAGCTGTAATATCATGGCCATCTCCAACGCGCAGGAGGGAGATCTGAAGGCGGCTCTCGACATGCTGGGACAGGCGCCGGTGGATGTCTTTTATATCGTTGACAGCTACGGGGCAATGTATCCGGAGCAGGTGGCGCGTCTGGCGGATCTGTATCTGAACATGGCCGCAAAATATAACAAAAAAGTCGGAATCCATGCCCACAACAACCAGCAGCTTGCCTTTGCCAATACCATCGAGGCGGTGGGAGACGGCGTGGACTGGCTGGATGCTACCTATTCGTCCATGGGCAGGGGCGCCGGCAACTGCGCGATGGAGCTGCTCCTGGGCTTTCTGCGGAATCCCAAGTATAACGTATTTCCCGCCATTCAGTTTATTGACGAACATATCGGCAAGCTGAAGGCGCAGGGAACGGTCTGGGGATATGATCTGCAGTATCTGATGACGGGACTTCTGAATCAGCATCCCAGAACCGCGATACAGTTCACGAAGGATAAGCGCACGGATTATACCGAATTTTACAGAGAAGTCGTGGCGATGGACTGAGAATACAGGCTGATTAAAAAATGCCCTCTGATACAGAGGGCATTTTTTAATGCCGGCAATTCTGCACTCGGATTTGCAAAAAAGGCAAGGCGGCGGTACGGAGACGCAGGGGGCATACGAAAAACGCAGCGCCGGGAAGCCATGAAGTTTGATACAAAGCGAAGGAATAATTAAAATGTGACCTTTGGCGGAATAAGTTTTCGCTTGGGGTATCCGTTTTTTGGCGGGAGCGCAACCTGTAATTGCGGGAACAAAGAAAAAAGCATATACCGGGTGGTAGACCTTTCGGCTGAATGGAGATATATTATTATCGATGCATGGCCGTGCGTAATATGCAAAATGATATGGAGGAAGTTTTATGAGTTTTGGCAAAAATTTGCAGCATCTGAGACGTATGTGCGGAGAAATTACGCAGGAGATTTTGGCGGAAAAGCTTAAAGTCAGCCGACAGACCGTTTCAAAATGGGAACTTGACGAATCAATGCCTGAAATGAATAAAGCCATTGAGCTTTGTGGGCTGTTCAACTGTTCTCTGGACAATCTGTTTCGCGAAGAGATGGGCGTCTGTGACGACGCATACACGAACCTTCGCGTGGAGACTGTTCCGGGGTTTCGGTATGTAAAGCACGCAGTGATCAGCAACGATCCCGAAGGGGACGCCATCAACTGGGTGTTCAACATCGCCCGCGACAACGGCGTGGAACACCCCCGGGTGATCGGGTGGGACCTTCCATGTGTTTCTCAGGACCAGATACATGTTTACCATATGCACGGCTATGAGGCTGCATGGATTCTGCCTGAAGGCGTAACGCCGGAAGGAGCGGAGATCAAGGAGCAGAAGGCTCACAAATATGCCGCGATCCATATCCCCGAACCTTTCAAAAATCCTTTTGTGATCATTCCTAACGCATATAAGACGTTAATGGAATATATGCGTATTAACGGTTTGGAGCAAACGGACAAAGATGTGATCCCGTGCTTTGAGACGGACGGTGATAGCATGGATGTGTACATTGCCTGCGTATAGCTGTCATACAGTGTTTTTGCCTGACAAAAATACACGAATCTTATAAGGGCTTTATGAAATCGGCGTTTGACTTCGAAAGCCCTTTATTTCGAGCCTTTTTCGGCTTTTCCGCGCCGGAGAGGGCTTTTTTCTGTTTGTATCAAAATCAGCAGGAACACAGATATCATTTTGCAGAGTTTGATACAACGCCGAGGAAAAATGGAAAAGTGCGCCTTTGCGGTGTAATTTTCGCTTGTGGTGTAAAATGTGTGCCGGGTTAATAGCGGTAGATTTATTCGCGGTTTTGTGGTACGATTTAATAAAAGGCAGCCATGGTATAATGCTAAATGTCAAGTGGACGACTGTTCGACAATTGATGTTTAACGAGGTATAAAATGAGATTATTCGTTTCTTTCTCAGCAAGAAAAACTGGTAATTGCGTTCAGATTATTGATTTTATAAAGACACCGCATGACAAGGTGATTTATTATATGGATTTGAACACACATGGGTGCAGTAATTGCGGTTATGAGTGTTTCAAAACACAATGCAGATATCGAGGCGATGATGTTTATCGCCTTTATAGCAGTTTTGAGAGCTATGAAAAAATAATTCTGCTTGTACCGATGTATTGCGGAAATCCTTCCTCCCTATATTTTGGCTTTAACGAAAGAAGCCAGGACTTTTTCATGCACCATGAAAATGAATATATATCCTTTGCGGAAAGACTTTTTATCATCGGCGTCTATGGAAGCAGGAAAGAATCACCGGATTTCATAAGGTGTTTTGAAAAATGGTTTGAAGGTACTCCTTATTCACATCATGTTCTGGGAATCGAACGCCACTTGTATCAGCAGACAATGAAGGATAGCGTAATAGATATTGAGCCAATTAAAATGGCATTACATGGGTTTATGCGATAATAATTTGAAAGGCCCCATGCTACAAAAAAGCGGCTCCCCACCGAGGATCTGCTCGGCATTGGAGAGTCGTCTTTATGTGTTTATGCCCTTATTTCCGTTCCGTCCTTGAAGGTGAACCGTACATCCTCTTTGGAGTAGACCGTCACGAAATCCAGCAGCGCACACCAGAGGGATGGCTCGAACCTCTCCACCAGGGCTTTTTCTGTTTGTATCAAAATCAGCAGGAACATAGATGTAATCTTGCAGAGATTGATACAAAGAGCAGGAATAATTGAAAAGTGTGCCTTTGCGGTTTATGCTGCTGTTTGGGGTATAAGATGAGCGCATCGGAAAAACTGACATCATAAGTGGAAGAAAAGCGATAATGAAAACACTAATATTGAATGGGTCGCCAAGAGCGAACGGAGACACCGCGTCACTTGTTGAAAAACTGGTAAATGTTTTAGAAGGTGACAATCATATCGTAAATGCGTATAGATGTAATATCTCGCCATGCATGGATTGCAGATTTTGCCGGGAAAATGACGGCTGCGCGATTCACGATGAAATGCAGGAGGTATATTCGTATATCCAGAAATGCGACAATATCGTAATAGCCTCCCCCATCTATTTTTCAGAATTAACAGGCCGATTATTGGATGTAGGGAGCAGATTACAGAGATATTTTTGTGCCCGTTTCTTCAGAAATGAGACCCCTATTCCAAAATCAAAAAAGGGAGCCGTTATACTTGTAGGCGGCGGAGACGGACATATAGAAAAGCCATATGAAACAGCCTGTACTTTGCTGCATCATATGAACTGTTATAATATTCATGATGTTGTGTACAGCCACAATACGAATGAAAGGCCCGCCGTTCAAGACGAAAAAGTCCTTTATGGGATAGACAGCATCGTGCAGTTTTTTAGCAGTTAATGGTCATCGATCATGGAAACGCGAATCGTATCAGCCTCAGCAGGAACATTGATATAATCTTGCAGAGTTTAATACAAAGCCGAGGAAAACCCCAAAGTGCGCCTTTGCGGTGTAATTTTCGCTTGCGGTGTAAAATGTGTGCCGGTGCTAATATTGGTAGATTTTTTCATGATTTTCGTAGAAAATATAACGCTTATTAAATGATTAGGATTTTATGAGCTCCCAATCGAAGTTTGGAGGTGGAGGTATGATGGATGTTTCCCTCTTTTCGGATCGTTACTTTGTGCGGCGCATGGTATCAGACGACATTGAGGAAATATACAAATTATGCAGGAATAATGCCCTGTATTATAAATATTGTCCTCCGTTTGTCACAGAACAAAGCATAGCCGATGACATGAAAGCATTGCCGTCGAATAAGGAGGCGTTTGATAAATACTATGTAGGTTATTATGACGAAGATAAACTTATCGCCGTAATGGATCTTATTAGGGGATTTCCGAATGACCGAACGGCATTTATCGGTTTCTTTATGACAGATATTTCTGTTCAGGGCAAGGGGATTGGAAGCAAAATAATTCATGAGCTGTGTGCATACCTGAAAGAATACGGGTTTTCGAGTATAAGACTGGGCTGGGTCAAAGGCAATCCGCAGGCGGAGCATTTCTGGCACAAGAATGGATTTACGGAAGCGGGCGTTACTTACGATACAGATAACTATACTGTTATCGTGGCACAGCGAGCTTTATAAATTCCCGGCTGCTGAGCGGAACCATCCAGAAAAGCCCCGTTTTTTCATCTCGCTCTTTAAGAATCTCTTGCCACTGTCAAGATCAATTCAGGTAACACGTCGTTCCTGCCCTCATCATATTTTTTCTGTTCGTCTTCCGTCCTTCCTACCAGTGCAGCGCCGATCTCATCCAGATGATTGACAGCATTGTTGGGATTGCCTGAAAAGGGATTGCCGGCTGCTTGGACTTTTGTTATACTCAAAAAAGAAACGAAGAAAACTCTCTGGTCTGCAAAACAGAGGATGTTCCAAAGAATACGATCCGGCATATCGACGATTGTTGATGGAAGCCGTTTTGATAAGGGAATCTATCATGGATGTGATTGAGTATGGAAATCCAATAGCAGAAACCGTTTTGATACAGTTGGCGGGCGATCACGATATCGGAACAATAAAAAATGAATATGACAGCATCAAAGAAAATACAGAGAAAGAATTCAGACTGATAGCCATGAAGGTTGACGATTGGAACAGGGACCTTTCCCCATGGGAAGCGCCTGCCGTTTTCGGTAAAGAGGGGTTTGGAGAAGGCGCTTTGAACACACTCTCTGCGGTGCGAAAATACTGCGCGGACCAGAACAGGAAATATTATATCGGCGGTTATTCGCTGGCCGGACTTTTTGCGCTGTGGGCCGCGTATCAGACAGATCTCTTTCAGGGCGTGGCCGCGGCGTCTCCATCTATCTGGTTCCCGAAATTTACGGAATATATGAAAGCCCATGAAATCAAATGTCCCGCTGCTTATCTCAGTCTTGGGGATAAAGAGGAAAAAACGCGGAATCTTGTTATGGCTTCAGTAGGAGAAAAGATCCGTCAGGCTTACGGCCTGCTGAAAGAGCGCGGCACAGACTGCACACTGGAATGGAATCCGGGAAATCATTTCAGGGATCCGGAATGGAGAATGGCGAAAGCATTTACCTGGGTGATGGAGAGAAAAATCTAGTACATGCTTTTGTAGTTATATGTTTGCAGCCGGAGGTTCTCCAGCGTGAATAAAACTGCGAAAAATTAAGGAGAATGTCGATTGTATCAAAGGTTGTCCCAGAATATGGGCACAGATGGATAACAGCGTTTTCTTTGCAGAAGCCGCGCCGTAGCAAGGAGTGCAACCCTCAGTTGACAGATTTCCAGCCGCCGGTTGGTGGCAGGCAACCGCAGGGCAGGCTATGATTTTTCCTGCGGACGGCAATAAAGCCGCCGACAACATAATAGGACGGAGGAAAAAATATGATCCTTGCAGACAAAATTATCAATTTACGAAAGAAGAACGGCTGGTCTCAGGAAGAACTTGCGGAAAAAATGCAGGTATCAAGACAGGCGGTTTCCAAATGGGAGGGCGCGCAGACGGTTCCTGATCTTGAAAAAATACTGATGCTCAGCAGGCTCTTTGAAGTCACTACAGATTATCTTCTCAAAGACGAAATTGAGGACGAAGAATTTACAGACGATGCGGACGATACGGACCGCGTACCTGTAAAACGGGTTTCTCTCGCCCTTGCAAACGAATTTCTGGAATGGAGAAAGCAGGCGGCCAAACGTATTGCCGTCGGCACTTTTCTTTGTATCGTCGCCCTAATCCCGATGTTTCTTTTAGATGCGGCATCGGAAACACAGATATTGGGGTATACTGTTTCCGAAGATTTGGCTGCGGGAGTTGGGCTTGTCTTTCTGCTTGTTTTTGTCGCTGCCGCCGTTGCGATTTTTGTCTCCTGCGGTTTCAAAAACACCCCTTTCGAGTTTATCGACAAGGAGCCGTTTGAAACGGAGTACGGAGTGGACGGCATGGTAAAGGAAAAGCAGAAGGCGTATCGGGCTGCCTATGTAAAATACAATATCATCGCCACCTGCCTGTGTGTTCTCTCTCCGATCCCGCTTGTTGCCGGTATGGCCACGGAAAATGATTTTTTCATGGTCGTCGCACTGACTGTCACAATGCTTGTGGTGGGGCTCGCAACGTTATTCTATATCATTGCCGGCGTCCGCTGGGCAAGTATGCAGAAGCTTTTGAGAGAGGGAGACTATGCGCTTAAAAATGCTCAGGAGCAGAGAATAATCCGTATCAAAAAGAACGTCAGCGCGATCTATTGGCTCAGTGCGACCGCCATTTATCTCGGATGGAGCTTCCTGACGAATTCATGGGGGATCACATGGGTTGTATGGCCGATTGCAGGGGTCCTGTTTGGCGTCGCCATGTGCGTTTGTAATCTGATCACAGATCGGAAGAAATCATAGGTTTCGTGACTGTGCGAATGGGGCGGGCTGAACTGTTATCACAATGCTGCGGGAAAATCCGAAACGGTGTTTCGGATTTTTGAAAAAGAGTTGCCGTTTACGCTGCTGTGGTCTCATTCGTTTGAAACAGAGCAGGGCGTTGACGGCATCCGTTTGGGTGAAAGCAAATGGGCAAAAGAGCGGCTGATATGGCGGAAAATTTCATGGATACGAAAGGGGATCGGTGCCTGAAACATGAGCTGGTTTGACACAAAGCAGAAGAATGATTGCATTTTGATCATCGAGGACGATACGGAGATCAACCGTATGTTAAGCGTCCTTTTATCGCGGCACGGGTATGCTGTGGTCAGCGCGTATTCGGGAACGGAGGGCGTGCTGGTCCATGGCGGGGGAGTCGATCTGGTGCTGCTGGATTTGATGCTTCCGGGACGCAGCGGCGAGGAAATCATTGCGGAGTTAAAGAAAAAACACAACGTGCCGGTCATTGTGCTGAGCGCGGTATGCGATGTGAGCAAAAAGGTGGATCTGTTTGCGCTGGGAGCGGACGATTATGTGACCAAGCCGTTTCACAATGAGGAACTGATCGCAAGAATCGAGGCCCGGCTGCGCGACGGCAGAGGCGTGGGTGAACTCTCCGGACGCCTTGCCTTCCGCGACATTGAGATCGACAGGAGTGATTTCACCGCAAGATGCGCGGGCAGGCAGATGGAGCTTTCCCGACATGAATTTGACCTTTTGTGTCTCCTTGTGGAAAATTCCGGTCGGACCTGTACGAAAAGCATGATTTACGACCGTGTGTGGGATGATGAAAATTCCGCGGACGACAATACCTTAAATGTACATATCAGTAAACTGCGGAAAAAACTGAAGGAATGCAGCCCGCAGGCCGAATACATCGAAACGGTATGGGGGATTGGGTATCGGCTGAAAAAAGAAGAGGGGAATTAAGCCTTTTTTAAGACATTCGTTAAGAGTTTTTTCAGACCTCCCTTTTATAATAAGCTTATCGACAACAAACAAACGGGAGGTTTTATATGCGGGAAACGGTATTGCAGGCACGGCGTCTTTCCAAGAGCTACGGCTCTTTTCGGGCGCTTGACAATGTGGATCTGGCAGTTTATAAGGGTGACATTTGCGGGTTAATAGGAAGAAACGGCGCGGGCAAGACAACGATCATGAAAATCATCACAGGTCTTGCGGAAAAGTCCGGCGGGGAGTTTGAACTTTTCCAAAGGCCCGGGGAAGCGCTGGGAGATGAAAAAAGGAGAATCGGGTGCCTGATTGAAAATCCCGCCTTCTTCGGCGGACTTACGGCCCGACAGAATTTGCAATATTACGCGATTCAAAAGGGGATCGCCGACAGGCGGCAGATTGACAGGGCGCTGGAGCTGGTGAATTTAAGCGATGTGGGGAATAAAAAATTCCGCAAATTATCTCTGGGAATGAAGCAGCGTCTCGGCATTGCCCTTGCGCTGATGGATCATCCTGATTTTGTGATTCTCGACGAGCCGATCAACGGGCTGGATCCCATCGGCATCAGGGAACTTCGGGATACGTTTCAGCGTCTGAACGCCGAAGAGGAAATTACCTTTCTGATCTCCAGCCACATTCTTTCGGAGCTTTACATGACGGCAAACCGTTTTTTGATTCTTGACAGGGGGAGAGTGCTGAAGGAATTAACAAAGGAGGAACTGGATCTGGCGTGCATGCGCTGCCTTGCGGTTCACGTGGGCGATCTGAAGCAGGCCGCGGTCATATTGGAACAAAACGGAATCTCAGATTATAAGGTCATTGACGGGAAAGAACTTCGGGTGTATGACGAAGCGATCCGGCCGGAACGGCTGAACCGTCTGCTGATGGAGGGCGGCGTTGATGTGTCGGCGGTGTTTGAGACAGGCATTTCACTGGAGGATTATTTTACTTCTCTTGTGGACGGCAGAGAGCAATAACGGAACGCGCGGAATGACTTTGGAAAGGATTTGGAGGTAACGTTATGTTGAATATGATAAAAGCGGATTTTTACAGAACAGTGAGAAGCAAGGCGATTTATTTTGCCGTAATTCTGATACTGGTAATGCTGGCTCTTGACATTTATACGGTAGAGCCGGGCAGTCTGGGAATACATTTATCGGTGGACGTCGGGCAGCAAGCCGAAATGAGCAGTGAACTGTCCCAGATGGATTATGAGCAGCTGAGAGCGCTCAGCATGAAAGATTACAGGAAATTGAGGCTGAAAGTGACCGGCTACAGTCTGGACAGAGATATCCTTGCCAGCAATATGAATCTGTATTATGTTTTTCTTGTTGTGGCGGCTGTGGCTGTGGCGGCTGATTTTTCCGGTAGCTGTGCGAAGAATACCCTTTCTTCCGCCATCAGCAGGAAAAAGTATTTTGTCTCAAAAGTTGTCTTTGTAATGCTTGTCTGCGTCATACTGCATTTTCTGAATACTTATGTGATGTATTTCGGGAATCGACTGTTCAACGGCGGGAATCTGGCGTCGGATCTCGGGAGCGTGACGCGGATTACGCTGCTGCAGCTTCCGCCGGTGCTGGCGATGGCGGGAATCCTGACCGGACTTGCCTTCCTGCTTAAGAGGATGGCAGTCTTTAACGCGGTGGGGATCCCTTTTGTGATGATCGTGCAGATGCTTCTGAATTTTCTGCGCATGGCGCTGAAACTGCCGGAGGAAGTGATGCACTATGAACTGCAGACGATGATCGCCAGACTGGCCATGGATCCCACCCTGTCCTATACGCTGCAAAGCTGCGCGGTGTGCGGGGGAATTGTGCTGCTGTTTGGCGCGGCAGGGTGGTTTTCGTTCCGCAGGGCGGAGATCAGGTAAAAAGAGCAAGAAAAAGGAGGAACGGCAAAATGGCGGTTGTGATCGGAATATTGGCGCTTGCTGCGGCAGTTTTGCTGTTCCTTTTGCTGTTTCACCGCTCTGAAATGAAGCATATTTCCAGACAGATCCGGGAGATCGTGGATCAGGACACAAATGAACTTGTCCATACCGTGGGAGCGGGCGGCGCCGACAGGGAACTGATCGATGCGGTAAACGGCGTATTGGAGAAAATGCGCAGGGAGGGGATCGCGTACCGGAAAAAGAGACATGACCTGGAGATGATGATCACGAATATTTCCCATGATCTGCGCACCCCGCTGACGTCGGCCATGGGATATGTGGGCCTGCTTCGGGAGAGGGAGATTTCCCGGGAGGAGCAGGCGCGGGAACTGGCGATCGTGGAGCAAAGGCTGCTCCGGCTGGAGGAACTGATCAATTCCTTTTTTGAGTTTTCAAAGAGCATTACCGGGGACCATAAGCCGGAGATGGAGCCGCTTAATCTGACGGCGCTGCTGGAGGAAGCCATTGCGCACTACTATGACGACTACTGTGAGCGCGGGAGAAGGATCCTGTTTGAGAAGGACGGGACAAAATGCATGGTATCTTCCAACCGGAACATGCTGATGCGGGTTTTTGAAAATCTGATCGGCAACGGATTAAAGCACGGGGAAGGCAGCCTTTTTGTCGATTTAAGCAGTTCGGACGGGATCAGGATCCGTTTCAGCAATGCGGCGGGAGAGGAAAATATGGATGTGACGCATCTTTTCGACGAGTTTTATACCACGGACATCTCCCGCAGCAGGGGCAACACCGGTCTCGGGCTTGCCATTGCCAGACAGTTTACCCATCAGCTCGGAGGCAGGATCAGCGCCCGGAGCCGTGACGGGATGTTTACGGTCACGGTGGAGCTGCCGGCCGGGGAATCCGTTATGCAATGCGGTCGGAATCCCTGAACCGCAGAAGACAGAATATTTATGTTTCGGGCCTTTCCGCCGTTTCCGCGCCGGAGAAGGCCTTTTTTGTTTGTGCCCGTGGCGCGAAAAAATGAAGCTTCCAATCTTGAATTTTCTCTTGTGAATGTGTATACTAAAAAGTAAATGTGTAGGTGCAGGCCCCGGGGAGCAAAAAAGCGGCAATGCGGGCCGGAGAACGGCGTGGAGACAGGTGGCTATGGACTGCAAGGAGTTCGAGAGACTGATTCCCGATTTCATCTCGGGAAAACTGGATTTTCAGGATTTAAAGCGCTTCACCGGACATATAGACTATTGTGAGGATTGCCGGGAAGAGCTGACCATACAGTTTCTGGTGACGGAAGGGGTACAGCGGCTGGAGGCGGGCGACGCCTTTGACCTTCAGAAAGAGTTGCGGCAGCGTTTGGAGGAATCAAAAAGACGTGTGCGGGTTCATGATACTTTTCTGAGGGCAGGTCTTTTTTTGGAGGTTGCCGCGGCGGGTTTTCTGGCTGCCTGCTTTATCTGGATTCTGATCTGAGAAGGAAGGCGCACGGCCCGAACGGAGACAGAAGGCGGTAGAAAAACATGGGGAATGACAGGAAACTTGTTTTAATAGACGGGCACAGCATACTGAACCGGGCGTTTTACGGCGTACCGGACTTAAGCAATGCCCAGGGACTTCATACGAACGCGATTTTAGGCTTTCTGAACATCCTTTTTAAAATTCTGGAGGAAGAAGAACCGGATTATCTGGCGGTGGCGTTTGACGTTCATGCGCCCACCTTCCGCCATGAGATCTATGCGGATTATAAAGGGACGCGGAAGCCCATGCCGCAGGAGCTTCGGGAGCAGGTCCCGGTTATGAAGGATGTGCTGCGGGCCATGAATATCGTGATCGTGGAAAAGGCCGGTCTGGAGGCGGACGATATCCTTGGGACGCTGGCAAAGAAGGCGGCTGCGGAAGGGATCCGGGTCTCGCTGGTCTCCGGCGACAGAGATCTGCTGCAGATTGCCGACAGGAACATCAAGATCCGCATCCCGAAGACAAAACAGGGACGGACGGAGATCGAGGACTATTATCCGGAAGATGTGGAGCGGGTATATCGGGTAACCCCGGAGCAGTTTATTGATCTGAAAGCGCTGATGGGAGACGCTTCCGACAATATCCCGGGCGTTCCGAAGATCGGGGAGAAGACCGCGGCGGATTTGATGGTACAGTACGGTTCGCTGGAGAATATTTACGCCTGTCTGGAAGAGATCCCGAAAAAGAGCATCAGGGAGTCTCTCCGGGAAAACCGGGAGCTGGCGGATCTGAGCAAGGTGCTGGCGACCATCAAAACGGACAGCGACGTCAGTCTCGATTACGAGACGGCAAAAGCGGAGGGGTTCTATACGCCGCAGGCCTATGAACTGTTCAAGCAGCTTGCGTTTAAAAGCTTACTTTCCCGGTTTGAAAAGGACGCCGCAGGGAATCATGGCAGAGAAACGGCAGAACATTTCAAAAACTGCCGGTCGCTGCGTGAATTTTTCGACCGGATGAAGGAAAGAAAAGACGGCGAACATATCGGCGTCTGTCTCGCTGTGGAAGGGGACAGGCTGTATGGCGCCGCTTTGTGCGGCGAGGACGGGGAGACATACTTTTATCCTGTCAGGATACAGGAGGAAGAGCAGCTTTCTCTGTTTGAGCCGGCCGGCGACAGCGGCGAGGAAGAAGCGCTGCGGGAGGCGTTTTGCGAGCTTTCCGGAAGGACGTTCCCAGCGTTTTTTGATATCAAACCCCAGTATGGGTTTCTGGGCCGGGAGACGACGGAACGGTATTTCGATGTCCTGATCGCGGCGTATCTGCTGAACCCGTTAAAGAGCGACTACGATCCGGAGTCGGTTGCCTCCGAACACTTGGGGCTTGTGATCCCCGGAAGGGCGGAGCTTCTGGGAAAGAGAAGCCTGCGCAGGGCGGCTTCGGAAGCCCCGGAGGGCTTTGCGGAATACTGCTGTTACAGCGCCTGGGTGGCCGCCGCTTCCGCGCCGGTTCTGGCCAGAAAGCTTGGGGAGGCGGGAATGGACCGCCTGATGCGGGAGATCGAGATGCCGCTGTCTCTTGTGCTCTACGACATGGAAAAAGAAGGCGTGGAGGTGCGAAGGGCGGAGCTGAAGGCGTACGGCGAGGCTCTGACAGGGCGGATACAGGAACTGGAGCGCGCGATCCACGAACAGGCGGAGGAAGAGTTCAATATCAATTCCCCGAAACAGCTCGGGGAGATCCTTTTCGGGAAGATGAAGCTTCCCGGCGGGAAGAAGACAAAGACGGGATATTCCACAGCCGCGGATGTGCTGGAGGGAATGGCGGAGGAACAGCCCATCGTAAAGGATATCCTGGAGTACCGGGGCCTTGTGAAATTAAAATCCACTTACGCGGACGGGCTGGCGGCCTTCATCGGAAGCGACAACAGGATTCACACCAGTTTTAACCAGACCATCACCGCCACGGGGCGCATCAGCTCCACGGAACCGAATCTGCAGAACATCCCCATGCGCATGGAGCTGGGAAGGCGGATCAGAAAGGTGTTTGTCCCCCGGGACGGTTATGAGTTCATGGATGCGGATTATTCCCAGATCGAGCTCAGAGTGCTGGCTCATATGTCGGGCGACGAACAGCTGATCGAGGCCTACCGCACGGATCAGGACATTCACCGGATCACGGCTTCCAAAGTTTTTCACACGCCGCTGGAACAGGTGACGGATCTGCAGAGGCGCAATGCCAAGGCCGTGAACTTCGGTATCGTATACGGGATCAGCTCTTTCGGGCTGAGTCAGGATCTGAGCATCAGCCGGAAGGAGGCCGCGGCGTACATTGAACAGTATTTTGCCACGTATCCGAAGGTAAAGGAATTTCTGGACGATCTTGTGGAGACGGCCAAAGAGAAGGGGTATGTCACCACCATGTTCGGCAGGCGCAGGCCCATTCCGGAGTTAAAGTCTTCCAACTTCATGCAGCGCTCTTTCGGCGAACGGGTGGCGATGAACTCGCCGATCCAGGGAACGGCGGCGGATATCATCAAGATCGCGATGATACGGGTATGGAACGCTCTGCGGGAAAGGGGGCTGAAATCCCGGCTGATTCTGCAGGTTCATGACGAGCTTGTGATCGAGACGCTTCGTTCGGAGGAAGAGCAGGTGAGAGAGATCCTGACCGGGAACATGAAGGGGGCCGCCGATCTGGCAGTCACGCTGGAGGTGGATCTTCACACAGGGGAGAACTGGTACGAGGCAAAGTGAAAGGGACGGGCGCCGGTATGAGATTCATCGGCATTACAGGCGGCGTTGGAGCCGGGAAGACGGAAATCTTAAATTACATCGCAAAGCACTACAAATGTGAGATCTATCTCGCGGACAGGGTAGCGGAAGAACTTCAGGAGCCGGGGTCTCCCTGCTTTGCGCCCCTTGTGGCGCTTCTTGGGGAAAAGATTCTGGGGCCGGACGGCAGGATCGACAGAAAGAGGATGTCCGCCGGAATATTTATGGATACAAGGCTGCTGGAGAAGGTAAACGCCATCGTCCATCCGGCGGTGAAGGTTTTTCTTCTGGACCGTCTGGAGAAGGCGAGAGCCCTGGGAGAGACGGAGCTGTTTTTTGTGGAGGCCGCGCTGCTGATCGAGGGCGGCTATGGCGCGCTGGTAGACGAGATGTGGTATGTGTATGCGGACGAGGCGGCGCGCATCCGCAGACTGAAGGAGGGGCGCGGCTACAGCGCGGAGAAGACGGCGCGGATCATGGCCAGTCAGCTGCAGGAGAAGATTTTTTGGGAAAACTGTGATTTTGTCATCGACAACAGCGGCTCTGTGGAGGAAAGTTACAGGCAGGTCGATGAGAGACTGAAGGAGTTTGTCAGGACGGACGAAGGGGCCGTCGGGAAGAAAACAGGCGTTGGAGGCTAATTCATGGCGGGAGTGAGAGAAGAACAGGGACAGATGGTGTTCGGCCTTGACATCGGAACGAGAAGCATTGTGGGAACGGTGGGATATCTCAACGGCGGCCGGTTTCACGTGGCGGCCCAGCGCGTCCGGGAGCATGAGACGAGAGCCATGCTGGACGGACAGATTCACGATATCGGCAGGGTGGGAGAGACGGTCCGATATGTGAAGGAGATGCTGGAAGAGGATCTGAACAGGAAGCTGACGGAGGTCTGCATCGCGGCCGCTGGCCGTGTGCTGCGCACCGTGACGACTCATGTGGAACAGGAGTATGAAGAGGAACACGAGGTCACGGAAGAGGACGTGTACGCGCTGGCCACCATGGGAGTGGAGCAGGCTTACGAGGAATTTCAGAAAGATAACGACACGGATATCCGGTTTTACTGCGTGGGCTATACGCCGATGCGTTACTATATGAACGGCTACCAGATCGGGAATCTGGAGGGACACAAGGTGCGGAACATGGCGGCGGATCTGATCGCCACCTTTCTGCCGGACGACGTTGTGGACGGACTTTACAAGGCCGTTGAGATCGCGGGGCTTCATGTGGCGAACCTGACGCTGGAGCCGATCGCAGCCATTCAGGTTGCCATTCCGGAAAAGTTCCGCATGCTGAATATGGCTCTGGTGGATGTGGGCGCGGGGACAAGCGATATTTCCATCACCCGGGACGGAACGATCACCGCTTACGGCATGATCCCCGTGGCGGGGGACAGCCTGACGGATCTTCTGGTGCAGCACTGTCTTGTGGATTTTGAGACGGCGGAGCGGATCAAACGTCAGGCCGGGGAAAAGGAAAGCGTGGAGTATCAGGACATTATGGGACTGCCCCAGACCATTACGGCCGAAAAGGTGCAGGAGATCCTGTCGGACAAGGTTCATGAAATGGCAAAGCAGGTGGCGGACTGTATCAGGGAGTTAAACGGTGACAAGGCTGTCAGCGCCGTGTTTGTGGTGGGTGGCGGCGGCATGATCCCGGGCTACACCCAGCAGCTGGCTCAGGAGCTTGGCATTGTCAGCGAGCGCGTGGCCATAAGAGGGCCGGAGGTCATGCAGTCCATTGATTTTGAGATCGAGAATCCCCGCAGAGATTCGCTGATGGTAACGCCCATCGGCATCTGCCTGAGCTATTATGTCCAGAGCAATAATTTTATCTTTGTGGACTTTAACGGGAAGCGCGTAAAGCTGTACGACAACGGCAGGCTGACGGTGGCGGACGCGGCGGTTCAGTCCGATTTCCCCAACGAGGATCTGTTCCCGAAGAGGGGACGGGCTCTGACCTTTACGGTAAACGGCAAGAGCCGTATCGTCCGGGGAGAACAGGGCGAGGCAGCCGTCATCAAAATCAACGGCGAAGGCGCCAGCATCTATGCGCAGGTACATAACGGAGACCGCGTCAGCGTCACGCCCTCCACGGCGGGGGAGGAAGCCGGGTTTGAACTGGGCAGGCTTCCCGAACTGGCGCAGCGGCTTCATGTTGCGGTAAACGGCGCAAAGATCGATCTCCCGAGAACGGCGTCGGTAAACGGAAAGCTGGAGAACGAATATTACCGGATCCGGGAGAACGATGAGATTCAGGTCAGAAATTCCTACACCGTCCGGGAAATTGCGGAATTTATGGATGTCCCTCTGGGGGGAGGGATCCTTGTAAACGACACTCCCGCGAAACCCGAAACCAGCGTGTACGAGAATTTTACGCTCGCCTGGGATCCGGACGCCGCGGTCACTTACGCGGATCTGGAGGAAGAGACGCAAGAGGAAGCGGAGGCCCGGCGGGCAAAGAAGGAAGCGGAGCGGGAAGCCGCAAGACAGGACGCGGCGCAGGAGAAGGCGCAGGACGCCGGCGGCGGACCGGAAGGGGCGAAGAAGGCGGATGAAAAGCAGGAAGATGGAGCCGAGGGTCTGTCCGTGATCGTGAATAAGATGCCTGTGACGCTGAGCGGAAAGGAAAGTTATGTCTTTGTGGATGTGTTTTCCTTTATCGACTTTGACCTGAACGCTTCGGCGGGGCGTTCCATCGTGACGCTCTTAAACGGCCGGAACGCGGAATACATGGAGCCGTTAAGCGCCGGGGATGTGATCGATATTTTCTGGGAAGAGAGAAACGTTTGATATGAGACTTTGCAGCATAGCGAGCGGAAGCAGCGGAAACTGTATCTATGTCGGCTCGGACACCACGCATCTGCTGGTGGATGCCGGAATCAGCGGAAAGCGCACCGAAAGCGGCCTGAGAGAACTGGGCCTGACGGCCCGCGACATCGACGGCATACTGGTCACCCACGAGCATGCGGATCACATAAGCGGCCTTGGGGTCCTTGTGCGAAAGTACGGGATACCGGTCTACGCCACGGCGGGCACCATCCGGGCGATTCTTTCCTGCGGCGGTCTGGGAGACCTGGATCCGGGCCTGTTCCACGAGGTGTGGGAGGACAGGAAGCTTACGCTGAAGGATCTTACCGTCAACCCCATGCATATCTCCCATGACGCGGCTCAGCCCGTGGGATACCGGATTTCCTACGGAAATAAAAAGGTGGCGGTCTGCACGGATCTTGGCGTGTACAACGACTATACGGTGGAATGTCTTAAGGGGATGGACGCGCTGCTTCTGGAGGCGAACCACGACGTCAACATGCTGCAGGCGGGACCTTATCCCTATTATCTGAAGCAGCGCATTCTCGGGGAGAGGGGGCATCTGTCCAACGAAAATTCGGGAAGGCTGCTTTGCAGAATCCTTCACGACGGTCTCAAGACCGTGCTCCTGGGCCATCTGAGCCGGGAAAACAATCTGCCGGAGCTGGCCTACGAGTCCGTCCGGCTGGAGATCACCATGGGGGATACGCCCTACCGGGCGGGGGATTTTGATATTCGGGTGGCGAAGCGCAGCGAAATCTCGCCGGTAATACATATCGCATAAGAAAACGAATACGGATCATACGGAAATCAGCATACAGGCGCCGAGGGCGCGGAAACGGAGTGTCAGGTGAAAAAAACAATCATTACAGTAGTGGGAAAAGATACCGTCGGAATCATTGCCAGGGTCTGCACATACCTCGCGGAGAACGGCGTCAATATTCTGGATATCTCCCAGACCATTGTGCAGGAGTATTTCAACATGATGATGATCGTGGATACCTCGGGAACAAATAAGCAGTTCGGCGATATGGCGGACGAACTGGCCGCCCTTGGGGAAGAGATCGGAGTGGTGATAAAATGCCAGAAGGAAGAGATCTTTGACAAGATGCACAGAATATAAGGGCCGGAACGGGCGTTTTAAATGACCTGAGAGGAGAATGCGGACATGATAAACCTGTTTGAGGTGGCTGAGACCAACAAGATGATCGAGGAGGAAAACCTGGACGTGCGCACCATCACGCTGGGCATCAGCCTTCTGGACTGTATCTGCGACGATGTGAGGCGGCTGAACGAAAAGATATATGCGAAGATCTATGAGGCGTCAAAGGATCTGGTAAAGACGGGGGATGAGATCGCAAGGGAATTTGGGATTCCCATTGTGAACAAAAGGATCTCCGTGACGCCGGCGGCGCTGATCGGCGCGGCGGCCTGCAGGACGGAAGAGGATTTTGTCTCCGTGGCCGGGACGCTGGACAGGGTGGCGAAGGATGTGGGCGTAAATTTCATCGGCGGCTATTCCGCGCTGGTGAGCAAGGGAATGGCCGCGGCGGACGAACTTCTGATCCGTTCCATTCCTCTGGCGCTGTCGGAGACGGAACGCGTCTGCAGTTCCGTGAATCTGGGCTCCACGCGGACAGGAATCAATATGGACGCGGTGAAGCTGATGGGCGCGATCATAAAGGAGACGGCGGAGCGCACGAGGGAACAGGACTCGCTGGGCTGCGCAAAGCTGGTGGTATTCTGCAACGCGCCGGACGACAATCCCTTTATGGCGGGCGCCTTTCACGGCGTCACGGAAGCGGACCGGGTAATCAACGTCGGCGTCAGCGGCCCCGGCGTTGTGAAAACGGCTCTGGAGCAGGTCCGGGGAGAAAATTTTGAGGCGCTCTGCGAGACGATCAAGAAGACGGCGTTCAAGGTGACGAGAGTGGGACAGCTGGTGGCGAAGGAAGCTTCCAGACTGCTCGGCGTGCCTTTCGGCATTGTGGATCTTTCTCTGGCGCCCACGCCGGCCGTCGGCGACAGTGTGGCGGATATCCTTTGCGAGATCGGTCTTGAGCGGGCGGGCGCGCCCGGCACAACGGCGGCGCTGGCTCTTTTGAACGATCAGGTAAAGAAGGGAGGGGTGATGGCATCCTCCTATGTGGGCGGTTTAAGCGGCGCGTTTATTCCCGTCAGCGAGGATCAGGGAATGATCGACGCGGTAAAGGCGGGAGCGCTGACGCTGGAGAAGCTGGAGGCCATGACCAGCGTGTGCTCCGTGGGACTGGACATGATCGCGGTGCCTGGCGACACGACGGCGTCCACGCTTTCCGGCATCATCGCCGATGAGATGGCGATCGGCATGGTGAATCAGAAGACGACGGCGGTGCGCCTGATCCCGGTGGCGGGAAAGGGCGTGGGAGAGACGGTGGAGTTCGGAGGGCTTCTGGGCTATGCGCCCATCATGCCCGTGAACCGCTTCTCCTGCGACGCCTTTATCCAGCGGGGCGGCAGGATTCCGGCACCCATCCACAGTTTTAAAAACTGATTTTTTTCAGAGAATGACAGGGGACGTGGAGATCTCGTTTTGCGGCGTCTCCGACGTCCGGTGGGAAACGATCCCGTTGTAAAGCTGGCTGGTGCGTATGTCGAGATCCAGTATTTCATACGCCGCCCTGTCCAGAAGCGTTCCGGCGTCCGCCAGCTTTGTGATCAGCGGAACGGAAGCGCGGGCCCTGATCTCGCCGAGCAGCGGGGCGGAAGCCTTTTTAAAGCCCAGAATGCGGGCATAAGGAATGAACCCGAGGGCCTGCGCCTGTTCCATATCCGACTTTTTAAGGCCCAGAAGAATATGCAGCAGACAGCGGCTGATGCGGGTGTATGTCATTTCTTTCGTCTTTAACTGATCGCAGAAGTCCTCATAATTTTTAAAGCCGTTCAGATGTCCCCTGATCCTGTCGGACAGATCCGAAGACACATCCAGATAGGTATCATATCCCGTTTCCTTTTCTTCGAGAAGCTTATAATACAGCATTTCGGACAGATCGTTGCTGCGGACGGGGCCCGTTTTTTCAAGCTGGCCGGCCAGAACTTCCGCAGCCTGCGCCGGCATGTTGTTTTTCAGAAACTTCATGTCGGCTCCCGCGTAGAGAGCCTGGCGGATGGCGAGAGCGGAACACTGGTCTTCCTCCGGAAACCGGCTGTGGTAGCCGGAGCCGGTGCGCCGGACGGTGACAGCGTTCATGGCGCTTTTGCGGCGGCACAGAGCCTTTATGTATTCGATGCCGAGGATGTTGTTGGGCGAGGTGAACACGTTCTGCTGTCCGCTCAAAAAAGGATAATTCTGGATCAGGGCTTCGGCGCGGGCGGCGGGAAAGGATTTTCCCTCCCGCAGATACTGTTTCAGGGAATTTTTGTATGCAGGCGGCTCTTCCAGCAGGATTTCGGCGATCCCGCGCAGCAGTCCGGCGTCGCCGCACTCGCTGCCAAAGCACAGATCCGTCACCGCGCCCAGCCGGTCCAGCAGCGTCACCGCACCCGTCGCAAAATATTCGGCGCTGGAGGACGCGTAGAGCACGGGGAGCTCCAGCACAAGGTCGGCTCCGCTAAGAAGGGCCATCTCGGCCCGTTTGTATTTGTTTACCAGTGCGGGGGCGCCGCGCTGGACAAAATTGCCGCTCATAACGACAACAGTGTACCGGGCGCCGGTAAGACGAAGTGACTCTTCAAGCTGAAATCTGTGTCCGTTGTGAAAGGGATTGTATTCCGCGATGATGCCGTTGATCCTCATGAGCGCCTCACTTTCCCGGCCGTGCGAGACAGGGGGAGCGCCGGCCGTGTACCTGAAAATGTACAAGGAAACAAAGAGTTTTTCTTGTACCCTGTCCGTATATTTAGTATAATATAAACTGAGTTTTTTGTTAAGTAAAAATCTGGTAAATCTGTTATATTTTTTACAAAAAACTGCGGGGGAACCCGGAAAGGAGATTTGTCATGTCTTATATAGATCTGATCAAGGAGAGGGCCAAAATCGATAAAAAAACCATCGTTCTGCCGGAATCCACGGACAAGAGAACGCTGATCGCCGCGGCAAAGATCGTGGAGGAAGAAATTGCCGACGTCATCATGATCGGAGATGAGGAAAAGATCATGGACGGCGCCGGATGGCTGGAGGTGGATTTAAGCCAGGTGACCGTCATCGATCCGACCAAAACCCCGAAGCTGGAGGAATATGTAGATCTGCTGTATGAGACCAGAAAGGCCAAGGGAATGACGCAGGAAAAGGCGCGGGAAATCCTCCTGAAGGATTATCTCACCTTCGGCATCGTCATGGTCAAAGCCAATGATGCGGACGGCATGGTGGCGGGGGCATGCCACTCTACCGCGGACACTCTGCGTCCCGCCCTGCAGATCTTAAAGACGGCCCCGGGCGTAAAGCTTGTCTCCGCTTTTTTCATCATGGATACCCAGTTTAAGGATCAGGGGGAAAACGGCACGCTTCTGTTTGCGGACTGCGGACTGAATCAGGATCCCTCGCCGGAGGAACTGGCCGCCATCGCGGAATCCTCCGCCAGAAGCTTTAAATCGCTGGTGGGCCCCAAGCCCGTGATCGCCATGCTCAGCCATTCCACCAAGGGGAGCGCAAAACATCCGCTGGTGGATAAGGTTGTGGAGGCGACGAAGATCGCGCAGGAGCAGTATCCGCATCTTGTCATCGACGGCGAACTGCAGCCGGACGCGGCGCTGGTTCCCGGCGTGGCGAAGACGAAGGCGCCCGGCAGCGTTCTGGGCGGCCGCGCCAATGTTTTGATTTTCCCGAATCTGGACGCCGGAAACATCGGCTACAAGCTGGTACAGAGGCTGGGCGGCGCGGAAGCTTACGGGCCCATGCTTCAGGGCATTGCAAAGCCTGTGAACGACCTTTCCAGAGGCTGTTCCTGGCAGGATATCGTCGGCGTTGTCGCCCTCACCGCCGTTCAGGCGCAGCTTGTGTAACGGAAGCGCGCGGCGCGGCCCGAAACGGGCATACGACCTGAAACTGTTCTGAAATCCGAAATGAGAAAGGAAAGGAATCAAATGAAAATACTGGTTATCAACTGCGGCAGTTCTTCCCTGAAATTTCAGCTGATCGATTCCGACGCCGGAAAATGTCTTGCCAAAGGTCTCTGTGAGAGAATCGGCATCGAGGGAAGCAGGATCGCCTACACTCCGGATGGCGGAGAAAAAGAAGAGAAACAGACGCCCATGCCGGACCATACCGAAGCCATCCGCCTTGTGCTGGAAGCTTTGACGAATCCAAAGACCGGCGTGGTGGGTTCGCTGGAGGAAATTCAGGCGGTGGGACACCGGGTGGTACACGGCGGAGAGAAGTTCGCGGAGTCGGTGGTGATCGACGACGAGGTGCTGAAGGCGGTGGAAGAATGCAACGACCTTGCGCCGCTGCATAATCCCGCCAACCTGATCGGGATAGACGCCTGCAGGAAGCTGATGCCGAAAACGCCCATGGTGGCGGTATTCGACACCGCCTTTCACCAGACCATGCCGGAGGAGGCTTACCTGTACGGACTGCCCTACGACTATTACCGGAACTATAAGATCAGACGTTACGGCTTCCACGGCACCAGCCATTCTTATGTGTCGAAGAAGGCGGCCGAAACGCTGGGGAAGAAGTATGAGGATCTGAAAATCATCGTGTGTCATCTGGGAAACGGCGCGAGCGTATCCGCCGTAAAGAACGGCAGATGTGTTGACACGTCCATGGGGCTGACGCCGCTGGAGGGCCTGATCATGGGGACGCGGTCCGGCGATATCGACCCTGCCATTGTGGAGTTTCTCGCAAAGAAAGAGCACAAGAGCCTCGAAGAGATCATGACCGTGTTGAACAGGCAGTCCGGCGTGCTGGGGCTTTCCGAAAATCTTTCCTCCGATTTCCGCGATCTGGAGGCCGGATACCACAGCGGGAACAAAGGCGCGGTGAGAGCCATGAAGACCTTCAGCTACAGGGTCGCAAAATACATCGGCGCTTACACGGCGGCCATGAACGGCGTGGATGTGATCTGTTTTACCGCTGGGGTCGGGGAGAACGCGCCTCTGGTTCGCAGCTTTGTCTGTGAATATCTGGGTTATCTCGGCGTGGCGCTGGACCCGGAGGCGAACAATAAGAGGGGAGAAGATATCGTGATCTCCACTCCCGACAGCGCGACGACGGTTATGGTGATCCCCACCAACGAGGAACTTGCCATAGCCCGGGAAACGGTGCGGCTGCTGGGAAAGTGACCGAAAGAGGAAGCGGCGCGGAGATTTTGAAAAAAATTACAAAACAGTGACAATTCTGATACAATCCCGTGAGAAACTGTATCCTGTCCGGAGGGCAAAACTGACGGATGAAGGCTGCCCGGACGACGGGGGGCGGGAAAAGGATACAGGAGGAAGGCGGTATGGCGAATGTCGGAAGAAACGGGAGAGAAATACGGGGGGGCATACGAAGAAGGAACGGTTCCGGGGAACGGACCGGAGGGAAACGGCTCCTGCTCTGGATCCTGCTTGCGATTCTGGCCGTCAACGTCCTTCTTCTCATGAGGATTCGCGGCAGGATGCGCGCGGTCAGCGAGAATCTGAATCGTGTGACGGCCAGGCTTTCCCTGCTGGAGAGCGAAACGGGCGTCCTGACTTCGGCGCCGGTATCGGATCAGGCGGACGGGACGGAAGCTTCCGCCGCCGGAACTACCGCGGGATATCCGGACAGAGTCGGCCTTGACAGCGTGGACAGGCCCAGAGAGCGCACCTACAGCGAAATCATAAGCCGTCTGGAAACGCTGGGAAAAGAAAACGATTCGATCAAAGCAATGGCGGAAAACGCCCAAGCTTACCCGGAAAAGCTGCTGGAGGCGCTCGCCAACAATCCGGAGATGGCCGGGTTCGCGGTGGATTTTCCGGAAAAAAAGGGGACCGTCACCGGCGAGGGACTGACGGAAGAGGAAAAGGCGGAGAAATTTCCGCTGTTCCTCCAGTGGGATCCCAGATGGGGCTATGCCCCCTACGGGGACGACAGCGTGGTCGGGCTGTCGGGATGCGGCCCTACGGCCCTTTCCATGGCGCTTTGGTATCTGACGGGGAACGAGGAACTGACCCCGGATAAACTGGCCGAATACAGCATGAAACACGGCTATTACATCTCAGGGACCGGAACTGCCTGGCTGCTGATGGAAAATGTCCCGCTGTATTACGGAATCGGCGTGGAACAGCCGGAGACGTCGGAATGGGCTCTGGATGCAGCGCTTGCCGGCGGAAGCATCGTGATCTGTTCCATGGGGCCGGGCGATTTTACCGTGGGCGGTCATTTTATCGTTCTCTACGGCCGGTCGGAGGACGGATATCTGCTGAACGATCCCAACTGTGTCGCGCGGAGCAGGCGCGCGTGGACCTGGGAGGAACTGAAGGACCAGATCAAGCATATCTGGGTTTTGAGCGGTTGACGCTGCATGGCGGGATCCGGAAGAGGGCTTAAAAAATGAGAATGTATGATATTACCCGAGTTTGCCACTTGTAAATGCGAAATGGAGCCTTCTTTTGGCTCCATTTCCTTGTATGTATGCGGATTTCCCG